>NZ_JBIBKK010000019.1:0-165879 GCF_042959105.1 Streptomyces sp. NPDC007917
GGTCGGTGCTGTCCGGTCGGCCTGGTCGGCCTGGTCATGGCCATGCTCGGTCTCGTCTGCCGGAGCAAGCACCTCACCCACCCGCGAGCGAGCGATGGCCCATTCCTTCCAGTCCCGCTCGGCCACGGCCAGTTCAGCCTGGATGCGGTCGGCCTCCTCCCGCAGTTCGTCCACGCGACGGCGAGCGACGAGCTCGCGCTGTTCCAGCAGCCCCACGACCGACGGCATCCATGGCCTCCACAGCAGCGGCGACACGACAGACCACCACTCCCACAGGATCATCGTCCCTATGCCCGACCAGCGAAAACGCCGTCCTCAAGCCCGGAAAGGCAACAGCTTCTAAAGGGCAATTTGCCATCGGTGAGGAGGGAATGGTCTGGACGATGAGCAAGGCCCGGGTCGCTGACCTGGGCCTTCGTCGTGGAGCGGGTGACGGGAATCGAACCCGCGCTCTGAGCTTGGGAATCACCGGGCCTTCGGCGCTGATCATGCCGCTGACCAGCGTAAACGAGTGCTGACGGCGGGCTGGTGCGCCCGCCGCAGCACCCGTCATTCACCGCTGTTCACCGCTCTATCTGGTGCGCATCTGGTGCGGAAACGGACGCACTGTCGACCAGTCCGCGCCGAGGTCCAGTCCCTCGCAGCGAGATCTGTTCACCTCGCTAAAGATCGGAGAATGGGGGGATCACTCGCGTGATCGCGATGAGGCGCAGTCGGGGGAGGGGCAGCGCGTAGAACCAGCCGTCGACGAGCAGGGGGATGCGCCGCACTCCGCCCGGCACGCCCCGTCGCGGTCCTTGACCGAGATCCGTGACGTCAACGCCGACCTCGGCCAGCGCCACCATTTCTCCCGCGAGGCGTTCGACCTCGGCGACCACTTGCGGGGGCAGACCGGACACGACGTGCTCGGCGTCCGGGTCGTACTCCCAACGCCATGGGTCCCGGTCGCTCACGCTGCTCCCTGCTCCTGGTCGATGCCGGCTTCAGCGCATGCTTCGTCAAGGATGCGGCCGATCTCCGCCGCAAGTTCGCGAGCCTCGTGGATATCGTCGGTCTCGGCCGCACGGGCTTCCAGCGCCCGCAGGCGGGCGGCTCGGTCCGGGTGGCGCTCGACGGCGACGTAGACGGCCCACTGCCCGACGAAGCGACGCATGGGCGCCGCGCTCACCTGCTCCCGGGACTGCCGGAGTGCCGCGGCGCGCTCGGCATCAAATGTCGGCAGTGCGTCCGGGGCGATCAGCGCAAGAGCAGTGCGCAGTTCCTCAGGCGTGCTCGCCGGCTGGGCGATGCGGTGGGCTTCCGGATCACTGTCAGCGATGTCGTGCATCGGATGTTCGGGCTGCGTGGTCATCGCGGTCTCCAGGAAGGATCGGCAAGTCCGCTGTGCGTCCTACGGTACGTGTCCGTCCTGCTCGTGCGCATGGAGATGCCCTCGTCCGCTTAAGTTCACTCGGCGGGCTGCTGAGCGCCGTCGACGTTGCCAGTGGCTGTCCTCCGCCGACGTGCGGATCTTGCCAGTGACTGGTTTCAGCGCGCCCGAATCGTGGAGGATCAGCCGCCGGGTGCAGTTCGCCCACTAGGCCGCGGCTGCCGTCGCGCCGTGTTCACGGAGCTCAGGGAATCGGGTTCCCCAAGCGGTCTTGACTGCAACGGGGAGGAACAGGCCACACCACACCCGCCGCAGCGATGTCGCGTTCAGATACGCGTTGAGGTCGTCACGAGTCTGAGCCTCGCGGATGACACGCTCGTACATCAGCCGGAAGTCTGCCTCGTCGGCCAGGTCGTAGATGTAGTGCGGTCCCCAGTCGATGTGGCGCGGCAGCGTGACGCCACCAGTTGTCGGCCCGTCCAACTCGGCGAGTGACTCCGGCAGTACGTACGGCTTCGCCGCTGTATACCTGCTCATGATTTCAGCATGGCTGATGTGGTCTCTCGGCGGCGCTGATCACACAGCCGAGGGCACCAGGGAGTTGAACGCCGACACGAGGCGACCGGTCGGCATGCCCGGCGCCTGATCTGGCACGCAACGGGCACGGGACGCCTAGAGAGGTCTAGACAACAAACAAGGCCCAGGTCGTTGACCTGGGCCTTCGTCGTGGAGCGGGTGACGGGAATCGAACCCGCGCTCTGAGCTTGGTCCCAGGTCCAGTTATCGCTCACGCGGAGATCTCGTGGTGCGCCAGCTCTGTGATCTGTCGCATCTCGGCGAGTGCGGAACGCAGGGCCTCGCGGTCCGTTGCTTCTTCCGCTACGGCTTCCAATTCGCGCAGGCGTGCAGCGCGGGCCGGGTAGCGCTGGATGGCGACGAATTCGCCCCACCACTGCAGGAAGGTGCGCAGTGGAGCGATCGTGCTCTGAGCAGCGGCTTGTTCAACTGCGCGGTCGAGGTGTTCGACGAAGGAAGGCAGCTGGGCGGGGGCGATCTGGGCGACCGCTGCGCGGAGCGCTGCCGGAGTGAGCGCCGGCATGGGGATCAAGGGCCCGTCGGGGGCAGAAGGCTGTTCGGTCATCGAAACGTCTCCTGGGCGGCGGTCTGCGTGATCATCCTGAGCCTGGCCGTTGTTGCGGTCGCTGGGCTGAGCCTACGCCCGCGCCTCGTCCCCCACACAACACCCGACGCGTCTCGATCGCTTTAGCTCAAGTGTGATCGCGTTGGGCCGGATCTCGGCGCGTCGTCGCGGGCTGACGGAGACGTCAGCGGCCCCGGGAAACGAAGAAGCCCCGGGTCGCTGACCTGGGGTTTTTTACTGGAGCGGGTGACGGGAATCGAACCCGCGCTCCGAGCTTGGGAATCACCGGCTCGGACGACCTGCCGTCGGCTATGACCTGCGGGAAGAGCCGTTCAGCCCGTCATGGGCGAGACGGCGGACCGACCGCTGTTGACCATGGCTCCCCGTTTGTTCTGGCACGCATCTGGCACGGTGCCTTTCATCCGAAGTGCAAGCCGTGCGCGGTTCCTGAATCGGCCTAGACAACACGGTGGCCCAGGTCAGGGAAGCGAGCCCCTGGCCTGGGCCACCGTGTTGTCATGTCCAGGCTCTGACGAGTTGGTCCGGGGTCAGGTGTGGGATGCCTTCGGCGGTGCAGCCGCTGCGGGCCACAGCGAGCAGGGGGGTGGTGTCGTCGGCGCCCGGCAGCTGGGAGCGGTGGGTGATGAGGCGGGCGAGGTCGCGAGAGTCGAAGGGCTTGCTCTCCAGCCACTTGACCGAACCGACGAGCGTGATCTTCTTGGCGATGGGGGAGCGGTCGGCTCCGACGATGTCGATTTCGGGGTCGTTGGTGCGGGTCCAGTAGCCCCCGATGGCGTCGGTGCCTTCGGGTAGACGGTCGTCGGCCAAGCGCCAGAGGGCGTCGCGGATCACGGGCTCGATGGCGCGGCCCCGCCAGGATGTCCAGCTGGTACGGATCGTCGCGAGGACGCGATCGCCGCGGCCGCGTTCGATCGTCGGGATGGCCGGGCCGATGAAGGAGAGCCAGAATCGCAGGTACGGGTCGTCGATCCGGTAGCGGGTCTCGCGGCTGGGCCGGGTGGACAGCGGTGCGTCGGCGGCGACCATGCGGCGTGCGGTGAGCAGTTCGAGGGAGCGCTTGACGGAGCCGGGGTTGAGGTCTCCGGCGGCGCGTCCGATCAGGGTGAAGGTGCGTTCCCCGTGACCGATGGCGCCGAGCACGGTACGGGCTTGCGCCTCGGTGGGGAACTCGGCGGCCAGAGTGCGCTCGCCGCTGACGAGCAGGGCCGAGGTCGGGCGGCGCAGGGCCTGTCCCAGGTAGTCCCACAGTCCGGCGCCGTGTGGCCATTCTTCGAGGATCAGCGGCAGTCCGCCGCTGATCAGGTAGGCGTCGAAGGCATCGGCCGGGGGCAGGTCGAGCATGGCGCCGACCTCGGCCGGATTGAGCGGGGGGACGACCATCTCGGTTCCGCGCTGGTAGAAGGGCCGTCCGTAGGTGTTGAGCTGCTCCATCATGGCCAGATCGGAGCCGATGAGGATGAGCAGTACGGGGAGCTTGGACAGGGTCCGGTCGAATGTCTTCTGCAGCGCGCCCTCGAAGCTGGGGTCCTCGCGTACGAGGTAAGGCATCTCGTCGAGGACGACGATGCTCGGTGCGTCAGTGGGCAGCGCGCCGGCGAGCAGGCTCAGGGCGGCGTCCCAGGTCTGGGGGCTGGCGAAGTCCCCGAAGCGCGCGGCCTCGGGGAGGGTGGAGGCGGCTAGCTCGGCGGTGAAGCCCGCGAGGTCTTCCTTCCTGGAGCCGCCGACGGCGGTGAAGAAGACGTGCGGAAGTCCGGTCCGCTCCAGGAATTCCTCCACCAGGCGGGACTTGCCGACGCGCCGACGCCCCCGGATGAGCACGGCGCGGCCTCTTCGCCCACCGCGCCCTCCGGTGCGCACGGGGGCCAACAGTTCGTCCAGGAGGTTGAGTTCGGCTCGGCGCCCCACAAATCCGTCCATGGCGATCTCGCCTCCCGGCTCAGCTGAGATGGACACTTGCCCTGAGGATACTTTCATTCATGAAAGTTGCGCAAATGAAATCAATATTGAGGGCCGCTGGCCTGGACCCCTGCCCATTCGAGCGACTCATCGCCCATGGTCGGAGGCCCCAGCGTTCCTGCTGGGGCGTGGGTCGAGGCCCCGGATGCGGTCGCCGAGAGCGTGAACGTCGACCGGTTCGCCTGCCGCCGTGCGGACGGCTGCCAGTCCCAGGCTGTCTACGTCAAGCTTTTCCAGGGTGGGGCGGGCGACGACGTAGAACTCCCACTGGGCGGTGTCGAGCGGGTCGTAGGCGGCGTGGTCGCGTGCCGTCTGGACGGCGAACACGTAGACGTCGGCGTTGTAGGACTTCGTGCCGGAGTATCCGGCCATGGGTGTCCAGGTGCGGGCTCGCAGTCCGCTGAAGCGGATGTCGGAGTGGCGGCATTGTTCCCATGCTTGCATGTAGGCACTGGTCTTGACTTCGATGCGCAGTCCGTCGTCAGTTTCCACGTCATGGCTTGCCCATTCCACTCGGGGCTGGCGGGACCCAACCGCATGGTGGACGAGGAACTCGGCGAACAAGCCGCGGGTGTTGTTGACCTTGAGGTCGGGCATGGCGAAGCGCCAGAAGTCGGCGACGGCGATACCTGGCACCCCGATGATCGGTTCGTCCCCGCGTAATGGTGTGACAGGTGGTGGGATCACGTGCTCATACGGCGACTGTGTCATGGGGCCAGTTTCCCGGAGTGTCATGGGTCTCCGGGACGATCTCGCAGACAACCGTTCGCGCCCGCGGAGGGACGACGGTCGCCACGTCGTACCGGCTGCTGAGGCCATCCTGGAGACGGCGACCGAAGGCGAGCTGATCCGCCGTAACCCGTGGCCGCATCCGTGGGGCGAGGAAGGAAAGCGCTCCGGGGTGTCCCACAGCGGCGGTGGGCCACGTGGACACGCTGGCTGACGCCATGGGGCCGGGACACGAGGCCGAGGGAGGGAAGCGCTTCATTGTCTTGTTGGGCTTCATGAAGAGGAACCTGGAACACCATCTGACCGCTGCCTTGGACGCTCGGGTGCGGGCGGACCGAGCGAGGGTCGCTGGCAGCGCTTCTGGTGCGGAGCTGGCGCGTGGGGACGGGGAGGGCTAGACAACAAACAAGGCCCTGGGTCGCTGACCTGGGCCTTCGTCGTGGAGCGGGTGACGGGAATCGAACCCGCGCTCTGAGCTTGGGAATCACAGGGCCTCGCGAGCCAGGAACCTACTTTGACCTGCAGAAATGAGCGGCTCCTCCAGGCGTAGCTGAGCTCGTAGAAGACCCTGGTTGACCGTGGTTCACCGCCCGATCGGGCACGTATCGGGCACGCTTGTCGTATGTCACGAGGTATCGATCTGTAGGGCCTTGTGGAATGCCATGGCGGCTGATGCTTCGGCTGCACCGATTCGCTTGTAGATTTCCACTGCACTTTGAAGATCGACGAGAGCCGTCTGTCTCGATCCAGTGCGTGCCGCGCAGCGAGCTGCGCCTTCAAGCGCGTGTGCTTCCTCTAAGGGGTGGGTGAGTTTGCGTGCGAGTTGGAGGGCTTCCCGGTGTAGAGCGATACCCTTCTCAGGCTGGGAGGAGTCAGACAGGATTTTCCCCAACCCGTTTAGAACTTCCGCTTTACCTAATTGGTTTCCCAGGATTTCGTACAGGTCCAATGCTTGTTTCATTAGGGTCACTGCCCTGTCGACATCTCCGACCAAGTATTGCGCCCGGCCGAGATCATGAAGCGTATTTGTTTCACCAAGCTGATTACTGAGGGTTTTGTACAGGCTTCGCGCCTGCTCCGCCAGGTCGATTGCTGTCTCATAATTTTTCGCCTCGCGCTGCGCCAACCCCATTCCCCTTAGAGCATTGGCCTCGCCAAATGAGTTATCGAGATCTTTGTAAATGGCTCGCGCCTTCTCGAGTAGGCTGATCGCCCTATCATGGTCCCCGATTGAACACAGTGCGCGGCCTAGAGCCCGTAGCGTGTTGGCTTCGCCGAACCGATCGCCACCAGTCTGGTATAAGGTTAGTGCCTTCTCCATAAGAGCGATGGCTGGCTCATATTTCCCGACCATGCATTGGGCGCGACCGAGGTCACGCAGGGCATTTGCCTCGGCGATCTGGTCGCCAATGAAGTGATATTGGATCCGTGCTTTTTCTAGTAGCTTGATCGCCAGGTCGTATCTCCCGGTTAGGCGATGCAGGAGTCCGAGATCCCATAGGGCGTTGGCTTCACCGAGGCGACTGCAGAGTACGCTGTATTGACTATGTGACTCTTCTAGTAGTTTGGCTGCCGCATCGTATGCCCCGACCAAGTACTGCACGCGCCCTAAATCCCACATGGCGTTGGCCTTGCTAAGGCGTGCACCGCTCTCGTTTGATGTGTGAATAGCCGTCTCATGGAGAGCGATGGCTTGCGGCCAGGGTCCTTCGCGGCGGAGGAAGGCGGCCATGGCGGCGACGAGACGGATCACCCGAGAGGGCTGCGCGCGTGTGGTGGCGTACTCGACGCAGGCAAACAGGTTTGGGCGTTCTGTGCGCATCCAGAGCAGAGCATCTTCCCGGGTAGTCAGGCGGGGCACTGTGGGGCAGGCTGGGGTTGGGGTAGGCGTGCCTGGGCGGGCGGTGTCAGCGAGGTAGAGGTCAGCAGCCTCGGCAGCGTGTTGGTAGTAAGCCAGCAAACGATCGGTGGCGAGTGCACGGTCCCTAGCCGGGACTTGCACGGCAAGGTCGCGGGCGTAGGTGCGAAGAAGGTCATGGAGGCGGTAGCGGCCAGCGGTGGATTCATCGACGAGATGATCTTTGTAGAGGGCGTTCAGGCGACGGCGGGCCAGATTAACTGAAATATCTGCGAGGGCGGCGGTGGCATAAGCGTCAATTTCAGGACCAGGGTGTAGGCCAAGGCATCGGAAGAGATTCTTCTGATGTGGGTCCAGCGCCTTGTAGGACAGACGGAAGGCGGCAGTCACGGCTCGGTCGCCAGCCTCAAGTTCACCAAGCCGATCCTGGGCAGTGGCGAAGTTGTCTGCAAACGTGTTGATATCCCAAAGAGGGTGATGGGCGAGCTGGGCAGCGAGCAGCGTGATTGCCAAGGGTAGGTAGCCACACAGTCGGACCGTGCTAGCTATCGCCTTGCCTTCCAAAGAAGTGGGATTGCGATTGGCCAGGCGACCGAATAATAACGCCGCTTGGTCGGGTTGCAAACATTCCAACGATAGAGGAACAGCGCCGTCTAGGCCGAGTAGACGTTTGCGGCTGGTGACTAGGACTAGACACTCCTCGTTGGCAGGCAACAGGGGCTCGATCTGGGCGGAGTCGGCCGCATCGTCCAGCACAAGCAAAATGCGCCGGGTGGCCAGGTGGTTGCGCCATAGTGCGGCGCGTGCATCGATTCCGTCGGGGAGATGTCGCGGGGCAATACCGCTGCTTGTCAGGAGTGTGGCTAGGATATTGGCGGGGTCAGCTTGACGCTGGCCAGGGGTATGGGCATTTAACTGTACGAATAGCTGTCCGTCGGGGTAGCGGTTGGAAAGCAGATGGGCGACGTGCGTGGCGAGCGCAGTTTTTCCAACGCCGGGCATTCCGCTGATGGTATGGATTGCTACTGTCTGGCCGGGGTGTGGGCCGACGGCTTGCAGAAGCCGGTGCAGTTCACTGCCTCGGCCGGTGAAGTAGGCGAGCTTCCGCGGCAGTGTGCGCAGCGTGGTTACCGGTGTCGGTACCGAGACAATCGTCTGGTGCAAGTCGCGATTGGCCACATATACCCGAGAGTGGTCGTGGGCATGTACCTCGATATGGTCCGGGGCGCGGCCGCTGTCGTGCCCCGGGGTGTTCACGAGCCCTCGGTGATGTACTGGTCGCGCCCAGCCATGTAGACCCGCGAGTTGTCGTGGGCTTCTGCCCGCATGACGACGGAACGGACCTGAGCTCGCTCTTCCAGAGACGGGCCCGGGTTGATGTGCTCTTCCAGTAGCCGCCGCAGCTCGACCGCCAGCTCAGGGTCGCCATCGAGGAGCTGTTGCAATCGCGCGCGCCAGGCGCGCACCAGCGTCTGTTCGGTGGTTTGGTCTGCCTCGGCCCGAGCGGCCGCTACCTGGCCACGCAATACTTCCAGGTCAGCGTAGATGTTGTCTGCTTGCTCCGGGTTGTGCCGGCGGAACCATGCCACCACGGCAGCACGGGCATGTTGCCACCCGTCCGTGGCCATCGCGCTGACCAGCGCGCCCCCTGCTGCTAAGACGATCGGGTCCATTCCATCCCTCCGGTACACCTTCGTGGAGGTAACTCTAAGAGTGGGGGCTCGTGTACGAAACCCTGGGCCGGAGTGACACGCGAAGGACCGTGACCTGGAGGATTCGCGATTGCTCCCGGAACGGGTGCCAGTTCGGGGCAAGGGCGGGGTAGAGGTTCGCGCTAGGGAGGGGCCCATACGGCGACAACCTTGCGCAGCGGACCTTGACCGTGTGGGATCAGCGGGCAGCCAAGCCCACAGGGCATGGGACCGACGCGAAGTGTGAAGAGGACTACGCAGAAGCAGGGTCCGGGTCGTTGACCCCCCTGAGCTCGTCGTCCTCGCTTCCCATGGAGTCGAGGAGGCGTCGCTTGGCTGCGGAGAGACGGGCCTCGTAGTCGGGCATGAAGATTTCCACCAGCGCCTTGTCGAGAGAGCCCGAGATGGCGTGGATCGGAGACCACACGGCTGGGTCCTTGACGATGGCGCTGAGTTCGTCGGACTTGAACATGACCTTGTACAGCCAGTCCGACAGTACGAATGCTTGATCGCGACTGAGCTTGATGGTGATTGGTTCCTCGTCCACGACGACAACGTAGTCCGTCGATGGGACCCCGACGGGTCGATGTCTGGGCCGTACAGGGGCTGGTCCACACGCTTTCCAAGTCTGTTGGTACCTCATGGGGCCGTGTACAGGGCCGTTCACCTGCGTTCATGGACGGCTGCTGTCCGCGCGGTGACGGCTCCGGGCCTCGCCTGAACGGCCGCGAACGGGGCTGAATGAGACGGGCCTACGGGCCACGCCAGCACCGTGATGCCCTGGACATCCCCATCGAGCTCACTGCGGCGCCTTCGTGTCATCAACTAGCCGCTGTCAGTGCCTCGTTCTACTGTTTGGGCATGACTTTCAGACAGTCCCTGGCCCGGGGCCCTCCGGTGATTTAGCCTAAAACCTCAACCGTCGGGGGAGGGGCACTGCGGCGTGGTGAGGGCAACGGAGCCTGCGGACGGCAGGAAGCCGCGCGCTAGCCACATCGAGGCCGTGGACATGCGCTACGTCACTCAGATGATGGAGCAGCTCCAGCAGGGGTACATCAAGTCCGTGGCAGCGACGGCTGGTCTTGCGGTCGAGATCGTGCCGGTTGACGTCTATGGCTACGACGTTCGTTTAATTCGCCCGCCGAGCGACCCCCTGGATGAGGAGTCTGCGGTCCTGGCGCAGCTCAAGTGCACCACCCGGATTGTCCCTGACCAGTCACGGGAGTACTTCAGCTACCAGTTCACCAAGCGTCAGTACTTCGATCACTTGGTGAAGCCGCGTAAGTACCCAAAGGCGATTTTGGTCGTTATGACTGCGCCGCCTCGTCAGGCAGAGTGGACCGAGGTTACGCACGACGGCCTGTGGACTAGACGATCTTGCTTCTGGGTATCTTTGGAAGGGGTCCATGTTGACCCGTTGGTAAAGAAGCCGACGGTGCATATCCCGACCAAAAATAGGGTGGATGCGCAATCTCTCTCGGAGATCCTGGATAAAGTCGACAGGGGTGAACCGCTGAATGACTGATACGTCGAGCGTCACGCTCCCTGCGCGGGTTGACCCAGGAAAGCTGAGCGCCCTGCTAGAGGAAGCCGGCTGGCAGCGTATTGGCGGCAGGCGGGGGATCTATTCTCGCTATACACCTCCAAAGTTGACGGATGCATGGTTGAACACCAGCCTGATGCTTCCCCTTGATGAGGGCGCACCCGAATTCGTCGACGCCATGAGATCGGCCCTGCTGCAACTGTCCCAGGATCGAGATTTCTGGATCAGGTCGATCTACCCTCGTTTGATTGTGGACGCTTCGGACGAGTTTAAATTCCGAAAGGAATCTTCGGCGCCGAGTGGATTTATCGCCTGGAAGAGTGGAGAGCGTCTTGTTGAATCTGCGCGCCGGACGCTTATTGCAGGGGCTAAGTCTTACATGGGCCCTGGCCGTCATTTCGTGAATAAGCACGGCCGTTTTGCTCATAGATATCTCGATCAAGTGCTCATGGGGCAGTCGGCTCCCGGTAGTTACATCATCACCGCTTACGCGCCGCCGAATGCTGGAGTTCCGCTTTCCGGATCTGCGGACACGCCCGCCTTCGCAGTTCCTGAGCTGGGGCTGGCCAGCGTCAGGGACGTGAGCCAAGCGGTGGTGAGGGCTGTGCAAGCGACTGCGGAGGCGCTGGAACACTACCGCGCCAGTGGGTCACTTTCGGGGTTCGAAGCCGGAGTCACTCAGGGAATCTCCTACGAGATGGCTAGTGCAATCCTCGGAATTGCAGAAAATTCCGATGGCGCAGATATTAGTGTTGATTGGGATCCTGTTACGCCTCCTCCAGGCGGGCTTGATTCCCGCTTTGAGTTCCGGGGGTCTGACGTTGATCCTTTGAGCAAGGCGGCAACGAGGTTGGCTGCCGATGCTTCCTCTGAGGTGTCAACCTTGATAGGTAGAGTTCACCTGCTAGCGAAGAAGCAAGCGGGAAGCCCTGGCGTTTTTGGTCTCGATTCTTTGTCGAGCGGGCGGACCAAGAAGGTTCGCGTTCGCCTGTCAGACGAGGA
The DNA here is from genome assembly GCF_042959105.1 of Streptomyces sp. NPDC007917. NCBI lineage: Bacteria > Bacillati > Actinomycetota > Actinomycetes > Kitasatosporales > Streptomycetaceae > Streptomyces > Streptomyces sp. NPDC007917. The sequence goes on from NZ_JBIBKK010000019.1 coordinate 11,311, forward strand.
TGAGTATCATGAGGCTGTTAGGGCTCACGAAGAGGATCTAGCGCTAGAGGTTAGTGGGCGGCTCGAAAAAGAAGGAAACTTGAGCTGGCTGTATGACGCGACGGTTGTACGCACTTTGGGGCCGATTTCCGATTTCGTGCGTCCTTCTCGTGCGCCAATTGAAGGGCAGATCTCTCTCTTTGCTGAACGAGACAACGAATGAATCGCGTCACAACGTCTGCGTCTGGTTCTAGCTCCCACACCAGCTGGCCCTAGCTTCCATCCCGTCTGCCGTCGACCCACACACCGTGGAGCGGGCGTGGTCCCTGGCGTCCAGGTGGAGCGCGCCACTGTACGAACGACCTGGACGCCAGGGGCCGCGTCTGCTCGGCTCTGCCTGGGTCGACGGCAGACGGTATGGAAGCTCCCCACGCACGCCACTACGGGGCGGCACCCGCGTATGGCGCTTCATCCATCCCGGAGCCTGAGCGCCCCCGCCGGAGGCACCGTCTTTGACGGTTATCGCCGCCGCTTGTCGCACGCGGCACCCGGGCGGGCCGGGCGCCGGAGCGGGACGCAGGCAGGAGCGGCGGCGCGCGGGCCGGGTGGGTGCCGCGCCGCGCTTGCGCGGCGCCTTGAACCCGTAGAGAAGGTTGTAACTCACTGCTTGCGCTTGGCACGTTGGTGCTCGATGTCCTTCATGACGAACTGGGCGCCGTCGATGATGCGTTGCAGCTTGTCGAGTACGTCCTGGCGGGCTGTCTGCATGAGCTGTTCCGGGGATGGGATGCCATCGGTGGTGCCGGCCGGGGCCCAGAAGGTCTTGTGGCTGCGTTCGCGGACGATCTGCTGACAGGTTCGGATGACCCAGTTCATCGCCACGGTGATTTCGTCGCGGTGGAGTTGGTCCATCTCCCAGCCGTCGTTGCGGCCTGAGGTCGGTGGCGTGGTCATCGGGCCTCCCCTTCTGGGGTGAGTGCTGCTGCGGCCGGTGCGAGGAGTTCGGCGGTGACTGTGCGGCCGTGTTCGTCGCCTGTGATGCCGAGGTGGTTGGCGAGGGCCATGACGATGCTCAGGCCCCGGCCGTGGGTGGCGTCCTGGTCCGGCTCGATTGGGTGAGGCTTCCCCGGCTGGCCTCCGTCGTCGGTCACGGAGATCGCGACGACTTGTGCGGACAGGGCGAGTGCGACGTGGAAGGTGCCCATGGGCTTGCCGCTGGCGGTGTGGGTCACGGCGTTGGTGCTCAGTTCGCTGACGATGAGCGTCGCGATCTCGGCGCATGGGTGGTCACTGAGGATGTCGCGGGTCCAGCGACGGGCGCGGCCGATCTCTTCTGGGAATCCTGGGCAAGTCAGTCCCCAGGCACGAACGCTACTCATATACTCGTGCATACAAGTTCCTCTGTGCTGGTAGGCGGCCATGGGCTATGGGTTCGTGCTAGATGAGTCGAACGCCGTCGTGGGCGCGGACGGCCGGCGGGCTGGTGTTGTCGAGCGCGTCCAGGACGCGGATCGCGTACGCCTCGTCGGCCAGTTCGATGACCTCTTCGCGGGTAGCCCAGCGCAAGGCGCGGGTCTCCGCTCCGGTGGTCGGGGTGCCGTCGATCGCCTCGCAGCGGAAGACCATGGAGACGATCAGACGGGTCATGTTCTTGTAGACGCCGGTGAGGGTCGCGGGAAGCGCGATCTTGATGCCGGTCTCTTCAAGGACTTCCCGTTGCAGAGCGTCGGGGATGGTTTCTCCGGGTTCCAGCACGCCGCCGGGCGGTTCCCACTTACCGTTGTCCCGCCGCTTGATCAGCAACGCGCGGCCAGCGTCGTCGACGATGACCCCGGCGACGCTCACGGAGTGCGGGCGATCAGTGCTCACGTTCCTCTGCCCTCTCGGCTGGCTAGGCTCTCCACCGTAGCAACCAGGGTCAGCCGCTCGTCTAGACACCTAAAGGAGTACAAACATCATGCCTTCTCTGACTTCCGTCCTGGGCGCGCTGGACCCGACCAGCGATCGGGCTGTGTTCCGGCAGATCGCCGACCGGCTTCGCGAAGCGATCGACAAGGGACGCTTCAAGGAGGGTGACAAGCTGCCCTCGGAGACTGAGCTGGTCGAGCACTTCGGCGTCTCACGGATGACCGTCCGCAACGCGCTGGCCCTGCTCCAGCAAGAAGGGCTCGCCGTCTCCGAGCACGGCAAGGGGGTCTTCGTCCGGCCCCGGCCACCGGTGCGGCGTCTGGCCTCGGACCGGTTCGCGCGGCGTCATCGTGATCAGGGGAAGTCGGCGTTCACGGTGGAGGCGGAAGCCGCGGGAAGCCGTCCCGAGGTGGACAGCCTGGAGGTCAAGGAGGAGCGGCCCTCGCAGGACATCGCCGCCCGGCTCGGTTCACCCCGGAAGGTGCTCGCCCGGCGGCGCCGGTATCTGCTCGATGGGCGGCCGGTGGAGTTCGCTACCTCTTACCTGCCGCTCGACCTGGCCCGTGACACCCCGATTGCCCAGCCCAACCCTGGCCCGGGCGGTATCTACGCCCGGCTGGAGGAGATGGGTCACCGCCTGGACCACTTTGACGAGGAGATCCGCGCCCGGATGCCCTCGCCTGCCGAGGTGCGGACCCTGCATCTGGCCTCGGGTGTCCCGGTGATCCATCTGATCCGTACAGCCTTCGACGCTGAGGGGCGGGCGGTGGAAGTCTGCGACACCGTGATGGCCGCTGACGCGTACGTCCTCTCCTACCAGCTGCCTGCCACCTGACGGGCTCGCCGGATGGCGCGCTGCGCGGCCGTCGTGGGCCGCTTCTCTCAACTCGTACACACCAAGACACATACTCGTATAGACGAGTGGGTAAGTTGTGTGGCATGGTGGTCCCCGTTCCCGCCCGTTCGGGTCGGAGGACAGCAACTCATCTAGATGACTAGATGGTTGAAGAGTGAGAGAAGGAGAAGAAGTTGCGTTCCATCCGTGTTGAGACGTCTACCGCGACGATCCTGCTGACCGAGGCGCCGGAGCCGAAGGTGAAGGACCGGCAGACCGGCGAGATCGCCAAGGATGCCCAGAGCGGTGAGGCCCTGATGCGCCTGGGCGTCGTCTACATCGACGGCGGGGAGTCCTCCCTGATTCAGGTGACCGTGCCGGAGAGCGGGGTGACCGACGGGCTGGCTCTCGGCTCGCCGGTCACGCTGATCGGTCTGGTCGCGCGGCCCTGGGAGAGCGTGTTCAACGGGCAGCAGCGGCACGGCATCGCCTTCCGGGCCGACGCCATCGCCCCGGCCGCCATACCTGTGGGTGCGGGGGCCTGAGCCTGATGACCGATGTGACGACACTGCTGGAGGTGGGTGGGCCCGTTGCCGCGACGGTTGGCGGGGCCGCCTACCTCCGGGCCAAGCACCCGGCCGCCTACTGGTCGACCGTTGGTCTGCCAGTCTCCACCGTGAAGCTGCTCGGCTCGTACGGGGCGGTCATGGATGCCTGCGGGCTGACCGTGCCACCGTCCCGGCTCCGGGCCTGGGCCGTACACGCGCTCACCCACAGGGAGGTCCGGCCGGTCCCGCCGCGACGCGGGATCATCCGGCCGACGTCGACCGGGCTTCGGGTCCGGCTCCGGCTGGCCCCGGGACAGGAACCCGCCGACGTGGCGGCCTCGGCCGAACGGCTCCGGCACGCCTGGGGCGTCCACGGCGTATACGTCGAGGAGATCAAGCCGGGCGTCGTGGAGCTGCGGCTGATCGGCTTCGATGTCCTGCGGAAGGTCAGGATGCCTCGCAAGATGGCGGGTGGCTTCCTCAAGGTGCCGGTGGCGCTGCGGGAGGACGCGACGCCGTTCGTACGGGACTACCGGGCCATCCCACATCAACTCACCCTCGGGGCCACGTTGTCGGGGAAGTCGATGTTCCTGCGGCACCTGATCACCGGCCTGGCACGGCAACCTGTCGCGCTGGTCGGCATCGACTGCAAACGGGGTGTGGAACTGGCGCCGGTCGCTCCGCGACTGTCGGCGCTGGCCACCGATCCTGAGCAGGCGGCCGAGCTGTTGCCGGTGCTCGTTGAACTGATGGAGAACCGGTACGACCTGATCAAGGCTCGGCAGGGCATCGCCCCGAGCACTCCGGATGAGGAGATCACCTCCGACATCTGGGGGCTCCCGGAAGGTGAGCGGCCGGTGCCGGTGGTGCTGCTCGTGGACGAGGTGGCCGAACTGTTCCTGATCGCCACAAGGAAGGACGAGGAACGGCGGGACGAGATGGTCACCCAGCTCATCCGGCTCGCCCAACTCGGCCGCGCGGCAGGCATCTACCTGGAGGTGTGCGGGCAGAGGTTCGGCGCCGAGCTGGGCAAGGGCGCGACGATGCTCCGGGCTCAGCTGACCGGGCGGGTCTGCCACCGCGTGAACGATGAAGCCTCCGCCAAGATGGCGCTCGGCGACATCGCCCCGGAAGCGGTCGGCGCGGCCTGTGCCATCGCACCCGAGCGGCCCGGCCTCGCGGTCGCCGGGGACACGTCCGGCGGCTGGTCCCGCATCCGCACCCCCTACCTGTCCCTCGCCGACGCTGCCGCCGCTTGCCGCAGCACCGCGCACCTGGTGCCGGACCTGCCCGCGCTCAAGCCGTTCCGGCCCGCCGTGCCGGCCACCCCGGCGAGCGCACCCGTCTCGCTGGTCAAGCCGGTTCCGGCTGCCGAGTAACCCCCTCGTCGCACGGTCGGCGCGACCGTATCGCGCCAAGTCCCTACCCCCGCCATGCCTGAACGCGGAAGGAATCGACCATGTCCCGACCCTCGATCTCTGAGGTCTCCGTCCTCATCGCCGACCTGGCCAACTACCGCAAACACCGAAACGGCGACCTCGCCGACCTCATGAGCCGCAAGGCAGACCTGTTGGAACGCATCGCCGCCGACAGCCCCGGTGACACCGACGCCGCTGAGGTCGCTGCCATCGCCCGCAACAGGGCCGACGCGCTCAAGGGCGCCAACTGACCGGGAAGGAAGACTATGCGCGCTCATCTGGCGCGTGTCGACGCGGTGCTTGTGCAAGCGGTCATCGCCGCCGCGCTGTCCTTCGCACACCTGCATGACCTCGCCTCGGCGGCCGGTCAAGCCGGGTGGAAGGCGTGGGCCTATCCGGTCTCCGTGGACCTGCTGCTCGTGGCGGCCTGGCGGCGGTTGCGGTCCGGATCATCTAAGGCGGCTGGGTGGTGCTGGTTCGTCGTTGCCCTGGTCGCATCGCTCGGGGCGAACGTCGCCACTGCTGGGCTGCTCGACCTGGACGACGTACCGGCGTGGCTGCGCATCCTCGTCGCTGGATGGCCCGCTGTCGCCTTCCTCGGCGGAACCCTGCTCGCACACACGGCACCAGTGGCCGAACCCGCATCGGCACCGGCTGAACCCGAGTCGGTCCCGGCCGAACAGGAAACCGCGGGGCCACCCGCCGAACCGGAACGTGAAAAGCCGCAGCTACCTGTCCCACACGTTCCGGCCGCGCTCGTCACCCACGCGCGCAAGCTCGCCGACGAACACCACGCCCGCACCGGTTCACCCATCGACCCCGGCACCCTGCGCGCCCGTCTCAACGTCCCCGCGCCGCTCGCCGACGCCATCGCCGCCCGTCTCTGAGAGGAGTCCCATGTCGCTCCGCCGCTTCCGCAACATCGCCCGCATCGGCCCCGTCCGGGTCGGCACCGCCTACGACCAGCGGGGCCGCGAGAAGCACGCCGCCGTATGCATCGCACCGCGCTGCGACTTCTCCGCCGACTACGACACCCGGGCCGCCGCCGAGCTGGCCGCCCGTACCCACCGCTGCCCCGTCCGCTGAAGGAGATCCGTCCGTGACTGTCAGCCTGCCTCTGGTCTTCGTCCTCGGGGGCATCACCTGGTTCGCCATCAAGTTCCTCGGCGTCCGCGTTTGGGTCGTCGTCGTGATCGCCCTGTTCGGCTTCTGGCTCTCCCACACCGTCCTCGCCCCGGTCATCGAATCCGGCACGCGCTCCGGCGTGGACGTCGTCAACCGCTAACACCACTCACCTAGACGAGTAGCTGAGAGGAGATCCACCGTGTTCCGACCCAAGTTCCCCGAAGCCCCCACTCTGCCCTCCACCCACGTGATCAGCCCAAGCGTCCCGGCCGTCCAGCACGGGCACGCCCCGGCCTGCCCCTGTCAGCACACCGCCCCCGCGCCTGCGCCCGCCCGCCGGGTGGCATCCGGGTTCAGCGCTGGGACCGTCGCCGCCGTGGTCACGGTCGGCATCGTCCTGACGGCCCTGCTCGCCGCCGTCGCCGTCACGGCCATCTCCGTCGCGGTCGCCGCCGTCGTCATGCGCTCACTGCTCAGCAACCAGCGGCGCCGCTGAACCGCAACACGACTGCCGGGGCGGCCTCGATACCGCCAAGCATCCGCCGCCCCGGCAGCCCAACCCCTCCCGACCCAAGAGCCGAAAGAGGAGACCCCATCATCACCCGCACCACCCCGCCACCGCTGCCCGAACTCGGCACCCTGGCAGCACTCGGCACCATGCCCGCCCTGCTCCGCCAACTCTCCGGCCTCGGCGGCTGCACCCATCCGATCCGCCTCGACGGCCACCGCACCGAGCACCAGGTCGACCGGCAGACCGGCGAGATAGGCCGCGTCCTGCATCACCTGGACTCCGCCGAGCTGCCCGCCGGGCATCTGCTGGTCCGCTGCAACAACCGCCGCGTCACGCGCTGTCCGGCCTGCGCCGAGACCTACCGCCGTGACACCTTCCAACTGATCACCGCCGGACTACGCGGCGGCAAAGGCACCCCCGAGGAGGTAGCCACGCACCCGCGCGTCTTCGCCACCTTCACCGCCCCCAGCTTCGGCCCGGTGCACAACCGACCCACCGGCCCCGGCGGCACGGTCCGCCGCTGCCGCTGCGGCGTCCGCCACGACCAGGACGACGACGCGCTTGGCGCTCCGCTGAACCCGGACACGTACGACTACGAATCCGCGGTGCTCTGGAACGCCCACGCCGGGCCCTTGTGGCGGCGGTTCTCGATCTACCTGCGGCGGGAGGTCGCCAAGCGGGCCGGGCTCACGCAACGGGCTTTCCGTGACCATGCTCGGTTGTCCTTCGCCAAAGTCGCCGAGTACCAGAAGCGCGGTGCCGTTCACTTCCATGCCGTGATTCGGTTGGACGGCCGGGAGGGAGGTGACACACCGCCGCCGGCCTGGGCCACCACCGAGCTGCTGACCGACGCGATCCGCGCTGCCTCAGCAAAGGCTGAGGTGAAGGGGCCGGTGATCGCTGGCCGGTCCCACCGCTTCGCCTTTGGGCGTGAACTCGACGTGCGGCCCATCCGTGGGCCCGAGCTGGACGGCGGCACAGCGCTGACCGATCGGGCGGTCGCCGCGTACATCGCCAAGTACGCCACCAAAGGCGCCGAGACGGCGACCGGGGCCCTCGACCGGCCGATACGGCTTATCGCCGAACTCGCTCAGATCGACGTTCCCGAGCACATCAGCCGCCTCATCCGCACAGCTTGGGCCCTTGGCGCCCGCAAGGACCTGGAACACCTCCGGCTCCGCGCCTGGGCTCACATGCTCGGCTTCCGGGGCCACTTCTCCACCAAGTCCCGCCGCTACTCAACCACCCTCGGTGCGCTCCGTGACGCCCGTGCCGCTTGGCGTCGGGCCCAAGTCGCCGCCGAGCTGGAGCAGGAAGAAACCACTCTCGTCCTCGCCCACTGGGTCTACGCCGGTACCGGCCTCACCTCTGCTGAGGAATGGCTTGCCGCCACCGTCGCCCCCGCCCCTGGAACGGAAGGAGATCCGACACATGCGTGACCGGTACCTCAGCGTCAGAGAGGTCGCCGAGCTGCTGGGCACCACCGATCGTTTCCCCCGGCGTCTGGTCGCCGAGAGGCGCATCGCTTACGTCAAGGTCGGGCGGCATGTACGCATCCCGGAAAGCGTCATCCGCGAGTACATCGACGCCAACACCGTGCGACCGGTACAGCCTCGGAGGCGCCGTCTCGGAAGGGCTGCCTGATGCCGAAGAAGAAGCCAGCGAAGAAGCGGAACTTCGGCCGAATTCGCAAGCTCCCCTCCGGCCGCTATCAGGCGCGCTACCTCGGTCCCGATGGCGTCGACCATCCGGCGCCCGTCACCTTCGCCACGACCAGGGAGGCAGATGACTGGCTGGCCGAGAAGCAGACGGAGGTACGCAAGGGCGACTGGCAGGACCCCGACACAGGCGCGGTGAACCTCGGTGAGTACGCCCTGCAGTGGGTCGATGAGCGGGACCTCTCCGCCACCACGGAGGAGCTGTACCGGCGCCTCCTGCGGCTCCACATCCTTCCCACCTTCCGGGCCTGGGACCTGGACGAGATAACGCCTCCCCGGGTGCGTACATGGCGCACTGAGCGGCTGAAGGCGACTGGGGCCACGACAGTCGCCAAGTCCTACCGGCTGCTGAAAGCGATCCTGGAAACCGCGGTTGAGGACGAGTTGATTCGCCGCAACCCGTGCCGGATTCGAGGGGCGGGCCAGGAGTCGGCTCCCGAGCGGCCCATCGCCACCGTGGACCAGGTGGACGCCCTCGCGGACGCTATCGGTCCCCGCTGGCGTCTCATGGTCTACATCGCGGCGTACGGGCCTGCGCGGCCGGAGGAGCAAGCCGAGCTGCGGCGGCCTGACGTGGACCTCGAAACGGTGGGCGTCTGGGTTCGGCGGGCCGCTCCCGAGCTGACGACCGGGCGGCGCGTCGTCGGTGACACCAAATCCGAAGCAGGAAAGCGGTTCATCGTCCTGCCCGGCTTCCTCCGGAAGGACCTGGAGCGCCACCTGAAGTGGTTCGCCGAGAAGGAGCCCAACGGGCTGCTGTTCGTCGGGGAGAAGGGGGCGCCGTTCCGGCGGTCCTCCTTTGGGCGGAAGTGGCGACGGGCGCGGGGCAAAGTCGGACTTCCCGACGACTTCCGTTTCTACGATCTTCGTCACACCGGACACACGCTCTCGACGCAATCCGGAGCGACGCTCAAGGACACCATGGTCCGTGCCGGCCAGTCCTCTGAGCGGGCCGCGCTGATCTACCAGCACTCCAACCTTGACCGTCAGAAGGAGATCGCCGCCGCCTTGGACGCTCGCGTACGGGCACACCGTGAGGCGGCCCAAACTCCATCGGGCACGCAACGGGCACGGGAGGCATAAAGAGGTCTAGACAACAAACAAGGCCCGGGTCTCTGACCTGGGCCTTCGTCGTGGAGCGGGTGACGGGAATCGAACCCGCGCTCTGAGCTTGGGAAGCTCATGTTCTACCATTAAACTACACCCGCGAGAGACACCATCCGTCGGTGTCGCATCGTCGCACACTGTACCCCATGCCTGACCCCCGGCGCATTCGTCGTGGGGTATTTGTGCTTTTCGGGAGGGTTTGCCGGGAGGGTGCGGGTGGGGTGGGGTGGGTGGGAAGCGGCTATAAGGGTGGGGGAGTTGGGGCGTACGGTGGGGCGGAGTGCCGCGTGGAGTGGCGGGTGGTTGATCCCCTAATGTGGCTTTTGTTGTCCACGTTTATAGGGAAGGGACTCAATGGAGCGCACCGTCGTCCGTTGTGCTGAAGGGCATGTGTTCAGCACCGCTTCGTTCCCGATGCAGCACCTCACCGTCGACCGGATCGGCCCCGGTCGGCTGCTGCGCTGTCCGCGTTGTGCGCGGTTGCGGCAGGCGGTGCCGGTGGCGGGTGGGAAGCGGTAGAAGCGGTAGGGGTTGCCGCTTTGTGATCGCCCGCGGGTTCTGATCATGGTGACGGGCCCGGTCCGGTCGGGCCGGGCCCAGGTCATGGGTTGTGTTTGCGTATCCTCGTTGCGTGCTTCTCTCAGACAAGGACATCCGGACCGAGATCGACGCCGGGCGGGTACGGGTCGATCCGTTCGATCCGGCGATGGTGCAGCCGTCGAGTATTGATGTGCGGCTGGACCGCTTCTTCCGGGTGTTCGAGAACCACCGTTATCCGCATATCGACCCGGCGGTGGAGCAGCCGGATCTGACGCGGCTGGTGGAGCCGGAGGGGGATGAGGCGTTCATCCTGCACCCCGGGGAGTTCGTGCTCGCCTCGACGTACGAGGTGGTCTCGCTGCCGGATGACATCGCCTCGCGGCTTGAGGGGAAGTCGAGCCTGGGGCGGCTGGGGCTGCTGACGCACTCCACCGCGGGTTTCATCGACCCCGGGTTCTCGGGGCATGTGACCCTGGAGTTGTCGAATGTGGCCACGTTGCCGATCAAGCTGTGGCCGGGGATGAAGATCGGGCAGCTGTGCATGTTCCGGCTGACCTCGCCGGCCGAGCATCCGTACGGGTCGGAGCGTTACGGTTCCCGCTATCAGGGGCAGCGCGGGCCGACGCCGTCGCGGTCGTACCAGAACTTCCACCGGACGAAGGTGTGAGCCGGTGAGTGAGCAGCGGGAGAACCTGACGTACGAGCGCTTCGGCGCGGCGGTGCGGGAGCTGGCGCAGTCGATCGCGGATGACGGGTACGAGCCGGACATCGTGCTGTCCATAGCGCGCGGCGGGGTGTTTGTGGCCGGTGGGCTGGCGTATGCGCTGGACTGCAAGAACATCCATCTGGTGAATGTGGAGTTCTACACCGGCGTGGGGACGACCCTCGACATGCCGGTGATGCTGGCGCCCGTGCCCAACGCGATCGACTTCTCCCGGAAGAAGGTCCTGATCGCGGACGATGTCGCCGACACCGGCAAGACGCTCAAGCTCGTCCGCGACTTCTGCGTCGGCACGGTCGCCGAGGTGCGCAGCGCGGTGATCTACGAGAAGTCGCAGTCGCTTGTGAAGTGCGAGTACGTCTGGAAGCGCACCGAGGACTGGATCAACTTCCCCTGGAGCGTCTTGCCTCCGGTACGGAGGTTGGGAGAGGCGCCGAAGGAGAACAAGGAAGCGCTCTGATCCGGTCGCTTCGTGGTCTTGCGCAATGGGTCGTGCCGCACTTCGCAAAGTGAGGCACGACCCAGCAGTGAGGCACGACCGTTTGCCTCTCCGCCGATCCCTCAACCGGGCGTAGCGTGGGGAGAGAGGCCGGAGCCGGTCGGGAAGCTGGTGAGTGCGATGCCTGAGCGGGCCCAGGCAGTGCTTCGCTTGTTGAGGGAATACGCGACCATAGCGCCCACCGATCTGCCCGAGGTACTACGGCGTGAGTACGAATCGCTGCAGATCAGCCACCTGACCATCTACCTCGCCGACCTGCAGCAGAAGCTGCTGGTGTCGGTGCCGGATTCCCGGGTCGAGGCGCCGCGCAGCGTGCCCATCGACGGGACACTCGCCGGTTGGGCGTACCGGACGGCCTCGCCCCGTATCACCGAGGACGCCATGGGGCGCGGGCTGGTGTTGTGGATGCCCTTGCTCGATGGAGTGGAGCGCTTGGGCGTCGTTGCCATCCAGGCGCCGGCAATGGATGCCACCACGATGGAGACCTGCCGCGCCCTGGTGTCCTTGATCGCTCTGATCGTGATCGACAAGGGCGGATACAGCGACGCCTACATCGCGCGACAGCGCCTCGGGGCCATGCGGATCCCCTCAGAGCTGGTCTGGGCCTTTCTCGCGCCGCGGACCGTCGGTACCGATCGGTTCACCTCCAGCGCCGTGCTGGAACCCGCCTACGATCTCGGCGGCGACGCCTTCGACCACTCCACCCTCGATCACACGGTCCACCTCGGCATCTTCGATTCCATGGGCCACGATCTGGCCGCCGGCCTTGTCGCCTCCGTGGCCCTCGCGGCCTGCCGGGCGTCTCGCCGCAGCGGGGCAGGGCTCGAGGAGGTCGCGGTCAGCATCGATGAGGCGGTTCACGAGGTCTTTCCCGACCGGTACGTCACCGCGGTGCTGGCGAGCATGCAGACCGGCACGGGCAGCCTCGAGTGGCTCAACTGCGGGCACCCGACACCCTTGCTCATCCGCGACAAGGAGGTGCTGCGCGAAGCACTCGTGCGGGAGCCGCAACCGCCGCTCGGCTTGAGAAACATGCAGCCACGCAAGAGCTGCCAGGTGGGGCGCTTCCAGATGGAGCCTGGTGACAGCGTCCTGCTGTACACCGACGGGGTCACCGAAGCCCGCTCGCCGAGCGGGGTCCGCTTCGGCGAGGAGCGCTTCGCCGACTTCATCATCCGCGCCATGGCCGCCGGGGACCCCGCACCCGAAGCCCTGCGCCGCCTCATTCACACGATCCTGGAACACCATGGTGGCGAGCTCGACGATGACGCAACCATCGTGCTCACGGAGTGGCACCCCTTCCCTCAGACTCGGAGCCACCCCGAGGCGTGACAAGTGGTGGGCCCCTCTTCGCGTTCCCCTGGTCCGGTTCTAGAGCGTGCCCAGCTTCAGCAGCGACAGCAGCGCGATCAGCTGGATCGCCGAGGCCCCCAGCGCTTTTTGCCACGGCAGGTCGTGCGACTTGCTCACCATCGAGGTGAACAGCGCGCCCGCCGCCAGCCAGGTCGCCCACCCCAGAACCTGCACCGTCGGGCTGTCCCCGCCCAGGAACAGCGCGAACAGCAGCCGTGGCGCGTCCGTGATGGACATGATCAGCATCGACAGGCCGATGGTCGGGGCGTACGAGCCGTCGCCGCCGAGCTGTCGGGCCAGGGTGTGGGTGACCGCGCCCAGGATCAGGCCGCTGATCACGACGGCGACGCCGGTGACGAGGATCCACGGGATGCTGTTGCCCATCGAGGCGTTCAGCACGTCCTCGCGGGCCTGGTCGAAGCCGAAGACCACGAGCAGGCCGTAGACGAACGTCACGATCAGGGCCGGGCCCCACACCGCGTAGTCGCGCATCTGCCAGAAGGTGGCCGACGGGCGGAGCACGATGCCGCTCAGCAGCTGCTTCCAGGGCAGGCGGGGGCCGGCGGGCGGGGCGGTGGAGGCGCCGGCGCGGTAGGTGTTGCCGTAGCCGTCGTCGTACGAGCCGGGGCCGGGGCCGTAGCCGGGGTCCTGGCCGTACGGGTCGTAGGCGTCGGGCGCCTCGCCGACGCTGAACTGCTGGGTATGGCCCGGATCGTTGTTGCTGTACGAGCCGCCCTGGCCATAGCCCGGGGCCTGGCCCTGCGGGGGGCCGTAGTACGGGTCCTGGCCGCCGAAGTACTCCGGCTCTCCCTGTGATGGGGGCTGCTGCCACTGCGGCTGCTGCCCGCCGTATGGCGGCGCTTGCCGGCCGTACGGCTGCTGCTGCGGTGGTTGCTGCTGCCCCTGTTGCGCGGAGCGGGGGTCCCGTCCGCGTCCGATCCTGAATCCAGCCACGATTCGAACGTACCCGGTCGTAGGGATTGGGGGGCCGGACCTCTCATAACAGGTCCGGCATTGCGGCCGAGCTGTGACATCCCCTAGGGGGACCCTGAGGGGTTTTCCCCCGTGGGGGACGGGGGGCCTGCCGGTCAGTGGGTGTCCGTGGTGAAGGGCTTGCCGCTGAACGCCGTCCTGTCGGCCGTGCCGTCGGTGATCCACCACCACTCCGGCCGGTCGCCGTACAGGGCGAAGACGGCGTCGCGGCCCCAGGCGAGGACGACCTCGTCCTTGCCGTCCTGGTCGAAGTCGTGGGCGCCGTGGAGCCGGGCGGCGCGGCGGGGCTTCCGTATCTTCTCGCCGTCCACGCGGGCGGGGGCGGTACGGGTCAGGGTGTGGCGGTGCGCGATGTCGCCCGGGGAGTCCGGCCGGATGGTGATGATCTCGGCGCCGCCCGCCTCGAGCGCCACGGCCAGCTCGTCGGTGCCGTCACCGTCGGTGTCGGCGGCGGCCAGGCCGCCCGTCATGTTCACGATCTTGATGGGCTGGGGGGAGGCGTCCCGGGTGGCCGGTGCTGCGTCCTTGAGCGCCTTCCTGGTGTAGACGCTCAGCGTGTGGTCCACCTCCGGCGCCTCCGTCTCGTAGCCCGGCTCGTTGTTGCGGGTGCCGCTGTCGCCGACTGCCACGTCCCGCAGACCGTCCCCGTCGAAGTCGCCGAAGGCGATCGCGTTGCCCTCGCGCAGCTTGTGGCCGGTGCGGGCGAGGCCGTCCGGGCCCGCGGTCAGGAGTACGGAGGCGGATTGGTCGTCGTCGTTCATGGCGTGTACCACCAGGTCGGTGGGGCGGCCGCCGTCGTCTGCGGGCCTCTTGGCGTCGATCGCGTCCGCCACCAGCTCGCCGACCTGGCCGCCGCTGTCGAGCGGGCTCTGGTACGGCACCGCCCTGGCCGCCCTGCCGTCCCGGCCGAACGGCCCGTACAGCACGAGGAAGGACGCGCGGTCCGCGCGCACCATCGCCAGGTCGTGGTGGCCGTCCCCGTCGAAGTCGCCCACCGTCGGCCGCTGGAGCTCCACGCTGTCGTCGGGACCGGTCAGCCCGGCGCGGGTGGCGGCGGCGCCGCGCCGCGGGCCGTCGGCGCCGCCCCAGGTGATGTACGGGACCGTTCGTGCGTTGGTGTGGAGGCGGTCGGAATCGGCCTCGCTGAGCCGCTCGGCGAGGGGGGTGACCAGGTCGGCGTAGCCGTCGCCGTCGAGGTCGGCCGTGGCGATCCTGGTCGAGTCCACGGGCGTCACGTCCGCGCCGCGGGCGGGCAGGCCGAGGTCGTCGCGGGTGAGCACGCTGCGGGTGGCGGGGTTGAGGCCCCGGGACGAGCCGTGGACGAAGGCCAGCCGGGTGGGCTGGACCTCCTCCTTGCTTTCGACGAGCGGGAGCACCAGCTCGGGGTAGCCGTCGCCGTTGAGGTCGTCCGGCAGTTCGCTGCCCTTGCCCCGGGGGACGGGCGCGGTCGCGGTGGGCGTGATGACCGGGGCGCGGGAGCCTGCGCCACCGGGCGCCGCCCGCTCGCTCCCCTGCCGGCCCTTGGAGTCCTGCGCGCCCTTGGAGTCCTGCGGGCCCTTGGAGTCCTGCGGGCCGTCCTGCGGGCCGTCGTCGCCGGAGCCGCAGGCGGCGAGCAGCGCCGCCGCCAGAGTCGCCGCGGCGCAGGCCAGGGCAGCGCCGGGGCGGCGGGCGTGCGGGGTCGTTCGGCTGCGGCGGCTGCTGCTGCGGCGGTGCATGGGCGGGCTCCTGGGGGCGTTTTGGTTCGTGCTGCTGTGCTTCTCGTGATGGCGTCGCCGAGGGGGCGTACGGGACGGACGGGGGAGCGCGTACGGTACGGCCTTCCGGGGCCGGCCTCGCGCGGAACGCGGAACTCCTGGCGGGTGTGACTCGTGGGGCGTTCGAAGGGTTGCGCGTCCATGGTGCGGGGGTGTTGTGAAGGTGAACTGACGGGGCACGTGGGTCAGTTGTCGTTGTTCCGGGTTGAGGGGAGTGGAGCCGAAGCGCTCTCCGGGGCGGCGGGACAGGGGGTGTATTTCGGCGTCTTCCGAACGTTTCAGTTTCGGAAGATCTGGTTGGCTGTAGAGATGACTTTTGGTGCAGAAGGGCTGTTCAGGACATTCCCGTGCGGAGGTTTGGGGCATGATCCTGTAGAGATCCGCAACCTTGTTGTGAGAAGGGTCATTTCGCGGTCAGGATCGAGTCATGTTCGGAGCGGTTGAGGCGGGGGCGGCCATGGTCGTACTGCACGGCATGCGGGTGGTTTTTGAGCGGGTGAAAAGGACGTGGGGGAGGGGGGTGGGTGGAGCGTAATCAGATGTCGGACACAAGTGGTCGGCCGGCCGCGGCGGATGCCGCTCGCCCGCCGGAGGACGAGAGCGACAGAAGCGGTGACATGGCCGAATCCTTCGGTCTGTCCCGGGTTCCGCCGACCCGCGCGCTGACCGACCGTCGGCAGGGCGGGCGACGAGCGCGCCCGCGCGCGGAGGCCGAGGTGGGGGTCGGCGAGCAGCGCGAGGTGGGGGTCGGTGAGCACCACGGCGAAGCGGTTCCGCACCACGGCGAAGCGGTTCCGCAGCCGCCGTTACCGCCGCCCGACGGCTGCCCCGAACGGCCCCTGGAGCGCGAGGGCTACGACTTGGATGGCTTCGGCCCGGACGGCTACGACTCGGAAGGCCGCGTCCTGGAGGGGCATGCCTCGGGAGGCCGTGCCGCGGAAGGCCGTTCTCCGGGAGGCAATGCTGCCGAAAGCTCTGTCCCGGAAGGCCGTGCTCCCGAAAGCCGCGACGCGGTAAGCCGTGACTCGGTAAGCCGTGCCCCCGAAAGCTCCGTCCCGGAGACCCGCGTCCCGGAGACCCGCGTCCCGGAGACCCGCGAGCCCGGTGGCCGCGCCACCCCGCCTACCCAGGCCCCCTCCCCCCAGCCGGGCCGCCCAACCCGCCCCGCCCGCCCCGCCCGCCCCACCCGGTCCGTGCGGCGCGGCGTGCTCCGCCTCACCCGTACGGTCGCGAGTCAGGTGTTCTTCCTGCAGGTGGCGGTCGTGCTGCTGCTCGCCGTCGCCGCCGGGGCGGCCCTCGTGCTGCAGTCCAGGCACGACACCGACCAGGAGGCCCGTCACCGCTCGCTGGCGGTCGCCGAGGCCTTCGCGAACGCCCCGGGGCTGGTCGAGGCGCTGCGCTCCCCCGACCCGACCGCGATCCTGCAGCCGCGCACCGAGCGCGCCCGCAACAGGGCCGGCGTCGACTTCATCGTCGTCCTGACGACGGACGGGATCCGCTACACGCACCCCAAAGCGAAGGAGATCGGTCGGCACTTCCTCGGGAGCTACCGCAAGGCCGCGGAGGGCGGCACCGTCATGGAGACGTCCACGGGCGTCCTCGGCCCCTCCGTACGCGCCGTGGTGCCCGTCACCGACAGCCGGGGCAAGGTCGTCGGCCTGGTCGCCGCCGGGATCACCGTGAAGAAGGTGAGCGGCGCGGTCGACCGGCAGCTGCCGATCCTCCTCGGCGGTGTCGCCGCCGCCCTCGCCCTGGCCACGGGCGGTACGGCGCTGGTCAGCAGGCGGCTGCGGCGGCAGACCCACGGCCTGGACCCGGGCGAGATGACCCGGATGTACGAGCACCATGACGCGGTGCTGCACTCCGTACGGGAGGGCGTGCTGATCGTCGACGGCGACCGGCGGCTGATGCTGGCAAACGACGAGGCGCGCCGGCTGTTCGACCTGCCGCCGGACGCCGAGGGGCGCCCCGTCGCCGACCTCGGCTTCGACGCGAGCACGGCCGAGCTGCTGGTGTCGGGCCGCGCCGCCACCGACGAGGTGCACAAGGCGGGGGAGCGGCTGCTGACCGTCAGCCACCGGCCGACCGACCGCAACGGCGGCCCGCCCGGCAGCGTGGCGACGCTCCGGGACACCACCGAGCTGCGCGCGCTGTCCGGCAAGGTCGACCTGGCGCGCAAGCGGCTGAAGCTGCTGTACGACGCGGGCCTGCGGATCGGCACCACGCTGGATGTGGTGCGTACGGCCCAGGAGCTGACCGAGTACGCGGTGGAACGGTTCGCCGACTATGTCGCGGTGGATCTGGTGGACCCGGTGCTGCGCGGCGAGGAGCCGACGGGCGCGGCGACGGGCAGCGGCGCCACGGCGCGCACCTCGCTGCGCCGCACCGCCCTCAGCGGCATCCGCGAGGACGTACCGCTCTATCCGCTGGGCGGGATGATCCGCTACGGGCCGGCCACGCCGCAGGCCAAGGGCTACGCCAGCGGTGAGACGACGGTGGAGGCCGTGCTTCCGGACTTCGCCGGGTGGCAGGAGCACGATCCGGAGCGGGCGCGGGCGATCGTCGACCGCGGCATCCATTCCATGATCGCGGTCCCGTTGCGCGCCCGGGGCGTCATCCTGGGCATGGCCACGTTCATGCGCTCGGAGAAGCCCGAGCCCTTCGAGGAGGACGATGTCTCCCTCGCGGAGGAGCTGGTCGCCCGGGCCGCGGTGTCCATCGACAACGCGCGGCGGTACACGCGCGAGCACACGATGGCGGTGACGCTGCAGCGCAGCCTGCTGCCGCGGGTGCTGCCCGAGCAGAGCGCGCTGGATGTGGCGTACCGGTATCTGCCGGCGGAGTCGGGGGTGGGCGGGGACTGGTTCGATGTGATTCCGCTGCCGGGGGCGCGGGTGGCGCTGGTGGTGGGAGATGTGGTCGGTCACGGGCTGCACGCCGCGGCCACGATGGGGCGGCTGCGCACCGCGGTGCACAACTTCTCCACCCTCGACCTGCCGCCCGACGAGATCCTCTCCCACCTGGACGATCTGATCGACCGGATCGACCAGGACGAGACCTCGGAGAGCCTGGAGGGCGGCGGTGTGATCATCGGCGCCACCTGTCTGTACGCGATCTACGACCCGGTGTCCCGGCGCTGCACGATGGCCCGGGCCGGGCATCCGCCGCCCGCGGTGGTCGCCCCCGACGGCTCGGTGGAGTTCCCCGAGGTGCCCGCCGGGCCGCCGCTGGGCCTGGGCAGCCTGCCCTTCGAGACGGTGGAGCTGCAGCTGCCCGAGGGCAGCCATCTCGTCCTCTACACCGACGGTCTGGTCGAGAAGCGCGACCGCGACATCGAGGAGGGCCTGGAGCTGCTGCGCGCCTCCCTCTCCCACGCCGGGCGGACGCCGGAGGAGACCTGTACGGCGGTCCTCGCCGAGATGCTGCCCGACACCCCCGGCGACGACATCGCGCTGATCGTCGCGAATACGCGGGTGCTGGAGCCGGAGCGGATCGCGGACTGGGAGGTGCCGTCGGAACCGGCGCTGGTCTCCGCGGTGCGCGCCGCGGTGGCGGGGCGGCTGGCCGAGTGGGATCTGGGCGAGGTGGCGTTCACCACCGAGCTCATCCTCAGCGAGCTGATCACCAACGCGATCCGGTACGCGACCGGGCCGATCCGGGTGCGGCTGCTGTGCGACCGCAGCCTGATCTGCGAGGTGTCCGACACCAGCAGCACCTCGCCGCATCTGCGGTACGCGGCGACGGAGGACGAGGGCGGGCGCGGGCTGTTCCTCGTCTCGCGGTTCGCCGACCGGTGGGGGACGCGGTACACGGCGGAGGGCAAGGTCATCTGGACGGAGCAGAACCTGCCGGAGCGCGGCAAGCGGCAGCGCTGACACGCCCGAGGGGCTTGATCCGGCCGGATCAAGCCCCTCGGGAAGGTCCCCAGCAGAACGTCCAGCAGAACGTCCAGCAGAACGTCCAGCAGAACGCACGGCCAAACGCACGGCCAAACGCACGGCAGTACGTCCAGCAGGTGGCCGCTACTTCACCGGCTGCGGCTCCGGCTCCTCCGCCGTCTCGCCGTCGTCCTCCGGCTCGGCCGGCGTCTTGACGGAGTCGAGCAGCAGCTGCGCGACGTCCACGACCTGCAGCGACTCCTTCGCCTTTCCAGAGCCCGCGGCGGAGCCGCTATTAGACGCTTTCTTGCCGTTGACGGAGTCGGTCAGCATGACGAGGCAGAACGGGCAGGCGGTGGAGACGATGTCCGGGTTGAGGGACAGCGCCTCGTCGACGCGCTCGTCGTTGATGCGCTTGCCGATGCGCTCTTCCATCCACATCCGGGCGCCGCCCGCGCCGCAGCAGAAGCCGCGCTCCTTGTGGCGGTGCATCTCCTCGTTGCGCAGCCCCGGCACCTTGGCGATGATCTCGCGCGGCGGGGTGTAGACCTTGTTGTGCCGGCCCAGGTAGCAGGGGTCGTGGTAGGTGATCAGGCCCTCGACCGGGGTGACCGGGATCAGCTTGCCCTCGTCGATGAGGTGTTGCAGCAGCTGGGTGTGGTGGATGACCTCGTAGTGGCCGCCGAGCTGCGGATACTCGTTCGCGATGGTGTTGAAGCAGTGCGGGCAGGTCGCGACGATCTTCTTCTTGGACTTCTCGACGACGACGCCCTCATCCGCATCTTCGCCGAAGGCCATGTTCAGCATCTCGACGTTCTGCTGGCCGAGCTGCTGGAAGAGGAACTCGTTGCCCAGGCGGCGGGCGGAGTCA
The DNA here is from genome assembly GCF_042959105.1 of Streptomyces sp. NPDC007917. Lineage (NCBI taxonomy): Bacteria > Bacillati > Actinomycetota > Actinomycetes > Kitasatosporales > Streptomycetaceae > Streptomyces > Streptomyces sp. NPDC007917. The sequence goes on from NZ_JBIBKK010000019.1 coordinate 31,069, forward strand.
CCGGTGCACGCCTCGTCGCCGCCCATGATCGCGAACTTGACTCCCGCGATGTGCAGCAGCTCCGCGAAGGCCTTGGTGGTCTTCTTCGCGCGGTCCTCAAGGGCGCCCGCGCAGCCGACCCAGTAGAGGTAGTCGACCTCGGACAGGTCCTCGATGTCCTTGCCGACGACCGGGACCTCGAATTCGACTTCCTTGGTCCATGCCAGCCGCTGCTTCTTGGCGAGCCCCCAGGGGTTGCCCTTCTTCTCCAGGTTCTTGAGCATCGTGCCCGCCTCCGACGGGAACGAGGACTCGATCATCACCTGGTAGCGGCGCATGTCCACGATGTGGTCGACGTGCTCGATGTCGACCGGGCACTGCTCGACGCAGGCGCCGCAGGTGGTGCAGGACCACAGCACATCCGGGTCGATGACGCCGCTCTCCGCCAGCGTGCCGATCAGCGGCCGCTCGGCCTCGGCCAGCGCCGAGGCGGGCACGGAGGCGAGCTGTTCCTCGGACGCCTTCTCCTCGCCCTCGGCGTCCTTCCCGCCGCCTGCGAGCAGATACGGCGCCTTGGCGTGCGAGTGGTCGCGCAACGCCATGACCAGCAGCTTCGGCGAGAGCGGCTTGCCGGTGTTCCAGGCGGGGCACTGCGACTGGCAGCGGCCGCACTCCGTGCAGGTGGAGAAGTCGAGCAGGCCCTTCCAGGAGAAGTGCTCGATCTGCGAGACGCCGAACTGGTCGTCCTCGCCCGGGTCCTCGAAGTCGATCGGCTTGCCGCCCGAGGTCATCGGCTGCAGCGCGCCCAGCGCGACGTCCCCGCTCGACTCGCGCTTGAACCAGATGTTGGGGAAGGCGAGGAAGCGGTGCCAGGCGATGCTCATGTCGATGTTCGTGGAGACCGTGATCATCCAGACCATCGTGGTGCCGAGCTTGACCATCGCGAACAGGTAGGTCAGGTTCTGCACCGTGCCGACGCTGAGGCTCTTGAAGAGCAGCACCAGCGGATACGAGGCGAAGTACTCCGGTTCGTAGGAGTCGACGTGGTGCAGCGCGCCTTCCGTGCCGCGCAGCGCCATGATCGCCAGGCCGATGATGAGGATGACGTACTCGACGAAGTACGCCTGCCAGGCCGTGGAGCCGGCGAACCGCGACTTGCGGCCGGCCCGGCCGGGCAGGTTGAGCAGCCGGATCACGATCAGGGTCGCGATGCCGAGCGTGGTCATCGTGCCGATGAACTCGATGTACAGCTCGTAGGGGAGGAAGCCGCCGAGGATCGGCAGGGTCCAGTCCGCCTGGAAGAGCTGGCCGTAGGCGTTGATGATGGTCGGCGGCAGGGTCAGGAAGCCGATCGCGACGAACCAGTGGGCGACGCCGACGATGCCCCACTTGTTCATCCTGGTGTGCGCCAGGAACTCCTTCACCAGCGTCACGCTGCGCTGGTAGGGGTTGTCGGTCCGGGTGCCCGCCGGCACCGGCGCGCCGAGTTTGAAGAAGCGCACGAACTGCGCGACGGCGCGGCCGAGCAGGGCAACGCCGACCGCGGTGAGGACCAGCGACACGATGATCGCGGCGAGTTGCATGGGGGCTCCTCGAACCTGCGAGAGCGGAATTACTAAGCAGTAACTTATCTGGTCTTGACCGAGATTACCCGGGGAAGCGGCAGCCTATGTAGCCGACCGGCCGGTGATCTGTGTCGCTTGGTCGCGTCTGTGGGTGCCATGCCCCCGACCCCCTCCCCTCCTCTTGTCGTGTCCTGTCCATAAGCGCCATATAAAAGTTGAGTCGGCCGGACTCAGGTCTGTTGACACCGGAAAGTTGATCATGCACTCTTGAGCCTGTTCCACTCAATGCTGTGTAGCTGGAGGATTGCGAAATGGCTCGTGCGGTCGGCATCGACCTGGGTACGACGAACTCCGTCGTCAGTGTGCTCGAAGGCGGTGAGCCCACCGTCATCACCAACGCCGAGGGCGCCAGGACCACGCCGTCCGTCGTCGCCTTCGCCAAGAACGGCGAGGTCCTGGTCGGTGAGGTCGCCAAGCGCCAGGCCGTGACCAACGTGGACCGGACCATCCGGTCGGTCAAGCGCCACATGGGCACCGACTGGCAGATCAACCTCGACGGCAAGAACTTCAACCCGCAGCAGATGAGCGCCTTCATTCTGCAGAAGCTCAAGCGGGACGCCGAGGCCTACCTGGGCGAGAAGGTCGCGGACGCGGTCATCACCGTCCCGGCGTACTTCAACGACGCCGAGCGCCAGGCCACCAAGGAGGCCGGTGAGATCGCGGGTCTCAACGTCCTGCGTATCGTCAACGAGCCTACCGCCGCCGCCCTCGCCTACGGGCTGGAGAAGGACGACCAGACCATCCTGGTCTTCGACCTCGGCGGCGGCACCTTCGACGTCTCGCTGCTGGAGATCGGCGACGGCGTGGTGGAGGTCAAGGCCACCAACGGTGACAACCACCTCGGTGGTGACGACTGGGACCAGCGCGTCGTCGACTACCTGGTCAAGCAGTTCAACAACGGCCACGGCGTCGACCTGTCCAAGGACAAGATGGCCCTGCAGCGCCTCCGGGAGGCCGCTGAGAAGGCGAAGATCGAGCTCTCCAGCTCGACCGAGACCACCATCAACCTGCCCTACATCACGGCGTCCGCCGAGGGCCCGCTGCACCTGGACGAGAAGCTCACCCGCGCCCAGTTCCAGCAGCTGACCAGCGACCTGCTCGAGCGCTGCAAGGTCCCCTTCCACAACGTGATCAAGGACGCGGGCATCGCCCTCTCCGAGATCGACCACGTGGTCCTGGTCGGCGGCTCGACCCGGATGCCCGCCGTCGCCGAGCTCGTCAAGGAGCTGACCGGCGGCAAGGAGGCCAACAAGGGCGTCAACCCGGACGAGGTCGTCGCCATCGGCGCCTCGCTCCAGGCCGGTGTCCTCAAGGGTGAGGTCAAGGACGTCCTGCTGCTGGACGTCACCCCGCTGTCCCTCGGCATCGAGACCAAGGGCGGCATCATGACCAAGCTGATCGAGCGCAACACGACCATTCCGACCAAGCGCTCGGAGATCTTCACCACGGCCGAGGACAACCAGCCGTCCGTGCAGATCCAGGTCTACCAGGGCGAGCGCGAGATCGCGGCGTACAACAAGAAGCTCGGCATGTTCGAGCTGACCGGCCTGCCGCCGGCCCCGCGCGGCGTGCCGCAGATCGAGGTCACCTTCGACATCGACGCCAACGGGATCATGCACGTCGGCGCCAAGGACCTCGGCACCGGCAAGGAGCAGAAGATGACCGTCACCGGTGGCTCCGCGCTGCCGAAGGACGACATCGACCGCATGATGCGCGAGGCCGAGCAGTACGCGGAGGAGGACCACAAGCGCCGCGAGGCCGCCGAGACCCGCAACCAGGCCGAGCAGCTGGTCTACCAGACCGAGAAGTTCCTCAAGGACAACGAGGACAAGGTCCCCGGCGACGTCAAGACCGAGGTCGAGACCGCGGTCGGCGAGCTGAAGGAGAAGCTCAAGGGCGACGACACCGCCGAGATCCGCACCGCCACCGAGAAGGTCGCGGCCGTCAGCCAGAAGCTGGGCCAGGCGCTGTACGCCAACGCCCAGACGGACGGCGCGGGCGCGGCGGCCGGAGCGGGCGCGGCCGGTGACGGCCAGGCCAAGGCCGACGACGACGTCGTGGACGCCGAGATCGTGGACGACGAGAAGGCTGACAACAAGGGCCAGGGTGGTGCCGCGTGACGGAGGAGACCCCGGGCTTCGAGGAGCAGCCCGACGTCCCCTCCGAGGCCGCACAGACCCCTGACGATGCGGCCAAGGGTGGTGCCGGGTCCGCCGACAAGGCGGGCCCGGCGTCCCCGGCAGGGGACCTCGAGCAGGTGGCCATCCAGGCCCAGCTGGACCAGGTCCGTACCGCGCTCAACGAGCGGACGGCCGACCTCCAGCGGCTCCAGGCGGAGTACCAGAACTACCGGCGCCGGGTCGAGCGGGACCGGGTCACGGTCAAGGAGATCGCCGTGGCGAACCTCCTGTCCGAGCTGCTGCCCGTGCTCGACGACATCGGCCGCGCCCGTGAGCACGGCGAGCTCGTCGGCGGCTTCAAGTCCGTCGCCGAGTCGCTGGAGACGGTCGCGGCGAAGATGGGGCTGCAGCAGTTCGGCAAGGAGGGCGAGCCCTTCGACCCGCTGGTGCACGAGGCGCTGATGCACGCGTACGCGCCGGACGTCACCGAAACCACGTGCGTGCAGATTCTGCAGCCGGGGTATCGAATCGGCGAGCGTACGATCCGCCCGGCGCGGGTCGCGGTCGCCGAGCCCCAGCCGGGCGCCCAGCCCAAGGGGGACGAGACGCCGGACGAGGAGAGCGGTGGCCCGGAAGAGGGCTGACGTGGCTGATGTGACAGCGGTGGCAGGAGAGGAGGGACGTCGAGGATGAGCACCAAGGACTTCGTCGAGAAGGACTACTACAAAGTCCTCGGCGTCCCCAAGGACGCCACCGAGGCGGAGATCAAGAAGGCGTACCGGAAGCTCGCCCGCGAGTTCCACCCGGACGCCAACAAGGGCGACGCCAAGGCGGAGGAGCGCTTCAAGGAGATCTCCGAGGCGAACGACGTCCTCGGCGACCCCAAGCGGCGCAAGGAGTACGACGAGGCCCGCGCCCTGTTCGGCAACGGCGGATTCCGCCCGGGGCCGGGCGCGGGCGGCCCCGGCGGCTTCAACTTCGACCTCGGCGACCTCTTCGGCGGCGCCGGCGGCCCCCAGGGCGGCGGCGCGGGCGGCGGCTTCGGCGGCGGCCTCGGGGACGTCTTCGGCGGACTCTTCAACCGCGGCACCTCCACCCGTGCCCAGCCGCGCCGCGGCCAGGACATCGAGTCCGAGGTGACGCTGAGCTTCACCGAGGCGGTGGAGGGGGCCACGGTCCCGCTGCGGATGTCCAGCCAGGCGCCGTGCAAGGCGTGCTCGGGCACCGGCGACAAGAACGGCACCCCGCGCGTGTGCCCGACCTGCGTCGGCACCGGCCAGGTCAGCCGCGGCGGCGGGGGCGGCTTCTCGCTCACCGACCCGTGCGTGGACTGCCGCGGCCGCGGCCTGATCGCGCAGAACCCCTGCGACGTGTGCAAGGGCAGCGGCCGTGCCCGCAGCGCCCGCACCATGCAGGTCCGGATACCCGCGGGCGTCAGCGACAGCCAGCGGATCCGGCTGCGCGGCAAGGGCGCCCCGGGCGAGACCGGCGGCCCCGCCGGCGACCTGTACGTGGTGGTCCATGTGGACCCCCACCCGGTCTTCGGCCGCAAGGGCGACAACCTCACCGTCACCGTGCCCGTGACCCTCCCGGAGGCGGCGCTCGGCGGCGAGATCAAGGTCCCCACGCTCGGCGGCCCTCCGGTCACCCTCAAGCTGCCGGCCGGCACGCCCAACGGCCGTACGATGCGCGCCCGCGGCAAGGGCGCGGTGCGCAAGGACGGCACCCGCGGCGACCTCCTGGTCACCGTCGAGGTCACCGTCCCCAAGGACCTCAGCGACAAGGCGCGCGAGGCGCTGGAGTCGTACCGGGAGGCGACCGCGGGAGAGGACCCGCGGGCGGAGCTGTTCCAGTCCGCGAAGGGAGCGTGACCCGATGGAGACGTCTGGCCGAGGGGTCGGAGGCAGGAATGGCGGCATGGGCGGGCCCAGGAGCCGCAACCCGTACGAGCTGACGGACGAGTCGCCGGTGTACGTCATCTCGGTCGCCGCCCAGCTCTCCGGGCTGCACCCGCAGACCCTGCGCCAGTACGACCGGCTGGGCCTGGTCTCCCCCGGCCGCACGGCGGGCCGCGGGCGCCGCTACTCGGCCCGCGACATCCAGCTGCTCCGCCAGGTGCAGCAGCTCTCGCAGGACGAGGGCATCAACCTCGCCGGCATCAAGCGCATCATCGAACTGGAGAACCAGGTCGCGGCCCTGCAGGAGCGCGTCGCCGAACTCCAGTCCGCGGTCGAGGGCGCGGCCGCGGCGATGCAGCAGCGCGAGGCCGCGGTCCACGCCTCCTACCGCCGCGACCTGGTCCCCTACGACCAGGTGCGGCAGACCAGCGCGCTGGTGGTGTGGCGGCCCAAGCCCAAGCGGCCGGAGTAACCCCCGGCCCCGCCCGGGCCTCGCCGTACGCCAAAGTGGCCCGGTGACCGATCCGTCGGTCACCGGGCCACTTTGGCGTGTGCATAATCGCCGGCATGCGGTTCGGAATCCTCGGCGAGACCCGGGCGTGGCGCGACGACGGGGCAGAGGTTCCGCTGGGCGGCCCGGCCCGGCGGGCGCTGCTGGCGCTGCTGCTGATCCGCCCCGGAGAGGTCATGTCGGCCGACCGGCTGGCCGAGGAACTGGACCCGGGCGGCGCGGTGTCGGCGCATGCGCTGCAGTCCCAGGTGTCCAGGCTGCGCACCGCCCTGGGCCCGGCGGCGGCGATCGAGCGGACCGGGGCGGGCTACCGGATCGCGGCCGCGGCCGAGGACGTGGACGCCTGCCGGTTCGAGCGGCTGGCCCGGGAGGGCCGCGCCGCGCTGGGCGACGGCGACCCCGGGCGGGCGGTCGTGGCGCTGCGCGAGGCGCTGGGCCTGTGGCGAGGGCCCGCGTTGGACGGGCTCGACGGCAGCGAGACGGCCCGGGCCGCCGCCGTGCGGCTGGAGGAGCTCCGGCTCGGGGCGCTGGAGGACCGGATCGAGGCCGAGCTGCGGCTCGGCGAGCAGGGCGCGGCCGTAGCGGAGTTGCGTGAGCTGGTCGGACGCCATCCGCTCAGGGAGCGGCTGGCGGGGCTGCTGATGCGCGCGCTGTTCGCGGAGGGCGGGCAGGCCGAGGCGCTGGTGGTGTTCGAGGAGACCAGGAGCCACCTGGCCGAGGAGCTGGGCGCCGACCCCTCGGCCGAACTCGCCGCGCTGCACCGGGAGCTGCTGAGCGCCGACCCGTCGCCGTCGCCCGTCGCACCGCCCGCCCAGCTGACGTCCTTCGTGGGCCGCGAGCAGGAGGTGGCCGATGTCGCCGAGCTGCTGCGGGTGGCCCGGCTGGTGACGCTGATCGGGCCGGGCGGTGTCGGCAAGACCCGGCTGTCGGTGGAGGTCGCGGGGGCCGCCGACGACGAGGTGTGCTTCGTGGAGCTCGCTCCGCTGCGCGACGGCGCGGGCCTGTCCCAGACGCTGCTGGGAGCGCTCGGTCTGCGCGGGGACGGGCTCCAGCCGCAAGGCGGCTCCCACACGCCGGTCGACCGTCTGATCGCCGCGCTGTCGGGCCGGATGCTCCTGCTCGTCCTGGACAACTGCGAGCACGTCGTCGAGGAGGCCGCCGCGCTGGTGGCGCGGCTGCTGGCGACCTGTCCGCGGCTGCGGGTCCTGGCGACCAGCCGGGAGCCGCTGGGCATCATCGGCGAGAACGTGTGGCAGGTGCGGCCGCTCGACGACGAGGCGGCGGTGCGGCTGTTCACCGACCGGGCCGGCGCGGTGCGGCGCGGCTTCACCGCCGATCCCGGGCTCGTACGGCGCGTCTGCGCCGCCCTGGACGATCTGCCGCTGGCCATCGAGCTGGTGGCGGCGCGGCTGCGCACGCTGGACCTCGACGACCTCGTGGGCCGGCTGGACGACCGGCTCGGGGTCGCGGCCCGCGGCAGCCGTACGGCCGACGGGCGCCATCGCACGCTGCGCTCGGTGGTCGCCTGGAGCTGGGACCTGCTCTCGGAGTCCGAGCAGCGGGCCGCGCGCCGTTTCACGGTCTTCGCCGGCGGCGCGACGGCCGAGGCCGCGCTGCGGGTGTGCGGCACGGACGGCGAGACGCTGGAGTCGCTGGCCGACAAGTCGCTGCTGGAGCCCGCGGGCGGCGGGCGTTACCGGATGCTGGAGACGATCCGCGCGTACGGCGCCGAGCGGTTGGACGAGGCGGGCGAACGCGCGTCGGCACGGGGCGCCCACGCCCGCCATTTCCTGGACCTGGTGCGGACCGCCGATCCGCGTCTGCGCCGGGCCGAACAGCTGGAGTGGCTGCGGGTCCTGGCGGCCGAGCACGACAATCTGCTGGCGGCCCTGCGCTGGGCGGTCGAGGCTCCGGACCTCGCGACGGCCCTGGAACTGCTCGCCTCGGCCTCGACGTACCTGTGGATCCGCGGCGCGTCCGCCTCGGTCGCCCCGTACGCGATCACGCTGCTGGGCGCCGTCGGCGACACGCCCCCGGACGGGCTCGGCGAGGAGTACGCGACCTGCCTGCTGCTCGCGGCGTCCGGCAGCGCCGGGCGACCGGTCTGGCAGCGGCACCGCGCGGCGGCCGAGAAGGCGCTGTCCGCTGCCTGGCCGGGCACCCGCGCGGGCCGGTACCCGGCCACCCTGCTCCTGTGGATGATGCGGAACGCGAGCGGGACCGACCCGCGGAGCGCGTTCGCGCTCGTGTCGTCCCAGCGCGACTGCCCGGAACCGTGGGCGCGGGCGGCCGCCTGGTACGTGACGGGGTTCGGGTCGCTCGGCGAGGGGGACGCCGAAGCGGGTGAGCGCGCCCTGGCCACGGCCGCCGAGGGGTTCCGCGCGCTCGGCGACCGCTGGGGCACCGCGCTGGCCCTGGACGTGCTGGCCGGCCTCGCGGGCGGGCGCGGCGACGGCGCGCGGGCGATCGCGCTCACCGACCAGGCCCTCGCGCTCACCGGGGAGCTGGGGGCCTTGGAAGACAGCGCCGACCTGCTGGTCAACCGGGGTGATCACCTCGACGACCCGGTGGCGGCCCGCGCCGACTACACGAAAGCCGCCGAACTGGCCCGCCGCGCCGGCAGTTCGACCTGCCTGGGGGCGGCCCTGCGCGGACTCGGGGACATCGCCCTGCGGGACGGAGACCTGGACGCGGCGGAACGGCTCTACGAGGAGGCCCTGGAACGCATCGACCCGCACTGGGTCAAGAGCCTCGGCAACCGGGTGCGGACCCTCGCCGGACTCGGCCTCCTCGCCGAGGCGCGCGGCGACCGTCCGGCGGCCCACAAGCGCTACGAGGAGGCGGCCGAGGCGGCGGGAGGCCCGGACCGGCTCCCCCTGATGGGCCTCCCCGAGCCCGTCGTCGAGGCGGTGAGCCGGCGGTGAGCGTGCGGTGAGCCCTCCCGGCCAAGCTCTCTGCCATGACGAACCACAGCGCACCGAAGACCCGCAACGTACTCATCTCCGGCGCCTCCATCGCGGGCCCCGCCCTCGCCTACTGGCTCCACCGGCACGGCTTCAACCCCACCATCGTGGAGCGCGCCCCGGCCCTGCGCGACGGCGGCTACGCCGTCGACTTCCGGGGCGAGGCCCACCTGTCGATCCTCCGCCGCATGGGCATCCTGGACGAGCTCGAGCGGGCCCGCACCGGCATGGGTCACATGTCGTACGTCAACAGCGCGGGAAAGCCGGTGGCCGACATGCCGGCCGACCTGTTCGCCGGAGACCTCGAAGTCCTCCGCGGCGACCTGGCCCGCATCCTCTACGACGCCACCAAGGAGCACACCGAATACGTCTTCGGTGACTCCATCACCTCGCTCACCGAGGACCCCGACGGCGTGACCGTCACCTTCGAACGCTCCGCGCCGCGCAGATTCGACCTGGTCATCGGGGCCGACGGGCTGCACTCCACCACCCGCCGCCTGACCTTCGGCCCCGAGGAGCAGTACGTCAAGCACCTCGGCGTGCACTGCGCGATCTTCACCACGGCCAACCACCTCGGCCTCGACCACACCGGACACGCCTACCGCACCGCGGGCAGGCTGGTCGCGATGTACAGCGCCCGCCACAACACCGAGGCCAAGGCGGTCTTCTACTTCGCCTCACCGAAGCAGGACCTCGACCGCCGCGACGTGGCGCGGCAACAAGCCGCCCTCACCGAGCACTTCACCGGCAACGGCTGGCAGAGCGAGCGGCTGCTGCAGGACATGCGCCACGCGCCCGACTTCTACTTCGACTCCGTAGGCCAGGTCCACATGGACAGCTGGACCCGCGGCCGGGTCGCCCTCATCGGCGACGCCGCCTACTGCCCCTCCTCCCTCTCCGGCATGGGCTCGGGCCTCGCCCTGGTCGGCGCGTACGTCCTCGCCGGCGAACTGGCCGCCGCGCACGGCGACCACCGCGTCGCGTTCGCCCGCTACGAGGAGGAGATGCGCGAGTACGCGACGGGCTGCCAGAAGATGGGCGACGGCGTCGCCAAGCTCATGGTCCCCCGTAGCCAGACCCTCGCCAGGCTCCTCAACGGCTACTACAAGCTCATCCCCTACCTGCCGGGGAAGAACATGGCCGCCAAGATCGCCCGCAAGACCGCCGAGAACATCACGCTGCGCGACTACGAAGCGCTCGTCAGGTGCTAGGCGACCGGAGGCCGACCCTCGCCGCGACCGATGACTTCCGCGCCGTCGCGACGTCCTACCTGGCTGACAGGACAATCCACAACCAGCAGGGAGGACCCCGTGCACGCAGCCCTCGTGACCCTGACCATCGACCCGGCCCAGGCCCCCGCTGCCGCAGCCGCGCTGATGGACGACATCCTGCCGAGGATCTGCTCGGCGCCCGGCTTCCTCTCCGGGCACTGGCTGGAGCCTGTCGACAGCCGTGGCTTCTCGATGATCGTCTTCGAGACCGAGGAGCAGGCCCGCGCGGCCACCCCACCCGCCGCCGAGTGGACGGCCCCCGGCGTCACCATCGAGTCCGTCGAGTTCCGCCGCGTGGCCGTCGCCGTGCCCTGACGGACTTCACCCCCACGACGCGGGCGGCGTCCGGCCGATCTCGCACCACACCACCTTGGACGCGGGGCTCCACAGCTCGCCGGAGAGTGCGAAGTGACTCCAGCTGTCGGCGAGCAGTTCCAGCAGCTGCAGCCCCCGCCCGCATTCGCTGTCCCCGTGGATCTCCCGCCGACTGGGAGGCGTCGCGCTGATGTCCCAAACCGTCATGCGCAACCTCTCGGCGCACCACTTCACCCGCAGGTCGGCCTCCCCTCCGGCGTGCACGATCGCGTTGGTGAGCATCTCGCTGGCCAGCAGCTCGGCTCGCTCGACCAATTCGGGCAGCTCGTGCGCGGTGAGGGCGGTACGGAGGGAGGCCCGGGCGACGCGGACGGCACGGGGGTCGTGCGGCACGTGCAGGCAGTACTCGAAGGGCGCGACGGCAGGGGTGACGAGGGGCATACGGGCCTCCTGTGGCGCGGTGGGGTGTGCGACAGCAACGCGCTTCCGGCTGCCCGATGGCTTCGCTCGGTGAGCGGCGCGATACTCAACGTAGGGTGCATCCCTGATACGTTGCAACCCTTATCCCGAGATTCGCTCCATCGGGGTGAGTCGTGCCATCGTTGCTATGACAAGCCGTCAGGAGAGGGAAAGCGCATGCCGCCGAGAACCAACCCCACGGCGCGCCAGATGCGGTTGGCCGCCGAGCTACGCAAGATGCGGGAGCGCGCGGGCATGACCGTGCGCGAGGCGGGTGAGCTGCTGGGCACCGGCCCCATCCAGATCAGCCATATCGAGGCAGGGCGCATCGGGGTCAGCGAGGAACGGCTGCGACGGCTGGCCGACAACTACCGCTGCACGGACGCCGAGCTGATCGACGCACTGATCGCTATGGCGGTAGAGCGGGTACGGGGGTGGTGGGAGAAGCACCGGGGCTTGCTCGGATCGGAATTGTTGGACATCGCTGCCCTGGAGTGGCACGCCCATGGGATGCGGACACTGCGAGTCGTCCATATCCCTGGGCTGCTGCAGGTGGAATCGCATATGCGGGCACTGTTCACCTACGCGCGATCGGCGGTCTCCGATCACATCGAGGAGCTGATCGACTTCCGGCTGCGGCGCCGAGAAGTGCTCGACCGTGACGATCCGCCGGAGTACGCGGCGATCATCCATGAGGCGGCGCTGCGCATGCAGGTTGGCGACCGGGGGGTTGCGAGGGAGCAGCTGGAGTACATCCTGGAGAGGTCCGAACTCCCCAGTGTCACCGTGCGAGTGATTCCCTTCGCTGCTGAGGGCTTTGCGGGCATGGGGGACTCCGTGCTCTACGCGACGGGGCCACTGCCCCGACTGGACACGGTGCAGATCGACCAGGTGCATGGCAGCGCCTTCCTGGATGGGGAAGCGCAACTCGAGCATTACCGACACCGCTTGAGCGTCGCAGAGCGCGTGGCGCTCAGCTCCGAGGAATCGCGAGACTTTATCCACCACATCGCACGAGAACTCTGAAGGGTTGAAGATGCACGACATCCCCTGGCGCAAGTCAAGCTTCTCCGGCAACGGGGTGAACAACGAATGCCTGGAACTCGCCGCCTTCGACGGCGCGATACACCTCCGCGAGAGCGAGACCCCGGGCACAGCCATACGCACCGACCCGCGCCCGCTCGCGGCCTTCATCCGGGCGGCCAAGGCGGGGGAGCTCGACAACTTGTAGTGAGTATGAGACAGCGACACACCATGCCGTCGGCGTGTCGCTGTCTCATACTCACTACAAACCGGGTTGTCCACAGGCCCAGGCGGCCGCCGGAGGTAGGCGGCACCCTGAGGGGATGACGAGGACGGGGGACGCGGTCTCGCTGACCGGGCTGGCCGGCGCCCAGGGCGGTGTGGTGCTGACGGCTCAGGCTCTGGTCGGCGGGTGGGATCGGCGGCAGCTGAATAGACGCCTGCTGAGCGAGGGGTGGACACGGATCGGCCGGGGGGTCTGGGCCGAGCCGGGGCAGGTGGTGGATGGGATGACGCTGCTGTGGGCAAACCAGCTGGCGCACCCACAGTTGGTGGTGAGCCACACGGCAGCTGCTGTTCTGCACGACATCGAAACGCGGGCGGAGCGCGTGGAGTTCATCGCGCCTCGTGGATGTACACCCACGGTGCACAGCGGAGTGCTGCATCAGCTGTCGTTGGGCACGGATGAGATCACCACCGTGGCCGGGCTGAGGACCACGACCGTGGCGCGCACGATGGCGGACCTGCTGCGGGCTGGGGAGCGGGACGAGGCCCTGGTGGCGGTGGAGTCCGCCGTGAGCCGACGTCCCGGCCGGTCCCCGGACGCGGCGGGGCGGCGGGGGCCGTGCACCACGCTTGCGGAGATCGCCCGCGCATTGGAAAGCGGCGCCGCGCTTCAGGGCACGAGGGTGGCACGCGAATGGCTGGCGATGGCAGATCCGAAGGCCGGGTCGCCTGCGGAGACGATCGCCCGGCTGCGGATGAACGACGCGGGGCTTTATCCGGAGTCACAGGTCCCGCTCATCACCCCTTCGGGGCGGCGGGTCTTCCCTGACTTCCTGTTCCGGGAGCAGGGGCTGGCCGTGGAGATCGAGGGCTACCGGTGGCACGGCAGCAGGGCCCAGCACCAAAGGGACGCAGCCCGCTTCAACGAGGTGCTGGCCTGCCCTGAGGTCCGACGGCTGTTGAGATTCACGGCAAGTGACGTGTACCGGTGGCCCCGAAAGATGATCCGCGATATCCGGGGCGCCTTGGCCGACCTGTCCGGCGGTCAGCCAGTTTCGTAGCGGCTACGGACTTGCGGGGCGGCCTGGCGGCCCTCCAGGACGAGGCCACGGAACTGGTCGGGGCCAGGCCGGCCGCCCGCAAAGCGGGCTGTAGGCAGCTGGGGCCGACAGGCGTCCGGGGACCACTGGTGGGCATCAACAGGCTGGACCCTGCGGAGGGCTGGTGAGAGCTGATGGCGCAAGCCAGTCTGTAGGCCGTTGCGCAGTCCTATCATCGGCGGATGCGCGCGCACCCTATCGATCGCCCGGCTGATCTGGACGTGGTTCGTGAGTCCTATGACCGTGTGGCCGACAACTACGCCGACATGGTGGTAACGACGGGAGTCGGCGACATCCGTCGTCATCCATGGCTCAAGGCTTCAATCGATGCCTTCGCCGACACCGTGGGCGAGCTCGGGCCCGTCCTCGATGTCGGCTGCGGGCCCGGAACGGTGACGGCCTACCTCGCCGAGCGCGGACTGGACGTGTCCGGGGTGGATCTCTCCCCTCGTATGATCGAGAACGCGCGCCGTCTTCATCCGCAATGCCGCTTCAGCGTCGCTTCTGCCACCGACCTCGACCTTGATGAAGGGTCCCTTGGCGGTGTGCTCGGGTGGTGGTCACTGTTCAACCTCCCCCGTGATGTCCTTCCTCAGGTTCTCGCCCTGTTCGCGCGCGCCCTGAAGCCAGGCGGACACTTCATCACCGCAACACACGTCGGCGACGAAGACGCGGTGCGCACCGAGGCATACGGAGGCGTACCCGTTCGCTGGACGACACACAAATGGCGGCCGGAACAGCTCGTGGCTCTGATCGAGCAGGCCGGCCTGCAACCGGTCGCCGAACTCAGGCTCCCGCCGGAGGAGTACAGCGGGCCGGGTCTGGTCGTCATGGCGAAGCGGCCCGGCTGAGAATCCGGCGCCGGAAGCGGCACAGGATCCCGTGCCGGGCCAGGCTCCACCGGCCCAACGCGCAGCGCAGCGGAGCGTTCGACCACGTGCGGTGAGCATCAGACGGCGCGGGGAGTGACCTGCCTCACAAACTGTCACAGCGATCGATGACCCGGTGTCTTGAGGCCGAACCCTCGCAACGGAGGAGACACCATGGCTGAGAACACCGAGAACACCAATGTGATCGTGATCGGCGGCGGATACGCCGGCGTCATGGCGGCCAACCGCATGACGCAGCGCGACGACGTGACAGTGACCCTGATCAACCCGCGCCCGAACTTCGTCGCACGGCTCCGCCTGCACCAGCGGGTGGCCGGGACCCATGACGCGGTCGTCAACTACCAGGACATCCTGGGCAAGGGCATCCGGCTGGTCGTCGACACCGTGGCACAGATCAACGCTTCCGAGCGCAGCGTGACCTTGGCGACCGGCGACAGTATCGGCTACGACTACCTGATCTACGCGGTGGGCAGTGGCAGCGCTGCCCCGCGCGTGCCCGGGGCGGCCGAGTTCGGCTACCCGATCGCCACCCTGGAGGAGGCGCAGCGGCTGCGGCCGGTTCTCGACGCCGCCTCCGCCTCGGCCGCGGTGACCGTTGTCGGGGCCGGTCCGAGCGGCATCGAGACCGCCGCGGAGCTGGCGGAGCAGGGGCGCCGGGTGACTCTGGTCTGCGGAGGTCTGCTCGGTCCGTATCTGCACCCTCGGGGGCGACGCGCGGTCGCCAAGCGGCTCGCCAAGCTCGGGGTGACCGTGCTCGACGGACCGGACACGAAGGTGACGGCCGTGACGCGCGATGCCGTGCGGCTCGGCGATGGCCGCGAGCTCCCGAGTGAGATCACCGTCTGGACCGTCGGATTCGGCGTGCCGGACCTGGCCGCGCGGAGCGGGCTGAGCACCGATGCCCTGGGACGTCTGCTCACGGACGAGACGTTGACCAGCGTCGACGACGAGCGCATCGTCGCGGCCGGGGATTCGGCGGCGCCGTCGGACCTGCCGTTCCGGATGAGCGCCTATGGCGCGGGTTGTCTGGGCGCACACGCCGCCGACACGGTGCTCAACCGGATCGCGGACAAGCGGCCCGCGCCCATCAACCTGTCGTTCCCGGCCATGTGCGTCGGCCTGGGGCGTGGCGCCGGTGTCTTCCAGCTCGCCAACAAGGACGACATCGCGATAAGGCTCTACATTGGCGGCCGCCCGGGCGCGAAGCTCAAGGAGGTCTCCTGCAACTTCAGCGTCAAGCATTTGGCGGTCGAGGCGCGCAAGCCCGGTTCGCACCACTGGCCCAAGGGCGACAAGCGCCAGCAGCTGCTGCAGGCCAAGCGTGGTGCGGCGGCGGCCACCCTGAACGCCGAACCGGCAGCCTGACCAGGAGCAACATATGAGTGACCACTCCGTCAACGAAGCCACCGAGGCCTTCGTCGGCTACCGCAACCTGCTCTTCACCGTCGCCTACGAGATGCTCGGTTCGGCCGCCGACGCCGAAGACGTCCTCCAGGAGACCTGGCTGCGCTGGATCGAGGTCGACCTGGGGCAGGTGCAGGACCAGCGCGCGTATCTGGTGCGGATGACGACCCGCCAGGCGCTCAACCGGCTGCGCACCATGACGCGCCGTAAGGAGGCGTATGTCGGACCCTGGCTGCCCGAGCCGCTGCTGACCTCGCCGGACGTGGCCGGGGACGTCGAGCTCGCCGAGAGTGTGTCGATGGCGCTCATGCTCGTGCTGGAGACGCTGTCGCCGACGGAGCGCGCCGTCTTCGTGCTGCGCGAGGTCTTCGACGTCAGCTACGACGAGATCGCGGCCGCCGTCGACAAGAGCCCCGCGGCGGTGCGCCAGATCGCGCACCGCGCCCGTCGGCACGTGGATGCCCGCCGCCCTCGTACGGCGGTCTCCGCGAGCAGGACTCAGGCGGCTCTGGAGTCGTTCCAGCGGGCGCTCGCCACCGGGGACATCCAGGGTCTGCTCGACGTACTCGCCCCCGAGGTCGTCCTGATGACCGACGGCGGCGGCGTCAAGCAGGCCGCGCGGCGGCCGGTCGTCGGCGCCGACAAGGTGGCCCGTTACATCGTCGGCGGCTCGGCCGGAGTCACGCTCACCGGTGAGCCCACCGTGGTCAACGGCAGCCCGGGGCTCGTTCTGCGGGTGGACGGTGAGACGGACGGTGTCATCGCGATCCGTTTCGAGGACGACCGGATCGTCGGCCTCTACTACGTCCGCAACCCCGAGAAGCTGACCCGCGTCGGGTCCGAGACCCCGCTCACCCTGCGCTAGTCACTCGGACACGCACCGGGCGGCCCGTTCCAGCAGCAAGTGGCGTTCGCGGGCGTTGTGGGTCTGGGTGGCGGCCCGCTCGAACTCGGCGCGGGCCTCCGCGGCGCGGCCCAGGCGTTCCAGGAGGTCGCCGCGGACGCTGGGGAGCAGGTGGTAGTCCTTCATGGCCGGGTCGTCGGCGAGGGCGTCGACCAGGGGGAGGGCGGCCTCGGGGCCCTGGGACATGGAGACGGCGACGGCACGGTTGAGCTCGACCACGGGGGAGGGGGTCAGGGCCATCAGCCGGCCGTAGAGGGTGGCGATGGTGGCCCAGTCGGTGTCCTCGTAGCGGACCGCCTGGGTGTGGCAGGCGGCGATGGCGGCCTGGAGGGAGTACGGGCCGTGGCCGGCGCGGTGGAGGGCTTCGACGCCGCGGTGGATGAGGAGGCGGTTCCATTTGGCGCGGTTCTGGTCGGCGAGGAGTACGGGTTCGCCGTCGGGGCCGGTGCGGGCCGGGATGCGGGAGGCCTGGAACTCCAGGAGCGCGGCGAGGCCGTGGACCTCGGGTTCCCCCGGCATCAGACCGGCCAGGACGCGGGCCAGGCGGAGGGCGTCCTCGCACAGGGCGGGGCGGACCAGGTCGTCTCCGGCGGTGGCGGAGTAGCCCTCGTTGAAGACGAGGTAGATGACTTCGAGGACCGAGGCGAGGCGGGCGGCGCGGTCGGCTCCGTACGGGACCTCGAAGGGGACGTCGGCCTTGGCGAGCGCGCGTTTGGCGCGGACGATCCGCTGGGCGACGGTCGGCTCGGGGGCGAGGAAGGCGCGGGCGATCTCCTGGGTGGTCAGCCCGCCCAGCAGCCGCAGGGTGAGCGCGACGCGGGCCTCGGTCGACAGCACGGGGTGGCAGGCGGTGAAGATCAGCCGCAGCAGGTCGTCGTCGATGTCCTCGGCGGCGTCCTCGGAGTACTCGGGCGGGGAGGTGTCCGTGAGGGCCCGGCCGACCTCGGCCAGCTTGCGCGCGTAGGTCTCCTTGCGGCGTACGAGGTCGATCGCGCGGTGCTTGGCGGTGGCCATGAGCCAGGCGCCCGGCTTGTCCGGGACGCCCGACTCCGGCCACTGCTCCAGCGCGGCGACCAGAGCGTCCTGCGCGAGCTCTTCGGCCAGCCCTATGTCCCGCACGATGCGGGTGACACCAGCGATGATCCGCGCGGACTCGATTCTGAAGACCGTCTCGATCGCCTGGGTCGCCTGGGTCGCCTGGACCGTTTCAGAGCTTGCTCCCGTCACGTCCACCCATCAGAGCAGCCGCGCCACAACGGGGCAAGCGCGGCCGATCAGCCCTCGGCGATCTCGCGGACCTCGGCGGTGATGGTCCAGTAGTCCTCGTGGGTCTGCAGGAACCGCTTGGTCCACTCCAGCGCCTCGGCCTTGTCCTTGGCCTGGACGATCGAGTAGCCGCCGATGACCTCCTTGCTCTCGGTGAAGGGCCCGTCGGTGTAGCTGAGCTTGCCGCCGGACCAGGTGACCCGGGTGCCCTCGGAGGTCGGGGCGAGCCCGGCGGTGTCCAGCATCACCCCGGCCTTGGTGATCTCCTCCAGCAGCGCGCCCATGCGCTCCTGGAGCTCGGGGCTGGGGCCCTCGGCGGGGGCGTTCTGCTCGTCGATGCGGATCAGCGTCATGAAGCGCGGCATGGTGTCTCCTTGGTTCCTCGCCTTGTGTTTCCTGCTGTCACCCCTGCGTCGAACGGGAGACGGCCGGATCGACAGCCCCGGCAAAAAATCTTGGAACAATTTTCCGCCCCTGCGCCCGTGCGGCCCCGCGCGCTCGGGCGCACGATGGGAGGAACGTCGGCAGGGATCGGCAGGGAAGAGGATGAGTACCGGTCGCCCACCACCCCGTCATCCCCTGCGCCGCGCCCGCCGGGCGGTGCGCGGCGGCGGGAGCGAGCGCACGGATCGGATGCTGCGGACGCTGCTGCGCCGCCGCAAGCAGCCGCTGACCATCTCGGACGTCACGGTCGTCGACCGGCCGCGGCTGCGCCGGGCGGTCGCCGCGACGGCGGTGGGCAACACGATGGAGTGGTTCGACTTCGGCGTCTACGCGTATGTCGCGGTCACCCTCGGCAAGGTCTTCTTCCCCTCGGACTCTCCGGCGACGCAGGTGGTCTCCACCTTCGCCACCTTCGCGGTCGCGTTCCTGGTGCGCCCGCTGGGCGGGCTGGTCTTCGGGCCGCTGGGGGACCGTATCGGGCGGCGGCGGGTGCTCTCGACCACCATGATCATGATGGCGATCGGCACCTTCGCGGTGGGGCTGCTGCCGGGGTACGCGTCCGTCGGCATCGCGGCCCCCCTGCTGTTGCTGGCGTGCCGGGTGGTGCAGGGGTTCTCGACCGGGGGCGAGTACGCGGGGGCGACCACGTACATCGCCGAGTTCGCCCCGGACCGGCGCCGCGGCTTCCTGGGCAGCTGGCTGGATTTCGGCACGTTCGTCGGCTACTCGCTGGGGTCCGGGGTGGTCACAGTGTTGACCGCGGTGCTCGGCGAGCGGGGGATGGTGGACTGGGGCTGGCGGGTGCCGTTCCTGATCGCGGGGCCGCTCGGGCTGATCGGGCTGTACATGCGGCTGCGGCTGGAGGAGACCCCGGCGTTCCAGCAGGAGGCGGAGCGGGCGGCCGAGGCGGTGGGCGCCGGGCGCGGGGACGTGGACCCGGTGGAGGAGGCGCGCCAGTCCGGCAAGGGCAGGCTGAAGGAGATCTTCACCCGGCACTGGCAGGCCGTGCTGATCTGCATGGGGCTTGTGCTGCTCTACAACGTCACCAACTACATGGTCACGTCCTACCTGCCGACGTACATGACCTCCACGCTGGGCCAGGACGCCACCACGGCCCAGGTGCTGGTGCTCGCCACCATGCTCCTCGTCGCGCTGACGATCACCCTCGTGGGCCGCTCCTCCGACCGGTGGGGGCGGCGGCCGATGTTCATGGCCGGCAGC
Source organism: Streptomyces sp. NPDC007917 (assembly GCF_042959105.1). NCBI lineage: Bacteria > Bacillati > Actinomycetota > Actinomycetes > Kitasatosporales > Streptomycetaceae > Streptomyces > Streptomyces sp. NPDC007917. The sequence goes on from NZ_JBIBKK010000019.1 coordinate 50,687, forward strand.
GTGGGGATGATCGCGCTCGCCATTCCGGCGGTGCTGCTGATCCAGGCGGGCGGAATCCTGATGCCCGCGGTGGGCTGTGTGATCCTCGGGCTGCTGCTGGTGATCTTCGCGGGGACCAGTGCGGCCACGCTGCCCGCGCTGTTCCCGACCCGGCTGCGCTACGGCGCGCTGTCGATCTCGTTCAACATCTCGGTGTCGCTGTTCGGCGGCACCACCCCGCTGGTCGCCTCCTGGCTGGTCGCCATCACCGGCGACCAGCTGGTGCCGGCGTACTACCTGATGGCCGCGGGCCTGGTCGGGCTGGTCTCCGCGCTGTTCCTGCACGAGACGGCGGGCAGGCCGCTGCGCGGCTCGGGGCCCATGGTGGAGACCGTCGAGGAGGCCAGGCGGCTGGTGGCGGTGAGCCGGGCCCGGGCCGGGCGGCGGGCGCGGGACGTGTGGATCAGGCTGCGTCATCCGCGGGCGGCGCACCGGCACCACGACGACGGCGATGAGCGGTGAGCCGCGGGGGGTTTGTCCGGATGTGCGTGCACGGGGCCGCAAGGCGCACGATGGAAGTACGGCACAGGAGGTACCGCAATGTTGGAAGTCAAGACGATCGAAAAGCCCGACGAGCGGCGTGACTTTCCCCGGGGCCACATCGAGGTCCTGCACCTGAGCGGTCTCGATTTCGCCGTCGGCACCTTCGAGCCCGGCTGGAACTGGACGGAATCCGTCAAGGAGATAGCCGGGACGGACAGCTGCGAGGTGGATCACCGCGGGATCGTGGTCCGGGGGCGGATGCGCATCCGGATGGACGACGGGGCCGAGTCCGAGATCGGACCCGGCGATGTCTTCGCCGTCTCGCCGGGGCATGAGGCCCGGGTGGTCGGTGACGAGGCCGTCGTGCTGTACGACATCGGCGGCGAGATGGCCACCGATTACGCGAAGGCCAAAGGTCAGAGCTGAGTGGCGATGGGGGACGCGGGCGTCGCCGGGCGAGACCCGGCGGCGCCTCTCGTGCTCACGCCCGGCCCAGCGCCCTGGTGAGCGTGATCTCGATCAGGACCCGGTCCGGATTGGGGGAGGGGGTGCGTTCGTAGCGCTCGGCGTAGCGCCGCACCGCGTCCTCGATGAGCTCGTTCTCGGTACGGATCACCGCCCGGCCCTCGAGCGTCGCCCACCGCTTCCCGGCGAACTGGCAGACGGCGACGGGCGCGCCGGAGGGGCCGGCCGCCTGGATGTGGGCGACCTTGCGGCTGTGCTTGTTGGTGATGATGCGAGCGATTCCGGCCGCCGGGTCGTATGTGACACCGACGGGGACCACGTGCGGCGTGCCGTCGGGGCGCGGTGTGGTCAGCGTGCACACATGGCGCTCGCGCCAGAAGGCGAGGTAGGCGGGGTCGGGGTGGCGGGGGTCGAGGGCCATGACGGCCAATCTATCGACTGTGCGGCGGGCCGCGACGGCTCCCTCTCTCGACCCTTCACACTTGAGTGGAATAGACTCAACTTTACGGATGTTGGGCACGGCAGGGATTGAGTGCCGCCAAGCGCGATGAGGAGGAGCACGGGGACGTGGACGCCGAGCTGACCAACAAGAGCCGGGCGGCGGTGAGCGCCGCCAATGACCGGGCCGTCTCCGCGGGGCACGCGGACCTGACGCCCGCGCATCTGCTGCTGGCCCTGCTGCAGGGCCAGGACAACGAGAATCTGATGGACCTGCTGGCCGCCGTGGACGCCGACCTGGCCGTCGTGCGCGACGGCGCGGAGCGGCTGCTGGCCGGGCTGGCCAGTGTGCGCGGGTCGACCGTCGCCCCGCCGCAGCCGAACCGCGAGCTGCTGGCGGTGCTCGCGGACGCCGGGCAGCGCGCCAAGGACCTGGGCGACGACTACGTCTCCACCGAGCACCTGCTGATCGGCATCGCCGCCAAGGGCGGCCGGGCCGGGGAGCTGCTGGCGGAGCAGGGGGCGAGCGCCAAGAAGCTGCTCGCCGCGTTCGAGAAGGCGAGGGGCGGAGCGCGGGTGACCAACCCGGACCCGGAGGGCACGTACAAGGCCCTGGAGAAGTTCGGCACCGACTTCACCGCCGCCGCGCGCGACGGCAAGCTCGACCCGGTCATCGGCCGGGACCAGGAGATCCGCCGCGTCGTGCAGGTGCTGTCGCGGCGCACCAAGAACAACCCGGTGCTGATCGGCGAGCCCGGCGTCGGCAAGACGGCCGTCGTCGAGGGCCTGGCGCAGCGGATCGTCAAGGGCGATGTGCCCGAGAGCCTGCGGAACAAGCGGCTGGTGGCGCTGGACCTGGGCGCGATGGTCGCGGGCGCCAAGTACCGCGGTGAGTTCGAGGAGCGGCTGAAGACCGTCCTGGCCGAGATCAAGTCCAGCGACGGGCAGATCATCACCTTCATCGACGAGCTGCACACCGTGGTCGGCGCGGGCGCCGGCGGCGACTCGGCGATGGACGCGGGCAACATGCTCAAGCCGATGCTGGCCCGCGGCGAGCTGCGCATGGTGGGCGCCACCACGCTCGACGAGTACCGCGAGCGGATCGAGAAGGACGCCGCGCTGGAGCGCCGCTTCCAGCAGGTGCTGGTCGCCGAGCCGACCGTCGAGGACACCGTCGCCATCCTGCGCGGGCTCAAGGGCCGCTACGAGGCCCACCACAAGGTGCAGATCGCTGACGGCGCGCTGGTCGCCGCCGCGACCCTGTCCGACCGCTACATCACCTCCCGCTTCCTCCCCGACAAGGCCATCGACCTGGTCGACGAGGCGGCCTCCCGGCTGCGCATGGAGATCGACTCCTCGCCCGTCGAGATCGACGAGCTCCAGCGCTCGGTCGACCGGATGAAGATGGAGGAGATGGCGCTCGCCCGGGAGACCGACGAGGCCAGCAGGCAGCGGCTGGAGAAGCTGCGCCGCGACCTCGCCGACAAGGAGGAGGAGCTGCGCGGGCTGACCGCGCGCTGGGAGAAGGAGAAGCAGGGCCTCAACCGGGTCGGTGAGCTGAAGGAGACCCTCGACGAGCTGCGCGGCCAGGCCGAGCGGGCCCAGCGCGACGGGGACTTCGACACCGCGTCCAAGCTGCTGTACGGGGAGATCCCGGCGCTGGAGCGGGAGCTGGACGAGGCCTCCGAGGCCGAGGCCGAGGTCCAGGAGGGCCGCGGCACGATGGTCAAGGAGGAGGTCGGCCCCGACGACGTCGCCGATGTGGTCGCGTCCTGGACCGGGATTCCCGCCGGGCGGCTGCTGGAGGGCGAGACGCAGAAGCTGCTGCGCATGGAGGACGAGCTCGGCAAGCGGCTGATCGGCCAGACCGAGGCCGTACGGGCCGTCTCCGACGCGGTGCGCCGCACCCGGGCCGGCATCGCCGACCCGGACCGGCCGACCGGATCGTTCCTCTTCCTCGGCCCGACCGGTGTCGGCAAGACCGAGCTGGCCAAGGCGCTCGCCGACTTCCTCTTCGACGACGAGCGGGCCATGGTCCGCATCGACATGAGCGAGTACGGCGAGAAGCACAGCGTCGCCCGGCTGGTCGGCGCGCCCCCCGGCTACGTCGGCTACGAGGAGGGCGGCCAGCTGACCGAGGCGGTGCGCCGCCGCCCGTACAGCGTGGTGCTGCTGGACGAGGTCGAGAAGGCCCACCCCGAGGTCTTCGACATCCTGCTGCAGGTCCTCGACGACGGGCGGCTCACCGACGGCCAGGGCCGGACCGTGGACTTCCGGAACACCATCCTGGTCCTCACCTCCAACCTCGGCAGCCAGTACCTGGTGGACCCGCTGCTCAGCGAGGAGGAGAAGAAGCAGAGCGTGCTGGAGACCGTGCGGACCTCCTTCAAGCCGGAGTTCCTGAACCGGCTGGACGACCTGGTGGTCTTCACCGCGCTCAGCGGCCCCGAGCTGGCCCGCATCGCCGAGCTGCAGATCGACCGGCTCGCCGAGCGGCTGGCCGAGCGGCAGCTGAAGCTGGACGTCACGTCGGCCGCGCTGGCCTGGCTCGCGGAGGAGGGCAACGACCCGGCGTACGGGGCGCGGCCGCTGCGCCGGCTGGTCCAGACGGCGATCGGCGACCGGCTGGCCAAGGAGATCCTGGCGGGCGAGGTCAGGGACGGCGACACGGTCCGGGTGGACCGGGTCGGCGACGACCTGCTGGTGGGCCCGGCGCAGTAACGGCGGCAGACGGCCTCCGGGCGGCCCGCGGCGGTGATCCCGCCGCGGGCCGCCCGCACGCTTCCGGCGGGCCGCCGCGGATTGGATGCGGGAACAGTCCGCCCGGGCTTGCACGCCGGGGGCGGGTGTGAGGGAGGATGGCGGTATCCAGACGAAGGGAAATCCACGGTGAGCATCGACCCGTCCTCGATTCCGAATTTCGGGGGCCAGCCCGAGCCGCAACCGACGGGTCCGACGGGCCCCGTGCTGCCCGACCAGGACCTGGTCAAGCAGCTGCTGGAGCAGATGGAGCTGAAGTACGTCGTCGACGAGGAGGGTGACCTCGCCGCGCCGTGGGAGCAGTTCCGCACCTACTTCATGTTCCGTGGTGAGGAGGAGCAGCAGGTCTTCTCGGTCCGGACCTTCTACGACCGGCCGCATGAGATCGACGAGAAGCCGCGCCTGCTCGAAGCGATCGACGACTGGAACCGTCGCACGCTGTGGCCGAAGGTCTACAGCCACACCAACGACGACGGCACGGTCCGGCTGATCGGTGAGGCGCAGATGCTGATCGGCACCGGCGTCAGCCTGGAGCACTTTGTCTCCAGCACGGTCAGCTGGGTGCGGGCCTCGATCGAGTTCGACAAGTGGCTGGTCGAGCAGCTGGGCCTGGAGGCCGACATCGAGTCCGACGGCGACGAGAAGCCGGGCGACGACGAGGCCTGACGGCCCTGGGCCGTCCCGGCCTGGCCGAGCCAGCCCGTCGTGGCCTGGCTGAGCGCTGCTCACATCGGGATGCGGGCCACGGTCAGCAGATACGTCCCATAGACGAAGGAGAGCCCGGCCAGCGCGCCGCCGGTCAGTACGGCGGTGCGCGGCCGGGCTCTCGCCATCCCCACCGCCAGCGGGAGCAGCAGCGGGAAGGCGGGCAGCAGGAAGCGCGGCTTGGAGGCGAAGTAGCCGCTGCCGCCGAGGGTGATGACGAGCAGCACCAGCGTGTAGACCAGCAGGGGCAGCGGTGGCCGGTCGGCCGTGAGCAGCGCGAAGAGCAGGAGCGCGACCCCCAGGATCGCCAGCGCCACGAAGTACGCGAACGCCGCCCTGCCGATGAGCAGGTGCCGGACGAACCGGAGGGCATTCGCGCCGAAGTCGAACCGGGACCCCCACTCGTCCTGGACGGCGAAGTAACCGCGCCAGCTGCCGCGCCGGTAGCCCACCCAGGCCAGATAGCCGAGCCACCCCAGCGGCGCGAGCGCCGCGCCCGCCCACACCCGCCACGACGGCCGCCCCCACAGCCGGGTGGCGGCACAGCAGCAGACCGCCGCCGCGACGGCTATGCCGTTGGGCCGGGCCGCCCCGGCCAGCAGGGCCAGCGTCCCCGCCCACAGCCAGCGCCGGGTCAGGACGGCGTACAGCGACCAGGCGGCCAGGGCGGTCAGCAGCGGCTCGGTGTACGCCATGGACTGCACGACCGCGTGCGGCAGCAGCCCCCACAGCACCACCAGCGCGGTGCCCACGCGCCGCCCGTGCAGCCGCTCCCCGACGGCGTGGATGCCCCAGGCCGCCACCCCCGCCGAAACCCAGGCGACCACAAGACCGGCGGTCACGGCGGTGATGGGCAGGACGGTGGTGAGGGTCCGCATGAGCATCGGGAACAGCGGGAAGAAGGCCATGTCGCTGAAGGGGACGCCGTGCTTGGCGGGGTCCGGCGGCAGGCCGCTGTCGTAGCCGTGCCGGACGATGCCCACGTACCAGACGCTGTCCCAGGAGTAGCCGAGCAGCGTACGCGGATGCTTGCCGACCCACCCGGCCCACACCGCCAGGCACACCAGCCCGATCAGCCGGCTCGCGGCGTACAGCCCGAGCGCGGGGGCGGCCCGGAGCAGCGACGCGCGCAGACGGGCCGTGGGACCGATCGGGACCGGAGGCGGCGCCGGCGGCTCCGGGGCCCGTATGGGCGCGCTGGTGTCGGCGGACACGGGGCACCTCCCAAGGGGGGTACACGCGGCTGTCGCGTGCCGGACCCCGGGAATGCGGCGGGGCCCGGCACACCACGACCTTGCGCGCTCGCGCGTCCGCCCGCGACCGGGGTGACCCGTACGGGGGGCCGGGGGCGGCTCAGCCCGCGAGGCTCTTGAGGCGGGTCGCGGCCTCTTCGAGGACGCTGGCGCGCTTGCAGAACGCGAAGCGGACGAAGGGGGCGCCCTGGTCCTGGTGGTCGTAGAAGACGGCGTTGGGGATCGCCACGACGCCGCAGCGCTCGGGCAGGGCGCGGCAGAAGGCGAAGCCGTCACTCTCGCCGAGGGGGCGGATGTCGGTGGTGATGAAGTACGTGCCGGACGGGCGGAAGACCCTGAAGCCCGCGTCGGCGAGGCCCCCGGCCAGCAGATCGCGCTTGGCCAGCAGGTCCTCGCGGATGGTGTGGAAGTAGCTGTCGGGCAGGCGCAGGGCCTCGGCGACCGCGTACTGGAAGGGGCCGGAGGAGACGTAGGTCAGGAACTGCTTCGCGGAACGCACGGCCGCGACCAGCTCCGGCGCGGCGGTGACCCAGCCGACCTTCCACCCCGTGAAGGAGAAGGTCTTGCCCGCGGAGCCGATGGTGACGGTGCGCTCGCGCATGCCGGGGAAGGAGGCGAGCGGAGTGTGCTCGGCGCCGAAGACCAGGTGCTCGTAGACCTCGTCCGTCACCACCAGCAGGTCCCGCTCGGCCGCGAGCTCGGCGACGGCGGCCAGCTCCTCGCGGGTGAGGACGGTGCCGGTGGGGTTGTGGGGGGTGTTGAGGAGGATGAGCCGGGTGCGGTCGGTGACCGCGGCGCGCAGCTCGTCCAGGTCGAGCCGGAACGCGGCGCCGTGCTCGGTGGCGTCCGGGCGGAGCGTGACCGGGACGCGGGTGCCGCCCGCCATCGCGATGCACGCGGCGTACGAGTCGTAGTACGGCTCCAGGGCGATCACCTCGTCGCCCGGCTCGAGCAGCGCGAGCAGCGAGGCGGCGATGGCCTCGGTCGCGCCCGCGGTGACCAGCACCTCGCGGTCCGGGTCGTACGTCAGTCGGTACCACCGCCGCTGGTGCTCGGCGACGGCGGTGCGCAGCTCGGGGACGCCAGGACCGGGCGGGTACTGGTTGCCGCGGCCGTCGCGCAGCGCGCGGACCGCCGCCTCGCGCACCTCTTCGGGGCCGTCGCTGTCGGGGAAGCCCTGGCCGAGGTTGATCGAGCCGGTCTCCACGGCGAGCGCCGACATCTCCGCGAAGATCGTGGTGCCGAATGCGGCCAGGCGGCGGTTGAGCAGCGGTCGTCCCATGGGGCCATCCTCCGCCCAACCTCTGGACTTCCTCAACTCCGCTTTGACACTCCCGGGGCCCGGGCATCGTTCACAACAGGTACGGACCGGTACCTCGCTACGGGGGAACGGAAGGGAGAGTGAGGTCCGATGGCCTTCATGGTCGTGCTGATCGTGGTGGCGTTCGCCCTCGCGGCGCTGGCCGCGATCGGCACCGCGCGGACCCGGCGGGCCAGGGCCTGGGGCACTTCCGCGTACGGCGGCAGGTCCCATGGCAGCTGGTGGGCCGGGTCCGACGGGCTCGGGGGACACAGTCACGGGGGACACAGTCACGGGGGACACGGGGGACACAGCGGAGGACATCACCACTCGTGCGGTGGCGGCGGGTCGTCGTGTGGGGGCGGCTCGTCTTGCGGCGGCGGCGGCGGTGGTGGTGGCGGCTGCGGAGGGAGCAGCTGACTCACGGGGGGTCGGCTTCTCCAGCCGCCCGTGCGCCCGGCGTGCCAACGCACGCCGGGCGCACGGCTGTTGAGCGCCAGTGCCTATGGAACACATGAACTGATAGGCGCCCGCAGGGGTGGAAACCTGGCGAAGATGGGTAAAAACGATGTGGCGCGCTCTCATTCCATGATTCCGTATACCACCGACCCTACGGACCCCGCGTGGGCGAGAGTCGGCGCATTCGAACGCGCCCGGCTCACGGCGGGGCGGGCCGGCCCATCTCTTCCCCCTGCGCTGTTTGCGGAGCCGACCCATGCTCACGACCCTCAAGACTGCCTACACCGACACCCGCGCCGACGACCTCGCCTGGTGCCTGGGGCGGGAGCCGCTCCCGGCCCTGGCCGTGCTCGATCTGCGACTGCGCGAGGTCTCCGTGCAGTTGAGGCTGCTCGGGGCCTCGCACCAAGTCCTCCTGAAGGGTGAGGAGGGCTCCTGTTCGGAGACCGTGGCCTGTATGTCGGGGAACAGCACCCCGCTGCCGATGGGCGTCTCCACGGTCGTCGACGGCCGCGAGTACGAATTCGCGGCGCGCGTCGAGGAACTGTCGCAGGGTTCGTTCGCGGGGCGCGCGCAGGAGCTGCTCGCGCTGGTGGCGGACCATCCCCACGGGCTGGCTGGCACCTTCCCCGGCAGCCCCCACGCCTTCACGGCGATGGTCGCCCAGTGGCGCGAGGGGGCGGTGAGCTGGCGCACCTGGCACGCCTATCCGCAGGAGGGGCGGCTGGTGGCGACGCGCACCTGTGTGGGGGCGCGGGTGGCGGCGGCGCTGTGAAGTCCCCTTCCGGGAGGGGCTGGGCACGGATGAGCGGCGGGCAATGCATCCGTGTGGGTGACGGGGCATGGGCGATATGTAACGTAGCGTGCCCTTCGTGATCGATTCGCCGGTGCCCGCTGTCCCGAGTACCGCTCCGAGTACGGCCCGAAGCGCCGCCCCGGGCGCCGCCCCGAGTGCGCCGCCCCTCGCCGAGCCGGAGCGCCCGGCGCGGCTGCCCGTCCCGGCCTGGCTCGGCCGCTTCCTCGTGCTAGGCACCGTCTTCGTCTGCGCCGCCTGCGGGCTCGTCTACGAGCTCGAACTGGTCGCCCTCGCCTCCTACTTGATGGGGGACTCGGTCACCCAGGCGTCCGTCGTGCTGTCGGTCATGGTCTTCGCCATGGGCCTCGGTTCGCTGCTGGCCAAGCGGCTGCGCTGCCGCGCCGCCGTCGGCTTCGGCGCGGTCGAGGCGGTGCTCGCGCTGGTCGGCGGCTGCTCGGCGATGGCGCTGTACGCGTGCTTCGTGTGGTCCGGGCAGTCGCGCGCCGCGCTCGTCGGCTTCTCGCTGGCGATCGGGGCGCTGATCGGCGCCGAGGTGCCGCTGCTGATGACCCTCATCCAGCGGGTGCGGCGGCAGGACGCGGGCGGCGCGGTCGCCGACCTGTTCGCGGCGGACTATGTGGGCGCGCTGGTCGGCGGGCTCGCGTTCCCGTTTCTGCTGCTGCCCGCGCTCGGCCAGCTCACCGGCGCGCTGGTGACCGGCGCGGTCAACGCGGTCGCGGGCGGGGCGCTGGTGCTGTGGCTGTTCCGCCGCGATCTGAGCGCGCGGGCGCGGTGGACGCTGATCGTGGCCAATGCGGTGGTGCTCGCCCTGCTGGCCTCCGCCGCGGCGCTGACCCCCGCCTTCGAGCGGGCCGCCCGGCGGGCCGTGTACGGGCCGGACATACGCGTCGCCGTGCGGACCGGCGTCCAGGAGATCGTGCTGACCGGCGGCGGGGCGAACGGGCGGCCGCTGTCCCTCTTCCTCGACGGCCGGCTGCGGGTCAGCGGGCGCGACGAGCTCCGCTACCACGAGGCGCTGGTCCACCCGGCGATGGCCGGACCGCACCGGCGGGTCCTGGTGCTGGGCGGCGGCGACGGGCTCGCGGTGCGCGAGGTCCTGCGGTACGGCGGGGTCCGCTCGGTCACCGTGGTCGAGATCGACGCCGAGGTGGTGCGGCTGGCCCGCACCGACCCGGGGCTGACCGCCCTGAACGCGCACGCCTACCGCGACCCCCGGGTGCGGGTGGTCACCGCCGACGCGTTCGACTGGCTGCGCCGGGCGGACGGCGGGGGCGGCACGGGCGGCCCGTACGGCGCCTCCGGCGGCCCCGCCTCGCCGCGTACGCCCGGCTCGTCCCGCCCGCCCCGCGCCTATGACGTGGTGATCTGCGATCTGCCCGACCCCGGCATCACGCCCAGCACCAAGCTCTACTCGCAGGAGTTCTACGGGCTGGTGGCGCGGGCGCTTGCGCCCGGCGGACGGCTCGCGGTGCACGCCGGAACGCTGGGCGCGCGCTCGCGGGCGTACTGGACGGTCGAGACGACGGTGCGCTCGGTCGGCCTGCGGACCGTGCCCTACGCGGTCGGCAGGCGCTCCCCGGGCGGGGCCGCCGCGGCCCCGCACGAGTGGGGGTTCGTCCTGGCGGGGCGCGCCCCCCTCCGGCTGCGCCTGCCCGGCCACGGCCCGCGCCCCCGGTCCCTCACGGCGGGCGCGCTGCGCGCGGGAGCGCGGGAGGCGGCGCGGCAGCGGGAGCCGGGGCTGCCCGCCTCGACGCTGACGCACCCCCGGTACACGCCGTGACCGCGCCCCTCCGTACCGCCGCATCGCGTACGGCCGTACCGCCGCATCGCGCAGTGCCGTACCGCCGTATCGCGCAGTGCCATGTCGCCGGATCGCGCCGTCGCCGGGAATTCACGGGCGCGCACGGTGAAAGTCGCGCCGGAACAGGTCTCACGGGAGGCGCGATGGGTAGTGTCTTGAGCTATGGAGCATGAGGTGTTCGTTCCGTTTCCCGTCGACACCGTCCGGCTCGCGCTCACGGAGTCCGACCGCGTCGCCCGCTGCGTCCCCGGGCTCCAGCAGGACGCCGACGCGGCGGCGGGCCCGCTCGCGGGGCGGCTCCGGGTGCGGATCGGCGGCTCGACCATCACCTACCGCGGCTCGCTGCGGATCGCCGAGCGTGGCGCCGGCTTCGAGGTGGAGGGCGAGGGGACGGAGGCGCGCGGCAGCGGCTCGGTGAAGCTCGCGCTGACCGTGGTGCCCAAGGCCGTGTCCGGAGGGACCACGCTGGTCTGCTCCGGGACCGTGCGCAGCGAGGGGCGGCTGGCGGAGTTCGACGAGCAGGCGGCCACCACGGTCGCCCGTCGGCTGCTGGACCGCTTCGGCACGGCGCTGGCCGGCGGCCTGGAGAGCGAGCCGGTCGCCGCGCTCGGCGATGCCGAGGACGTCGATGTGGCCGACGAGGTCGCTGTGGACGACGTCGGGGACCTCGACGACGTCGACGACGTCAGCGATCTGGACGGCCTTGAGGACGTCGAGGACATCGAGAGCGTGTCCGAGGTCGGCGACCTCAGTGACCTGAGCGACCTGGAGGAGCTGGGCGAGCTCGACGACGAGCCCCCCGCCGAGGCCGCGCATGCGCGCCGCACGATGATCGGCCGCAGCACGGAGGAGGTCGACCACGCCCCGCCGCGCGGCCGCTACGCCCCCGTGCCCGCGCCCGAGACCGTGTCCCCCGGCTTCGCGCTGCGCTGGGCGGCGCCCGCCGCCGCCGTGGTGATCGCCTCCGCCGTCGTGGTCAGCCGGGTGCTGCGCCGTAGAAAGTGAGCGCCGCAGAAGGTGAGCGCCGCAGAAGGTGAGCGAGGCGCGCGCGGGCGCATAAGGTCGGGGCGTGACCACCGAAGAGAGAACCGATACCCGCGGCGTACGGCTGAGCGCCGGGGATGTGGAGCTGACCGTCGCACCCGACAACGGCTGCCGCGTCGCCTCGCTGCGCATCGACGGTACGGAGCTGCTGCGGCAGGGCCCGACGTTCGGATCGTTCCCGATGGTGCCCTGGTGCGGCCGGGTCGAGCTCGGGCAGTTCCGCAACGGCGGCCGGAGCCATCAACTGCCCGTGAACGCGCCCCCGCACGCGATCCACGGCACCGGGCGGGAGGTCGCCTGGCGCACGGTCAGCGCCGACACCACCGCCGCGGCCTTCACCTATGACCTCGCCGACCCCTGGCCGTACCGCGGCCGGGTCAGCCAGACCTTCCAGCTGTCCCCGGACTCCCTGACGACCACGATGAGCGTGGAGACCGAGGGCGACTCCTTCCCGGCGCAGGCGGGCTGGCACCCGTGGTTCCTGCGCGAACTCGGGGATGGTGGCGGTGCCGGGGCGGAGATCTCCTTCCAGGCCGAGTGGCAGGAGGAGCGCGGCGAGAACCACCTGCCCACCGGCCGCCGGATCGAGGCCCGCCCCGGCCCCTGGGACGACTGCTTCGGCATGCCGGGGGGCGTGGACGTCACGCTCACCTGGCCCGGGCGGCTGGAGCTGAAGGTGACCAGCCGCTCCGAGTGGGTCGTGGTCTACGACGAGCAGGCGGAGGCGGTCTGTGTGGAGCCGCAGTCCGGCCCGCCCAACGGCCTGAACACCCTGCCGCGCCTGGTCACCCCCATCGACCCCCTGGAGATGGCCATGACCTGGAGCTGGCGGCGGCTCGCCTGAGTCCCGCGGTGGGGCAGCGCCTAAGCTCGTGTCCATGAGCGATGCGCGTGACGCCCTGCTGCAGCAGATCAAGGACAAGGCCGTGGTCCACGGCAAGGTGACCCTCTCCTCCGGGCTGGAGGCCGACTACTACATCGACCTGCGCCGGATCACCCTGGACTCCGAGGCGGCGCCGCTGGTCGGGCAGGTCATGCTCGACACCACGGCCGACCTGGAGTACGACGCGGTGGGCGGGCTCACCCTCGGCGCCGACCCGGTGGCCACGTCCATGCTGCATGTGGCCGCCGCGCGGGGCCGCAGGCTCGACGCCTTCGTCGTGCGCAAGGCCCAGAAGACCCACGGTATGCAGCGGCGCATCGAGGGCCCGGACATCAAGGGCCGCCGGGTGCTGGTGGTCGAGGACACCTCCACCACCGGCGGCTCGCCGCTGACCGCCGTCGAGGCGGCGCGCGAGGCGGGCGCGGAGGTGGTCGCGGTCGCGACGATCGTCGAGCGCGGGGCCGCGCCGGCGATCGCGGAGGCGGGGCTGCGGTACGTACCGGCGTACTCGCTGGCCGACCTCGACCTGGGCTGAGGCGCCCCTTCGGGCCGCCGAAGCGAGGACACTTGGTGACGGGGGGTGGTGGTTTCACGTGAAACCACCACCCCCCGTCCGAGTCATCCCGCCGTGCGCCGTGTGGAGCAGACGGCCGAGTCTGGGAAGATGGCCACGACGATGACGTCGCCCCCGTAGTTCCCCTAGGTCAGGGCCAAGAACCAATCCCCGCACATCACAAGGAGCGGACAGATGCCCATCGCATCCCCCGAGATCTACAACGAGATGCTCGACCGGGCGAAGGCAGGCAAGTTCGCCTACCCGGCGATCAACGTGACCTCGACGCAGACTCTGCACGCCGCGCTCCGCGGCTTCGCCGAGGCGGAGAGCGACGGCATCGTCCAGATCTCCACCGGTGGTGCGGAGTTCCTGGGCGGTCAGTACGACAAGGACATGGTGTCCGGTGCGGTCGCCCTCGCCGAGTTCGCCCACGTCGTCGCCAAGAAGTACCCGGTCAACATCGCCCTGCACACCGACCACTGTCCCAAGGACAAGCTCGACGGGTATGTGCGCCCGCTGATCGCGATCTCCCAGGAGCGCGTCGCGGCCGGGCAGAACCCGCTGTTCCAGTCCCACATGTGGGACGGCTCCGCGGAGAAGCTCGACGAGAACCTTCGGATCGCGCAGGAGCTGCTTGCCGAGGCCGTCAAGGCCAAGATCATCCTTGAGGTCGAGATCACCCCGACCGGCGGCGAGGAGGACGGCGTCTCGCACGAGATCAACGACGAGCTGTACACCACCGTCGCCGACGTCGAGCGGACCGCCGAGGCGCTCGGCCTGGGCGAGAAGGGCCGCTACCTGCTGGCCGCCTCCTTCGGCAACGTGCACGGCGTCTACAAGCCGGGCAACGTCGTGCTGCGCCCGGAGCTGCTGCGCGACCTTCAGGACGGCATCGCGGCCAAGCACGGCAAGACCGACCCGTTCGACTTCGTCTTCCACGGCGGCTCCGGCTCCACGGAGCAGGAGATCCGCACCGCGCTGGAGAACGGCGTGGTGAAGATGAACCTCGACACCGACACGCAGTACGCCTTCACCCGCCCGATCGCGGACCACATGTTCCGCAACTACGACGGTGTGCTGAAGGTCGACGGCGAGGTCGGCAACAAGAAGACCTACGACCCGCGCAGCTGGGGCAAGCTGGCCGAGAAGGGCATGGCCGAGCGCGTCACCAAGGCCTGCGCGGACCTGCGCTCCACGGGCACCAAGCTGAAGTAGCCCGCGACGCGGTCTCCCGGCTGCTCCGGGCCCGGCACCCCACGGTGGGTGCCGGGCCCGGTGGCTTTTCCGCTTGCCGGGGTGGCGATGAGGGGTGGGGACGGGGAGGATCCAGGTATGGGTGACTCCGGGCCGGGGCCCGGCCCACGTCGAGAGCGCCGCGCCCCACCCCGCGCACCGACCGTGGCGAGCGGTGACGGCGGCGGTGGCGGTGACGGCGGTGCGGGCACGCTGCGCGTGTCCTCGCCGGTCGGGCGCTGGGTCCTGCTGACCACCGTGCTCGGGTCGTCGATGGCGCTGCTCGACAGCACCGTCGTCAATGTCGCGCTGCCGCACATCGGCCTCGACCTGAACGCCGACCTCGCCGTCCTGCAGTGGACCGTCAACGCCTACATGCTCACCCTCGCCGGGCTGATCCTGCTGGGCGGTGCGCTGGGGGACCGCTTCGGGCGGCGACGGGTCTTCGTCATCGGCGTGGTGTGGTTCTCGGTCGCCTCGCTGCTGTGCGGGCTCGCGCCCAACGCCGGGATGCTCATCGCCTCCCGCGCCCTGCAGGGCATCGGCGGGGCGCTGCTCACCCCGGGGTCCCTGGCGCTGATCCAGGCCACCTTCCACCCCGACGACCGGGCGCGGGCCGTCGGCCTGTGGTCCGGGTTCGGCGGGGTCGGGGCGGCGATCGGGCCGTTTGTCGGCGGCTGGCTGGTGGACGGGCCGGGCTGGCGCTGGGTGTTCTTCCTCAATGTGCCGCTGGCGGCGGTGTGTGTGCCCGTCGCCCTGCGCCATGTGCCCGAGTCCCGCGATCCGCGCGGGCACGGGCGGTTCGACGTCCTGGGCGCCGCGCTGGGCGCGCCGGCGCTCGGCGCGGTGACGTACGCGCTGATCGCGGCGCCCGGCAAGGGCGCCTCGCCCGCCGTGATCGTCCCGGCCGTGTTGGGGGTGCTGCTGGGCGTGGCCTTCGTGCACGTGGAGCGGCGGCGCGCGGCGGACGCGATGCTGCCGCTCGACATCTTCGCCTCCCGCCAGTTCACCGCCGTCAACGCGGTGACGTTGTGCGTGTACGCGGCGTTCAGCGGCTTCTTCTTCCTGGCCGTGCTGCAGCTCCAGGTCGTGGTCGGCTACTCCGCGCTCGCCGCGGGCACCGCGCTGCTGCCGACGACCGTGCTGATGCTGCTGCTGTCCGCGCGCTCCGGTGAGCTGGGGCGGCGCATCGGGCCGCGTATCCCGCTGACCGTCGGCCCGCTGCTGTGCGCGGCGGGGATGCTGCTGATGACGCGGGCCGGGGTGGGGGCCGTCTACTGGCGCGATGTGCTGCCCGCGCTGCTGGTGCTGGGCCTGGGCATGGTGGCGCTCGTCGCCCCGCTCACCGCGACCGTGCTGGCGTCGGTGGAGGTCGAACGCGCGGGCCTGGCCAGCGGCATCAACAACGCGGCCGCGCGGGCGGCGGGCCTGATCGCGGTGGCGGCGCTGCCGCTGCTGGCCGGGATGGGGCCGGAGGCGTACCGCTCGGCGGACCGGTTCGCGGAGACGTTCGGGCGCGCGATGCCGATCTGCGCCGGGGTGCTGGTGTTGGGCGCCCTCGTGGCCTGGCGCACGGTGCGACCGGACGCGCTGGAGCAAGCGCCCACCGAGCCCGCCGCCGCACCCGCCGCCGCGCCGGCGGTGGAGGAGGGGGCAGCGGCGGAGGCCGCGGGGGTTGAGGTCGCGGGGGAAGGCGCGGAGGAGAAAGCCGTGCGGCGGCGCCCGTGCCGCCCGGAGTGCGCCTACCACTGCGGCGTCGGCGCCCCGCCCCTGGACCCCGGCGACCTGGGCACCCCCGGTGGCCGGGGCACCTGAGCGAGCGGGGTGATCCGGGGTGGCCCCGGCGGGTTCCGGACCAGGCAGACTGGGGGGCATGGCCATTCATGAGAACCTGCTCGGGGGACCGCCCCCGACCCATCTGCCCGACGACCCCGAGCCGCGTGAGCTGCTTGCCTCCGGCGCCGCTCCGGCCGAGGTCGCGGCGAAGTACCCGGCCTCCTCCCTCGCCTGGGCGCAGCTCGCCGACGAGGCGTACGAGGCCGGCCGCGTGGTCGAGTCGTACGCGTACGCGCGCACCGGCTACCACCGCGGGCTGGACGCGCTGCGGCGCAACGGCTGGAAGGGCCACGGGCCCGTGCCCTTCGAGCACGAGCCCAACCGCGGTTTTCTGCGTGCCCTGCACGCGCTGGGCCGCGCCGCCCAGGCGATCGGCGAGCAGGAGGAGTACGAGCGCTGCTCGACGTTCCTGCGGGAGAGCTCCCCGACGGCGGCGGACACCCTCTCCTGAGGCCCGTCCCTCTCCTGAGGCCCGTCGCTCTCCTGGGGTCCGTCCACTTCTCCGGTTCTCCGGGTCGGCTTCCTGGCCGACAGCGCACTTGCGAATGAGTGCGCATGACACGCATGATGCGCTCGGGGCCCGCCCACGGCGGGTCCCGAGGGGACCGGGGCTCCGATGCCGAGGACGAAGGGGCGGACCGCTACCCGGTAGCAGCAGACTCAGGAGACGGCGATGTCGCATCAGCCTGCCCCGTACGAAGCCGAGCCGGACGCCCCGAATCTCGACTTCCAAGGCACGACCCCCTACGAGGACTACGTCCAGGCGTCCGTGCTCACCCACCTCCAGCACCCGCTCTCCGACGACCCCGGGGAGATGGTGTTCCTGGTCACCACCCAGGTCATGGAGCTGTGGTTCACCGTCATCGTCCACGAGTGGCAGACCGCCGCGCAGGCGCTGCGCGAGGACGATCTGCCCACCGCGCTGGCCGCGCTCAAGCGCTCCACCTACGAGCTCGAATCGCTCAACGCGTCGTGGAAGCCGCTCGCGCACCTCACGCCCGGCCAGTTCAACTCCTACCGCTCCGCGCTCGGCGAGGGCTCCGGCTTCCAGTCCGCGATGTACCGGCGGCTGGAGTTCCTGCTCGGTGAGAAGTCCGCGTCGATGCTCGTCCCGCACCGGGGCGCGCCCCGTGTGCACGCGGAGCTGGAGAAGGCCCTGACCGAGCCCAGCCTCTACGACGAGGTGCTGCGCTATCTCGCCCGCCAGGGCTTCGCGGTCCCCCAGGCCGTGCTGGACCGCGACCCCACGCGGCGGTACGAGCCGGACGCCGCGGTCGAGCGGGTGTGGCAGGAGATCTACTCCGGCCCCGACGACAGCGCGCCTGCCCGCCTGGGCGAGGCGCTGACGGAGGTCGCCGAGCTGGTGTGGCGCTGGCGCAACGACCATCTCGTCGCGACCCGGCGGGCCATGGGGGCCAAGACCGGCACGGGGGGCTCGGCGGGGGTCGCCTGGCTGGAGAAGCGGGCGACGAAGAACGTCTTCCCCGAGCTGTGGACGGCGCGCAGCCATGTCTGAGCGGAACGCGACCGCCGTGCCTCCCCGGCCGCTGGCCGAGGAGGCCGCGAAGCTGGACGCCGCCGACGGGCTCCGCGCCAAGCGCGCGGACTTCGTCCTCGACGACACGGTCTATCTCGACGGCAACTCGCTCGGCGCCCTGCCGGCCGCCGTCCCCGCCCGGCTGGCCGATGTCGTGGCCCGCGAGTGGGGACAGCTGCGCATCCGCTCCTGGGAGGAGAGCGGCTGGTGGACGGCGCCGGAGCGGATCGGCGACCGCGTCGGGCGGATCGTCGGCGCCGGGCCCGGGCAGGTGGTGGTCGGCGATTCGACCAGCGTCAATGTCTTCAAGGCCCTCGTCGGCGCCGTACGGATCGCCCAGGGGCGGTCAGCGGCCCGCGACGAGCCCCGTGACGAGCCCCGCGACGAAATCCTCGTCGACGAGTCCACCTTCCCCACCGACGGCTACATCGCCGAGTCGGCCGCCCGGCTGACCGGCTGTGCCCTGCGGCCCGTGCCGGCCCCCGAGATGGCCGCCGCCGTCGGCCCGCGCACCGCCGTCGCGCTCGTCAACCACGTCGACTACCGCACCGGCCGCCTCCACGATCTGCCCGGCACCACGGCGGCCGTGCACGCCGCGGGCGCCCTCGTCGTCTGGGACCTGTGCCACAGCGCGGGCGCGCTGCCGGTCGGGCTCGATGCGCACGGGGTCGACCTCGCGGTCGGCTGCACGTACAAGTACCTCAACGGCGGGCCCGGTTCGCCCGCCTATCTGTACGTCGCGCGCGAGCACCACCCCCGCTTCGACTCCCCGCTGCCCGGCTGGAACTCCCACGCCGACCCCTTCGCCATGGCGCCCGGGTACGCCCCGGCCGACGGCGCCCTCCGCGGCCGGGTCGGCACCCCCGACATCCTGTCCATGCTCGCGCTGGAGGCCGCGCTGGAGGTCTGGGACGGCGTCTCGCCGGCCGCGGTGCGGGTCAAGAGCCTCGCCCTGACGGACTTCTTCCTGCGCTGCGTTGACGCCTACGTCCCGGCGGGGCGCGTCGAGTCCCTCACTCCCGCCGCGCATGAGCGGCGCGGCAGCCAGATCGCGTTGCGCTGCGCCGACGCGGGCGAGGTGATGGCCGAGCTGATCCGCCGCGGCGTCGTGGGCGACTTCCGCCGCCCCGATGTGCTGCGCTTCGGCTTCACCCCGCTCTACACGGGCTTCGCCGACACCGAGCGCGCGGCGCGTGTGCTGGCCGCGGTGCTGGCGGGCGCGCCGGAGGAGGTGGCCTAGCCGTGCCGCGCCGCCGTGCCCGGCCGTGCGGGGGGCTTCATGTCGTACGGCCGGGTGAGCGGGCGGACGGCGGAGCGGGCCCGGCCGCGTCCGCCGAGGCCGAGGAGGCGTCCCTCTTCGGCCTCGCGCCCGTGTCCCCCGACCTCGTCGCCGCGTACGGCGACGACCGCGACCAGGTGGTCGACTTCTATCTGCCCGAGGCCGGGACCGACGCCGGGACCGACGCCGAGGCCGGGGCCGGGGCGGGCGCGGCGGCGCCACCCGCCCCGCTGGTGCTGCTGTTCCACGGCGGCGCCTGGCGCGCCCCGTACGACCGGCGCCATCTCTCGCCCTTCGCCGCGTATCTCGCGGGGCGCGGGTTCGTGGTGGCGTCGGTCGAGTACCGCCGGGGCGGTCCGGACGGGGGAGACGGGTCCGGGCCGCGGGCCGGGCGGTGGCCGGAGACGCTGGACGACATCGCGGCCGCCGTGGACACCGTGCCCGGGCTCGCGCGGGGTCTGGCGCTGCCCGTGGACCCGGCGCGCGTGGTGCTCGCCGGGCACTCCGCGGGCGGGCATGCCGCGCTGTGGGCGGCGGCCCGCCATGTCCTGCCGCCGGACTGCCGCTGGTATCTCCCCTCGCCTCCCCCTGTGTGCGGGGTGGTCGCCCTCGCCCCCATCGCGGACTTCGCCACCGCCCGCGAGCTGCGGGTGTGCTCCGACGCCGTCCGCCAGTTCCTCGACCTCCCCGACGCTCTCGACACCCCCGACACCCCCGGCACCTCTGACAACCAGATTCACCAGGACCGGCTGCCGCTCGCCGATCCCGCCGCGCTGCTCCCCACCGCCGTCCCCACCACCATCGTGCAGGGCGCCACCGACATCGACGTACCGCCGCGGGTGGCGGACGCGTTCACGGAGGCCGCGCGGCGCGCCGGGCAGCAGGTCCGGGCGGTGCGCCTCGCCGCGACCGGGCACTTCCCGCTGATCGACCCCACGGCCCCCGCCGTACGCACGGTCGCCGACGAGATCGCCGACCTGGCCCGTGAACGCCCGCGGAGAAAGGCGGTAGCGTCCGAGGCATGAGCAGCAGCACAGTGCCCGCCCCGGCCTCCTTCGACCCCTGGCAGCCGTCGTTCGTCGCCGACCCCTACCCGGTGTACGCGGCGCTGCGCGAGGGCGGCCGCGCGCAGTATTTCGAACCGTCCGGGCAGTGGCTGATCCCGCGCCACGAGGACGTCCGGGCCCTGCTGCGCGACCGCCGTCTCGGCCGCACCTATCTGCACCGCTTCAGCCACGAGGAGTTCGGCCGCACCGCCCCGCCGCCCGAGCACGAGCCGTTCCACACGCTCAACGACCACGGGATGCTGGACCTGGAGCCGCCGGACCACACCCGGCTGCGCCGGCTGGTGTCCAAGGCGTTCACGCCGCGCATGGTCGAACGGCTCGCGCCGACCGTCGCGCGGCTGGCGGACGAGCTGGCCGAGTCGTTGGTCGCCGAGGGCGGCGGCGATCTCGTCGCGGCGGTGGCCGAGCCGCTGCCGGTGGCCGTCATCGCGGAGATGCTGGGCATACCGCCGGCCGACCGCGCACAGCTGCGCCCCTGGTCATCGGATATCTGCGGGATGTACGAGCTCAACCCGGACGAGGAGACCGCGCGGCGCGCGGTCCGCGCCTCCGTCGAGTTCTCCGCGTATCTGCGCGAGCTGATCGCCGCCCGCCGCCGGGCGCCGGGGGAGGATCTGATCAGCGGGCTGGTCGCGGCGTACGACGAGGGGGACCGGCTCACCGAGCAGGAGATGATCTCCACCTGTGTGCTGCTGCTGAACGCCGGACACGAGGCCACCGTCAACTCCACGGGCAACGGCTGGCTGGCCCTCTTCCGCCACCCCGAGCAGCTCGCGCTGTTGCGGTCCGACCCGGACGCGCTGCTGCCCACCGCCGTCGACGAGCTGCTGCGCTACGACACGCCGCTGCAGCTGTTCGAACGGTGGGTGCTGGACGACATCGAGATCGGCGGGACGGTCATCCCACGCGGCAGCGAGGTCGCGCTGCTCTTCGGTTCGGCCAACCGGGACCCGGAGCGCTTCCCCGCCCCCGACCGGCTGGATCTGTCCCGTACGGACAACGCCCACTTCAGCTTCGGCGGCGGCATCCACTACTGCCTGGGCGCGCCCCTGGCCCGCCTCGAACTGGCCGCGTCCTTCGGCGCGTTGCTGCGGAGGGCGCCCGGGCTGCGGATGGCCGCGGAGCCGCGGTGGAACCCCGGGTTTGTGATCCGGGGGCTGCGGGAGCTGCTGGTCGAGGTCTGACAGCGGGGCGGAACCCCTGAACGGCAGAACCCCCGCACGGCAGAACCCCCGCACGGCAGAACCCCCGCACGGCAGAACCCCCGCCGTTGTCCACAGGGTGTGGACAACGGCGGGGGTTCCACCCCGGCGGGAGGCGTCAGTTGGTCATGTCGCGGCGCCGCAGCCCCCACAGTCCCGCGGCCGTCAGCACGGCCGACAGCAGGGTGAGCCACAGGAAGGGCGCGGCCGACACCGTCTCGCCCGGGAGCTTCGGCAGATGGCCGAAGGGCGAGATGTCCTGCAGGGCCTTGGGCGCGTCGAGCGCCGGGCCGAGCCAGCCGACGGCGATGACCACCCCGACCACGGCCCAGGTGAGGGACGCCGTGTACTGGGGCAGCAGGCCGAACAGCAGAACCGCCACGCTGGTGATGACCCACACCGCCGGGACCTGGGCGAGCGTGGCGCCCAGGATGCGCGGCAGCTCGCCGCCCAGGTCATCGCTCCCCGCTCCGTACACGACCCCCATCGTGAGGCCGCCGACGCCGAGGATGACGACGGGGCCGAGGTAGGCGTGGACGAGGTGGCTCGTGGCCCACCGCAGCCGGCTGACGGCGTTGGCCAGCAGCGGTTCGGCGCGCTGGTCCGTCTCCTCGCCGCGCAGCCGCAGCACCGCGCCCGCGGTGTGGACGGTGAGGATCATGCCGAGGGCAGCGACCATGGTGGCGAGGAAGGCGTTGTTGAGGTCCTGTGCCCCGCCCATGCGCTCGATGAGCTCGATGTTGTTCTTGTTGTCCCCGACGATGTCGTCGGCGCCGTTGGCCACGCCGCCGAGCCCGGCGGCGGACAGGCCGATGCCGATGCCCCAGCCCAGCAGGGTGCCGCGCTGGAGGCGCCAGGCCAGGCCGTGGACGCCCTTGAGGGAGCTTGCGGCGGTGGCGGGGCCGGGGCGGGAAGCGAAGAAGCTGGCGCCGATGTCGCGGCGGCCCGCGAGGGAGTAGGCGAGGCCGAAGGCGGCGGCCGCCAGGGCGGCGAGCAGCAGGAGCGCCCACCACCGCTCGTTGGCGAACGGCCGGGTGTTCTCCGCCCAGCCGAGGGGCGAGAGCCACACCAGCACATGGCTGGAGCCCTCCGACGCGTCCTTGGCGGCGTCGCCCACCAGGCGCAGCATGTACGCGACGCCGACGGCCCCGGTGGCGATGCCCCTGGCCAGCCGCGTGTTCTCGGTGAGCTGGGCGGTTACGGCGGCCAGCCCGCCGAAGGCGAGGCCGGTGAGCCCGACCGCCAGGCCCTGGGCGAGCGCGCCGCCGGTGCCCGCGCTCGCGAGGGTGGCCGTGATCAGCAGGCCGAGGGCGGTGTTGGCGATGACCACGGTGAGCAGCGCGGAGGTCAGACCGGCGCGGCGGCCGACCATACCGGCCGACAGTGCCTCCTGGCGGCCCGACTCCTCCTCCTCGCGGGTGTGCCGGATCACCAGGAGCACACTCATGATCGCGGCGAAGGCGGCGAGGAAGACACCCACGCGCCAGGCGGTGAGGGCTCCGTACGAGTCGCCGAACGCGGTGCCGAGCATGGACCGCATCGAGCTGTTGCCGTTCATGTCGGCCACGGCCTTGGCGCGGTCGGCGGCCGTGTCGTACGTGCTCTTCATCCGGCTGTAGGTGCTGCTGGCGGTCGCGGCGATGGCCAGCACCCACACCGGCATCATGACCCGGTCGCGGCGCAGGGCGAGCCGCAGCAGTGTGCCGGTGCCGGCCAGGTCCCGGGAGCCGGTGCGCTCCGGGGTCGTGACGCGGGTGTCGGCTACGGCGGTCATCGGGCGGCCACCTCTGCCTCGTCGCGAATGTCGTCCTGGTAGTGGCGCAGGAACAGCTCCTCGAGGGTGGGCGGGGTGCTGGTCAGGCTGCGCACGCCCGACTCGCTGAGCTGCCGCAGCACGGCGTCCAGCTTGTCGGTGTCGACCTGGAGCTTGACGCGCTTGCCCTGGATGTCGAGGCCGTGGATGCCGGGGAGGCTGGACAGGCCGTTGGGCGGGCCGACCAGCTCGGCGGTGACGGAGGTGCGGGTGAGGTGGCGGAGCTCGGCGAGCGAGCCGGTCTCGACGGTGCGGCCCTTGCGGATGATGCTGACCCGCTCGCACAGCGCCTCGACCTCGCTGAGGATGTGGCTCGACAGCAGCACCGTGCGGCCCCGCTCGCGCTCCTCGATGACGCAGTCGCGGAAGACCTCCTCCATGAGGGGGTCGAGCCCGGACGTGGGCTCGTCCAGGATCAGCAGGTCGACGTCCGAGGCGAAGGCGGCGACCAGCGCGACCTTCTGCCGGTTGCCCTTGGAGTAGGTGCGTCCCTTTTTGGTGGGGTCGAGTTCGAACCGCTCCAGCAGCTCCGCGCGCCGGTCCTGGTCGAGACCGCCGCGCAGCCGCCCGTACAGGTCGATGACCTCGCCGCCGCTGAGGTTGCGCCACAGGGTGACGTCGCCGGGTACGTAGGCGATGCGGCGGTGCAGCTCGACCGCGTCGTGCCACGGGTCCTTGCCCAGGAGCTGGACCGCTCCGCTGTCCGCTCGCAGAAGGCCGAGCAGGACGCGGATGGTGGTGGACTTCCCCGCCCCGTTGGGCCCGAGGAAGCCGTGGACTTCGCCTGTCTCGACCTCCAGGTCGAGGCCGTCCAACGCATGGGTGCGGCCGAATGACTTGTGGAGGCCGGAGGTGGAGATTGCCGTTGTCATGCTTCTGAAGCTACGCTAGTTTCACAAAATTGTGAAGTTAGCGAAGTGTATAAACTGATATTGAACGAGTGAACGAAAGGAGATGAGGCGGCGATGACGGAGGTGACGCGGCAGGAAAGCCCGCGGGACGGCGTGGGCGTGGACTTCGAGCGTGACGATGACGCGGTGTCGCAGTTCGTCGAGCGGTTCGCCGCGGACATGACCGAGGCCGGGATGCAGCGGATGGGCGCCCGGGTCTTCGCCGCCCTTCTCTCCTCCGACTCCGGCAAGCTCTCCGCCGCCGAGCTCGCCGAACTGCTGCAGATCAGCCCGGCCGCGGTCTCGGGCGCCGTCCGCTACCTCGCCCAGGTGAACCTGATCACGCGCGAGCGCGAGCCGGGTTCGCGGCGCGACCAGTACCGCCTCTACAACGAGGTCTGGTACGAGGCCGTGTCCAACCGCGACCAGATCCTCGAGCGCTGGCAGCACACGATGCGCGACGGTGCGAAGATCCTCGGTCCGCACACCCCGGCGGGGGCGCGGGCGATCAGGACCGCGGAGTTCTACGAGTTCATGCAGGCGGAGCTGACCGCCATGCTGGCGCGCTGGCGGGCCCGCCCGGAGAGCGGCCACCGCGAAGGCGTCCCCGCGCAGGAGCGGGGCGCGGGGGAGCGGGAGAGCGGCGCGCCATAAGCCGGATGAGCCAGGTAAGCCAGGTAAGCCAGGTAAGCCGGGTAAGCCGGGTAAGCCGAACATCCCTGCTCAGCCCCCTCGGGGGAGCATCAGGTGCCAGGCCTCGGTGAGGACCGTCCAGGTGCGGGTGCGCACCGGGCCGCGGGTCAGGGTGTCCGCGCGGTAGCGGAAGTCCGGGCCGGAGACGGTGATCGCCCGGGCCCGCGCACGGACCGGGCCGGCGCCGGCGCGCGGATGGATCACGACTTCGGCCAGGCCGCCGCCCGCTGTGGCCGTGGACACCGAGATCCGCTCGACCGGCCGGTCCAGATCGGCCAGCAGCACACCGTCCGCCTCCACCCGCAGCCGCTGCGCGGGCGGCCTCACGCGCCGCCGGGAGCCGCCCAGGCCGAGGCTGCCGGGCAGCGACAGCATCGTCAGCGCGGTGCGCGCGGTGCGGGCCGCGGGGGTCCACCACGGCTGGTGGCCGCCCGGGGCCGGGAAGGTGCCCGGCCCGCCGCGCCCGGGGCCCGGCCCGCCACCGTCACCGCCGGGCCTTTTGCCGTCGGACCCGGCGCCGTCGAGCCCGCCGTCGCCGAGCCCGCCGGCGCCGTACGGCGCGTCGCCCGCCCCGACCGGGTCGCCCGCGCCGACCGCATCGACCGCGCCGATCGCGTCTTCTGCGTCTTCCGCGTCTTCCGCGTCGTACGGGGCGAAGCCGCACCCGCCGACCTCGGCCCCGGCCCCGTCTCCCGCCGCCCCCACTCCGGTCCCGTACGTGGTGCCGGACACGGTGTCCTCACCGGAGATCCTGAGGCCCCCCAGGACCACCCCGCCGCTCTCGTCGACCAGCAGGTCACGGCGGTGCGCGGTGCCGTCGAGCGCCGTCCTCGCGGCGCTCACCGCGTCCGTGGGCAGGCCCAGGGCGCGGGCCAGGGCCACCGTCGCCGATCCGCCCACCGGGACCACCGACAGCGCCGCGTCCGCCAGCTCCCGCTTGCGGTGCAGCAGCTCCACCGTCCGCAGCAGGGCCCGGTGGTCACCGACCACCACGGGGCGGCGGCTGCCGCGGCGGGCGAGCGCCCGCTCGACCTCCGCGGGCCCCTCCGGCAGGCAGATTTTCGTTGCTGCGCCCGCACACAGCACATCTTTCGCGATCCGCACCGACTCCCCGTCGGTTCGACGGGCGGCGGGGTCGATGAGAACGAGCAGGGGGCGCCCCCGGACGGCGTCCGGGGAAATCTGCCAGGGATCTGGAGCCGACACCTCGGTCCTTCCTCAGGTAATCTCTCGGTGCAAGAGCCCCTGTCGCTGTTGCGCCAGGGGCTTCGTCTATCCGGGGCACCGGTTCGACGGCTCTTGTGGCGGCACAAGCCTCCACGCACGTTGGACATGCCCCGCCCGGAAGGGGTGTACGCCTGTGCCCGCACTTGTGCTGCTCGGTGCTCAGTGGGGTGATGAAGGCAAGGGAAAGGCCACCGACCTGCTCGGTGGCTCGGTGGACTACGTGGTGCGCTACCAGGGCGGCAACAACGCCGGCCACACGGTCGTCGTCGGCGACCAGAAGTACGCGCTCCACCTCCTCCCTTCCGGAATCCTCTCCCCGGGATGCACCCCGGTCATCGGCAACGGCGTCGTCGTGGACCCGGCGGTCCTGCTCTCCGAGCTGAGCGGGTTGAACGCGCGCGGCATCGACACGTCCAAGCTGCTGATCAGCGGTAACGCACATCTGATCACTCCGTATCACACCACCCTCGACAAGGTGACGGAACGCTTCCTCGGAAAGCGGAAGATCGGCACCACCGGCCGGGGCATCGGCCCGGCCTACGCCGACAAGATCAACCGGGTCGGCATCCGGGTGCAGGACATCTTCGACGAGTCGATCCTGCGGCAGAAGGTCGAGGCGGCCCTCGACTTCAAGAACCAGGTCCTCGCCAAGCTCTACAACCGGCGCGCCATCGCCGTCGAGCAGGTCGTCGAGGAGCTGCTGGGCTACGCCGACCAGCTCCGCGGCTTCGTCGCGGACACCACGCTGATCCTGAACGACGCCATCGACGAGGGCAAGGTCGTCCTCTTCGAGGGCGGCCAGGGCACGCTGCTCGACGTCGACCACGGCACGTATCCCTTCGTCACCTCCTCGAACCCCACCGCGGGCGGCGCCTGCACGGGGACCGGGGTCGGCCCGACGAAGATCAACCGGGTGATCGGAATCCTCAAGGCCTACACCACGCGCGTGGGCGCGGGCCCGTTCCCCACCGAACTCCTCGACGAGGACGGCGACAAGCTGCGCACCATCGGCGGCGAGCGGGGCGTGACGACCGGCCGCGACCGGCGCTGCGGCTGGTTCGACGCGGTCATCGCGCGCTACGCGACCCGGGTCAACGGCCTGACCGACTTCTTCCTCACCAAGCTGGACGTGCTGACCGGCTGGGAGCAGATCCCGGTGTGCGTCGCGTACGAGATCGACGGCAAGCGGGTCGACGAGCTGCCGTACAGCCAGACCGACTTCCACCACGCGAAGCCGATCTACGAGACGCTGCCGGGGTGGTCGGAGGACATCACCCAGGCCAAGTCCTTCGACCAGCTGCCGAAGAACGCGCAGAAGTACGTGCAGGCGCTGGAGGAGATGTCGGGCGCGCCCATCTCGGCGATCGGCGTCGGGCCGGGCCGCGACGAGACGATCCAGATCAACTCGTTCCTCTGACGGCCGGACGCCCCGGACCGGGCCCAAGGGCCTCCTAGCGCATCACGGGAGGCCCGAAGGCCGCCCCTTCCGGCTGCCAGCGCTGGGGCTGCTGCATCTTGGTGATACGGGCCACCACGGCCATCGCGAGCAGGGCCGCGGGGATCGAGACCAGATCGTCGACGATGTTCAGGCCGGCGACCACCTGCTTGTCCTCGGTCGACCTGGCCAGGGGCTCCGCCAGCGTCGCGGTGGCGGCGGCGAAGAACATCGTCACGTACAGCGCCCACCACCAGTGCAGCACCATGCGGGAGGCGGGCCGGGTGCCCGGGGGAGTGCTGGAGGTCCAGATGTCGTTGGCCATCTGCTTGGGCATCCACAGCTGGGCGACCGGGATGAACCACGAGCCGGCCGCCAGTCCGCTGTCATAGCGCTGGCGGCCGGGCGCGAGGAAGGTCGCGTTCAGGTACACGCGCCGGAACCACACCGGGAACATCACGACGAGCAGGATCGCCAGCACCCCGGTGAAGACCTCGAAGATCTCCAAGGAGTGCTTGGCGTCGGTGATCGCGCTCTGGGCACCGGTGTCGGTCAGGTAGTCCTCGTACGCGCTGAACAGGGTGCCGCTCAGGCCCAGGTGGGCGACGGACAGCAGCGCGAAGGCGCCGAACAGCCACCTCAGGGCGGAACCCAGGCCGCGCGAGGTGCGCAGGCTCCGGGCGGGCGGGGAGGAGATGCGGCCCGGGTAGTGGTGGTGAGCGGCGGCCTGCCAGGGCTGCGCGGCCCCGCCGGCCACCGGGCCACCGGCCACCGGGTACCCGGGCTGGGCGCCGGAGGCGGGGTAGCCGACCCCGCCGGGCGCGCCGGGGGCCGGGTAACCGCCCGGCGTCCCCGGTGTCGCCGGGCCGGGCGCCGCGGCCGCCACGGCTCTGACGGGTCCGGTGGCCCTCAGCGTGGCGGTGTCGGAGTCCGTCGCCGACTCGTCCGAGTCGTCCGGGTCGTCTGCGTCTGCCTCCATCTCCAGCAGCTGCAGCGCGTCCCGCCCGAGCTTGGCGAGCAGTTCGCCCGGCAGCCAGGTGCCGGTGGCGGCCGGGTCGGCCTCGGGGGCCGTACGCGCCACCACGTCCTCGACCGAGAGCCGGACGGCCGGGTCCTTGTGCAGACAGCCGGTGACCAGTTCGCGCAGCCCCTCCGGCAGCCCCGCGAGATCGGGCTCCTCCTGGGCTATTCGGTACAGCAGGGCGTGCACCCCGCTGGTCACGTTGCCGAACGGCTGACGGCCGGTGGCGGCGAACGCCAGCACCGACCCGAGGCAGAAGACATCGCTGGCGGTGGTCACGGTCTCGCCGCGCACCTGCTCGGGCGACATGAAACCGGGCGAGCCGACGACCCCGCCCGCCACGGTGAGATTGGTGCCCACGCCGGCGATGGTCTCCAGCGCCCGTGCGATGCCGAAGTCGATGACGCGCGGCCCGTCGATGGTGATGAGGATGTTGGAGGGCTTGAGGTCGCGGTGGATCAGCCCGGCGCCGTGGATATCGCGCAGCGCGAGGGCCAGTCCGTGCGCGAGGGTCCGTACGGAGGGCTCGGGCAGCGCCCCGAACTGCTCGGCGACGACGTCGTGCAGGGAGGGGCCGCCGATGTAGCCGGTGGCCACCCAGGGCACCTCGGCCTCGGTGTCGGCGTCCAGGACGGGGGCGGTCCACTGCCCGCCGACCCGTCTCGCGGCCGCGACCTCACGCCGGAAGCGGCTGCGGAAGTCGGCGTGGCGGGCGAGTTCGGCCTTCACCAGCTTCACGGCGACAGTGCGACCGCGGGCGGAACGGGCCAGGTAGACCCGGCCCATTCCGCCCTCGCCCAGCCTGCCGAGCAGCCGGTACTCGCCTATCCACCGCGGGTCCTGGGCCCCGAGGTTCTCCATGTGCCGTGCGGCTCCTGTCCGTGTGCGCTCGGTCGACGACGGGGCGATCGACTGACGTGCGTTCGACTGACGGACCGCTCAGCCTACGCGGGTGAACGTCTGCGTCTTGGTCTCATCGCTGTAGTCGTTCGGATCGTCGTACTGCACCCGGAGTTTGTCAGATCCGTCGGCGGTGAAGGTGAGCATGTTGCCCGCGTCGCAGGCGTCTTCGTAGGTCTCGTTGGTGATGTCGGCCGGGCTCAGGACCAGCCCCTTGTCGACCGAGACCAGGATCCTCTTGCCCTCGCAGTGGTACTTGCTGCTGTCCGCGACGTCCTCGCCGACCTCCGTGCCGATCGCGCCCTGCTTGACGGTGATCTTCAGGGTGGCACCCGACACCCCGAACGCGTCCTTGGCCAGCCAGGTGCCGAGGTACTTGTCGGGAATGGGCTTGCCGCCGGACTTCGAGGGGCGCAGCTTGGCCGAGTAGGAACCGTCCGTCGTGTTCCAGGCGATCGAGCCGTCGTTGCCCAGCCGCAGGGTCTGCTTCCCCACGGTGCTGCAACTGTCGCTGGGGACGCTGGTGTCCACTTCCTCGTCCTCGATGACCAGCAGGTTGTCCGTGCTGTCGAGCGTGGCCTTGCTCTGGCAGAAGGAGTCGGAGGCGGCGGTGAAGGTGTCGATGGTTTTCGAGCCGGTGGTGCCCTGGTTGATCACGATGCGGCGGATCTTGCCGGTGGCCGAGCCGCTTTCCATGATCTCGCCTTCCCAGGCGCCCAGGTACTCGTCCGGGACGTCGCCGCTGGAGCCCAGGGACGTCGAGGACGGCTCGGGGGAGGTCGAGTCGTCGCCGGACGGTGATGTGGAGTCCGAGGGCGAGGACTTGGTGGGGGGCGTGTGGGTCATCTTGCTGTAGTCCCGCTTCTTGTCCTTGTCGTCGTTGGAGGCGACGTAGACGAAGGTGGCCGCGCCCGCGATGACCAGGGTCGCGGCGATGGCGGAGGCGATGATGACCGGCTTGCGCCTGCCGCGCTTCGCGGGCGGGGGTGTCGGCGTGGGCGTGGGCGTGGGCCCGAACGGCCCACCGGGGCCGACGGGTCCGCCGGGGCCGCCCAGGCCGACCGAGCCGAGGCCCGCGGGGGGCGTGCTGGGCGTGGAGTCGAAGGAGGTGACCTCCGGCGGCCCGAACGCCTGCGGCGGCGTGGGCGCCGGTTCCGCGGCGTGCGGAGCCGCGCCCGGGGCCGCGGCTTGCGGCGTCGCGCTCGGGGGAGTGGCACCCGGCGGTGTCGCGCTCGGGGGAGTGGCACCCGGCGGCGTCGCGCTCGGCGGCGTCGCGCTCTGACCCGCGGCCTGCGCCGGCGTGGCGGCATCCGGGGTCGGGGCGGCCGGTGCGGCGGCGGCGTTCTCCGCCCGCGGCTCGGGCACCGGGCCCGCGGCAGGCGTCTGCGCCTCGCCCCCGGGCGCGGAAGCGGCCTGCGGCGACGCGGCGGGCGGCTGCGGCGTCTGCGACGCCTGCGGCTGCTGGGCCGCGGCGGCGGGCGCCACGGGCGCCACCGGCGGCGCGGCGGGCATCGCGGGCGGAACGGCCGGAGGCGTGGCCGGAGGAGTGGCGGCAGCCGCCTGCGGCGGCGGGCCGGTCGGCGGCGGGGGCGTCGGCGGCTCCGCGGGCGCCAGCGGGTACGAGGTGGCCGTCGGCGGCGTGGCCGGGGGCGCCGGAACGGCCGGCTTGCCCGGTGGGAAGGCGGGCGGAGCGGTCGGCGGAGCGGTCGGCGGCGCGGGCACGCCGTGAGCCGGCGATGTGGCCGGGGTCTCCGCGTCCAGGAGCTGTACGGCGTGCCGCCCGAGCTGGGCGACGAGGCTGCCGGGCAGCCAGGGCTCGTCGGCGCCCTCGGCGTCGTCCGCGTTGTCGGGGCCGGCCGTCCGCGCCAGCAGCTGCTCCACGGTCGGCCGGGCCGCCGGGTCCTTCCGCAGACAGTCGGTGACCAACTCCCGCAGCCCCTCGGGCAGCCCCTGCAGATCGGGCTCCTCCTGGGCGATGCGGTACATCACCGCGTGCACCCCGCTGTCGGAGGTGCCGAACGGCTGCCGGCCGATGGCCGCGAACGCGAGCACCGACCCCAGGCAGAAGACATCGCTGGCCGGGGTGACCCGCTCGCCGCGCACCTGCTCGGGGGACATGAAGCCCGGCGAGCCGACCACGGCGCCGCTGCGCGTGAGGATGCCGTCGGTGACGGTCTCCAGGGCGCGCGCGATGCCGAAGTCGATGACGCGGGGCCCGTCGATGGTGATCAGGACGTTGGAGGGCTTGAGGTCACGGTGGATCAGGTTGACGCCGTGGATGGCCTGCAGGGCCTTGGCCAGCCCGTTGCCCAGGATGCGCACCGACCGCTCGGGCAGGGGACCCGATTCGGACACGATCGAGTGCAGGGACGGCCCGGCGATATAGCCCGTCGCGACCCAGGGCGTGGCGGCCTCGGTGTCCGCGTCGAGCACGGGCGCGGTCCACTCACCCCCGACCCGCTGCGCGGCCCGCACTTCCTGCTTGAAGCGACGCCGGAATTCGGCCTGTTGCGCGAGTTCGGTCTGTACGAGTTTGACCGCGACCGTACGGCCGCGCGGCGAATGGGCCAGGAACACCCGTCCCATACCGCCCGCCCCCAGCCGACGGATCAACCGGTACTCGCCGATCCAGCGAGGGTCCTCGGCCCCCAGGTCTTCCATGCGTCGCTGTCCTTCCCCTGATCCCCTGATCAGCCCCTCGCCAGAGAATAGAGGGGGCTGAGAGCGAAGTGGACGACGCGTGGGATCCGTTATCGGTTCCGTATCTGGCCGTGTCGATTGTCCACCCGGCGGTCCGTCGGTGCCGCGCCGGGCCACCGGTTCGAACGCCGGTCCGTACACAGGGTCCGTACGCCCGGTCCGTACGCCGGGTCCGTACGCTGGGCCCGACCGACCCGCGAGCGATCCGAGGTACCGAACGTGTCCGCACAGCCCGCGCACTCCGCCCCGGCCCCCAGCCCCACGCCCGACCCCGCCACCGGCGCCGCCGTCAAGGCCATGGACCGGGCGCATGTCTTCCACTCGTGGTCCGCGCAGGGGCTCATCGACCCCCTTGCCGTCGCGGGCGCCGAAGGCTCGTACTTCTGGGACTACGACGGAAACCGCTACCTCGACTTCTCCAGCCAGCTGGTCAACACCAACATCGGCCACCAGCACCCCAAGGTCGTCGCCGCCATCCAGGAACAGGCCGCCACGCTGTGCACCTTCGCGCCGGGCTTCGCCGTGGACGTGCGGGCCGAGGCGGCGCGGCTGGTCGCCGAGCGCACACCCGGCGACCTGGACAAGATCTTCTTCACCAACGGCGGCACCGAGGCCGTCGAGCACGCCGTCCGCATGGCCCGGCTGCACACCGGCCGCACCAAGGTCCTCTCCACCTACCGCTCGTACCACGGCGCCACCGCCGCCGCGATCAACCTGACCGGCGATCCGCGCCGCTGGGCCTCGGACACCGCCTCGGCCGGCGTCGTCCACTTCTGGGGGCCGTTCCTCTACCGCTCGCCCTTCCACTCCGCCGACGAGCGGCAGGAGTGCGAGCGCGCCCTCGCGCATCTGGAGCAGACCATCGCCTTCGAGGGCCCGGCATCCATCGCCGCGATCATCCTGGAGACCGTCCCCGGCACCGCGGGGATCATGGTGCCGCCGCCCGGCTATCTGGCCGGGGTCCGCGAGATCTGCGACCGCTACGGCATCGTCTTCATCCTCGACGAGGTCATGGCGGGCTTCGGCCGCACCGGCCGCTGGTTCGCCGCCGACCACTTCGGCGTCACCCCGGACCTGCTGACCTTCGCCAAGGGCGTCAACTCCGGCTATGTCCCGCTCGGCGGGGTCGCGATCAGCGCCGCGATCGCCGCGGACTTCGACCAGCGGCCCTACCCCGGCGGCCTCACCTACTCCGGCCACCCGCTCGCCTGCGCCTCCGCCGTCGCCACGATCAACGCGATGGCGGAGGAGGGCATCGTGGAGAACGCCGCCCGGATCGGGGAGAAGGTCATCGGCCCGGGGCTGCGGGAGATCGCCGGGCGCCACGCCTGTGTGGGCGAGGTCCGGGGCCTCGGCGTGTTCTGGGCGCTCGAACTCGTCAAGGACAAGGACACCCGCGAGCCCCTGACCCCGTACAACGCGAGCGGCCCGGCGGCCCGGCCCATGGCCGACTTCGCGGCGGCCTGCAAGCGCGGCGGCCTGTGGCCGTTCGTGAACATGAACCGCACGTATGTGGTCCCGCCGTGCACCATCACGGAGGCCGAGGCCAAGGAGGGGCTGGCGATCCTGGACGAGGCCCTGTCCGCGGCCGACGCCCACACCACGGCCTGACGGCGGCCCACACCACGGCCTGACGGCGGCCCACACCACGGCCTGACGGTGGCCGGTACCCTGGCCCGACGGCGGCCCACAGACCGCTCGACGGCGGCCCGCACACGGCCACCGCCGCCCCGGATCGCTTCGGTCGTAGGCTCAGATAGAGATCAAATAACGGTGTAGACCGTTTCACCCGCGCACTCTCCGCGTACTTCGCGCAACGGCCCTCGCATATCGTGATGCGAGGGCCGTCCGCATCCGTACGACACGACGGCCGCGGAAGGAGACGGTCCTCGATGCCCGTGCCCGGCACCAGCCCGGTGAAGCGCAACACGCTGCGGCAGCAGATCGCCGAGGCGCTGTGTGACGAGGTGCTCGCGGGCCGGCTTCCGGCCGGACGGCAGTTCACCGTCAAGGAGATGGCCGACCAGTACGGCGTCTCCGCCACCCCCGTCCGCGAGGCGCTGCTCGACCTGTGCGCACAGGGGCTGCTGGACGTCGAGGAACACCGGGGCTTCAGGGTCCACGAGTTCACGTTCGAGGACTTCCGGCACATGATCAACGCCCGCAACATGGTGGTCGAGGGCCTTTTCCGGCACTCCGTCGAGGAGACCCTGCGCACCATGACCCCGCAGGCCCTGGCCTCGGTGCGGCGCCGCGCCGAGGAGGCCGAGCGCGCCGCGCGCTCCGGCGACCTCGACATCCTCATCGGCTATGACCTGCGCTTCTGGCGTGAGCTGTGCGGGCTCGTCGGCAACCCGTACATACTCGACTTCCTGCAGCGGCTGCGGGTCCAGTCCTGGGTCTTCACGGTGCCGTATCTGCGGCGCGTACCGGATCTGCGCGGGCGGCTGTGGGCCGGGCACGGCGAGCTCACCGCGGCCGTCACCCGCGGCGACGCCGAGGCCTCCGAGCGGCTGATAACCGCGTACAACGCGCACTCCGTCGCCCTGATCGAGCAACTGGTCACCGGACGCGAGACGAGCTGAACCGTCCCACCCCGCGCGTCGGTGTGACACAGAACACACAACCTGCCGGATGCCCGTGGTGGTCACCCTCGTGTGCTGCACACTCCGCCCGCCCGCTCCCTGGCCCCCCGGCCCGCGACCGTCACCGGTACCGGCACCGGCATGGGCACCGGAACCGGCACCGTTGACCTGACCGTCGTCGTGCCCGCGTACAACGAGGAGCACCGGCTGCCCGGGACCCTCGACGCGATCTGCCGCTATCTGCGCTCCTCGCCGGGCCGCCACGCCGAGTGGGAGCTGATCGTCGTCGACGACGGGTCGAGCGACGCCACCGCGGCCGTCGTCCGCGACGCGGCCGCGGCCGAGCCGCACATCCGGCTGCTGGCCCCGCCCCCCACGTCGCCCCCGTCGGCCGGGAGCCCGCGCAACCACGGCAAGGGCCATGCGCTGCGCCTGGGCGTGCTGGCCTCGCGCGGGCGCCGGGTGCTGCTGACCGACGCCGATCTCGCCACCCCCATCGAGGAGTTGGCGGCGCTGCACGACCGGCTCGACGCGGGCTTCGCCGCCGCCATCGGCTCCCGCGCGCACCCCGACGCGCTGATCGAGGTGGACCAGCACCCGCTGCGGCGGCTGGCGGGCCGGGCGGGCAACCGCGTGATACGGGCGGTCGCCCTGCCCGGCGTCGGCGACACCCAGTGCGGCTTCAAGCTCTTCGACGGCGACCGGGCGCGCGCGGCCTTCGGGCGGTCGCGGCTCGACGGATGGGGCATCGACGTGGAGATCCTGCGCGCCTTCCGCCGCGCCGACTGGCCGGTCGCCGAGGTGCCGGTGCGCTGGGCGCACCAGGAGGGCTCCAAGATCCGTCCGCTGGACTACGGACGGGTGCTGCTGGAGCTGGCGCGCCTGTGGCGGCGGGGCGTACGCGAGCGGCTGTCTGCCGGCGACCTGGCCGTGGTCCTCGGCTACCTGCTGCTGTCGGTGCTGCTCTACAAGGGGCTGTGGGCGGACGTCGGCCACCGTTATCTCGTCGACAGCGGGCAGGACCAGAACCAGTGGGAGTGGTTCTTCGCGGTCACCGCCGACAAGGTTCTCGGCGGATCCGGGCCCGGCGACGTGTTCTTCACCGAGCTGCAGAACACCCCGCTCGGGGTGAACCTGATGGCCAACACCGCCATGCTCGGCCTCGGCGTCCCGCTCGCGCCCGTCACCGCGCTCTTCGGCCCGGGGGCCACCTGGGCGCTGGTGCTGACCTGCGGGCTGGCCGGGACGGCGGGCGCCTGGTACTGGCTGCTGCGCAAGCGGTTCGTACGGGCGCGCCGGGCCGCCGCGCTCGGCGGCGCCCTGTGCGCCTTCGCCCCGCCGATGATCTCCCACGCCACCGCGCACCCCAACTTCGCGGTGCTGTTCATGATGCCGCTGATCATCGACCGGCTGCTGCGGCTGTGCGAGGGCGCCCGCGTCGGGCGCGACGGGGTGGTCCTCGGCCTCTTCCTCACCTACCAGGTCTTCCTCGGCGAGGAGGCGCTGCTGCTCGCCGCCGTGGGCCTCGTCCTCTTCGCGGTCGGCTACGCGGCCGTACGCCCGGCCGAGGCACGTACGGCGGTGCGCCCGCTGGCCCGGGGGCTGGGCCTCGCCGCCGCGGTGTGCGTGCCGCTGCTCGCCTATCCGCTGCTGTGGCAGTTCTTCGGCGCCCAGAGCTACCACAGCGTGCTGCACGGCCCGGTCGGCAACTCACCGCGCGCGTTCTGGGAGTTCGCGGGCCGCTCCCTGGCCGGGGACGAGTCCACCGCCGACGCGCTGGCTGTGAACCGCACCGAGCAGAACGCCTTCTTCGGCTGGCCGCTGCTCGCCCTGAGCGCCGCCGTGGTGGTGTGGCTGTGGCGGGATCCGCGGGTGCGGGCGCTCGGGTGGGTGGCCTTCGCGGCGTCGGTGCTCTCCCTCGGGCGCACGATCCCCGTGCCCTGGACGGGGATCGTGCTGCCGGGTCCGTGGCGGGCGCTCGCCGATCAGCCGCTGTTCGAGTCGGTCATCGAGTCGCGGGTGGCGATGGCGGCGGTGCCCGCGCTCGGCATTCTGCTGGCCCTGGCCTGCGACCGGCTGTGCGCCTTGGGGGAGCCGCGGGCCTTCGCGGATGGCGGGGCGGGCGTCGACCGGGCGTTGCGGATCGCCGGATGGGCCGCCGTCGCGGCCGCCCTGCTGCCCCTCGCGCCCACGCCGTACACCACCGCAGACCGCGTCCCCGTCCCGTCCTTCATCGCCGACGGCACCTGGAAGGCGCACGTCCCCAAGGGCCGCTCCCTCGTCCCCGTGCCGCTGCCCAGCCCTGGCGACGCCGAGGCCCTGCACTGGCAGACCGCCGCCGGGCTCGGCTTCCCGCTCCCCGGCGGCTACTTCAACGGCCCCGACGGCCCCGGCCGGAGGGGCATTTACGGCCCGCGCCACCGCTACACCTCAGCGCTCCTCGACGAGGTCCGCCGCACCGGACGCATCCCGCACATCGGCCAGAAGCAGCGCCACGCCGTCCGCGCGGACCTCGATTTCTGGCGCGCGGGCGCGGTCGTGCTCGCCCCGCAACCGGGGGACGAGGCGCTGCGTGTCACCTTGGAGCGGCTGCTGGGGTGGCGGGGGGAGTGGATCGGGGGCGTTTGGGTGTGGGAAGTGCACGGAGGAACGTGACGGCGGAGGACAGGACGGCGGAGGACACGGCGGAGGCCGAGCGGGCGTACACCGCGTACGTCTCCGCGAGGCTGCCCGCGCTGCGCCGCATCGCGCATCTGCTCTGCAAGGACCCGCACCGCGCCGACGACGTCGTCCAGGCCGCCCTGACCAAGCTGTACGTCCACTGGGGCCGCGCCCGCGCCGCCGACGACCTGGACCGCTACGTCCACACGATCCTCGTCCGCTGCTTCCTCAACGAGCAGCGCCTCGGCTGGGCCCGGGTGGTCCGGCTCTCCGGCGCGCCGCACGAGACGCCGGGGCTGCCGCCCGTCGCGGGGGTGCCGGACATCGAGACGCGCACGGTCGTGCACACCGCGCTCTCGCGCATCCCGGCGCGCCAGCGCGCCGTGCTGGTGCTGCGTTTCCTGTGCGATCTGCCGGTGGCGGAGGTGGCCGCGGTCCTGGGCTGTTCCGAGGGGAACGTGAAGAGCCAGACCGCGCGGGGCCTCGCCCGGCTGCGCGCGCAACTCGGCGTTCAGCCGCTTGTTTCGATGCCGTCTGTGGGGAAGGAGTAGCCGCCATGCGGGACGACGAGCTGGAACGGGAGGCGGCGCGGCTGCTCTCCCCCCTGCGCGGTCTTGAACCGGGCCCCGGGGCACCGGGGGTGGACGTGGCCGGGGCCGTACGGCGCGGCCGGCGGCGGGTGCGGGCGCGCCGGGCGGCGCTGCCGGTGGCCGCGGGGCTGGTCGTCGCGCTGGTGGCCGTGGCGCTGGCCGTGGCCGTACGCGTCCTGCCCGGCGGCCGCGGCGCCCCGCCCGCGGGCCCGGGCCCGGTCGGCCCTGTGCAGACGACGACCGTGGACCAGAGCCCGACGTCGTCGCCGACCCAGCCCCCGGAGACGTCGTCCTCGTCGCCGAGCGGATCGCCGAGTGGAACGCCGAGTGGATCGCCGTCGCCGCGCGGATCGTCGGGCGCGCCGACGGACACGGCGTCGGGCACACCGTCGGGCACGGCGTCGGGCACGGCGAGGGGCGCGTTCACATCACCGGCGAGCCCGTCCTGGACGACATCCACCACCGCGCCCCCCTGACGTACAGGGCTCTTCGCGCGGCGTACGGGGAGCATTACGCTGGGCCGACCACCGACCGTACGGATACGAGAGTGAGATCGCGTGGCATGTGACCTCTGGCTGGTCCCCCTCGTCGATGTGCTGTGTCACAGCCCCGACAACCCCTTCGCGGAGGAGATCGCGGCGTACGACAAGGCGCTCGGTGAAGCCGGACTGCCGCCCGTGCCCGTCTTCGGCTATATGCCGGGCCTGTCCGGGGACGTCGCCCCGGTCGCGGCCTTCGACTACGACGCCCTGCACTTTCTGCGCCGCGCCCATCTGCTGCAGGTCTGCGGGCTGGCTGTCACGCCGGTGGACGAACTCGGCGGGGACTACGAACAGTTGCTGGAGATGTTCGAGCCCACGGCCCGGCAGTCGCATCTGGTGTGGCACTACGACCACGCCGGCGCCTATGTCCCCGTCGACTTCGAACACCCGCTGTCCAACGACGAACTCCTCGAGGGCGGCGGCCCCCTGGGGTCGAGCCACGGCCTGCTGAGAGAGCTGGAGGCGGTCGCCCCGGCCCTCGGTATCGACCCCGCCAACCCCCCGGCCACCCCCGCGCCCCCGGCCCGCCCCACCACCCTGGAGGAACCGGCGGCGCCGATTCCGTACGAGGACAGTCCGTTCGCCCGTGAGCGCCATGTCTGGCTGGGCCTGCACGCGGCGGCGACGCGCAGCCTGGCCCAGGGCTCGATGATCGTCTTCAGCTAGACGCCCCTCTCCGTGCCGGTCCCGCCCGCCGGGCAGGACCGGCACGGAGGTACGGGCTCCCTTCGGGCAAGGAGACTGCGCGCGGCGCCGGCGGACCGGCGGTCTGCTCGTGCTCACCAACCGCCGTCTGTACCACGGCCCGTTGAACACCAAGCTGTGAACGCCCTGCGTCAGCGGGGCGGCTCCGGCGGGCGCTGGCGCGGCATGTTGGGGCGGGTGGTCGGCGGCAGCGGGAAGCGGTTCGCGGGGCCTCCGCCCTCCGGGCGGGAGCCCTGGGCCACCAGGGCCTGGGTGAACAGCGGCGCCGAGCCGGAGCCGAAGTCCACCATCCAGCCCGCGGTTTCGGTCCGTACGAGTTCCGACACGTCCTCACAGAAGCGGCGCAGTACGGCGAGGCAGCGCTCCACGGCCTCGGCCGCGGTGCCCTCGGTCGGGCCGAGCACTTCGCGCACGCTCTCCGACGCCCAGTCGAACTGCAGCGCCTCCAGCCGCCGCTGTACGGCCTGCGCCGTCGCCACGTCCCGCATCCACCCCGACGTCAGCCCGAAGAACCGGTCGCACGCCACACACGCGGCGGCGAGCAGCAGCACCAGACAGCCCCACGCGGCCCCGTCGCCCAGCACCCCGTTCAGGTCCAGCAGCGGCAGCGTCGCCCCCACGACCCCCAGCACCGCCGCCCCGATACGCAGCGCCCGCGCGGCCCGCCGCTTCCACACCCGGTCGGCGAGATACCACTCCGCGACCTGCAGAGCCCCGTCCTCAACCCACCGGTACAGCTCGTCGAGGCGCTCGGCGGGCTCCCCCCAGTCGCCGTGCGGGAAGGGCCGGCCGAGCAGGTCTCCCTGCTTCTTCGCGCCCTCCTGCTGAGGAAGCCCCTCGGGCTGCATCTCCGGCTGACTCACCCGTGGCACTCCCTCTGCGGCTTCATGTACTCGCTGCATCTCTCTTGGCGCTCGGCCGATGCGCAACCACCTTACCTACGCCCGAACGGCTGGCTGTGCGGCCAAGATCGCAAGATATCCGCCCGTACGAGGTGCGTCATCCGATAAAAGAGCGTCCGCTGCCTCACCCGAAAGGGTGCCGGGGGCGACCGGCGACGGTCTCACCCCAGCGACCGGCCGGCGACGTACGACACATGCTCCTCGAACCGCTTGCGCGCGTCCGGGGTCAGGCTCGCCAGCGCGACCATGGCGGTCAGGACGACATCGCACAACTCCCGCTCCACGTCCGCCCAGGTGTGGCTCTCCCCCTTGCGCGGATTGCCGCCCATCACGCCATGAATCGCCTCGGCCACCTCCCCCGCCTCCTCGCTGATCTTCAGCACGCGCAGCAGCCGCGCGACCTCCGGCGACATCGCGGCGCTCTCCGCGTCCAGCCATGCGACGAGGCGGTGGACGGTGTCCCAGGGGTCCCAGGTGTGTTCCATGGGCCGCGAAGGTACCGGGTCAGTCGCTCAAGGTGAGCACCACTTCCTCGATCTCCTCACCCCGTGCGTTCGCGTAGCCGCGCTCTCTGCCGGTCACCACGAACCCGCACTTCTCCAGGACCCGGATGGAGCCGACGTTGTCCGCCGCCGCCCGGGCGTACAGCGGCCGCTCCGGCACGACAGCCAGCAGCTCTCGCAGTGCGGCGGTAGCCGCTCCACGCCCCCAGTACTGCCGTCCGATCCAGTACGTGACCTCGCGCTCCTCGGGCGGGCCGAACACCGCGGCGTGCCCGACGATCTCGCCGCTCTCGCCGACGACGGTGCGCAGCATGACCGCCGGGTTCTGGCGGTTCCGCGCCCAGTGGGCGTCGAAAGCGGCGCGGTCCGAGGGGTCCTCGGCGGTGAAGGCCGCCATGTGAATCCCCTCGGGCTCATTGCTCTGGGCCCAGAAGGCGGAGAGGTCACTGTCTCTCACGTCGCGCAGGGTTACCCGCATCACGGCTTCTCCTTGCCGGTTGTGGCCGATTTCCTGGGCGACACGCTCCAGTCGCCCCCGGTACTCCTCCCACCACGACTGCTCGTCCGACGGCATGTTGTCGTTGCCGGCCCGCAGCCCGACGGCCCCGTCGATGAGCTCCCGGACGATGTCGGCGTGCCCGGCGTGCCGCTGGAGGTCGGCGATCACATGCACGAGGATCTGGTCCAGCGTCACCTTGCGCCGCTGCTCCGGCCACCAGGGCACCTGACCGGTCGCGTCGGGGGACAGCGCCTCGATCGTGGCGTCCGCGTGCTTCCATACGCGGTGGTACAGCCCGACGATGTCCTCGCGCGACTCGTC
Organism: Streptomyces sp. NPDC007917; assembly: GCF_042959105.1. Taxonomy (NCBI): domain Bacteria; kingdom Bacillati; phylum Actinomycetota; class Actinomycetes; order Kitasatosporales; family Streptomycetaceae; genus Streptomyces; species Streptomyces sp. NPDC007917. Next base: position 91,831 of record NZ_JBIBKK010000019.1, read on the forward strand.
CGCGGTCGCCCACATGTCCGCGTTCGGTTCGGCGTCGTCCGCCATCCAAGGCAGCGGCTCGTCGTACGGCTGCCCGAAGGTGAGGCCGAAGTAGGCCGCCTCCACGCCGGCGGCATGCTTGACCAGCCCCAGGAGGTTGGTGCCCGTCGGCGTCAGCGGGCGGCGGATGTCGTACTCCGAGAGCCCGTCGAGCTTCCACAGCAGGGCTTCGCGGGCGGCGCGCAGGTAGTGGTGAAGGTGGGCCTTCACATTCGATTCCGGCATGCGGGGGAGTGTCGCAGGCGGCACTGACAGCGCGTGTTCCATGGCCGTCGGCCGTCGGCCGTCGGTCGACGTCTCGTCTCGTCTCGTCTCGTCACGGCTCGTCGGTCGGCGACCTGCGCGTCTCATCCGTGTTCGCGCAGATACGTCTCCAACTCGGCCGCCCCTGCCAGCATCGCCCGCCCGCGGGCGGACAGCCGGCCGTGCCAGTCGCGCAGCGCGGCCTCCAGCGGCTCCAGCCCGCCGGCCGCCCGCACCTGGGCGATCAGCGGGGCGATCTGCTCCAGAAGGTAGCCGCCCCGCCTGAGCTGATGGGCCAGCCGGGCGTCCCGTACGGCGGCCTCGTCGTAGACGCGGTACCCGGTCAGAGGGTCGCGGCGCGGGCGCACCAGCCCGGCGCGCTCCCATTTGCGCAGCGTCGCGGGTCGGAGGCCGAGCTCTTCTGCCAGCGGCCCGATGAAGGTGCCGCCGGGTCCGGGTCCGGGCCCGGGTACCGCCGCGCCGGGTCCGGACGCCGCCGCGCCGGGCCCGGGTACCGCCGGGTCGGGCTCGGACGCCGCCAGGGCCGGTTCGGTCGCCGTGGTGGGAGCCAGGTCGCGGAGGGCGCTCTCCACGGCCTGGAGTGTCCGGCGGTCCTCCAGCAGTTGGGCATGGCTCTCGTCGATGAGACGGAACGCCTCGTCGACCGCGCCCTCGTTCACCGCCCGCATGATCGACGTCGCCGTCTGGTGGCCGTGGCCGGGCACCAGGGCGAGGAACGCGTCCAAGGCCCGCGCGTGCAGCGGCGTGTAGGTGCGGTAGCCGTGGGGCGTACGACCGGCGGCCGGAAGGATGCCGGCCTCCTCGTAATTCCTGATCGCCTGCGTGGACAGACCGTGTCCACGCGCCAGATCAACCGGCCTCAGCCGTTCTCCGTTTTGAAGGTTTCTTCCCATGATCCTGCCAATATCGCGGAAAACTCTCAACCGGAGGTTCAACGATACCGTTTAGGGCATGGCTACCGACATCAAGGACACCGCCCATGCCGTCGAGGCCGAAGCCGTGATGAGGCTGCTTCCGGCCCGGCCCCGGGTGCTCGCCCTGGGCGAGCCCACCCACGGCGAGGACGCGCTGCTCGACGTGCGCAACGACCTCTTCCGGCAGCTCGTCGAGCGGGAGGGCTACCGGACGATCGCGATCGAGAGCGACTGCATGATGGGCCTGGTCGTGGACGACTACGTCACCTCGGGCACGGGCACCCTCGACGACGTCATGGAGCGCGGCTTCAGCCACACGTGGTTCAACGCGTCCGCGCCCAACCGTGAACTCGTGCGCTGGATACGGGCGTACAACGAGGACCGGCCCGCGTCCGAACAGCTCCGCTTCGCCGGGCTCGACGGCCCGCTGGAGATGACCGGCGCCGCGAGCCCCCGGCAGGCCCTCACCGCACTCCACGGCTACCTCGCGGCCCAGGTGGACACGGACCTGCTCCCCTGCACCGCCGACACGCTCGACCGCCTGCTCGGCGCCGACGACCAGTGGACCAACCCCGACGCGATGATGGACCCCGCCCAGTCCGTGGGGCAGTCGGCCGAGGCCAGGGAGTTGCGACTGCTCGCCGACGACCTGGTGGCGCTGTTCGAGGAGCAGACGCCGCACCTGATCGCGGCGACCTCGCGGGAGGGCTGGGACCGGGCGCGCCTGTACGGGCGCACCGCCACCGGTCTGCTGCGCTACCACTTCTGGATGGCCGACGCCTCACCGAGCCGCATGGCACGGCTGGGGGCCCTGCGGGGCCGCATGATGGCCGACAACCTCCTCGCCGTCGTCGAACGGGGCCCCGCCCTCATCCACGCCCACAACACCCATCTCCAGCGGGAGAAGAGCACGATCCAGATGTGGGAGGGGCCGGTGGAGTGGTGGGGCGCCGGCGCGCTCGTGAGCGCGCACCTGGCCGAGGGGTACGCCTTCCTGGCCACGGCCCTCGGCACGATCCGGCACCGAGGAGTGGACGCCCCGCCGCCGGACACCCTCGAAGGACTCCTGTACGCGCTCCCGGAGGACCGCTGCCTCATCGACAGCCCCCGCCTGGCCACCGCCCTCGGCGACACGCTGCCCGCACCCCGCGTGTCCCCCTGGTTCGGCTACGCCCCCCTCGACCCGGCCCACCTGACCGGGAACGACGGGATCGTCTTCATCAAGGACGTCCCGCAGGGCTGATGCCCCCGTGTCCTCTGCGGCCCGGCGGCTGGCTGAGCCCCGCCGGTGGCGGCCCGGTGGGCTGGACGGCGACGATGCCTCCGGCGCCCCCTTCCCTTCCCGTTGCCGGCCGCTTTGCGCCGAAGGCGCGAGACGATGCCTGCTCTCGGCAACCGGACCATGCCGCCCAACGGCGGGGCGGCGTACTCCGACGTGGTGTCGGTGTACGCCGCCCTGGGGTGGTTCGGGTTGCGGGGGTGGCCCGCGTGGTCATGGCGGTTATTTCGGGTCGCGGTTGAACACCGCCTTGGACCAGCGGTAGCCGAGTGCTGCCAGGCCGATGGACCAGGCGATGCTGATCCACCCGTTGTTGCCGATCTCGGTGCCCAGGAGCAGGCCGCGCAGGGTTTCGATGGTCGGGGTGAACGGCTGGTACTCGGCGATGGGCTGGAACCAGCCGGGCATGGCGTCGACGGGGACGAAGGTGCTGGAGATCAGTGGCAGGAAGATCAGCGGCATCGCGTTGTTGCTGGCCGCTTCGGCGCTGGGGCTGACCATGCCCATCCCGACCGCGATCCAGGTGAGCGCCAGGGCGAACAGGACGAGCAGTCCGAAGGCCGCGATCCACTCCAGGACCGTGGCGTCGGCGGAGCGGAAGCCGATGGCCACGGCGACGGCGCCGACGAGGACCACGCTGATCACGCACTGCAGGACGCTGCCGATGACGTGCCCGATGAGCACGGAGCCGCGGTGGATGGCCATGGTGCGGAAGCGGGCGATGATGCCTTCGGTCATGTCGTTGGAGACGGAGACCGCGGTGCCGATGGTGGTGCTGCCGATGGTCATCAGCAGCAGGCCTGGGACGAGATATCTGATGTAGTCGGAGCGGTCGGCACTCCCACCGCCGATGCCCGCGCTCATCGCGTCTCCGAAGATGTAGACGAAGAGCAGCAGGAGCATGATCGGGGTGAGCAGCAGATTCAGGGTGAGCGACGGGTAGCGCCGGGCGTGCAGGAGGTTGCGGCGCAGCATGGTGGAGGAGTCGCGTACGGCGAGGGAGAGGGAGCTCATCGGGCGGTCTCCTTGGGCTGGCTCGGCTGAGTGGGCTGGGCGGGCACGGTGGTGCTGGTGAGGGCGAAGAAGACGTCGTCGAGGTCGGGGGTGTGGACGGTGAGTTCGTCGGCCTCGATGCCGGCGGAGTCGAGCCGGTCGAGGATGGAGCGCAGTTCGCGCTGGCTGCCGTCGCTGGGGATCTGCAGGGCGAGGGCTTCGTCGTCGCGGGTGGTCTCGCGCAGTGTGGCGGCGGCGTTGTGGTAGGCGGCCGGGTCGGTGAAGCGGAGCCGGATGTGTCCGCCGGGGATCAGTCGCTTGAGTTCGTCGGCGGTGCCTTCGGCGGCGATTTTGCCGTTGTTGAGGACGGCGATGCGGTCGGCGAGTTCGTCGGCCTCTTCCAGGTATTGGGTGGTGAGGAAGACGGTGGTGCCGCTGGTGACGAGTTCGCGGATGATCTGCCACATGTTGTGGCGGGAGCGCGGGTCCAGGCCGGTGGTCGGCTCGTCGAGGAAGATGATCCGCGGGTTGCCGACCAGGGTCATGGCGATGTCCAGGCGGCGTTTCATGCCGCCGGAGTAGGTGGAGGCGGGCTTCTTCGCGGCCTCGGTGAGGTCGAAGCGTTCCAGCAGCTCGGCGGTGACGCGTCGGCCTTCGTGCTTGGGCAGGTGGTGCAGGTCCGCCATCAGGAGCATGTTCTCCTCGCCGGTGATCAGGCCGTCGACGGCGGAGAACTGACCGGTGACACCGATCGCCGCACGCACGGTGTGCGGGTCGGTGGCGATGTCATGGCCGGCGACCTGGGCCTGGCCGCCGTCGGCGGTGATGAGGGTGGAGAGGATCTTGACGGCGGTGGTTTTGCCGGCGCCGTTCGGGCCGAGGAGGGAGAAGATCGTTCCTTCCGGGACGGCCAGGTCGACGCCGTCGAGGACGGTCTTGTCGCCGTAGGACTTGCGCAGCCCGTTCGCCGCGATGGCCAGGTCGGTCATGAGAGGTGCTCCCCTTTTACTGACTGCGGATCTACAGGCTGCGGGCGGTGATGTCGCCGTAGGCGGTGGTCGCGTGGATGGTCAGGCCGGCGTCGGCGCCGTCGGCGTTCTTGAGCGTGTTGTGGATGCGGCCGTAGGCGGTACCGGCATCCAGGGAGGCGGAGACTCCGCGGGCGGCGCCGATCGAGATCTCGCCGTGCTCGGTGCGCAGGGTGACCGTGCCGCGCACGGCCTCGGCGATGCTCAGGTCGCCCTTCTGGGTGCTGATCTCCGCGGGGCCGCCGAGGCGGCCGACCATGATGTCGCCGGCCTGGAGGGTGAGGCGGGCGCCATCGGTCTCGTCGAGCTTGACCGAGGCCTGCGCGCCCTCGAAGGCGACGTCGCCGAGCCGTCCGACGCCCCGGAGTTCGGCGAGGGCCGCCTTCGCCTCGATGCGGGAGCCGGCGGGCAGCTGGACGGTCACCTCGACGGACCCGGAGTTGCCGAGGACCCGGTTCTTCGCCTCCGGCGCTTCGATCCGCAGGACGCCGTCGCCGTAGGCGACCTCGATCTGCTCCGCGGCCTTCACATCGCGGTCCTTCGAGGCGTCCGCGGGCAGGACCTCGACCGTGGTGTCGGCCCGGTCGGCGGCGATGAACTGGATACGTCCGGCGGGGATGTCGAGGACGGCGGTGACCGGGGCGGGGGTGTCGAACTTCTGCATCGTGTTTTCCTTCGGTTCGTTGTTTCCGACGAGAGAAACGCTATGTTGCGTTCGAGTTTTGAGCAACGTTGTCGTTGCATTAGGTGGATATTTATGCAGGTCAAAGCCTACAAATCGTTGCAACGGTTTTGAATCTAACGCAACAAGCCTCGGCTTGTTCGTTGCAATGATTAGAGAGTGAACGCTATAGTGGGGGACGCCACGGACCACGAAGGAGGCCGCGATGCCGGGAGGCAGACTCACCCAGCAGGAACGCCAGCAGATCGCGCTGGGACTGGCCGACGGCCTCGCCTACGCGGAGATCGCCAGACGCCTCGACCGCCCGACCTCGACGGTCACGCGCGAGGTGATGCGCAACGGCGGCCCCACCGCCTACCGCGCCGACCTCGCCCACCGCGCCACCGAACACCGCGCCCACCGCCGCAGGAGAACCGCGCCCCGGGGATCGGAGGCGCCCGCGCAGGCCCACGGGCGCGACGCCGAGGCGGTGCGCGAGTACGAGGAGACGTTCACCACCGTCTTCATGGCCTCGGGCCTGCCCAAGACGACGGCCCGGGTGCTGACCAGCCTGTACACCACCGACGCCGGCAGCCTCACCGCGTCCGAGCTCGCCCAGCACCTCCAGGTCAGCCCGGCGACCATCTCCAAAGCGATCGCGTTCCTCGAAAGCCAGGGCCTCATCCGCCGAGAGCGCGACGAACGCCGCCGCGAGCACTACGCCGTTGACGACGACGTCATGTACCAGTCCACGGTGGCCGGCGCCCGCGCCACCGCCCACCTCGGCGAGGTCGCCCGGCAGGGCGTCGGCATCCTCGGCCCCGACACCCCGGCCGCCGCCCGCCTCGAAAACATCGCCCGCTTCGTGGACTTCATCTCCGAGAGCATCATCCGCGCCGCGGACCAGGCCCGCGAAGTGCTCCACACGAAACCCGAAACGGCGTCAGACGGCCCAGCCGAGCCGAGTTGAGATCGCTGACTGTTTGTTCGGCTCGGCCGTTGATGGCACCTCAGCGCTGCAAGGGTCCGGTCGCTCTCGTCGGCCGCGTCACTGCCTCGCCAGCTTCGCCAGCCATGGATGCCCGGGATGCGCGCGCTTCAGCCACCCGCTGAGAACGTCGCGCCGCGCCTGGCTCAGCAGCGGCAGGACCCCGCGGAAGTCGGCGTGGTCCTTGGGCCGTGCCGCCTTCGCTTTGAACAGCAGCACCACCTCTGGCACCAGGTACGGGATGCCGTCAGCCGTCCGTTCGATGATCGCGTCGTACGGCAGCCGCAGGCTCTCGTCCCGCCGGCAGATCCACGTCCCGCCCTCGTGCGGCTCGCGGAAGACGTCGAAGAGAAACTGTCCGCTCGCCGGATCCCGCAGCCAGGTCTGGTGCGTGGCCGCGAGCGCCTCAGCTCCCGCCCTTGCCCAGATCCGTCCTGAGCCGACCGCGTCAAACATGTACTCGGGAAAGCGGTCCCGAACCTCCGCGAACCCCGCCGCGGGCACCGCGATCTCCAGATCGCCGTGGGCCCGCGACTTCCCTCCGCGGAACAAATCCAGCGCCCACCCGGCCGCGATGCACCAGGGGGCGCTGATCCCGCCCAACCGCTCCGTGACCTGTTCCGGCCCCCAGGCGTCCGCCCACCGAGCATCCAGTTCGTCCGCGTCGATGACGGCGCCGCCGGGCGGCAGGGGGTCGGCCATCGGAACAACCTACTTCCGTGACCCGCGGGGGCCCGGGCGGGCCCCGGGGCGTAGGGCTCGGGGGGCGAGGCAATAGGCTGCATTCCGTGAAGGTCCTCGTCATCGGCAGCGGCGCCCGCGAACACGCCTTGTGCCGCGCACTCTCCCTCGACCCCGACGTCACGGCTCTGCACTGCGCGCCCGGCAACGCCGGCATCGCGGAGGTCGCCGAGCTGCACACGGTCGACGCCCTCGACGGCGCGGCCGTCGCCGAGCTGGCCGCCTCGCTGGAGGCGGAGCTGGTGGTGGTCGGCCCGGAGGCTCCGCTGGTGGCGGGGGTGGCGGATGTGGTGCGGGAGCGGGGCATCCCGGTGTTCGGGCCGTCCGCGGACGCGGCCCAGCTGGAGGGGTCGAAGGCGTTCGCGAAGGATGTGATGGCGGCGGCGGGCGTGCCCACCGCCCGTGCGTACGTCTGTACGAACGAGGCCGAGATCGACGAGGCGCTGGACGCCTTCGGCGCGCCGTACGTCGTCAAGGACGACGGGCTGGCGGCCGGCAAGGGTGTCGTCGTGACCAGCGACGTCGCCACCGCCCGTGAGCACGCGCTGGCGTGCGGGCGGGTGGTGATCGAGGAGTACCTGGACGGCCCGGAGGTGTCGCTCTTCGCCGTCACGGACGGTGAGACGGTCGTCCCGCTGCAGCCCGCCCAGGACTTCAAGCGCGCCTACGACGGCGACGAGGGCCCGAACACGGGCGGCATGGGCGCGTACTCCCCGCTGCCGTGGGCGGACCCCAAGCTGGTCGACGAGGTGCTGGCGACCGTGCTGCAGCCGACCGTGGACGAGCTGCGCCGCCGGGGGACGCCGTTCTCGGGGCTGCTGTACGCGGGGCTGGCGATCACCTCGCGCGGGGTGCGGGTGATCGAGTTCAACGCGCGCTTCGGCGACCCGGAGACCCAGGTGGTCCTGGCCCGGCTGAAGACCCCGCTGGCCGGTGTGCTGCTGGCCGCCGCGACCGGTCGGCTCGACTCGCTGCCGCCGCTGCGCTGGAGCGAGGGCACCGCGGTGACGGTGGTGATCGCCTCGCACAACTATCCGGGGACGCCCCGCACGGGCGATCCGATCACGGGCCTGGCGGAGGTGGCCGAAAAGGACGGGCCCAAGGCGTACGTCCTGCACGCGGGCACCAAGCAGGACGTTGCGTCGGGTGACGTGGTGAGCGCGGGGGGCCGGGTGCTGTCCGTGACCGCGACCGGCTCCGATCTGGCCAAGGCGCGGGAACGGGCGTACCGCGCGGTGGCCCGGATCGGCCTGGACGGCTCCCACCACCGCTCGGACATCGCCGCCAAGGCGGCGGAGGAGGCCGGAGCCGGGGCGGCGTCGGCCTGAGGCCGCCTGAGGCCTTGAGACCGCCTGGCCCCTTGAGGCCCGGTCGAGAAGTGGTCGAGGAGGGCCTGTAAGCGTCCGGAAAGTTCCTCGAGAAGTTCCCGGTTCTGGCTAAGGCCATTCCATCGGGTGAGCCCTCCCGGCATCCTGCTGACGCACGCGCGGGCCCCAACTAGTGTGCCGCTCAGGCGCGGTGCGGCAACTGGCCCACCGGCATTGCGGCGCGGGCGGCCGGTGCGACAGTGGGGGGAGTAAGGGCAGAACACCGCCGTCGTCCGCTGTTCATTCATCGGCTGGACAGCAGGGGGTGATGGAACCGTGGCAGGTCGGGAAGCAGGCGCGCTTTCAGCGCGCACCCGCGCTCTCGCGGTGCTGCGGATCCGGAGCACCGCGCTCGCGGTCGCGCTCCTCCCGGCGGCGGTCGCCGTCGTGCTGCTGGTCGGCGGGGCCACGGGGCGGCTCGGCGGCTCGCACGGCGAGGAGTGGACCGCCGTCCGCTGGGCGGTGGTCGGCGGGGCCGTGGTGGTCCTGCTGCTGGCGGCGGCCGTGGCCGCCGTGGTGGTGCGGGCCAGACCGGCGCTCAGCCCCACCGTGCCCATCGCCGAGGAGACGGCCCCGGACCTCTACCGCCTCGTCCGCGATCTGGCCGATCGGCTGGAGGTGCCCGCCCCGTCCGCGATAGCGCTCACCCCGGACTGCGACAGCTGGCTGGAGGACCGTACGCATCGGGCGCACGGCGCCAAGAGCAGCGGCGCCAAGAGCAGCGGCGGCATGGGCAGCGCGCCCGCCGGTGCCTCGGTCGTGGGGAGAGCCGAGCGGCGGGGCCCGCAGGCCCCCGTGCTGGTCATCGGCTCGCCGTTCCTGTGGTGGATGCGGGTCGCCGAGCTGCGCGCCCTGCTCGCGCCGGTCGTCGCGGGCACCGGCCCCTCCGTGCACCCGGACATAGCGGCCGCCCGCCGCTTCGTCCGCGGTCTGGACGCCGCTGTCGCCGTCGCCGCCCGGGGCTCCGGGGGCGCTCGAGCCGGGGACACGCGCCGTACGGCCCCAGTCACGGGCCTCGGCCGGACCGTCCGCCGCCCCGCCCTCGCGTTCCTCGGCTGGATCGCCCGGCTGCTGCTGCGCGGCTGCCGGGACCACGCCGCCGAGATGGAGCGGGCCGTCGCCGCGGCCGCCTCCGAGCGCGCCCAGACCGTCGACTACGGTCTGCGGATCGTGGCCCAGGAGCAGGTCGGCCTGGCGTACGCGGGGTGGGACCGGCTGCTGACCAGGGTCGCGCTGCCCGCGTGGCGGATGGGCCGCTGGCCGTCCCGGCTGGACGCGGGCGTGGTCGCGGCCCTCACCGAGCTCTCCCGTCGCGACCGGCTGGCCGAGGGGTTCGCCTCCCGGCTCAGCGAGCGGCCCGCCTGCGATCTGCTGGAGGAGCCGGGGCTGATCGACGAGGCGACGTCCCTGCTGGCCGCCCGGCTGTTCCACGGCGGGCCCAGCGAGCCGGGCCCGGACTGGGCGCCGGTCGACTGGGGCGAGTATCCGGAGGAGGTCGTGGACCGCAAATGGCGCGTGGAGGCCGCCCGCCTGCACCGCGTGCTCGATGAGCAGAACCGCCCCGGCGGCCCCGGACCCGGCCCGGCGTCGCCCCATGAGGGGGCGTCCCCTGAGGCGACGAGCGGCCGGGGCCCGGAGCCCGAGCCCGCCGCGCCCACCCTCGCCCGTGTGATGGACCGGCTCACCGCCGCTCCGGGCCTCGCCCCGACGGGGGAGCTCGGGGAGGAGGTCGCGGCCCGGCTCAGCGTGGAGGTGGCCCGCGAGGAGGCCGTGCACCAGTCCGCCACCCGGGCTGACGGCCCGGCCGGCGCCCGTACGGACCCGGGGGCCGGGCCCGGGGGCGGCGACCCGTGGATCGACGGCTTCGCGCCGCTCTTCCCGCTGCAGTCGCCCCGCACCGGCCGGGAGCTGCTGGCCGACCACGTCACGGCCATGGTGTGCTGCGCCGCCATAGACACCGCGGGCGCGGCGCCGGGGCTCGACTGGCTGGACGGGCCCGCGCTGATGTTCGACGGGCGGCGGCGGGCCGATCTGGCGCACCCGGTGCTGAGCCTGGTCGAGGACGGGGACGCCGAGCCGCTGCGCGCCTGGCTCGGCGAGGTGGGCGTACGGCCGGAGAAGCCGGTCCGGCTGGTGTGACGCCGGGCGCCGGCGCCCGCGCGGCCCCGCGGCCCAGCCCGTGAATCAGGGGCCCGCCCGGATGACACTCGGGCGTGAACGTCCTGGGTCTGGGTTCGGCAAATTCGCGACGATCGGTGATGGATTGAGTGCGTAATGTGATGTGCTGGGGCTGGTGACGACATGCTGCCAGGGGAGGCAGGGAGGGGAGCCATTCGTGGACGCCACGGAACCGGTCAGGCGCTGGGAGTCGGGAGCGCTCGCACACGCGGTGACGGACCCTTTCGGCCAGGGTCCGCTGCCCTGGCTGCGGGGCAGGCAGACGTTCTTCAGCGAGACGGGCCGCCTGGTCCCGTGGTACGTGGACCACGACGCGGCGACGGGAGCCGCCGAGATCGCCGACCCGGGCCCCGGCCATATCCCCTCCACCCGGACCGCCGACGACGTGCACCGCCAGATCAAGGGCTTCACCTCGGCCTCCGCCGCCGCCCCCGGCGAGGCCATCGACTTCCGGATCACCGTCGACCCGCCCCAGCAGTTCAGCGTGGACGTCTACCGCATCGGCCACTACGGCGGCGACGGCGCCGCCAAGATGACCAGCAGCCCGCGGCTGGCCGGTATCGTCCAGCCGCTTCCGCTCGCTGCCGACCGCACCGTCTCCTGCCACCACTGGTGGCTGTCCTGGCGGCTCCAGATCCCCTCGTACTGGAACCCCGGCGCGTATGTCGCCGTGCTGACCACCGCCGACGGCTTCCGCAACCACATCCCCTTCACCGTCCGCGACACCCACCCCGCCGATCTGCTCCTCGTCCTCCCGGACATCACCTGGCAGGCGTACAACCTCTACCCGGAGGACGGCCGGACCGGCGCCAGCCTGTACCACGCGTGGGACGAGCGCGGCCGGCTGCTCGGCGAGTCGCGGGCGGCGGTCACGGTCTCCTTCGACCGGCCGTACGCGGGCGCCGGGCTGCCGCTGCACGTGGGCCACGCGTACGACTTCGTCCGCTGGGCCGAGCGGATGGGCTACGACCTCGCGTACGCCGAGACCCGCGATCTGCACGCGGGCCGCATTGACCCGACCCGCTACCGCGGCCTGGTCTTCCCCGGCCACGACGAGTACTGGTCGGCCCCGCTGCGGCGCAGGGTCGAAGAAGCCCGCGACAGCGGCACCTCGCTGGTCTTCCTCTCCGCCAACACCATGTACTGGCAGGTCGGCCTGGTGCCCTCGCCCTCCGGCCCGGACCGCCTGCTGACCTGCCACAAGCGCCGCGGCCCCGGCCGCTCCGCGCTGTGGCGGGAGACGGCGCCCGAGCAGCAGCTGCTGGGCATCCAGTACGCGAGCCCGGTGCCCGAGCCGACCCCGCTGATCGTGCGGAACGCGAGCCACTGGCTGTGGGAGGCGACCGGCGCCGACGAGGGCGACGCGCTGCCCGGCCTGGTCGCGGGCGAGGCCGACCGCTACTTCCCGCGCACCTGCCTGCCCGCGCATCTGCGCCGGATCCTGCTCGCCCACTCCCCGTACCGGGACGCCGAGGGGGCCGTCCGGCACCAGGACACCTCGCTGTACCGCGCGACCAGCGGAGCCCTGGTGTTCGCCTCCGGCACCTTCGCCTGGACCCCGGCGCTCGACCGGCCCGGCCACACCGACGTACGGGTGCAGCGGGCCACCGCCAACCTCCTGGACCGCATCTGCAAACGGGACTGAAGCCCCAGGCCACGACCGGTGCGCCCCGCTTCGGCCGGGCGGTGGGGCGTGGGGCAGAATCGTGGGGTCTTGGACAAACCCACCAGGAGGAACCGTGTCCGGATTCGTGGAGAAGCCCGAGCCGGTGGAGGTGCCCGGCCTTGTGCATCTGCACACAGGCAAGGTGCGCGACCTCTACCGGAACGAGAAGGGCGACCTCGTCATGGTCGCCAGCGACCGGATGTCCGCCTATGACTGGGTACTGCCGACCGAGATCCCCGACAAGGGCAGGGTCCTCACCCAGCTCTCCCTGTGGTGGTTCGACCAGCTCATCGACGTCGTGCCCAACCACGTCCTGTCCACCGAGGTGCCCGAGGGCGCCCCGGCCGACTGGGCGGGCCGCACGCTGGTGTGCCGGTCGCTGAGCATGTTCCCGGTGGAGTGCGTGGCCCGCGGCTATCTGACCGGCTCGGGCCTGGCCGAGTACCGGGAGAGCCGCACCGTCTGCGGGATCGCCCTGCCCGAGGGCCTGGCCGACGGCTCCGAGCTGCCCTCCCCGATCTTCACCCCGGCGACCAAGGCCGAGGTCGGCGAGCACGACGAGAACGTGCCGTACGAGGAGGTGGCCCGCCGGGTCGGCACCGAGACCGCCGCCCAGCTGCGCCAGGCCACGCTCGCGGTCTACAACCGGGGCCGCGACATCGCGCGCGACCGGGGGATCATCCTCGCCGACACCAAGTTCGAGTTCGGCTACGCGGGCACCGAGGGCGACGCCGACGGGCACGAGCTGGTCCTCGCCGACGAGGTGCTCACCCCCGACTCCTCCCGCTTCTGGCCCGCCGACCAGTGGCAGCCGGGGCGTCCGCAGCCGTCCTTCGACAAGCAGTTCGTCCGCGACTGGCTGACCTCCCCGGCCTCCGGCTGGGACCGCCACGGCGAGCAGCCGCCGCCCCCGCTGCCGGAGGAGATCGTGGAGCGGACGCGGGCGAAGTACGTGGAGGCGTACGAGCGGCTGACCGGCACCCGCTGGTCCTGACCACGACGAAGGCCCTGGCCGGTGCGGCCAGGGCCTTCCTCACACGAGCGGACGACGAGGCTCGAACTCGCGACCTCAACCTTGGCAAGGTTGCGCTCTACCAACTGAGCTACGTCCGCATGCGCCGATCACTTCCGTCCGGATTCGGGACGGATTCCGTCCGGCGCGCCTCCACTATAACCAAACCCGGGACGACGGAACTACCTCGTCCCCCGCGCGGGCCCGGTTCCCGCCATCAGGCCACGTTGTGCGGCCGGAACTGGACGCTGATCCGTGGCCCCGTGGCCCGGGTGCTCTTGGGGATCGCGTGCTCCCAGGTCCGCTGGCAGGAGCCGCCCATCACGATCAGATCGCCGTGCCCGAGCGGATGCCGCACGGTGGCCCCGCCACGCCTCGGACGCAGCGCGAGGTCGCGCGGCGCGCCCACGGACAGGATCGCGACCATGGTGTCCTCGCGCGCGCCCCGGCCGATCCGGTCGCCGTGCCAGGCCACGCTGTCCCGGCCGTCCCGGTAGTAGCAGAGCCCGGCGGTGGTGAACGGCTCGCCCAGTTCGGACGCGTAGTGCGCGGAGAGCGCGGCCCGCGCCTCGTCCAGAACGGGGTGCGGCAGCGGGTCGTCGGCGCCGTAGAAGGCGAGCAGCCGCGGCACGTCCACGACCTGGTCGTACATATGCCGCCGCTCCGCCCGCCAGGGCACCTCGCCGACGAGGTGCGCGAACAGGGCGTCTGCCCCGCTGAGCCACCCGGGCAGCAGATCGATCCAGGCCCCGTCGCCGAGCGCCGTCCTGCGCACAGCGCCCAGCGGGCCGAGACGGATGTCGTCGGCCTGGTCGAAGAGCGAGCCCTGGAGGAACGGGGGCATGGGTCCAGGATAACCGGGCAACCGAATGTGTGTACGATTTGATGTTTCGGCTGCGGGCTGCCGGAGCCCTGCGTTACGTTTCCCCGCATGGCTGAATTCGTGCTGGTGCCGGGTGCGTGGCTGGGCTCGTGGGCGTGGGACGAGGTGGTGGAGGAGCTACGGGCGGCCGGGCACGGCGCCCATGCGCTGACGCTGTCCGGAGTGGCCGGGAAGCGGGGCGTGCCGGCCGGGCAGCAGACGCATGTGGCGGACGTCGTCGGCGAGGTCGAGCGCCTCGATCTGCGCGATGTCGTCCTGGTCGGCCACAGCTACTCGGGCATCCCGGTCGGCCAGGCCGCCGAGCGGATCGGCGACCGGCTGGCCCATGTGGTGTTCGTCGACTCCAATGTGCCGGCCGACGGGGAGTCGTTCGTCTCCGGCTGGGCGGAGGGGCGGGAGACGGCCGAGATCGCCGAAAACGGCGGCTTCTGGGCGGTGCCCCCCGCGGCCGACTTCGCCGGTCAGGGCCTCACCGACGAGCAGATCGCCCGCTTCGTCGACCGCGCGACCCCGCACCCGGGCGCCTCCCTGATCGAACCGGCCCGGCTGTCGCGCCCGCTCGGCGAGCTGCCGACGACGTACGTCAAGTGCCTGCTCGACTGGCCCCAGCCGAGCGACGACGTGGTCGAGCTGCTGAAGAGCGAGCGGTGGCGGCTGGTCGAGATGGACACCGGCCACTGGCCGATGTTCTCCCAGCCCCAGGAGCTGGCCCGGATCCTGTGCGAGGCGGCTGCCCGCTAGATCCAGCCGCGCTCGCGCGCCATACGGGCCGCCGCATGGCGGTTCTCGGCCGGGATCTTGGACGCGGCCGAGGACAGGTAGTTGCGTACCGTCCCCTGCGACAGCGCGGCCCGCTGGGCGATCTCCGCGATGGACGCGCCGTCCGCCGCCAGCTCCAGCAGCTCCGCCTCGCGGGCGGTCAGCGGGGAGTCGCCCGCGCTGATCGCGTCGGCCGCGAGGTCGGGGTCGATATAGCGGTTGCCGCCGTGCACCGTGCGGATGATCTCGGCGAGCCGCTGCGCCGACGCGGTCTTGGGCAGAAAGCCCCGCGCCCCGGCCTCAAGCGCCCGCTTGAGATGGCCCGGGCGGCCGTGGCTGGTCACGATCATGGACCGGCAGCCGGGCAGCTCGGCCCGGAGCGAGGCGGCCACCGACACCCCGTCCGCCCCCGGCATCTGCAGATCCAGCACCGCCACGTCGGGCCGGTGCGCCCGGGCCATCGCCAGCGCCTCGGGCCCGGACGCGGCCTCCGCGACGACCAGCAGGTCCTCTTCGAGGGAGAGCAGGGCGGCGAGGGCGCCGCGGATCAGATGCTCGTCATCCGCGAGCAGCACCCGGATCGCGGGCGTCCCGCTCATACGACGACCCCCTCATGCCTGTTGTTCGCCTCGGACCCCTCGTGCCCGTCCAGCGGGAGCTCCGCCCGCAGCCGGTACGTCCCGCCCTCCCCGGGGCCCGACCACAGCGTGCCGCCCAGCGGCGCCAGCCGCTCCCGCAGCCCCTTGAGCCCGTTGCCCGACGCACCGGGCACGCGGTGCCCGTTCTCCGGCACCCCGTCATTCTCCATGAGCAGCACCGCCGTACGGGCGCCGTCCGCCGCCCGCACCATGTCCACCCGCACCGTGCAGCGGGCCGCCTCCGCGTGGCGCAGCACATTGGTCGTGCCCTCGCGCACCACCCACGCCAGCGCCGACCGCACCGCCGAAGCGGGCTGGGTACCTCCGCCTTCGTCCGGGAGCCGGTAGTCGATGCGGCAGTCGACCTTGGCCGCCCGCAGCACCGACCGGGCCCCGGCCAGCTCCACTTGCAGATCCGCCTCCCGGTAGCCGCGCACCACGTCCCGGATCTCCCGCTGCGACTCCTGCGCGATCCGCTGCACCTCCACCATCTGCTCGGCGGCCTCCGGCCGTCCGCGCCGCGCCAGTTGCACCGCCAGCTCGCTCTTGAGCGCGATCACGGCCAGGTTCCGGCCCATCACATCGTGCAGATCGCGGCCGAACCGCAGCCGCTCCTCCGCCACCGCGAGCCGCGCCTGCACCTCGCGGCTCGCGTCCAGCTCCCACATCACCGCCAGCATCCACACCGAGGAGCGGACCGAGAACAGGGACAGGGCGGCCATCAGGAACACCACAGCGACGGACGCCACCGACGTGAAGGGGTCCACCCCCGCGACGGCCGGCACCCCGAACAGCGCGGCGCCGAGCCCCGCGTGTACCAGGGAGAACGCGCGAATGGACAGCAGCAGGGCCCAGCCGACGGAGAACGGCAGCGTGTTCATCGTCGCGGCCGTGACGACCGACGCCCGGTCCCGGGGCTGCTCGGCCAGGATGAGGAGCGCCACCGCGATGCCCAGACCGGCGGCCAGCATCACCGCGGAGAGCGCCATCAGCCCCCGCGGCAGCCCGCCCCCGCGCAGCCGGTGGTCGAGCCCCCGCCGCAGCAGCGGCACCGACAGCGCGCACCCGGCGAGCGCCAGGCCGAGGTGCGTCCAGGCCAGCCCGTGCACCGGCTGGGCCAGCCGCAGCCTGCTGGGCAGCCGGCCCGTCATGGAAAACACCATGATCCAGGGCAGCCCGTACAGCGTCCAGCGTGTGGACAGCTCCACGCGCATCTGCCGACTGCGCCGCTTCCATCGGCGTATCACCGACCCCGCCCCCTCCACGCCCCTCAAGACCGGTCAGCGCCGCGGCTCCCAGGGGAACCGCCGGCGTACGGTCCACCCTGCCAGGGCCGTCCAGGCCACCGCCGTGGCCAGGGCCCTCAGCGCCTCGCCGACGCCCATCCCGCCGGTCCACCCGGCCCGTACGAGGTCGACCACCGGGGTCAGCGGCGCCCACTCGCACACCGCCGCCACCCGGTCCGGCATGACGTCGAGCGGTACGAACAGACCCGAGGCCAGCATCGACACCAGCATCACCGGCATGGGGGTCAGCTGCGCGGACTCCGCGGTCCTGGTGAAGACCGCGGTCGCGGCGGCCAGCGCGACCATCAGGGCCAGACCTGCCACCACCCCGAGCACGGCCAGATGCGGCGCCTTCGGCATCGGCGCGTCAAGCGCCGGGCCCACCGCGGCGACCATCAGCACGCACTGCACCAGCCCCATCAGCACGGCGGGCAGCGCCGCCCCGGCCAGGATCTCCGGGTCGGTCAGCTCACCGGCACGCAGCCGCTTGAGGACCAGTTCCTCGCGCCGGATGACGTAGACGCCCACGAGGTTCATGTAGACGGCCAGGACCAGCGCCAGCCCGATCGAGCCGGGGAGGACCAGCGTGGCCAGGGACAGACCGGTCTTGTCCAGGTCGATGTCGCTGCTGAGGGTGGTCATGCTGAGGGTGAGCGAGCCGGGCAGCAGCAGGGCGTAGGTCAGCGCGGCCTTGTTCCGTACCAGCAGCGTCAGTTCGGCCCGGGCGAGGGAGGCGACGCGCTCCCGCGCGGTCCTGGTGCCGGGCTCGGCGGCCGTCGCGCGGCCGGCGGTGGTGTGGGTCGTGGTCATCGGGCGTCCCCCTTCGCGGTTTCCGGCTTCTCCAGGCCCTGGGCGATATGCAGGAACGCCTCCTCCAGCGACGCCGACCGGGCGTCGAGCCCGCCGAGTTCGAGCCCCTTGTCCCGTGCCCACACCAGCACCTCGGTGGCCGTGCGCTGCAGGTCCCGGGTGCGCAGCCGTACCGTCCACCCGTCCGTCTCGCGCTCCGCGGCGCCGAGCTGGGCGAGCGAGGGCAGGTCGGTGGCCGAGAAGGGGGCCGGGAGCGCGAAGGAGAGCTGCGAGGGCCGCTCGGCCACGATGTCCGCGACCCGTCCGGAGGTGGCGATCCGCCCCCGGTGCATGATCGCGAGCCGGTCGGCCAGCGCCTCGGCCTCCTCCAGGTAGTGCGTGGTCAGCAGCACCGTGGTGCCCTGGTCGCGCAGCGAGCGCACCAGCTCCCAGGTCTCGCGCCGCCCCTCTGCGTCGAGGCCGGTCGTCGGCTCGTCGAGGAAGAGCACGTCCGGGCGGCCGAGCAGCGCGAGCGCCAGGTCCAGCCGGCGCCGCTCCCCGCCGGAGAGCATCTTGACCCGTACGTCCCGGCGCCGGGCCAGCCCCACCAGCTCCAGGGCCTCGCCGACGGGTCGCGCCCCGCTGGTGCACCCGGCCCACAGCCGTACGGTCTCGCCCGCGGTCAGCTCGGACGGGAAGCCGCCCTCCTGCAGCATGACCCCGATCCGCGGCCGGACCTCGGCCCGCTCGCGGTACGGGTCACGGCCCAGCACCCGCACCCGGCCGCCGGTCGGGGCGGCCAGGCCTTCCAGCAGCTCGACGGTGGAGGTCTTCCCGGCGCCGTTCGTGCCGAGCAGCGCGAACAGCTCGCCGTGCGCCACCGAGAAGGAGACGCCGCGTACGGCCTCGAAGCCCTGGGCCGAGGAAGGGCCTGATGCGCGCCCGTACCTGCGCCGGAGTTCTGTGACATCTATCGCGCTGTCGCCCAGCGCACGGTCCCCGTGATCCATGTCTCCAGGCTTCCGGTGGCCGCGGGGCGCGGGTAGTGCGGGCTGTCACGGGCCCGGATGACAAATGTCAGCAAGGGAGATGGGCCACACCGCAGGAAAAGCCTGAAGGCGCCGGTCGATTCGACCGACGCCTTCGGGCCATGGAGCGGACGACGAGATTCGAACTCGCGACCCTCACCTTGGCAAGGTGATGCTCTACCAACTGAGCCACGTCCGCATGCATCCGACCGGCTTTCACCAATCGGCGCGACCATCACTCTACCCCATCCACCGAAGTGGTCGAGGCGAAGATGAGAGCGGGTGACAGGGATCGCACACTGCGCCTCCCCCTTGGAAAGGGGGCGCTCTACTACTGAGCTACACCCGCGTGGCATCCGATCGACCCCGGCCGATCGGCGTGTCCATCACCCTACCCGATCCACCGGAGTGGTTCGGCAAGGTGATGAGAGCGGGTGACAGGGATTGCACACTGCGCCTCCCTCTTGGAAAGAGGGCGCTCTACTACTGAGCTACACCCGCGCGTTCCTCGGGGTTTTGCCTTTCGGCCTCGCCCCTCGG
This sequence comes from Streptomyces sp. NPDC007917, assembly GCF_042959105.1. Classification (NCBI taxonomy): domain Bacteria; kingdom Bacillati; phylum Actinomycetota; class Actinomycetes; order Kitasatosporales; family Streptomycetaceae; genus Streptomyces; species Streptomyces sp. NPDC007917. The sequence continues at coordinate 110,884 of NZ_JBIBKK010000019.1, forward strand.
CGTGATCCAGACTCTAGCGGATCACCAGGGTGGGTGTGCAACTCGGCGGTGAGGGGTGTTCAGTTCGACGCGTTGAACGCCTCGTAGACCTTCTTGGGGATCCGGCCGCGCGGCGGGACCTCCATGCCGTGGGACCGCGCCCAGGCGCGGACCGCGGCCGGGTCGGGGGCGACGGAGGTGCGGCGGTAGGCCTTGCCGGAGCGGGACCGCTTGCGGCCCGCTTCCACGTAGGGCTCGAGAAGGCCGCGGAGTTTCTTCGCATTGGCAGCGTTGAGGTCGATCTCGTACGCCTTGCCGTCGAGTCCGAACGAGACCGTCTCCTCCGCCTGACCCCCGTCGATGTCGTCGGAGAGCGTGACTACTACGCGCTGCGCCACGGGATATCGGTCCTTTCGGGCTGCATCGATGCGTTGACGTGCAAAGATGGCAGCTGTCCTGTTGTTAGTGAACAATGCTTTTTCATTTGTACAGCGGCGGGCATTGCATTGTGAAGCCCCGCTAATTCTGCCCGCGTGTCATGCCGCAATCGGGACCATACGTTTTTCCTGGAACTTTCCCCAGTGGATGGCGCCGACGATGCTTAAACGTGACGGAAGGCGAGGCTGAGCTACCCGCGTAGATTTTGGTCCGGGGTACGCTGGGCGAACCGCCTTACGCACCAGCACCACACCACCGGGAGTGCCAGTGGCACGCGTCGTAGTCGACGTCATGCTCAAGCCGGAGATCCTCGACCCCCAGGGACAGGCGGTGCAGCGCGCGCTGCCCCGTCTCGGTTTCGAGGGGATCGCCGACGTCCGTCAGGGCAAGCGCTTTGAACTCGAGGTGGAGGGCCCGGTCGACGACGCCGCCCTCGCCCGCATCCGCGAGATCGCGGAGACCTTCCTCGCCAACACCGTGATCGAGGACTTCACCGTGCGCATCGAGGCCGACCAGGCCGCCGAGGCCGCCCTCGCCGCGAAGGCGGAGTCGTGACCGTACGCGTCGGAGTCGTCACCTTCCCCGGCACGCTCGACGACCGCGACACCCAGCGCGCGGTGCGCGTCGCCGGCCTTGAGGCCGTGCCGCTGTGGCACCGCGACAAGGACCTCAAGCAGGTCGACGCCGTCGTGCTGCCCGGGGGCTTCTCCTATGGCGACTATCTGCGGGCCGGAGCGATCTCCCGCTTCTCGCCGGTAATGGAGTCGGTGATCGAGCAGGCGAAGGCGGGCATGCCCGTCCTTGGCATCTGCAATGGCTTCCAGGTTCTCACCGAGACTCATCTTCTGCCCGGTGCGATGCTGCGGAACAACCATCTGCACTTCATCTGCCGTGATCAGAAGTTGCGAGTGGAAAACGCCGAAACCGACTGGACCCGCTCCTACGAGCAGGGCCAGGAGATCAACATCCCGCTCAAGAACATCGACGGCCGCTATGTGGCCGATGAGCGGGTTCTGGACGAACTCGAAGCCGAGGGCCGCGTCGCCTTCCGTTACGAAGGCTTCAATCCGAACGGCTCGCTGCGCGACATCGCCGGCATCACCAACGAGGCGGGCAATGTCGTCGGCCTCATGCCGCACCCCGAGCACGCCGTCGAGCCGCTGATCGGCACCGGGCGCACCGACGGGCTCGGATTCTTCACCTCGATCCTTAAGAAGCTGGTCGACGCATGAGCCTCGATACCGTCAAGCACGCGGAACAGACCCCGGACGTCCAGCAGCCCTGGGCCGAGCTCGGCCTCAAGCAGGACGAGTACGAGCGCATCCGCGACATCCTCGGCCGCCGCCCGACCGGCGCCGAGCTGGCCATGTACTCCGTGATGTGGTCCGAGCACTGCTCGTACAAGTCGAGCAAGGTCCATCTGCGGCAGTTCGGCGAGAAGGCCCCTTCGAACGACGCGCTGCTCGTCGGCATCGGCGAGAACGCGGGCGTGGTCGACGTCGGCCAGGGCTACGCGGTCACCTTCAAGGTCGAGTCGCACAACCACCCCTCCTACATCGAGCCGTACCAGGGCGCCGCCACCGGCGTCGGCGGCATCGTCCGCGACATCCTCGCCATGGGCGCCCGCCCGGTCGCCGTGATGGACCCGCTGCGCTTCGGCGCCGCCGACCACCCCGACACCAAGCGGGTGCTGCCCGGCGTGGTCGCGGGCATCGGCGGCTACGGCAACTGCCTGGGGCTGCCCAACATCGGCGGCGAGGTCGTCTTCGACCCCTGCTACCAGGGCAACCCGCTGGTCAACGCGCTGTGCGTGGGCGTCATGAAGCACGAGGACATTCACCTCGCCCAGGCCTCGGGCACGGGCAACAAGGTCATCCTCTACGGCGCCCGCACCGGCGGCGACGGCATCGGCGGCGTCTCCGTGCTCGCCTCCGAGACCTTCGATGACACGAAGCCCACCAAGCGCCCCGCCGTCCAGGTCGGCGACCCGTTCCAGGAGAAGCTGCTCATCGAGTGCACCCTGGAGATCTTCAAGGAGAACCTGGTCGCCGGCATCCAGGACCTCGGCGGCGCCGGGCTCTCCTGCGCCACCAGCGAGCTGGCCTCGGCCGGCTCCGGCGGCATGCGCGTCGAGCTGGACACCGTGCCGCTGCGCGACGCGACCCTCTCGCCCGAGGAAATCCTCATGAGCGAGTCGCAGGAACGCATGTGCGCGATCGTCGAGCCCGACAAGGTCGACCGCTTCCTGGAGATCTGCGAGAAGTGGGACGTCATCGCCACCGTCATCGGTGAGGTCACCGAGGGCGAGCGGCTGGAGATCTTCTGGCACGGCGAGCAGATCGTCGACGTCCCGCCGCGCACGGTCGCCCACGAGGGCCCGGTGTACGAGCGCCCCTACGCCCGCCCGGAGTGGCAGGACGCCCTGCAGGCCGACGACGCGAACAAGCTGCAGCGCCCGGCGACCCCCGCCGAGCTGCGCGAGCAGGTCCTCAAGGTCGTCTCCGCGCCGAACCAGGCGTCGAAGTCGTGGATCACCGACCAGTACGACCGCTTCGTGCAGGGCAACACGGTCCTCGCCCAGCCCGAGGACTCCGGCATGGTCCGCATCGACGAGGAGACCGGCCTCGGCGTCGCCGTCGCCACGGACGGCAACGGCCGCTACGCCAAGCTCGACCCGTACGCGGGCGCGCAGCTCGCGCTCGCCGAGGCGTACCGCAATGTCGCTGCCTCCGGCGCCAAGCCGCTGGCGATCTCCGACTGCCTGAACTTCGGCTCGCCCGAGGACCCGGCGGTCATGTGGCAGTTCGCCGAGGCCACCCGTGGTCTGGCCGACGGCTGTCTGACCCTGGGCACCCCGGTCACCGGCGGCAATGTCTCCCTCTACAACCAGACCGGGGACGTGGCCATCCACCCGACGCCGGTCGTCGCCGTCCTCGGCGTGATCGACGATGTGGCGCGCCGCACCCCGATCGCCTTCGCGGACGAGGGCCACCTGCTGTACCTGCTCGGTGACACCGAGGAGGAGTTCGGCGGCTCGGCCTGGTCGCAGACCGTCCATGACCACCTCGGCGGGCTGCCGCCGAAGGTGGACCTGGAGCGCGAGCGGCTGCTCGGCGAGATCCTGATCTCGGCCTCGCGTGACGGCATGGTCGACGCGGCGCACGACCTGTCCGACGGCGGTCTGATCCAGGCCCTCGTCGAGTCGTGTCTGCGCGGCGGGAAGGGCGCCCGGATCGTGGTGCCCGACGGGATTGACCCGTTCGTCTTCCTGCTGTCGGAGTCGGCGGGCCGGGCCGTGGTGGCCGTTCCGCGCAGCGAGGAAGTCCGCTTCAACGACATGTGCGGGGCGCGGGGGCTTCCGGCGGCCCGGATCGGTGTGGTGGACGGGGACGCGATCGACGTCCAGGGCCAGTTCAGCATTCCGCTGGCGGAGCTCAAGGGGGCCCACGAGGCGACGATCCCGGGCCTGCTCGCCTGAGATCTCGCCTGACCGTCGCCTGATCCTCGTCTGAGACACAGAACAAGCCCCGTTCCCTGCCGTCACACAGGGAGCGGGGCGGTTTCATGGCGGTGGCGGTCAGCTCCAGAACGCGTTCGAGGCGTCGATGTCCTCGTGGCACTCGTCGATGTCGCTGATCTTCCCGCCGACGATCGTGAAGAACAGGCCTTCCTTCATGTCGAGGCCGCGGTCCTCGCGCTCCGCGCGGCACCGGTGCACGGAGATCACATGGCCGCGCCCGTCGGCCGCCAGCGTCTCGAGTTCGACGCGCAGGGTGCCGCCGGTGACGTCGTACTGGCGGCGGTACAGCTGGACGCAGGCCTCGCGGCCCTTGTGATGTCCGGATATGGAGCTCTCGCCGGGGACGTGGTGGGTCACATCGGCGGTCAGCAGCTCGGCCAGGGTGTCCATGTCGCCGCTGGTGAACGCTTGGTAGCCGCGGCGGATCAGGGCGCAATCCGGGTGCTCACCCATGGTGGTTCACGCCTTTCGTGCTGGTTCCTCTCGCCTTCTCCTCCATCTTCTGCCGCCGCCTCCGGGCTGTCCACGGCCCCATGGCCCCTCGATAAGCTCGGCCGCATGCCTTCCCGCGCCCGCGCCCGCACCTATGACCCGGCCAAGACGCGCGCCGCCGTGACCGCGCAGTTCGAGCACGTACGGGAGGTGGTCCGCGGCCTGGACGAGGAGCGGCTGGGCGCCCCGACCCGGCTCGGCGGCTGGACGGTCCGCGAGCTGGTCGCGCATCTGTCGATGGCCGTGGGGGCGGTCGTCCGCCATCTGGAGCAGCCCCCGCCGCCCGCGCGGGAGGTCACCGCCACCGGCTGGGTGGCCGCGACGGCCGCGCTCGGTGGGGATATCGACGAGGACACCCGCGCACTCGCGGCGGGCGCGGAGCCGGCCGAGCTGCTGGACCGGGCGGCCGCGCGCTTCGCCGAGCTGGTGCCCCAGGCCCCGGGCGACCGGCTTCTGGCGGCCCGGGTGGGGGCGATACGGCTCGACGACTTCCTCGTCACGCGCTGTGTCGAGCTGGTCGTGCACACCGACGACCTGGCGGCCGCGCTCGGCGCCTCCCTCCCGTACGACCGGCAGGCCCTGGCCGCCGCCACACGGCTGCTCGCCGACGCGCTCGCGGCGAAGGCGCCGGGGGGCTCGGTCGAGGTCCGCGTCCCGCCGTACGCGGTCGTGCAGTGCGTCGAGGGCCCGCGGCACACCCGCGGCACGCCCCCGAACGTCGTGGAGACGGCCCCGCTGACCTGGATCCGCCTCGCCACCGGCCGTCTGGGCTGGGCCGAGGCCGTCGAGGAGGCCGAGGTCACGGCCAGCGGCGAGCGCGCCGACCTCGCGCCCCACCTGCCGCTGCTGGGCTGACGGGACGCGGCGTTCGAGAGGGCGTCCGGAGGCCTCGGCGGGCCTTCGGGGGGCCTTCGGGGGCCTTCTGGAAGGTCTTCCGGGAATGTGACTTACGCCCCCCTCGCGGTCCCTCGTTCGGAGGTGCGGCGGAACTGGCCTAGACTCGATGCCGTGCCACGTGGTGACGGACGACTCAGCCACGACCTGCTCCCCGGAGAGAAGGGCCCCCAAGACGCGTGTGGCGTCTTCGGAGTCTGGGCTCCGGGCGAAGAGGTCGCCAAACTCACCTATTTCGGGCTGTACGCACTGCAGCACCGTGGACAGGAGTCCGCGGGCATCGCGGTGAGCAACGGCTCCCAGATCCTCGTCTTCAAGGACATGGGCCTGGTCTCCCAGGTCTTCGACGAGACTTCCCTCAGCTCCCTCCAAGGACACATCGCGGTCGGTCACGCCCGCTACTCCACCACCGGTGCCTCGGTGTGGGAGAACGCGCAGCCGACCTTCCGCGCGACCGCCCATGGCTCGATCGCGCTGGGCCACAACGGAAACCTGGTCAACACCGCCCAGCTCGCCGAGATGGTCGCGGCGCTGCCCCGGGACAACGGCCGCGCCACCCAGGTCGCCGCGACCAACGACACCGACCTGGTCACCGCCCTGCTCGCGGGGCAGGTCGACCCGGACGGCAAGGCGCTGACCGTCGAGCAGTCGGCTCCGATCGTGCTGCCCGAAGTCAAGGGCGCTTTCAGCCTCGTCTTCATGGACGAGCAGACCCTGTACGCGGCCCGTGATCCGCAGGGCATCCGCCCGCTGGTCCTCGGCCGTCTGGAGCGCGGCTGGGTGGTGGCCTCCGAGACCGCCGCCCTGGACATCGTCGGCGCCTCGTTCATCCGGGAGATCGAGCCCGGCGAGATGGTGGCGATCGACGAGAACGGGCTGCGCTCGACGATGTTCGCGGAGCCGCGCCCCAAGGGCTGCGTCTTCGAGTACGTCTATCTGGCCCGCCCGGACACCGACATCGCCGGCCGGAACGTGTATCTGTCCCGGGTGGAGATGGGCCGCCGGCTGGCCGCCGAGGCCCCGGCCGACGCCGATCTGGTGATAGCCACTCCGGAGTCCGGCACCCCGGCCGCCGTGGGCTACGCGGAGGCCAGCGGGATTCCGTACGGCTCGGGGCTGGTCAAGAACGCGTATGTGGGCCGGACCTTCATCCAGCCCTCGCAGACCATCCGCCAGCTGGGTATCCGGCTCAAGCTGAACCCGCTGAAGGAGGTCATCCGCGGCAAGCGCCTGGTGGTCGTCGACGACTCGATCGTCCGCGGCAACACCCAGCGCGCGCTGGTGCGGATGTTGCGCGAGGCCGGGGCGGCGGAGGTGCACATCCGCATCAGCAGCCCGCCCATCAAGTGGCCGTGCTTCTTCGGCATCGACTTCGCGACCCGCGCCGAGCTGATCGCCAACGGGCTGTCGGTCGAGGAGATCGGCAAGTCGCTGGGCGCGGACTCGCTCGCGTACATCTCCACGGACGGCATGATCGAGGCGACCACGATCGCCAAGGGGAACCTGTGCCGGGCCTGCTTCGACGGTGAGTACCCGATGGAGCTCCCGGACCCCGAGCTGCTCGGCAAGCACCTGCTGGAGGCCGAGACGCAGACGCCCAGCCGCAGCGACGCGGACGGTGTGGCGACGCTCACCGCGGGCGTCGGCGGCGCGGACGCGCTGCGGCGTCCCTAGTCGGTCGGCCGGTCGTCGGGCGGCCGGTCCCAGCCGGGGCCGGCCGTACGCCCCAGTGCGCGCGGAGAGCGCCCACGAGCCCCCTTTTCACCACCACACGAAAGATCTCAACGTCATGTCTGAGCCTTCCCCGGGCGCGGCCGGGTCCACGTACGCGAGCGCGGGCGTCGACATCGAGGCGGGCGACCGCGCGGTCGAGCTGATGAAGGAGTGGGTGAAGAAGGCCACGCGCCCCGAGGTCGTGGGCGGCCTCGGCGGCTTCTCCGGGCTCTTCGACGCCTCCGCCCTCAAGCGCTACGAGCGGCCGCTGCTGGCCTCGGCCACCGACGGGGTCGGCACCAAGGTGGACCTCGCGCGCCGGATGGGCGTCTACGACACCATCGGCCGCGACCTGGTCGGCATGGTCGTGGACGACCTGGTGGTCTGCGGCGCCGAGCCGCTGTTCATGACCGACTACATCTGCGTCGGCAAGGTGTACCCGGAGCGGGTCGCCGCCATCGTCAAGGGCATCGCCGAGGGGTGTGTGCTGGCGGGCTGTGCGCTGGTGGGCGGCGAGACCGCCGAGCACCCGGGGCTGCTGGGCGCCGACGAGTTCGATGTGGCCGGCGCCGGTACGGGCGTGGTCGAGGCCGACCGGGTGCTGGGCGCGGATCGCATCCGGACGGGTGACGCCGTGATCGCCATGGAGTCGTCCGGACTTCACTCGAACGGGTACTCACTCGTGCGCCATGTGCTCTTCGAGCGGGCCGGCTGGTCGCTGGACCGGGAGGTTCCGGAGCTCGGCCGGACGCTGGGGGAGGAGCTGCTGGAGCCCACCCGGATCTACTCGCTGGACTGTCTGGCCCTCACCCGGACCACCGAGGTGCACGCCTTCTCGCACATCACCGGCGGCGGGCTGGCGAACAACCTGGCGCGGGTCGTCCCGGACGCGCTGCACGCGGTGGTCGACCGCTCCACCTGGACCCCGGGCCCGGTCTTCGGCCTGGTGGGGACGGCGGGCTCGGTCGAGCGTGCGGAGCTGGAGAAGACCCTGAACATGGGCGTCGGCATGATCGCCGTCGTGCCCGGGGAGTCGGTCGACGTGGCGCTGGCCACACTCGCGGACCGCGGCGTCGGGGCATGGGTCAGCGGCGAGATCGTCGAGCGGACCGCCGAGCACACCGGGGCGGTGTCCATGATCGGCGACTACGCGAGCTGACGGCGAGCCGAGCGTGAAGACGGCGCCGACCGTGAAGACAGCACAGAAGCCGGTCCGAGGCGGATGCCCCGGACCGGCAGAAGTGCGGCTCGCAGCCGAGCGCCTGAAGCGACCGATAAGGAATGGTCAGGCGCGACGACGCTGCGCGGACGGACCCGACTGCTCGTCGGCGTCGTCATCGGCGTCGTCATCACCGGTGTTGTACAGATCCGCGTACTGTGCGTACGGGTCGTTGTCCAGCTCATCGTCTTCGAACCGCTCGCCATTCGGCGGCTGGCTCGATGTCGATGCGCCCAGCTCCTCAGCCAGGCGTGAGAGGTCCGTCCCACCGCTGTTGTACTTCAGCTGGCGGGCGACCTTCGTCTGCTTGGCCTTGGCCCGGCCGCGCCCCATGGCTCGACCCCCTCAACGACGGGGCTCGACGGCCCCAGAGTCTTGACACGCGTTCACGTTCATAATTCAGAGCGGACTCTCGAAAGAGAACCCGGCCCGTAGGGCTTCAACGGTACCTGCTTCTGTGGCCATACGGTACGTCGCCCGCATGACGTGCCACGCCGCACAACCGGCGGACAGCCCCGTACCCGCTGGTCAGCTGCGATTTTAACGTGTCCTGGGCGCCGACCCGCCGACGGGCCGTGAGGGATCTCTCCTCGATGGCCCCGTACGGACCCGTATGCGTCCCGTATGCGTCCCGTATGCGTCCCGTATGCGCTCCGTACGGGCCTCGGAGGTTACGGCCGGGCCCCGGGCGGCCGCGAGGCCGTGCCGGGGCCCGGTACGCCGTCAGGCGTGGCTGCCGGGAGGGCCGGGAGGGGAGTCAGGCGTGGCGGCCCTCCGCCATGCGCTGCTCGGCCAGCCGGTCGGCGGCCGCGGCGGGCGGGATTCCGTCGGCCTGCGCCCGATCGAATATGGCCAGCGTCGTATCGAAGATCTTTGCCGCCTTGGCCTTGGCCCGGTCGAAGTCGAAACCGTGCAGTTCGTCCGCGACCTGGATCACACCGCCGGCGTTCACCACGTAGTCCGGCGCGTAGAGGATGCCGCGGTCGGCGAGGTCCTTCTCGACCCCGGGGTGGGCCAGCTGGTTGTTGGCGGCCCCGCACACCACGCGCGCGCTCAGCGCGGGCACGGTGACGTCGTCGAGGGCGCCGCCGAGCGCGCACGGGGCGTAGACGTCGAGGTCGGCGCGGATCAGGGCGTCGGTGTCCGTGACGGCCGTCACCTCGGGGTGGCGGGCGCGGACCCGCTCGACGGACTCGGCCCGCACGTCCGTGACCACGACCTCGGCGCCGTCCTCCAGCAGGTGCTCGACGAGGTGGTGGCCGACCTTGCCGACGCCGGCGATGCCGACCCGGCGGCCGCGCAGCGTGGGCGCGCCCCAGGACGCCTGGGCGCTGGCCCGCATGCCCTGGAAGACGCCGTAGGCGGTGAGCACGGAGGAGTCGCCCGCGCCGCCCGCCTCGGGGGAGCGGCCGGTGGTCCAGGGGCACTCGCGGGCCACGACGTCCATGTCGGCGACATAGGTGCCGACGTCGCAGGCGGTGACGTAGCGGCCGCCGAGGGAGGCCACGAAGCGGCCGTAGGCCAGCAGCAGCTCTTCGGTCTTGATCTGCTCGGGGTCGCCGATGATCACGGCCTTGCCGCCGCCGTGGTCGAGCCCGGCCAGCGCGTTCTTGTAGGACATGCCGCGGGCGAGGTTGAGCGCGTCCATGACGGCCGCTTCTTCGGGGCGCGCCGTGGAGGCGTAGGCGTGGAAGCGGGTGCCGCCGAGGGCCGGGCCCAGGGCGGTCGAGTGGATGGCGATGACGGCCTTCAGGCCGCTCGCGCGGTCCTGGCAGAGCAGGACCTGCTCATGGCCGCCCTGATCGGAGGCGAAGAGCGTGGCGAGGGCGGACGAAGGATCGGATGCTGCGCTGCTGCCCGTCGGACCGTCGACGCTGACGGTATGACGTACGTCGGTCACTGTGGTGACTCCCATATGCCGCGATGTGGACGCCCTCCTTGCTGGTGGGGAGGGCCGGTGGGCAAGAGCGTAAGCCCTTGGGGGCGGCTCGGAACGGCACGGTGTGTGCCGAGTCCCGAAGGGGGGCGGCGAGTCCCCGGGCCGGGCGTGGGACGATGCGGGCAGCCGGGGACAAGCGGCCCCCGGCGACCGTCTCGGCCTTGAGGGAGCGCGCGTGACCGTGGCGTCGTCGGTGGTTGTCCCGTACGCGGCTTACCTGAGGGTCTACGAGCCGCTGGCGGCCTTTCCCGAGCCCGAACGCTCCCACTGGGCACGTTACGCCAAGCGGGACGACCTCCCGGGCGTCCAGGACGAGCTGCGCCGCTCGCTGGCCGATCTGCTGCCGGTGCCGCCGGTGGCGGTGCCCGTGCACGAGAGCAGCGACGCCTTCGTGGCGGTCGTGGACGGGGTCACCTGCGTCTGTCCGTGGCGCACCCGGCTGCGCGGCTGGCTGGCCCTGGAAGAGCTCGCCGAGCGGCTTCCGGCGCCCCTGCTGGACGCCGCGCTGCCCCCGGTGGTGCGCCGGCAGGCGGCGGCGGACTACGAGCGGTGGCTGGAACGCAACCCGGACGCCCGGCCGTGGATCAGATCGGCCACCTGGCATGTGCCGGTGCGCTGGTTCGTGCTCTTCTCGGACGACGAGCGCGAGTACGACAAGGGCTACGGCGACGGGGAGGACGGGCCGCTGCTGCGCTACCGGACCCCCATGGTCCAGGCCAGGCGTCGAGTGGCGCGCGGCCTCAAGGTGCTCAAAGATGGTCTCGGTGAGGGGCCACTGATCGACGGCCTGGTAGATGTTGGTCGGTGGCTCGAGGAATTCCATCCGCGTTCGCTGGTCGAGCTGGACTACGGCGGACTGGTGCACGCGGTGCCCCCGGGGCAGCTCGACGACGACCGCTCCGCCGCCGATGTGGCGGAGGGGCTGGCGGCGCTGCGCGACGGGGACGGGGATCGGGCGGGAACCGCGTACCAGCGGCTGACGGAGCGCTGGACGGCGGTCCGTGGCCGGCAGAACGCGAGCTGAGCCGCACACGGGCAGCACGGCAACACGGGGCACACGGGGATGAACGGGGACACGGGGATGGCGTGGCGATGGCGTGCGCGCATGTGCGATACATCGAGACTGATAAGGCCGGTAAGCGGGACACCACGGGACGGGCAGGACGTAGGTCCCGATCCGGGCCTATGCCTCAATCGTGACCTAAAGCACTGACTCCGGGCCTTGCGGCAATCCCCCACCCTCGTGTCAAAATAGGACAAGGAGTCCGGGAAGGCCTCCTTCCGCTCAACTATGGGCGGAATCATCGGTATTGCACTCCTTGGCGGGGTCTGTTGTCGCTGATCCTGTTGTGACTGATCGTCACGGCCGCGTGACTGTCCGCTATGACATGGTCCATCGGCTTCCGTCGAGGTTGAACACCTGAGAGGGCAATTCCATCGGTTTGGCCGACGGGGCTGGACAGATGGTGTAGTTGTAGTGCCGAGGACAAGCCGTTCGTCCTATAACCGACTCGGCCCGCGTCCGCCATTTCGGGCAACGTGGGTCAAGGTGCAGAATTTAGAGGAAAGAACCGTGATGGTTCGGTTCTCCCGAGGAGGCCGCTCATGACCGCTCGCACCCCTGATGCCGAGCCGCTGCTGACCCCGGCTGAGGTTGCCACGATGTTCCGCGTGGACCCGAAGACGGTCACGCGGTGGGCCAAGGCAGGCAAGCTCACGTCCATCCGCACGCTCGGAGGGCACCGGCGCTACCGCGAAGCGGAGGTCCGTGCACTTCTGGCGGGCATCCCGCAGCAGCGCAGCGAGGCCTGAACAACCGCATAACCGGGCGTTTTCCGGCCCCCCAGTCGGAATTCCGCCCGTGCGCTCCACACGACTGGCGCCTGCCCCAACAGGCCCACGCCCGCTCGACATGGGTGCGTCGTCGATCGCGCTGGACTCCGCCGGGTCCAGCGCGATCTTTTTATGCCCTGCTCGCGGGCCCGCCGTGGCGTGCGGCGGTCCGCCGGGAGGCTTGGTGACTCATCGGTAACACGTCGTGGCGCGATGTTGTGGGAGGGCTGGGACGGGTGGGCGGGTCGACCCGGAATCGCCCCTTCCAGGGACCTCCCGGGGGCTTGGACAGGCGGTGCAATTGCACATATTAAATTGACTTGTTGTAGACCGGGCGTAAGTTCCCTCACTCCGCAAGCCCATTCGGTGACTCCCGTCACACCGCACAATGCTTGTGGCGTACTCGCCAACTGCGGTAAGGGCTTACCGAGTTGTCGCCGACTCGCCTCCGGCCTCGGCGGAGCGGGAATCCCCCGCCGCGTCCCGCGCCGGTTCCATGGCGAGCCGCAGCAGCCGATGGCAGATAGGGCAGTGCCGGGTGAAGTGGCGATAGCCCGTGGCGGCCGCCAGATGTGCACGGAGCAGCGCCCTGGTTTCGTGTCTCGCGGATGTCGTCATGAGCCGTACCTCCCGCGCGCGCCCCCATGTCGCCTTCTAGCTTGGGTACCTCTGGTACGTGCCGCCGTCAAGACGCCAAAAGGCCCGGACCTCTGTGCGGTCCGGGCCTTCAACACTGCGGTCCTGACGGGATTTGAACCCGCGGCCTCCACCTTGACAGGGTGGCGAGCACTCCAAACTGCTCCACAGGACCATACGGCTTGCGCCGCTTGGCTGCCGCGCTCTTTCGTGCGCTGCGGAGACAGACTCTACAGCAGGTCAGGGGGTGCGGTCGAACTCGCGCCCGGCGGCGGTACGGGGCGTCACACGGGGCGGGGGCCGGGGCGTCACACGGACCCAGGGGGCCCGGCGCCCCGCGGCCCCTCTGAACGAGCCTGAGCACAAGCCCCGGCCCCCTGGACCCGTCAAGGGCCCCCAGACGCCCGTCAAGGCGCCCAGAGGCCGTCTGAGCGCCTTGACGGGTCTTCCGGGGCCGGGAGGCCCGGGGCCGAAGGGGCCGAGCTCCTACGGCGCGGCCGCGTCGATGGCCTTCACGATGCGCTTGTCGGAGATCGGATAGGCGGTGCCGAGGGCGTGCGCGAAATAGCTCACCCGCAGCTCCTCGATCATCCAGCGGATCTCCAGCGCCTCCTGAGGCACCGGCCGGCCCGCCGGGAACTGCTCCAGCAGCCACGCGTACTCGTCCCGCATCTCCTTGACCTTCGCCATCCGCGCCCGGTCCCGCTCGGCGTTGGTCGGGAGCTGCTGCAGCCGCCGGTCGACGGCCACCAGATAGCGCATGAGGTCCGGGAGGCGGCGCACCCCGTGCTCGGTCACGAAACCGGGCCTGATGAGCTCCGCCAGCTGCTCCTTGACGTCCGCGAGGGACGCCAGCAGCGCGGGGCTCGTGGTGGCCTTCAGCCGCCGCTCGCACGACTGCCAGGCCGCCAGCACCTCCTGGACCTTGCGCACCGTGTCCAGCGTCGCGTCCATGATGTCGGCCCGGACCCCGTCGAAGAGTTTGTGGAAGCTCTCCTCGTCCCACGCCGGGCCGCCGCGCGCGGCGATCAGCCGGTCGGCCGAGGCGGCGACACAGTCCTCGAAGAGGGCCTGCACGCTGCCGTGCGGGCTGCGCGAGAGCGCCAGCTTGGCCTGGTTGGACAGCTGCCCCTGGGCGAACTTGGCCGGGCTGGCCGGCAGCCCCAGCAGGATCAGCCGGCGGGTGCCGCGCCACATCGCCTGCCGCTGCTCGGCCTCGGTGTCGAAGAGGCGCACGGCCACCGAGGCGCCCTCGTCCACGAGCGCCGGGTACGCCTTGACGGGCTGGCCCGCGCGGCGGGTCTCGAAGGTGCGCGGAAGCGCGCCGACCGTCCACCGGGTCAGCCCGGTGCGCTGCTCGAGGCCCCCGCCCTCCTTGGAGCTCTCGAAGGCCTTGGAGATGGCGGCCCGGGTCTTGGGCTTGAGCCGCTGCTTCAGCGTCTCGAGGTCCTTGTCCTCGGCGAGTTTGCGGCGCCGCTCGTCGACCACCCGGAAGGTGATCTTCAGGTGTCCGGGCACCTTGTCCGGGTCCCAGTCCTCCGGGTCGATCCGCACCCCCACCATCCGCTGCAGCTCGCGGGAGAGCGCGGCCGTCAGCGGCTCCTGGAGGGGGACCGCGCTGTCCAGAAAGCGCTTGGCGTAGTTCGGCGCCGGGACGTAATTGCGGCGGATCGGCTTGGGCAACGACCGGATCAGCTCGGTCACCAAGTCCTCGCGCAGCCCCGGGATCTGCCAGTCGAAGCCGTCCGGGGTGACCTGGTTGAGCACCTGCAGCGGAATGTGGACGGTGACGCCGTCCGCGTCCGTGCCCGGCTCGAACTGGTACGTCACCTTGAACTTGAGCTTCCCCTGGCGCCAGGAGTCCGGATAGGCGTCCTTGGTGACGCCCGCCGCCCGCTCGTTGATGAGCATCGACTTCTCGAAGTTGAGAAGCTCGGGCTCTTCCTGGCGTTTGTGCTTCCACCACGAGTCGAAATGCGCCCCGGACACGATGTGTTCGGGCAGCCGCTGATCGTAGAAGTCGAACAGCGTCTCGTCGTCGACGAGGATGTCGCGCCGCCGGGCACGGTGTTCCAGTTCCTCGACCTCGCCCAGCAGTTTGCGGTTGTCGTGGAAGAACTGGTGGTGCGTGCGCCAGTCGCCCTCCACCAGGGCGTTGCGGATGAACAGGTCCCGGCAGGTCTCCGGGTCGATCCGGCCGTAGTTCACCTTCCGCTGGGCGACGATCGGCACGCCGTACAGCGTGACCCTCTCGTACGCCATCACGGCCGCCTGCTTCTGCTCCCAGTGCGGCTCGCTGTAGGTGCGCTTGACCAGATGCTGGGCGAGCGGCTCGATCCACTCCGGCTCGATCTTCGCGTTGACCCGCGCCCACAGCCGCGAGGTCTCCACGAGCTCGGCCGACATGACCCAGCGCGGCGGCTTCTTGAAGAGCGCCGAACCCGGGAAGACCGCGAACTTCGCGCTGCGCGCGCCCAGATACTCGTTCTTGTCGGTGTCCTTGAGGCCGACATGGGACAGCAGCCCCGCCAGTAGCGAGGTGTGGATGTGGTCCGGCGCCGCGTCCTGGTCGGACATCTCGATGTCCATCGTCTTCGCGACCGTACGCAGCTGGCTGTAGATGTCCTGCCATTCGCGTATGCGCAGGTAGTTCAGGAACTCCTGGCGGCACATCCGGCGGAACGCGGACGAGGACAGCTCCTTCTGCCGCTCCCTGATGTACTTCCACAGGTTGAGGAAGGCCAGGAAGTCGCTCGACTCGTCCTTGAAGCGGGCGTGCTGCTGATCGGCCTGCTGCTGCTTGTCGGAGGGCCGCTCGCGCGGGTCCTGGATGGACAGCGCCGCCGCGATCACCATGACCTCGCGGACACAGCCGTTGCGGTCGGCCTCCAGGACCATCCGGGCCAGCCGGGGGTCCACGGGCAGCTGGGCGAGCTTGCGCCCGACCGGGGTGAGCCGCTTGCGGGGGTCCTTCTGCGCGCCGTCCAGCGCGTGCAGCTCCTCCAGCAGCTGCACGCCGTCCTTGATGTTGCGCCGGTCCGGCGGGTCGATGAACGGGAACTTCTCGATGTCGCCGAGCCCGGCGGCGGTCATCTGGAGGATGACGGAGGCCAGGTTGGTCCGCAGGATCTCCGCGTCGGTGAACTCCGGGCGGGTCAGGAAGTCGTCCTCGGAGTACAGCCGGATGCAGATGCCGTCGCTGGTGCGGCCGCAGCGGCCCTTGCGCTGGTTGGCGCTGGCCTGGGAGATCGGCTCGATGGGCAGCCGCTGCACCTTGGTGCGGTGGCTGTAGCGGGAGATCCGGGCGGCGCCCGGATCGATCACGTACCGGATGCCGGGGACCGTCAGCGAGGTCTCCGCCACATTGGTCGCCAGGACGATCCGGCGGCCGGTGTGGCGCTGGAAGACCCGGTGCTGCTCGGCGTGTGACAGCCGCGCGTACAGCGGCAGCACCTCGGTCGCCCGCAGCTGCTTCTTGTTCAGCGCGTCGGCGGTGTCCCGGATCTCCCGCTCCCCGGAGAGGAAGACCAGGATGTCGCCGGGGCCCTCGGCCTGCAGCTCGTCCACGGCGTCACAGATCGCGGTGATCTGGTCCCGGTCGCTGTCCTCCCCGCCCTCCTCCAGCAGCGGGCGGTAGCGCACCTCGACCGGGTACGTACGCCCGCTGACCTCGACGATCGGCGCGTCGCCGAAATGGCGGGAGAAGCGCTCGGGGTCGATGGTGGCGGAGGTGATCACGACCTTGAGGTCGGGGCGGCGGGGCAGCAGCTGGGCCAGATAGCCGAGCAGGAAGTCGATGTTGAGGCTGCGCTCATGGGCCTCGTCGATGATGATCGTGTCGTACTGGCGCAGCTCGCGGTCGGTCTGGATCTCGGCCAGCAGGATGCCGTCCGTCATCAGCTTGACGTGGGTGTCCTTGCCCACCTGGTCGGTGAACCGGACCTTCCAGCCGACGGACTCGCCCAGCGGCGACCGCAGCTCCTCGGCGATGCGCTCGGCGACCGTACGGGCCGCGATGCGGCGCGGCTGGGTATGGCCGATCAGGCCCTTGACGCCGCGGCCCAGCTCCAGACAGATCTTGGGGATCTGGGTGGTCTTGCCGGAGCCGGTCTCGCCCGCGACGATCACGACCTGGTGGTCCCGGACCGCGGCGAGGATGTCGTCCTTTTTCTGGCTGACCGGCAGTTCTTCGGGGTAGGTGACGGCGGGCACGGCGGCGCGGCGGTCGGCGACCCGCAGCTCCGCCCGCTCGATGTCATCGGCGATCTCGCCCAGCACGGCCGCGCGGGCCTCGGGCTTACGGATCCGGCGCGTGCCGTCGAGCCGGCGCCCCAGCCGCTGCTGGTCGCGCAGCATCAGCTCGGGCAGCCGCTCCAGCAGGGCGGACAGGGCGGGGGCAGGCGTGGTGGACATACGGGCTCCAGGATCTCACCTCTCGAAAACGGCTGGCGAACCATTTCTGTCCGGTGTTGTCCAGGCCACGTCGAGAGGTATGCCCGCGATGTCCGTTCTAGCGTGACCTCATGGGCAATGAGGCGAGCGACGACAGGGCCGGTGGTGGGAGTGAACGGGCCGGAAGCGAGCCCCGGGAGCAGGGGCGCCGGTCCTGGTGGTCGGCTTTCAGACACTCCCCGTTCTTCTCCGCCACGGTCGTGGCACTGATCATTTCCGCGGGCGCGGGGCTCTTCGCCGGCTCGTACACCTACGCCTTCGCGAACCCCACCCCGCACTCCATCCCCACCGCCGTCGTGGTCCGCGACCACGGCACCCCCACCGAGAAGGCCTTCGTCGCCGGCATGGAGAAGGCCCTGCACGCCTCGCTCCGGCTGCACACCTACCCCTCGTACCCGCGGGCCCTGCAGGCGGTCGAGGAGCAGACCGTCTTCGCGGTGCTGCGGGCGCGCCGCCACGGCGTGGAACTGGACGTCTCCGGCGCCTCGGGGGCGTCGGTGGCCCAGGTGCTGACCGAGGCCGGGCCGAAGGTGGGGCGGGCGCTCGGGGTGCCGGTCCTGGTCAGGGACGTGAACCCGCTCCAGCCGGGCGATCCGCGCGGCCTCGCGATCTTCTACATCTCACTCGCCGCGGTGATCATCGGCTTCATCGGCGCCATCCAGCTGAGCGTGAACGCGCGAGACCTCAACCCGGGGGAGCGGATCGCCTTCACCGTCCTGTACGCGCTGCTCGGCGGCTTCACCATCGCGGCGATCGTGGACTGGGGGCTCGGCGCGCTCGACCTTCCCTTCGTGGAGTCCTGGATGATCCTGGCGCTGACGATGTTCACCTCCGGGATGGTCTTCTCCATGTTCAACGTCCTCTTCGGACGGTGGGCGCTCATCCCGACCTGGGGCCTGATGGTGCTCCTCGGCAACCCCTCCTCGGGCGGCGCCGTCTCCTGGCCCCTGCTGCCCTCGATCCTCGGCTACATCGGCCGCTGGCTGCCCCCGGGCGCCTCCGTCAACGCGCAGCACACCGCGGTCTACTTCCGTGAGTACCAGCACGCCTTCCCGTTCCTGGTACTGGCCGGATGGTCCCTGCTGAGCTGCGCCGTCTTCTGGACCTGGCGCCACCGCCACCCCGGCGGCCGCGAAACACCGGTACGCCGGCCCGATGACCGCTGACGGGCTGTAGCCGCTGGGGCGGTCCGCCACTCGGAGCAGTTCCGGTTGTCGGCCCATCCAAGATCGACTGTCCTGGGAGCATGTTCAAGGGCTTCAAGAGCTTTCTGATGCGTGGTGACATCATCATGGTGGCGGTGGGGCTGATCATCGCCCTGGCGTTCTCCACCTTGATCCTGGCGTTCACCGACAACGTCATCAATCCGATCATCGCCCGCGCCCAAGGCGGCAAGTCGGCCGGCCTCGGCTGGCAGCTCGGTCAGGCCGGGAACAAGTCCACCTACCTCAATCTCGGCTCGTTCATCTCCGCCCTGATCTACTTCGTCATCTTCATGGCGGTGGTCTACTTCCTGATCGTCCTCCCGTACAAGGCCTTCCAGGCGCGCCGCGGAGTCACCGTGTTCGGCGATCCCGCGCCCGTCAAAACCTGCCCGGCCTGCCTCTCCGCCGACATCCCGATGGAGGCTTCCAAGTGCCGATACTGCGGCACCGAACAGCCCGCGAGGCCGGAGCGGGCAGCGGGCTGAGCCGACGGACGGCGGGAGTCGGCGACCACCCGATGGCCGCGCTGGTGGAATTCGTGCCCGACCGGCTGAACGCGGCTGAGGTGCTGGTGGCGGCAGAGTTGGAGCACCGCAGGGCGATTCGCCGCTATCGGGCACGTCTCGCGCCGTCGCCGCACGCCATCGTGCAGGCCGGGTGAACAACGGGACCGTGCGCCAGCGGACGGATTTGCACCTTCATGTACATCTGTTACATTGATGACATGAGTGATCCGGTGGTTGAATCCATGGCCGAGGTCCGCAGCCACCTCGCCGACGTCATCGATCGCGCTCGCCGGGAGGAAACCCCGACGATCATCACCCGGCGCGGCAAACATGAAGCTGTCGTGATCGACATCCAGGAGTACCAGCGCCTGCGACAGATCGCCGAAGAGGCCGAAGAGGTGTGGCTCAACCGGCTGGCCGACGAAGCCGAGTCCGAGGGCACGGAAGGGGCGGTCTCGCTCGAAGAGATGGCTGCCTTGCTCCGCGCCCATGAGGGCTGACCCTTGGGGCACGTCACGCGCTTCACGCCGCACGCCCAGCGGGACATGCTCAAGATCCCGCGCCCGGATGCCCTGCGCATCCTGTATCGCCTCACTGAACTTCAGAAGGCAATGGATGCGGGCGACACGACTGCGTTCGACATCAAAGCTCTCCAAGGGCACAACGCTCGTTGGCGACTCAGGGTCGGTGACTACCGCATCGTCTACACCGTCGAGAACGGCCAACTCATCGTGTGGGTCCTGGCCGTCGGCAACCGTCGCGACGTCTACCGCCAGGTTCCGTAGGACATCCGACTCGCTCGGCTCTGCTGCTCCTGGGCGGTGACAAGGCTGGAAACTGGGAGCGCTGGTACCGCGACAACATCCCGCTGGCCGAGCGGCTCTACCGCGATTACACCAGCGATCAGGACTGAGGGAGTAGCTATTGCCCATGAAGGCTGCGCAGGACTGGGAGACCCTGGAGCAGGAGCTGTACGCGGCCGGTGTGGAGCCCGCCGAGGTGCAAGCAGGGTCTCGTCGGCTTCTCGCCGAGGCGCGTGGCCACCAGCTCGCCGAGGCACGCAAGCAGTCGGGGTTGGCCCAGCGGGATGTGGCGGCCCGGATGGGAGTCAGCATCGCCCGGATCTCCCAGATCGAACACGGCGAGGGTGCCACCCTGGACGTCATCGCCCGCTACGTGGAGGCGCTCGGACAACCCGCGCCGGAGCTGGGACCCGGCACGGAAGCGGCTCGGCCCGGATCAGCGCTTCCATGATCTTCGCCACACCTGCATCACGCTGCTGCTGGATCTTGGCACGCCGGTGCATGTCGTCCAGCAGATCGCCGGACACAGTGATCACGGGTTGACCATGAAGGTCTACGCCCACGCCTCGCTCGACGAGCAGCGCAAGGCCCGCGGCCGCAGGGAGGGCCGGTTGGCGTAGATCCGGCACCGTAGGCGTCACAGGAAACCAAGAAGCCCCCTCCGGGTGACCCTGGAGGGGGCTTTGCCCTGGTGAGGGCTGCGGTGGCTGGGGCCGGGGTCGAACCGGCGACCTTCCGCTTTTCAGGCGGACGCTCGTACCAACTGAGCTACCCAGCCGCAGCGGTCCTGACGGGATTTGAACCCGCGGCCTCCACCTTGACAGGGTGGCGAGCACTCCAAACTGCTCCACAGGACCTAGCTTGTGCGAGCTCTAGTCTCGCACATGGTGTTACGTGCCCCCAACGGGATTCGAACCCGTGCTACCGCCTTGAAAGGGCGGCGTCCTGGGCCACTAGACGATGAGGGCTGATGGCCCACCTGGAGCGCCTTCCGGCGCCGTCGGGGACGTGAGAAGCATATGGGATGCCGGTGAGGTTCGCCAAAACGGTTTCTTCCCGGGGCCGCGGCCGGCGCGTGTCGCGGCCGGGAGAGGGGAGGGCGCCGCGGGCCGGGCCTTGTCCCGTGGGGGACGGATCCGCGTCACGGTCGTCCCTTTCCGGGCCCGGCTGCCGGACAATGGCCACGTGCTGGAGATGACGCGCGAGGAGTTCGAGGAACTGGTCGCCGAGGCCCTGGACCGGATCCCGCCGGAGCTGACGCGGCTGATGGACAACGTCGCGGTGTTCGTGGAGGACGAGCCCCCGGCGGAGGACCCGCAGCTGCTCGGGCTCTATGAGGGCACGCCGCTGACCGACCGCGGCGAGTGGTACGCGGGCGTGCTGCCGGACCGGATCACGGTGTACCGGGGGCCGACGCTGCGGATGTGCGAGTCGCGCGAGGACGTGGTCGAGGAGACGGAGATCACGGTGGTGCACGAGATCGCGCACCACTTCGGGATCGACGACGCACGGCTGCACGCGCTCGGCTACGGCTGATCCGGCCGGCGCGTGTCCTTGAGCCGGGCGGGTCCCGGCGGACGCGGTCCCGCCGGCGCGTGTCCTGGGCGGGGCGGGTCCAGTTGGGCAGTGCGTCCGTCCGTACGCGCACTGGAGGCCCGCCCCGCATGCCCGGATCGCCCGCTCCCCGCCCCGACCTCCCCGCCCGCTCCTCCGGGGCGCCCCGGGCCTCGCGCGTCCAGCGGGGCCCGTGCGTGGTGGCGGCCCTCGTCGCCGCGGCCATGTCCCTGGCGGGCTGTACGAGCGTTTCCGACGGCCCGAAGCGTCCGGGCCCGCACCACGGCGCCCGTGGCCACGACGGGGCGGCGGAGCCGGGCGGGGGCGTGGTGACGTCGGGCGCCGAGGCGCGTACGTATCCGGACGGCGGACCAGACGGCGGCCACGGAGGGGACGCGAAGAACGGGAGGGACAAGAAGAAGGACGGGAAGCGGGCGAAGGACGGGAAGGGCGGGAAGAAGGGGGAGAAAGGGGAGAAGGAGGCGAAGCGGTCGGACCCGGCCTCGGTGCCGGGCGCGGACGAGTCCTCTCCCGCGAAGCCCCCCAAGGGCGGACCCGGCCCGCAGCGGCCGGTGCCGTCCGCGCCCTCGTCGCCGGTGTCGCCGTCCGGGGGCGCCTCCTCCACCGCGGCCCCCTCCGACCCGTCGTCGAGCGCCCCGGAGCCGCCGCGGCCGACCACCTCCGCCCCGGCGTCCCCGCCCGCGTCCCCGGCGCCGGAAGCCGACGAGGAGGAGTGACGGAATGACGGCGTGGCGGCGGGCGTCCGGGGCGTCGCGCGGCGGATTTGCTCTTGAGGGGTGGGAGTGCGTATGGTGGTAGATCGTTTGATCCCATTTGCCCGGCGCCAAACCGAAGAGCGCCGCGTGGCGCGTTCCTTACCTTCCCGTGGCTGACCGCACTGAGGCGGTTTTTTGCGACATCACACGGAGCTTGGGCGCGTGCCGAAACTCCGGAAGGTTTCGCATTTCGCATGTCCGTTGCCACTGACCACGCCGTCATGCCCGCTGCCGACGACGAGCAGAACGAGCTGACCGAGCAGGCCGAGCGCACCCAGACCACCGAATCCGCCCAGACTACCGAAGCCGGCCAGGCCGCCGACCAGCCGCAGACCGCCGAGCAGCCGCAGGACGCCGAGCAGCCGCAGGACGCCGAGCAGCCCGAGATCACCTTCGCCGACCTCGGCCTCCCCGAGCAGATCGTCCGCAAGCTGGCGCAGAACGGCGTCACCACGCCCTTCCCGATCCAGGCCGCGACCATCCCGGACGCCCTGGCCGGCAGCGACATCCTCGGCCGTGGCCGCACCGGCTCCGGCAAGACCCTGTCCTTCGGTCTCCCGCTGCTGACCACGCTGGCCGGCGGCCACACCGAGAAGAAGCGCCCCCGCGGCCTCATCCTCACCCCGACCCGCGAGCTCGCCATGCAGGTGAGCGACGCGCTGCAGCCGTACGGCGACGTCCTGGGCCTCAAGCTCAAGGTGGTCTGCGGCGGCACCTCGATGGGCAATCAGATCTACGCGCTGGAGCGCGGGGTCGACATCCTCGTCGCCACCCCGGGCCGGCTGCGCGACATCATCGACCGTGGCGCCGCGTCGCTGGACAAGGTCCAGATCGCCGTCCTGGACGAGGCCGACCAGATGGCCGACATGGGCTTCCTGCCCGAGGTCACCGAGATCCTCGACCTGGTGCCGCAGGGCGGTCAGCGGCTGCTGTTCTCCGCGACGCTCGAGAACGAGATCGACACCCTCGTGAAGCGCTACCTGGTCGACCCGATCACCCACGAGGTGGACCCCTCCGCGGGCGCGGTCTCGACCATGACCCACCACGTGCTCGTGGTGAAGCCGAAGGACAAGGCGCCGGTCACCGCCGCCATCGCCGCCCGCAAGGGCCGCACGATCATCTTCGTACGGACCCAGCTCGGCGCCGACCGCGTGGCCGAGCAGCTGCGCGACGCCGGGGTGCGGGCCGAGGCGCTGCACGGCGGCATGACGCAGGGGGCCAGGACCCGGACGCTGGCCGACTTCAAGGACGGCTATGTGAACGTGCTGGTCGCCACGGACGTCGCCGCGCGCGGTATCCACGTCGACGGCATCGACCTCGTCCTGAACGTGGACCCGGCCGGCGACCACAAGGACTATCTGCACCGGTCCGGCCGCACCGCCCGGGCGGGGCAGAGCGGCACGGTCGTCTCGCTGGCGCTGCCGCACCAGCGGCGGCAGATCTTCCGGCTGATGGAGGACGCGGGCGTCGACGCCTCGCGCCACATCGTCGGCGGCGCCGGTGCCTTCGACGAGGACGTGGCGCGTATCACAGGCGCCCGCTCGCTCACCGAGGTGCAGGCCGAGTCGGCCGCGAACGCCGCCAAGCAGGCCGAGCGCGATGTCCAGGAGCTCACCCGTGAGCTGGACAAGGCGCAGCGGCGGGCGACGGAGCTGCGTGAGGAGGCCGACCGGCTGACCGCGCGGGCGGCGCGGGAGCGCGGCGAGTACGTGGCCCCGGCGGAGCCCGCGGCCGCTGCCGCCCCGGAGGGCGTCGCCGACGCCTCCACCGACGCCTCGGCGGACGTCGTGGTGCCCGCCCAGCGCTCGGCCGAGGCCACCGTGGCCGCCGCCGAGCCTGCCGCCGCCCCCGCCGCTGTCGCCGCCTCTGAGGGCGACGAGGCGCCGCGGCGCTCCTCGTACGAGCGCCGTGACGAGCGGGGCAACTTCGACCGGCGGGACCGCCGGGACGGCGACCGTGGTGACCGCGCGTTCGGCCGTGACCGTCGCGAGGACCGTCCGCGCGGCTCCTACGACCGGCGTGACGACCGGCGTGACGACCGTGGCGGGCGCCCCTTCGAGCGCCGTGAGGACCGCGAGCGTGGTGGCTACCGCCGTGACGACCGCCGTGACGACCGCGGTGGCCGCTCGTACGACCGCCGTGACGACCGCGGTGGGTTCGACCGCCGGGACCGCCGGGACGGGGACCGTGGTGACCGCGCGTTCGGCCGTGACCGTCGCGAGGACCGTCCGCGCGGCTCGTACGACCGCCGGGACGACCGTGGCGGCCGTCCCTTCGAGCGCCGTGAGGACCGCGAGCGTGGCGGCTACCGCCGCGACGACCGGCGTGACGACCGTCCGGGGCGTCCGTTCGAGCGGCGCGACCACAACCACCGTGGCGGCGACCGCCCGTTCGGCCGCGACCGCCGTGACGACCGTCCGGGCCGCCGCGACGACCACCGGTCCGGCAACACCGGCGGCCGGTCCTACGAGCGCTCGTACGACCGCTCGCATGACCGCTCGCATGACCGGTCCTTCGACCGCCGCGCCGACAAGCCGCGCTGGAAGCGCAACGGCTGACGGCCGCCGTTCGGGTGGCTGAGACGCTGACCGAACGGCCTACTGAGGGGCCGTGCAACACCCGGTTGTTGCACGGCCTTTCGACCCCGTGGGGTATTGGCTCGGGTCTTGGCCCCCGGCCGAGCTATGCTGCGGGGGTGCGGGTCATTAGCTCAATTGGCAGAGCAGTGGACTTTTAATCCATTGGTTCAGGGTTCGAGCCCCTGATGACCCACGTGGCGAACCGCAGGTAGGCACCGCTGACCTGCGGTTTTCGTCGTTTTCTGCACCTGGTGTCACCCACCTGCGCCCGAGCGGATGCCGTCCTTCCGCCCTCCGCTCAGGCTGATCTTGCTGCTTCGAGCCATCCGGATTCCAGCAAGGTGAAGGAGACACCTCGTGCGACGTGTGACAACCCTCCGTGCTCTGGTCCCGGTCATGATGCTGGCGGCGTCCGTGTGGGGCGGCCCCGCGCCGGCGGTGGCCGTGGACGCCGGTGGCGGGGGTGGCGGCGGACACGGTCACGGTCATGGGCACAGCCACGACGACGACCATGGCCACGGCGCCGGCTACGACGGGGAACATGACCGGGGCAGCGGCGGTGACGGCATCGGCGGTGGTGGCGGTGGTGGCGGTGGTGGCAGCGGTGGTGGTGGCGAGCGGCCCGAAGTGGCCTGCGGGGATGTCTCCGGGCTGATCAGCTCCGTCAACGACGCCAATCACACGGGGGCAGGGGTGATCCAGCTCGCCCCGAACTGTGTCTACACGCTCACCGGTCCGGCGGTGTCCCCGGGCGCGAACGGGCCCGACGGGCTGCCGGTGATCACCGGGAATGTGACCCTCGTCGGCGCCAATACGACCATCACCCGGGGCTCGGCCACGGCCTTCCGCATCGCGGAGGTCGCTCCCGGGGGAACCCTGGCCCTCAACGGCATCACGGTCTCAGGCGGATCGGCGACCACCTCCGGCACGGGGATCAACGGCGGCGGCATCCTCGACGCGGGGACGCTGAGGCTGACGTCGAGCGCGGTCACCGGAAACACCGCGAGCAATGTCGGCGGCGGTATCGAGGTCGCGAACAACGCCGTACTGGAACTCAACTCCAGTCAGGTGACGCACAACACCGCCGGTGACGGCGGTGGAATTCACATCACCTCAGGGGGATCGCTGACGGCCACCGGCAGCCAGATCTCCGACAACACCGCGAACAACGCGGGCGGTGGGATCTCCAACTTCGGCAATGTGACGCTGACGGCGGTGTACGTCCAGCGCAATAACGCTATTGGCTTCGAGGGCGGTGGAATCACTACCAACGGCGGCAATTTCACCATGAATTCCGGGTTTCTCGACGCGAATACATCCGGAAGCCACGGAGGTGGTATCGCCAACTTCGGCAGCCAACTGATGATGCAATCCATCATCGTCACCAACAACACCGCCGGGCAGAACGGCGGCGGCCTGTACAACGACTCGGGTAATGCCCAGCTCATCGGCGACCAGGTGACCGGGAACACGGCCGGCGGCCAGGGCGGCGGCATTTTCGTGAACGGTGGGGCGGTGACACTGACCGGGACCTTTGTGTCCGCCAATACCCCGGACAACTGCGTACCGGGCCTGCCCGGGTGCTGAGCCGGTCTGGGGCAGCAGACACCGAATGGGCGCGGCCCCGGAAGGAGTTCCTTCCGGGGCCGCGCCCATCGACCGGGGAGGTGGTGCCGCGATCCCGCCTGGGCGGGCACGCGAAACCCGCTACCGCATCAGTAGCTGTGGCCGCGGCGGTGCGACTTCTTGCTCTTCTTGGCCTTGTTCTTGTTCTTGTTCTCGGGGGACTTGATGGCGATGTTGGCGCAGTTGCTGCCGACACGTACGTCGCCCGTCGGGGACGCGCCGCCGGTGAGCATGGTGGTGCCGGTGGCGGTGTCGCAGTCGTTGCTCTGAGATGCGCCGGAGTTGGTGAAGTTGACGCAGTCGGAGCCGATGTTCTCGTCACCCGTGGGCGCGGCCATGCCAGTGATCATGGTGGTGCCGGTGTGCGTGTCACACGAGTTGCTCTGGATGCCGCCGCTGGAGCCGAGCAGGGGTCCGAAGCCGTAGGCGCTCGCGCCGCCCGCGGTGCCGATGACCATCGCGCCGGCCGCTGCGGCCATGAGAGCGGCCTTCTTGCGAATCTGCATTGGTTGGTGCCTCCATTTAGGTTCTCCGCGAATTCCGCAGACTCCTTGACAACGAAGGCAATTGGGGAAGGATCCGGGGTCGATCCCAGCTTCACCCGTCCACCGTAGTAGGGATATCTTCGCCGTTGTGTGCTCAAGGCCGGAAGCACGAAAGCGGCCCCCGGCGGACGTCATCCGCCGGGGGCCGCAGGCAAAACTGTGACAGACTCCGCCAATCGACCGGGGAGTCGGTGCCGCGGTTCCGCCCGGGTGGGGTACGGCACCCGCTATCGCATCAGTAGCTGTGGCCGCGGTTCTTCTTTTCGTGCTTCTTGTTCTTGTTCTTGTTGTTCTCGGGGGACTTGACGGCGATGTTCGCGCAGTTGCTGCCGACGCGCACGTCGCCCGTCGGGGCCGCTCCACCGGTGGTCATGGTGTTGCCGGTGCGGGTGTCGCAGTCGTTGCTCTGGAGCACCACAGGCGCGTTGGTGAAGTTGATGCAGTCCGAGCCGACGTTCTGGTCACCCGTGGGCGCGGCCATACCGGTGAGCATGGTGTTGCCGGTGTTCGTGTCACACGAGTTGCTCTGGATGCCGCCGCTGGAGCCGAGCAGCGGTCCGAAGCCGTAGGCGCTCGCGCCGCCCGCGGTGCCGATGACCATCGCGCCGGCCGCTGCGGCCATGAGAGCGGCCTTCTTGCCAATCTGCATTGGTTGGTGCCTCCATTTAGGTTCTCCGCGAATTCCGCAGACGCCCTGACAACGAAGGCAATTGGGGAAGGATCCGGGACCGATCCCAGCTTCACCCGTCCGCCGCAGTAGGGATATCTTCGCCGTTGTGTCCCCATGACCGCACACGTACGGGGCCCCATGAACGCGGCCCCCGGCGGGAGTTGACGCCAGGGGCCGTGCACGAGACCGTCAGGAACTCATCGTCCGGAGCGGCTCCCGCTGCTCCCACCGCTGCTCCGGCTGTTGTTCCGCTTGCCGTTTTCATCTCCGTCTCCGGAGAGGTTGGCGCAGTTGGTCTCGGTGGTGACCTTGGGCCCGGGGGCCAGCGGCGAGATCGTGATGGGCCCGATGGTGGAGTTGGTCTCGCACTTGTTGCTCTGCTTGAGCGCTCCACCGGTCTTGCTGTAGTTGATGCAGTTGGTCCGGCTGGTGATATCGGGTGAGCCGGCGAGACCCGCGTTAATGGTGATGGGCCCGATGGTGGAGTTCGTCCGGCACCGGTTGCTCTGCTCCATCACTCCCGACTCGGTGTAGTTCACACAGTTGGTCTCGGTCGAGAGGTCTCCTGTCGGAGCCAGGCCGACGATGTTGATCGGCCCAAGCACGGAATTCGTGTCACAGCGGTTTTTCTGGCTGCCGCCTTGACTGCCGCTTTGACCGCCGGATGCGGACGGGGCACCCGAACCGTTGTCGGTCGCGCCGGCGCTGCCCGCGCCACCGATGGTCAGCGCACCTACAGCCGCCAGAAGCAGCGCTGTCCTCTTGCGCCCGTGCATAAAGCCTCCAAATGGGTTCTCGACGGTTATCCGTGAACATCTGACTAACGAGGGCAGGCGGCGATGGGTCTCCGAGTCGCCGCACCTCTACCCGTCCGGCGCATTAGAGACATCGTCAGTCTGCGCTGGCCATTCCTGCTCGCAACGCCAATGCGGCCCCGGACGAAGCAGTGTCCGGGGCCGCGATGGAAGCCAGAGATGTGTTCACCCTGTTTTTCTCATTCGGGGGAACACGGCGGGCTTGGCACGAAGTCAGCCGCCGTAGCCGCTGTGGCGCTGGCTGCCGTAGCTGCTGCCGTAGCCGCTTTGGCTGCCGCTGTAGCCGCTGTCGCTGCCGTAGCCGCTGCCGCTGCTGCCGGAGCGGACGGACGTGGTCGTGCCGGGGTAGGCGATGTTGGAGCAGCTGCTGCCGACCTTGGTGTCGCCCGAGGACGCGAGACCGCCGATGGAGGTGGTCGTCCCACTGGAGGTGTCGCAGTCGTTCCCTTGGTACGACGCACCGCCGTAGTTGACGTTGGCGCAGGTGCTGCCCAATTCGATGTCGCCCGTCGGGCCGGCTGCGGCGGTGTTCAGGACGACGCCGGTGCGGGTGTCACACTCATTTCCCTGGTAACCACCGCCACCGCCACCACTGGCGGCGGACGCGCCGCTCGCGCCGGCGAGCACGATCGTGCCGGCGGTGGCGGCCAAGAGGGCGGCCTTCTTTACGATCTTCACTTAATTCCTCCCGGTGGGTGTCTGCCGCGGAATCACGGACATCCACGTCAACGACGTAAATCTGTAAAAGCTTCGGGCTGGCTTTCACCTTCACTCGTCCGGCATAATTAGTCGCCCCTTTGCCTCGCTCGCCTTGCGGCTTCCTGCAAAGGAATCCGGCCGGTCGGACCCCAGATGAAGGGCGAGCACGGTGACTTTTATGTGAATTTCGAAAGGGGAGCCGTCAACCTCGCACGAAACCGGAATCCCCCCGTCCGAGTTGTTCGACGGGCCGAACGGGTGATATATCCGGGCGTCCCGGCGCAGGACTGAGTGAGGCTCGGCCCACAGACGGCTTCGCCGAACCGCACGCGCGGGCTGTGTTCGCGCCGCTACGGTAAGTGCGCGAGAACAGTCGCCGGGGGGACGGCGAGCGGACGGCCGGGAGGCGGGAGGAGACAGATATGGGGCACTCACGAGCTGGCGCGGGTGGCGGCACTCCTGCCGACCACCTGGAAGGGCTTCTCGCCCGCGCGCAGAACGGCTTCGAGATCGACGAGGCGGTGCTCGGCCGGGCCCGCGACGCCCTGATGCACCAGTCCGAGCTGCGCTCCTGCCGGCAGTGCAACGAGCCCTCGGGCCCGCTCGGCTACAGCACCTACCGCCATATCTTCCTGCTCCCCGACGGCAGCAGCCTGCTGCTGTGGGAGCTGGAGCACAACACCGGCCAGGACCGCCACCCGCTCTTCGAGGTCTACGCCGACGAGGACGCCCTGGCCCTGGCCGAGCGCCGGGTGCACGAGCGGATCGGCGGCGCCCGCTGGGAAGAGCTGGAGGGGTTACCGCTGTGGCTGCCCGAGCAACTGCTGCACTCCGTCGCGCCGGTGGAGACCCCGCGCGCGTACGTCTCCGACAACTCGGCCGACCACGCCCGCCGCGTCCTGCGCCGCGCGGAGAACCCCGACCGCCCCGGCACGGACACCGAGCAGCTGCTCGCCACGGCGTTCGCCCATGACATCGCGCTGGCCCCGAAGCCGCGCCGCCGCCCCGGCGGCCCCGACGCCACATGGTGCCGCTTCTACGAGCACGCGTTCCTCCTCGCCGGCGGGGACGAGATCGTCCTGTGGGAGCTGGAGCACAATCTGACCGCCGACGGGCGGCTGGTGTGCGAGGTGTATCTCGACGAGGTCTCCGCCGAGCTGGCGGCGGACCGTCACGCCCGGGCGCTCGGCGTCGACCTCTGACGCACCCACCTGGCCGACACCGGCTCGCCCGACGCCCCGTCACCCGGGAGTCTGGTGAGGCGGCAGGAGCGGACCAGGCGAGAGCGGACCAGGGAAAGCGAGAGCGGCCGGTGCGGGTGCGAGGGAGCAGGGCTCGTTCGGGCGCCCGTACGCGTGCCCGTACGCCCGCCCGCACGACCACCCGTACGCCCATCCGTACGACTGACCTTACGAGCCCGCGCACGAGACGGCGTACAAGGCCATGAGGCGGCGTACGGGGCGCCGTACGAGACCGCGCGCGCCCCGGCGCGCGGAGCCACCGCGCGCGGACCGGACCCGCGCGGACGAGCCCGGCGCGGACGAGCTCCGCGCGGACGGCCCCCGCGCGGACGGCCCCCGCGCGGACGGGCCCGGCGCGGGCGACGAGGTGCCCGGGGGTGCCGTCGGCCGCCGCTTCGCGCCCTGGCTTCCCGGCGTGCTCATCGCGGGCGGGGTCGCCTTCGACCTCGGCACCCCGCCCCCCTACACCGCCGCCCCCTTCCTCGCCGCCGCCCCGCTGGTCGCCGCCCCGCTCCACCCGCTGCGGCTGACCGCCCTCGCCGCGGTCCTCGCCGTCGGCGCCGCATGCCTGTTGGCCGAGTTCCACGGCGTCCAGGACTGGGCCCAGTCGGCCACCGAGATCGCCACCGTCGTGACGGTCGCCCTGCTGGCCCTCCTCATCAACCGTGTCGTCCTCCGTGGCTTCCGGAAGCTGGCGTCGGCGCGCGGTATCGCCGAGGCGGCCCAGCGCGCCGTACTGCCCGTGCCGCCGGCCCGCCTCGCCGGCCTGGACGTCGCGGCCCGCTATGTCGCGGCCGAGCAGGACGCCGCGATCGGCGGCGACCTGTACGCGGTGCAGGACACCCCGCACGGCGTGCGCATGGTCATCGGCGACGTACGGGGCAAGGGGCTGGGGTCGGTCGAGGTGGTCGCGGTCGTCATCGGCGCCTTCCGGGAGGCGGCCGAGCAGGAGGCCACGCTGGAAGGGCTCACCCTGCGGCTGGAGCGGGCGCTGCAGCGCGAACGGGCCCGGCGGGCCGACATCGAGCGCACCGAGGGTTTCATCACGGCGGTGCTGGCCGAGATCCCCCGCGGCGACTCCCTGCTCCGCCTGATCAACCGCGGCCACCCGGCGCCGCTGCTGCTGGACGGGGAGGGCTCGGTGCACCAGGCCGACCCCGAGATGCCGGCGCTGCCGCTGGGGATGGGCGACCTGGGGGCGTGGCCGGACCGGGTGGACGAGCTGCCGTTCGCGGAGGGGGTGACGCTGCTGCTGTTCACCGACGGGGTGAGCGAGGCGCGCGATGCGCGGGGCGCGTTCTACGACCCGGCGGCCCGGCTGCGCGGCCGCCGCTTCTCCGGACCGGTGGAGCTGCTCGACGCGTTGGTGGCGGATGTGGAGCGGCATACGGGCGGCGGGACCGCGGACGACATGGCGCTGCTGGCGCTGCGCCGGGCCTCGGCGACGCCGGGCGCGGATCATGGAGACGCTGACACGCTCCGTAGTGGAGCATGATCCCTCCGGATAACAATTGACGCACGATCAGTTCGAGGGTGTTTCCGTGTGTGCTCGGACGGCCGTCGACTCGCCCTCATGTGTCCCGAGTCGGGCGTTAAGTTCACCTCAAAGGTTGCTCTGATTCCGGGGAACGGCTTGGAATCGGGTCACGCTCTCTATTAACGTTCGATAACGCAGCGCGGTCGTCACAACCGCCGCAAGAGGCGGCACCGTGCGCCGTCGCCGAATCCCGCACGCACAGCAGCACCAGCAGCAGAGCGACAACAGCAACACCAAGGGAACCGGGGAACCACCAACCTTGGGGTGAATCGGGTCGAACCTGGCCCGTAGGAGACCTTCCTGCTCCGAACCCGTCAGCTAACCCGGTAGGCGAGAGGGAAGGAAAGGAGTGCGCCCGCGTGGCGTCCAACAGGTCTGCCCTTGAAGAAGCTCCGTCCCGCACATCCGGCGCCGGAGCGGGGACAGCCACCCGCTACGGCTCCTGGTTCGAACCGGCCGCCGAGGCGAGGGCCGGCCAGGACACCGAGACGTGGGACGAGTGGAATCCCACTGAGGAATCCATAGCCCCGGTGCGCGGCCGGCACCGCGTCGCCAAGCAGCGCGGCGGCACGATGGCGCGCGGCGGCGCCGTCCTCGGCGTCGGCGTGATCGCGGCGGTCGGCGCGGGCGGGATGGCGAGCGCCAAGGACCGCCCCAAGGCCCCCATATCCATGCCGGACCTCGCACACGTCGCCGACAAGGTGGCGGATGCCCTCCCCGACGTGGGGAACCTGCCCGGCATCGGCTCGCTGCTCTCGGACTCCTCGGGCTCCGACTCCGGCTCCGGCACCTCGGCCGCCCCCCTCTCCCAGGCGGGCCTGACCTCCGAGGACGAGGCGAACGGCGCCACCGACGCGGGCGAGGCACTGCGCGCCCGCATCCTGCAGCAGGCCGAGAACCAGCAGAACTCCGCCGACGAGTCGCAGCGCGTTGCCGCGGCCGACGCCGCCGCCGAGAAGGCCGCCGCCGCTGCCAAGAAGGCCGCAGACGCGGAGGCGAAGCGCAAGGCCGAGGCCGAGGCGAAGAAGAAGGCCGCCGAAGCCGAGGCCAAGCGGAAGGCCGAGGAGGCGGCCAGGAAGAAGGCCGAGGCCGAGCGCCTGGCCAAGCTCGCCGCCCAGTACACCCTCCCCGTCGTCTCGTACACCCTGACCGCGTCCTTCGGCCAGGCCGGCGACATGTGGTCGGCCGATCACACGGGCCAGGACTTCGCCGCCCCGACCGGCACCCCGGTCAAGGCGGTGCACGGCGGCACCATCACCTCGGCCGGGTGGGCCGGTTCGTACGGCTACCGCATCGTGCTCAAGCTGAACGACGGCACCGAGATCTGGTACTGCCACCTGTCGTCGATGGTCCGCACGTCGGGCTCGGTGACGACGGGCGAGGTCATCGGCCGCGTCGGCGCCACCGGCAATGTGACCGGCCCGCACCTCCACCTGGAGGTCCGGCCGGGCGGCGGCAGCCCGATCGACCCCATGCCCTGGCTCCGCGACCACGGCCTGAACCCGTGACCGCGCGACCCCGCCCCCCGGCGGCATCGGCCCGATGATCCGCTGACCGGGTCCCCATACCCCGGCGGCCTTGGCGCTCTCTCCCCCCTTGACGCCAGGGCCGCCGGTTTTTTGCCGCCCACTGGCGCGTACGGCGGAATACCCCTCTCTGCCTCAGCGCTGAAACAACGCATGGCTGACACCAAGGACACCAAGCAGAGCCGGCAGACCGACAACCACAGGCAGATCGGTGATCTGTCCGTGTTCCCGCTCTCCCTCGGCGGGAACGTCTTCGGCTGGACGGCGGACGAAGCCCAGTCCTTCGCCGTGCTCGACGCCTACGTGGCGGCGGGCGGCAACTTCATCGACACCGCGGACGTGTACTCCGCATGGGTGCCGGGCAATTCGGGCGGGGAGTCCGAGACCATCCTCGGCAACTGGTTCGCCTCGCGCGGCAACCGCGCCGACATCGTCCTCGCGACCAAGGTGGGCGCCGGCGTCCCGACCCCCCGCGGCCTGTCCGCGGCGGCGATCAAGGCGGGCGTCGACGAGTCGCTGAAGCGTCTGCGCACCGACTACATCGACCTTTACTACACCCACTACGACGACACCTCGGTGCCGGTGGAGGAGATCATCTCCACGCTGGACGGGCTGGTGAAGGCGGGCAAGGTCCGCCAGATCGCGGCCTCCAACATCTCCGCCGAGCGCCTTGAGGCGTCCCTGGACTTCTCGGAGAAGGAGGGCCTGGCCCGCTACGTGGCCCTCCAGCCGCACTACAACCTGGTCTCCCGCGACACCTTCGAGGGCCCGCTCGCCGATGTCGCCGCCCGCCACGGCGTGGTGACCCTCCCTTACTACGCCCTCGCGTCCGGCTTCCTCACCGGCAAGTACCGCCCCGGCGCCTCGGTGGACAGCGCCCGGGCCGAGGGCGCGGCCAAGCACCTGCAGACCGAGCGCGGCCAGAAGGTCCTCGCCGCCCTCGACGACGTGGCGGCCAATCACGGCGCCGAGCACGCGACGGTCGCCCTGGCCTGGCTGGCGGCCCAGCCGACGGTCGTGGCCCCGATCGCGAGCGCGCGCACCGTGGACCAGCTTCCGGCGCTGCTGGCGGCGGCGGATCTGCAGCTGACGGAGGAGGAGCTGGCGCTCCTGACGTCGTCGTCGGAGTAAGGGCTTCGCCCCTTATGCGTTTGTAGTGGATATGAGACAGGGACACGCCGTGACGTCGGCGTGTCCCTGTCTCATATCCACTACAAACGTCGGGACCGGGCGGTGGGCGGTGGGCGGTGGGCCGGGCGATGTGGGTCAGGCAGCAGCCCCGACGCTCCGCCGGTCGGCGGCGGCCCAGGACGCGGCGGCGACCCCGCCGGCCACGGTGAGGACGGAGGGCCAGGCGCCGAGCTTCTTGGCGAGCGGATGCGATCCGGCGAAGGCCGCGACGTACAGCCCGCTGAGCACCGCCGCCGTTCCCGTCCCCGCCTTCTGCCGCCACCCGCGCGCGGCCACGACCCCGGCCGCCGCCAGCGCCACCCCGCCCAGCTGCCGCTTCTTGGTCCAGCGCGCGACCCCGTACCCGCCGACGAGCCCGCTCGCGGCCACCACACCTGCCGGGATTCCGGCCATGACCTCTTACCTCCACTGTGAGGGTTTCTCCTTCCTCGACCCTATGCCTGACGGGGTGGCCGTACGCGCCGATGGGGTCATGATCAAGCACCGACTCTGCAACAGCGGTTGGGGGTGGCGCCGCAGGGGGCGGGCCAGGCTTCCCGGGCGGTCTGCGGGCCCGTCTACTGGGCTGCCTCCTGGGCCCCGTCTACTGGGCTGCCTCCGCGGCCGGCTCCGCGGCTGCTTGCCGGGCCGGGGGCAGCGCCGCGCCGTGCTCCTCGGCCCACTGCGCGAAGCCGGTCACCGGCAGCCCGAGCGCGCGGGCGTAGCGCGGCGAGGCGGGCTGGCCCACGGTGTTCAGCCGCTCGTGCCCGGCGGCGAATTCCGGCATCCCCGCGGCCAGCGCCTCCTCCAGGGTCATGTCCGGAGCGGTCAGTTCGGTGCCGCTCGCGCGGGAGAGCACGGCGGCGGTCTCCGCCATGGTCAGCTCGTCGCCCGCGAGTTCCAGCTCCACGCCGTTGAACCGCTCCGGGTCGGCGAAGGCGGCCGCCGCGGCGGTGCCGATGTCCTGGACGGCGATCAGCTTCAGCACGGTGTCGGGCTTGATGAGGGTCGCCAGCCGGCGGCCGTCGGGGCTGAAGACGAAGCCGGGTACGAGGAAGTTCTCCATGAAGAAGGCCGGCTTGAGGAGCGTCCAGTACCGGAATCCCGCGTCACGCCCCCGGTCCTGGAGCGCGGCCTTCACCTCGTACACATGCTCCATGTCCTTCCAGCGCTCCTCGCCCCAGCCGGGCGTCTCACGGTGCTGTCCGACGCCGGAGATGGAGGTTTGGACAAGGTGCTCGACGCCCGCCTCGGCCGCCGCGTCGATCAGGTTGCGCCCGCACACCCACTCCGTATCGCCCTGAAGGTCGGCCAGGTCCGGCATCTGCACCGAGAAGACGCCGCGCGCTCCGTCCACGGCGCGCCGTACGGCGTCGCGGTCGCGCAGGTCGCCGACGACGAGCCGCGCGCCGAGCGCCTGCACGGCGCGGGCCCTGGCGCTGTCGGGGTCCCGGACGAGCGCGCGTACCGGCACACCTTGCGCGAGCAGGGCCCGAGCGGTCGCGCCGCCCTGTTTTCCGGTGGCGCCGGTGACGAGTATGGGTGCGGTGGACATGGCGCGGCCTCCCTAAACGGCGGGGTCCCCCGTTTATCTGCCGGATACGATACGGAGGGGTCCGCCATTTACGCAAAGGTCAAAGGTCAAAGGTGACGACGTGTACGACGTGTCCAACACCCAAGCCCGCCCCCGGCGCGCCGACGCCCGCCGCAACTACGCGCGCCTCCTCGCCGCCGCGGAGGCGGAGGTCGCCGTCCATGGAGCGGAGGTCTCCCTGGAACAGGTCGCCCGCACCGCCCAGGTGGGATCGGCGACCCTGCGCCGGCACTTCCCCAACCGGCAAGCCCTGCTC
Source organism: Streptomyces sp. NPDC007917 (assembly GCF_042959105.1). Lineage (NCBI taxonomy): Bacteria > Bacillati > Actinomycetota > Actinomycetes > Kitasatosporales > Streptomycetaceae > Streptomyces > Streptomyces sp. NPDC007917. The sequence continues at coordinate 147,101 of NZ_JBIBKK010000019.1, forward strand.
ACCGCGGTCTTCCGCCAGCGGATCGAGGCCCTGCGCGCCCTCGCCGCGGACCTGGCCACCCGGGACGACCCCCGGACGGCACTGCTGGAATGGCTGCGCGCCGTCGCCCACTACGCCACCTCCGCCCGCGGCATGGCGGCGTCCCTGGCCCTCGCCGAGTCCCCCGAGGACGCCGAACACTGCTTCACCTACCTCGCCACCGCCGGCGACCCCCTGGTCCGCCGCGCCGCCGCCGCGGGCGCCGTACGGGCGGACGCGACCGCCGCCGACCTGCTGACCGTGGTCATCGGAATCGCCCTGGCGACGGAACACCACCCCAATGGCGCGGCCGAGGTCGACAAGCTGCTGACCCTGGTCACGGAGGGGCTGGTCCCGCGGCCGTAGACCGGCGGGTGATGGTCCCGACGGCCGGGGCCGACGGCCGGGGGAGGGCTAGAACCTCCCCACACTCCACCTGAGCACGGCGTGATTCCCGCCCCCGCCGGAGAGCTTGGTGCCGAAGGCCCCGCCGCCATCCGTGTTGAAGCTGTTCATCCCGTTGTACGCGGCCCCGAACGTCAGCCGGACCGCATGACCGTCGCGCCGGCTCGCATCGCAGTGGTCGGCCGTGTACTCGACGCTGCCCGCGACCCCCCTGAGCGACCCCTCCCGGGACCGCGCCTTGAACACACCGTCCTGCTCCTTGGCGAGCGTCGCCGGGGGCCGGGCGACGAACTCCCCGGCCGTCAGCCCGTAATCGGTCCGCGTGAGCCGGCACCCCGTCGCATTGTGCATACGGACCTCAACCGTGCGGCTCGTCTCGTCGCCCTCGCCGTCACCCCGTACCCCGCCACCGCCGACAGCCTGGGCGGAAGCGACGGCCTGGGCGGAAGCAGAGACGGCCGTCACGCCGACCACCGCCCCCATCACCACGGCTACGATCCAGCGCGGCAGCGTCCTCATTGCGGCCTCCTCCTCTTGGCACAGGTGCCACCACGATGCCCATCCCCACCACACCACCGTCGGACCGACACAGCCGCGTCCCCCGACCGGCGGTCACCCAGCGGCCCGTACCCCGGCGGCCAGGGCGACCATCCCGCCCCTCCGCTAGACGCCGCCTCCTTGCCCGCGCCGCGCGGCCTCGCCGAGGTCCCGGCCCGCCCTGGAGGCGGGTGGTTCGGTGCGCAAGGAGACCTGCTGGAGCCCCAGGAGGATGAGGAAGGCCAGGGCGACGATGCCGCCGGCCGTGAGCATCACCTGGTCCAGGGCGTGGACGAAGCCGTCCAGGAAGGGCCTGGCCAGGGCCGGGTCCAGGTGGGCGAGGAACGCGGTGTCGTTGAGGTCGGGATGGCGCACCTCGGTCAGATCGTGCGGGTGCTGGGCGGCCGCGTGCTGGAAGGCCGGTGAGCTGCCGGCGGCCTCGTAGCGCTCGGCGATGGCGGGGCCGGCCTGCGCGAACAGCAGGGCCAGCAGCAGGGCGGCTCCGGTGGTGCCGCCCAGACCGCGGAACAGCGACAGGCTGGAGGTGCCCGCGCCCATGTCGGCCGGCGGCAGCGAGTTGGTGAGCGCGGTCATCAGCGCGTTGCCGGCCAGGCCGGCGCCCGCGCCGAACGCGAACATATAGCCGCCGGTGATCCACAGGGAGGTGTCGGCAGAGACCGAGGCCATGGCGAACAGCCCGCACCCCAGCAGCGCCGTACCCGCGATCGCCAGGCTCTTGTACCTGCCGGTGCGGGCGGTGAACCGTCCGGCGGCGAAGGACGCGGCGGTCTGCCCCAGGGCGATGGGCAGGATGAGCAGCCCGGCCTTGGCGGGGGACGCGCCCTTGGCCAGCTGCAGATACAGCGGGAGCACGCCCAGGCCGCCGAACTGGGCCAGGCCCAGGACGAAAGTGCCGATGATCGAGACCGTGAAGTTGTTGGTGCGGAACAGCCGCAGCGGGATCAGGGCGTCGGCGCCCTTGCGGGCCGATACGGTCACCAGCCCGGCCAGCCCGAGGGCGGCGACGGCGTAGCAGCCGATCGCGCGGCCGGAAGCCCAGCCCCAGGCGGCGCCCTGTTCGGCGATCAGCAGCAGCGGGGTCAGCCCGAGCGCCAGCAGGGCCGCGCCCCACCAGTCGATGTGACGGTCCCGGCGGGTGGTGGTCAGGCGCAGCACCCGCCGCAGCACGATCAGGGCGACCAGGCCGACCGGCACATTGATCCAGAAGATCCACCGCCAGCCGGCGATGCCCAGGATCGTGCCCTGCCCGGCCAGCAGCCCGCCCAGCACCGGGCCGAGCACGCTGCCCAGCGTCATCGCGCTCATGGTGTAGCCCTGGTACCGGCCGCGTTCACGGGGCGAGACCAGATCCCCGATCACGGCCACGACCAGCGCCAGCATGCCGCCGCCCCCCAGCCCCTGCAGGGCGCGGAAGGCGGCCAGCATGGGCATCGAGGTGGCCAGCCCGCACAAGGCCGAGCCCAGGGTGAAGATCCCGACCGCGGTCAGCAGCAGCCGCTTGCGGCCGAACAGGTCCGACAGCTTGCCGTACACCGGCGTGCTGATCGTCGAGGTGATCAGGTAGGCGGTGGTCGCCCAGGCCAGGGACGACAGGCCGTGCAGGTCGTCGCCGATGGTACGGATCGCGGTGGACACGATCAGCTGGTCGAGCGAGGCCAAGAAGATCACCAGCAGCAGCCCGGGCAGGACCGTGGTGATCCCCGAGCGTGCGGCCCGGCCCGTTGGGGGGCCGGGGGGAGCGGTCGCGGTCAAGGGTCGTCTCCTCGTCTGTTTCGCCATCTGTTTCGCCGCGTTGATGGCGCGACGCGCCTCAGATTATCGAAGTCACTTCGAAAAACAAGTCACTACGGATTCACTGTCGCTTCGATATCTGGGCTACAGTGGGCGGCATGACGCGCGGAGGACTGCGGGAACGCAAGAAGGCCCAGACACGCAAGCGCCTGGCCGACACGGCCTTCGCGATGTTCCGCGAGCGCGGCTTCGACGCGGTGACCGTGGCCGAGATCGCCGACGCGTGCGACATCGCGGTCAGCACGCTGTTCGCTTACTTCCCCAGCAAGGAATCGCTGGTCTTCGACCAGGAAGCCGCACACGAACAGCAGCTGGCCCAAGCGGTGCGCGACCGTCCGGCAGACACGGCGATCCTGGACGCGCTGGAGACCTATCTCGCCGCCCCCAAGCCCCGCCACCCCGGCGACCCCTCCCGCGAGGAGTTCCTGGACCTGGTCCACACCACCCCCGCGCTGCGCGACCACTTCATGCGCATGCAGCGCAATTGGGAGACCACCCTCGCCCACGCCATCGCCGCGGAAGCCGGACTCCCCGACGACGACCTCCAAGCCCGCGCCCTGGCCCGCTTCGCCCTGGACATCGGCGCCCTGGCCCAGGAGAGCCCCGACCCAGCCCAGGCGCTCCGCACCCTGTTCGCCCGACTCCGCAAAGGCTGGACGGACTTCCCCCACCCCCAGACCACCCCCAGGCCGAACGCCGGCAGCCGGTAACACCCGCCCCGGCCCGTACGGCGGACCCGGGGCCGGTGCCTGCTCAGGTTCCCCCGGGCGGTCCCGGGAGGGCGCGGCGAGGCCAGGGAGCCCAGGGAGCCCAGCGGCTTGTCGACCAGGCGCAGGGCCTTCCTCGGCCGGCCCGTCGACCGTCGACAAAAGCCACTGCGGCGGCAGCTCCGTCCTGGATGCAGGGGACTTCACGCCACCGTGACGTTACGCCCGACCCCGCAGCGCCTGCATGGGCACAACGCCTCCCTGATCGGGATCTTCCGCGCTTGCGCCTCTCCGGACGGGACGGGTCGTGCGGCGGTAGGCGACGCGCCTGTTCTCGTGGTCGAGGTCGACAAGCCGCTCGTGGACGATCGTCCTGTCCATGAAGGTGACCGTACGGGTGTCCGAGCTCAGGTGCGTATCGGTGACGAAGCCGGGCGCGAGGCGTTCATGCACCGCGCCATAGTCGCTGAGCACGTCCCAGACGGCGTCGGGTGTGGCGTCGACGACGAATTCCTTGTGTATGGAGGCCATGGGTGACTCCTGATCAGGCTGCGGAGAGGCAGAAGGGGTGTCCTTCCGGGTCGGCGAGGACGGTCCACTGCCCCTCGCCGGGCTGGAAGTCGGGTGCGCTCGCCCCGAGCGCGATCAGTTCCTTCACCATGGCCTCCGGGTCGCTGACCTGGAAGTCGAGGTGGGCGTGGTGGGCGGTGTCGGGCCAGGAGGGCCCGCGGTAGTCGGCGACCCGCGGAAAGGCGAGTCGCAACGGGCCGTTGCCCAGGCTGGCGTAGTCGTCGTCGCTGTGGGTGATCTCCCAGCCGGTGAGGCGGTGGTAGAACTCGGCGAGTTCCTTGGGGGCGGCGCAGTCGATGACGATCGCGGTGAGCTCCGCGTGGACGGTCATGCCGGTGACTCCTCGGTGTCGTGGCTTTGCCCGCCCAGCATCCGCGCTGCTCATGCCGGGGGTCTTGAAGATCCTTGCGGACCACTCGCGAGCTTGCGGACTCGCGGAACCCGGCTCGGTGTCGGACCCGAGACGTAGGGTCTGCGGCGTGCTCTCAGCCGTAACCCTCGCCGCCCGGTCCGAGTTCGCCGTGACCACGGTGGTGTGCCGCTCCGACCACACCCGGTGGTCCCAGCCGGAGGCCCGCGACGATCACCGCATGGTGCTCGTACGACGCGGCAGATTCCGCCGGTCCGCCGGAGGATCCGACGTCGACCTGGACCCGACGGTCGGATACCTGGGCACCCCGGCCGAAGAGGAGCGCTTCGCGCACCCTACCGGCGGTGACACCTGCACCTCCCTCACCTTCACGCCCCGGCTCTGGGAAGGGCTCGCGGGCAGCACGAGCGTCTACGTCGACGCCCGTATCGACCTCACCCACCGGCGCCTCCTCGCAGCCGCCGCCGGCGGCGACATCGACTACGCCCTGACGGAGGAACTGCTCCGCCTCCTCGCCGCGGCCACCGGCAAACCGGCCCAGCGACCCAAACCCGCCGACCGCGCCCTGGTCGCAGCGGCCCGCGAGGCAATCACCGAGGGAGCCCCACAGGCAGCGGAGCTGTGCTCACTGGCCCGGCACCTCAAGGTCTCCCCGTACCGGCTGAGCCGGGCCTTCTCCCAAGAGATGGGCGTATCCCTGACCCGCTACCGCAACCGCGTCCGCGTCGGCCAGGCCATGGACCGCCTCACCCAGGGCGAACCTAGCCTCGCCACCCTGGCCGCCGACCTCGGCTTCGCCGACCAGGCCCACCTCACCCGCACCATCCGCGAACACCTCCACCACACCCCAACCGCGCTCCGCCGCCTCCTCGGCCCACCCTCCGCGCCCCACGTAGACGAAACCGCTTAGCGCTTGCTCAGGCCCCACATGAGCACGGCCTGAGCCCCGCTCCCGCCGGAGAGCTCGGACGCGAAGGCCCCGCTCCCGTCAGGGGTGTAGGAGTTCGTCCCCACCACCGGGACGTTGAAGTCGAGGGTGGCGGGGTGCTGGTTCCGCCAGTTCTCGTCACAGTTACTGGAGATGTACTTCACGACCCCCTCCACACCACTGAACGACGCCGCCCGGGACTGCGCCTTGAACCCGCCGTCCTGCCCCTTGGGGATGACTACGGTGGGCTCGGTGACGAATTCGCCCCAGGTCAGCCGATAGTCGGAGCGGGTGAGCCGACACCCCGTCCCATTGTGGATACGAACCTCTAGGCCCCGCAGCCGCATCACACCCTCGCCCTGCGCCCCGCCACCACTGTCAGCCCGAACAGACACCCCGCCAGCGAGCACCCCGACCACCACCCCCGCCACAAGGACGGCAATCCGACGCGTGAGTTTCTTCATTGTGGCCTCCTCCACGTGACACAGGTGGCGGCCAGAATGCCCATGCCCGCTCGAACCTCAGCGGAACGTCAGACCTGCTCGCGCCGCACGGACGCGACGAACTCTCCCCAGGCGCACGCCGAGAACGCGAGCACGGCCCGGTCCGGGTCCTTCGAGTCCCGGATGGCGATGCCGCCCTTGCGGAAGGCGGCCTCGACGCATTCGGTTGCGCCAGCGCCACTGTACGAGGACTTGAACCAGGCATCGCCTGCGGCGACTATCAGCACTTCTCGCATCAGAACTCCTCGCGGACTCGTTCGACAGGGACAGAAGAGCGCTCGGACCAGGCACGGCTTGGGGAGCCTCACGCCACACTGACGTCGTGACCGACAACGTCTTCGTGATCACCTCCGGCCTGCCAGCCAGCGGGAAGAGCACTCTCTCCCGCGCCTTGGGCGACTGCCTGGGATGGCCGGTCATCGACAAGGACGCAATCCTGGAATCCCTCTTCGACTCCCTCGGCACCGGCGACCACACCTGGCGACACCGGCTCAGCCGCGCCGGCGACGACGTCCTCTACACCATCGCTGCCCAAGCCAAACGAGCCGTACTCGACAACTGGTGGCACCACGACACCGCACCCGAACGGCTGCACCGACTCAACGCGCGCCTGATCGAGATCTTCTGCGACTGCGACCCCACGCTCGCCGCCGAACGATTCCAGCGACGCACCCGCCACCCCGGCCACCTCGACCGCCAACTCACCCCCGAGCAAGTTGCCGAGCGCGTCGCCACGCTCCGCGCCACTTACCCGGGCCCTCTCCGCCTGGGCGGGCCCCTGCTGACCATCGACACCAGTCAGCCGGTCGACATCACCACGGTCGTCAAAGAGGTCAACGCCCTTCTCGGTGCCTGAGGAAACTGGTGGGCAGGGCCGCTACAAAGTTCCGCCAGGCGCGAGCCGAGAACGCGAGCACGGCCCGCTCCGGTTCCTTCGAGTCCCGGATGGCAGCCCCGCCGCCCGCCAGGCCGGCCATCTCGACGCAGTTGCCCCCGCTTCCGTTGCTGTAGCTGCTCTTCCGCCACTGGAGGGGTGATATATCGGTCATCAACAGAGTCCTTGTGCCGCTTGTCTGATCAGGTCAGTCGACCGCTGAGGACTCAAGGACAGAGCACGCAGATTGTCAAACGCCTTGCCGTAGAGGGCGATCTCTTCCGGACTCTCCAGGTACACCGCGTCTGTCAGGCCGTCGCGGTACACCATGTCGGGATCCTCCTGATCAGGAAACCCCAAGATCGTAAACGCGCCAACGGCGGGGTAGCTGCCGGCGTCGAACGGCAGCACCTGGAGCGTGACGTTCTTCAGCTGCGCCACATCCAGCAGGCGTTCGAACTGCGCGCGCATGATCTCGGCGTTGCCGATGACGTGCCGCAGCACGCACTCGTGCACGATGGCCCACAGGTCGATGGGCGTCGCACTGGTCAGGAGAGCCTGCCGCTCCATGCGCACGGTGACCATGTGCTCAACGTCGTCGGGGTCCTGAGTCGGCGCGGCGAGGTGGAGTTCCCGTGCGTAATCGGCCGTCTGAAGCAGACCGGGCACGAACTCGCACTCGTACGCCCGAAGCCCCGAAGCGGCCTGCTCCAGACCGACATAGACCGAAAACCATGAAGGCACGGCGCTGCCGTACTCGTGCCACCACCCCCGCGTCTTGGACTGCTTGGCGAGCTCTTTGAGAAGTTCGCGGAGCTCGTCGGACGTTCCGTAGAAACGGCAGAGAGCATCGATGTCCGACGGCTGTACGCGGCCCTGCCCCGTCTCCAGGCGGTTGACCTTGGACCCGCTCCAGTCCAGTTCCTTGCCCACCTGGTTGCAGGTGAGCTGGTGTTCCTCGCGCAGCTTCTTCAGCTCGATGGCCAAGCGGCGACGTCGGGCAGTAGGTGATCCGGGCACATGAACTCCTCGTGTGGGAAAGAAGGTTCAGTCTCGTCGGGCGGGTCGGACCCGTCAGTCACCCATTCGAGCGAATCCCTTCGTGCACATTGCACGGCGAGATGTGCGATGCCATGCTCTCACACGGAGTAACCGCTCGGCCACCAAGTGATAGCTGCAGGTGACCGCTGCAAGGCAACGCGACCGCGAGGGGTTGAGAGATGGCCATCGAGCACTGCATGCCAAGGAAGGCGTGGCACCTTCCCTTCCTGGCGGAACCCGGTGAAGTCCCCGCCCTCCGACGCAGCATGCGCACGCACCTGACGCGCTGGGGCCTGCCCGACCTCATCGACGCGGCGCTGATCTGCGTCAGCGAGCTCGTCACGAACGTCATCGTCCACGTCGGCGCCGGCACGCCCACGACGATGGCCGTCTCCATGAACGGCACCTACCTGCGCATCGAGATCCACGACCCGGACCGCCGGGCCCTGCCCACACTCCTGGGTGCGACGACCACGTCCGAGTCCGGCCGAGGGCTGGCGTTGGTCATGGCGGTAACGGACCGATGGGGCGTGATGCCGACCGACGCCGGCAAGACGACCTGGTGCGAGATCGCCACGGAACTGCGCGAGGCCGACGCCCACCTGGAAGGGCCTCAAGTGGATCGTGCGGAGGCCCTGCTCACCCTCTACGGCCGGTCGGCGTATCGCAGGGAATCCTCACCGCAATTCGGACGAGCCCTCGCGGAAGAGGCGGCAATCGCCTTGATCGCCGACCTCCTCCACTGGTTCCGCGCCCACGGCCGGGACCCGGACACGGCCCTGGACCGCGCTCAGCTTCAGTTTGAAGCTGAGGTGGGTGTGGTGAGGTAGCCATCCCGACCGTATTGATCGCCTGACGCAGTGTGAAGGCGGGGGAGTCATCCGCGCCGGCACTTCAGCCTGCGGCGGCACGGAGCATCGCGCCGGCGTCATCGACCATCCCGTACCCATGAAGTTCCAGGGCGGCGCGAATGACGTCCTTGTCGGGGTGATCGCGCCCGTACATCGTGATCAGCGTGTCAGCCAGCTCATGGCGATGCTCCCCCCGGAGGAGGGCGACGGAGGCGGCGCTCTCCAGAGGGGTCAGAACCTCCGCGGTCTGGCGCAGTACGGCCACCGCTGTATCCGGCTCGGTCGTTTCATCGAGGTCCGCAGTCATGGCCGCAAGTTGCTGCGCGGCGGCCACGTCGTGCGCCGTGCGCTGCCGGTCCCCTCGCTGAGGGGGGACCGGCAGCGATGCCATGTTCTTGCGGAAGTCAGCCAACTCCTCTTCTAAGCCGGCCTTAGCCCTGAAGAGGCGCCGGTTGTCGCGCAACAAGCGGCGGTTTCTGTTCCGCACGCGACGGATCCTGCGGTACAGCGTGGGGCAGACGTTGCAGGCTTTCGTCTCGGCGGCGGCGAGCACCTCAAGCGCGTCGTGCTCGGAGATGCCGACGGTGTCTTCGCCGCCTGCACGGTCGACGGCGATTCCGTGCAGCGCAACAAGGAACCCTTCCTGCGGGCGGTTTCTACCACTTCTATAGCGTGACAATCTGCTCTTATCGGTCGGATATCCGTGCGCTGTAATGAGTTCAGCCGCCTCCTGCAGCGTTGCGGCGCCCAGATGTTCAAGCAGATGGTTCACCATCTGGGCGAGTGCGCGTCTGCCAGGCGGCACCTCTTCGCTGACCTTCGCTCTGGCTCGCATCCGTCCCCTCCTGCTGCCGTCGTAGCCGGTCGTGTGCCGGTCATGTCAACCCATCCTGCCGCAGAGGTAGTTGCGTATTCGCGTGCAACATGCGTATTCGCTCGACCTTTTCCAGTTGCCGGTGCTCAATGGAAGTGCCGCCGAAGTTCGGGGCGGACGCCATGACTGGGCATGCATGTCGGGGTCAAGGCGTTTCTTAGGCATGCCTGTACGGCTGAAACGGAGACTCAAGATGGCGATGCTGCCGTCGTGGCAGGACAAAGAAAAGTTCGGGGGCAAGATTCGGGCGGCCTTGTGGCTGGAGACCGAGGTGGGGGAAGGCAACATCTTCACCAAGGCGCAACTGCGTGACGCGTTCCCGGGCGAATCGCAGATCGATCGGCGGCTGCGGGACCTTCGCGCTCACGGATGGCGCATCGACACGAACCGCGATGATCCCGCCCTGAAGCTGGAGGAGCAGAGGTACGTCAGCAAGGGCGCTGAGGTATGGATCCCTGGCCAGGCAAAGGTCGCGAAGCACAAGAACAGCCTCAGCGCGGCCCAGCGCAACAAGGTATGGCAGGCGGACAACTTCCTCTGCCGCAACTGTGGGGTCGGCGTAGGGGAGCTCTACGAGGACGGCATTGAGCAGTCGAAGCTGAATGTCGCCCGTCGCAGCGTCCGGCTGGAGGACGGCACCGTCGAGGTGCAGTACGTCACCGAGTGCAAGCGGTGTGGTTCGGGCGGAGCGGACCGCGAGGTAGATCTGGGGGCGGTGTTCGACGGGGTGAAGAGCCTGACGCCGCTGGAGCGGAAGGTCTTCGCCGGCTGGATTGAGGCCGACCGGCGGACGGTGAGCCCCCTTGAGAAGCTGTGGGGGACCTACCGGACGCTGCCCGAGGAGTCGCGTGCGGCCGTCAAGAAGGCCGTAAGCAGCGACGAAGACTAAGAGGGGGACGAGGAAGCCATGCTGCGGGAGTTCGCGCCGCCGCCGCGCGCGGCGGAGTTCAGTGAGTTGATCAAGAAGAGGCTGGAGGAGGTGAAGACGTCGGGCGGCACCCGGGAAACGGTCACGGTCGACTGGAACGAACAGCGCGTACCTGTAGAAGTCATCGATCTTCCGCTCGCCGGGCTGTACTTCAACCCCAGCACTCACCGCATTCGTGCCCAGCGCAGCCACGATGCCGAGCGTGACGAGGCGCTGGACAAGGACCCCTGGAGCGTTGACAGCCAGAATTACCTGAAGCATCTGCTTCAGGCCGAGCCGAAGGACCCGAGCCGCAGGGACCCCGACTTCGACAAGCTGAAGGAAAGTCTGAAGCAGTTCGGCCAGAACGATCCCGGACTGATCACCCACCAGGGCATCCTCGTGAACGGCAACACCCGTGCCGCCGCACTCCGGGAGATCGGTGCGCAGTCGATGCGGGTAGGGGTGCTGCCGGAGTCGTTCACTTGGGCGGACATCAACGCGGTCGAGCTGTCGCTGCAGCTGCGCAAGGACCACCGCCGCGAGTACTCGTACATCAATCGTCTGCTCGCCATGGAGGAGCAGGCCGCGCTGGGCCGGACTCCGGAAGCCATTGCCAAGGAATTCCGCATCAAGCCGGCCACGTACCACCAGGAGCGCTGGATCCTCAGCACCATCCAGGACATGATCGAGCGCAGCCGGAGCGGTGGTGGTGTTGCACTGCGCCTGGTGGACTTCGAGGACGATCAGGAGAAGCTGAAGGAGCTTCACCGCGCCTACGAGAAGCTGGCCGCGGCCGATCCGGACCAGGCCGAAGTGCTCAAGGAAGTCCGGATGGCAGCGATCACCCTTGGCTTCGCCAAGACTGACGTGCGCCATATCGAGGAGGGCTTCCAGGACAGGTACCTGGGCCGTACGCTTCCGGAAAACCTGAACACCCTGGCGGTTGAGGAAGAGGCCGTGGCCGTACCGGGGCTGGGTGTCTCGGTTCCGGGGGCGTCGGCGTCTGTCTCAGCGGCCCGGGCGCTCAATGATCAGATTCTGCGGGCGAAGGCCGCCGCACTCAGCACTGATCCGGCAGTCCCGGACAGTGAGAAGAGCACCGCGCAGATCCTCTTCGACGATGCCCACCGGGCGTTCGATGCCGCGATCGACGCCGCCGGCCGTGACGCTCGCGTCCGCAAACGCAAGCAGATGGCGCCGGCCCGTCTTGCTGATGCCTGTGCCGACATCGACCAGTGCGTGGTCGATCTGGTGCAGGCGCGCGCTACCCGCTCTCTGGACGAGGAGGCGTTCGACGAGGCCGTGCTGAAGCTGCGGGACAGCCTTCGAAAGCTGGCCCAGCAGGCAGGTCGCGGTATGCCGCACCCTGGCGACGGCGTCTCGTGGCTCATCGATGCCGCGGCTACGGAGATCTCCTGATGACCGACGCTGCGGTCGAGACGTCTCTGCACCTCGGCTTCGACGAGACGCGTACCAAGGTCATTCTGAGAACCACCGAGAAGCATCGAAATGATCTCGTCCAGCTGGCCGCCCGTTTCCGTACGGGCGGCCAGCTCGGCCCACTGATGGCGTCAGTCGAGCTCGATGACCTGCTGGGAAGACTGAACGCAATAAGCACGTGGCCACACCCGTCTGGCGTGGCGTGGGCTCCGGAGCTGCAGAGCCTGGTCGTTGGGGTCCTCCAGGATGCGGAAGTCGTCAAGAAGCGGCTTGCCGCCCCTGACCACTCAGCCGAGGTCAGCGCTGAGGACGTCAGCAGTCTTCTCGGCGCCGACTGGCAGGCTGAGCTGAGTGAGTTCCAGCGGCGCGACATCGCGAAACTGTTGTCCCTCCAGCACGGGGCGAACTTCAGTGTCCCTGGTGCCGGCAAGACCCGTGTGGCTCTCGCCGTATACGCCGCCCAGAAGACGCAAGGCAAGGTCAGCCGGGTGTTGGTCGTATGCCCCAAATCGGCATACGAGTCCTGGCAGTACGAGACTGCCGCGTGTTTCCGCTATCCGCTGCGGCCGCACATCTTGGACCGGTCTCTCGACCAGTGGGCCGAGGTTCTTATCGTCAACTACGAGCGCCTGGACCGTTCCCTCTCAACACTGGCGGGATGGCTGAAGTCCGCTCCTTCGATGATCATCCTTGACGAGGCGCACCGGATGAAGCTCGGCGTACGGGGCACCTACGGAGCCGCTTGCATGGCGCTCGGCCCTCTCGCTCAGCGCCGTCTGATTCTCACCGGTACGCCAGCCCCCAATGGGTCTAAGGACCTGGAAAACCTCCTGGGCTTCGTATGGCCGGGGCATGGGCAGCGTTCAGTGGCACAGGCAGTGGCCGGCGGTGACCTTGCCCACGCCAGTACTGTTTTGCGACCGCTCTTCACCCGGACGACCAAGCATGAGCTAGGTCTGCCGCCTATGGAGCTGCGGATGCGGTACGTGGACATGCCGGATCTGCACAGCGAGATCTACAGCTCGCTGGTCGGAGGGGTGAGCACTGGGGCTGCCCGCGATGATCTCAGCTCGCTCGGAAAGACTGCCCTGCGATTGCTGATGGCCGCGACGAGCCCGGCTCTTCTCGTCGAAGGGGCGAGCCGACATGAGCCTCTGGCCTATCAGCTGCCGCCTCTGGAGATCCCTCAGGGCGACTCGCTGTTCACGCTCATGCAGAACCTTCCGGACTACGAACTGTCGCCCAAGTACAAGGAAGCGGCGGCGATCGTCGCGGAGAACGCGGAGCGCGGACGGAAGACGCTCGTATGGACGACGTTCGTCCGAAGCCTTACCACTTTGGCCCAGCTGCTGGAGAAGTACGGCCCGGCGGTAGTCCATGGCGGGACCCCTGACCGCGACGAGCAACTTCGCCGCTTCCGCGAGGATCCGGGGTGCATGGTGCTGATTTCGAACCCGGCGACCCTGGGGGAGGGCATCAGCCTTCACCATGTCTGCCACGACGCGGTGTACGTGGACCGTGACTTCGTCGCAGGACGCTTCCTGCAGAGTCTCGACCGCATCCATCGCCTGGGGCTGGCTCCTGGTACGGACACCCGGGTCACGGTGCTCGCTGCCCGGAACACGATCGATGAGGTGGTCGAGGCGCGGCTGAACCAGAAGCTCGAGTTCATGGGGAAGATCCTCGACGACCCCTCCGTGCAGCAGCTCTCCGATCTGCAGGAGGAGCCCTCGGTGGCGGCTGGTCTCGCTCCCAGCGACATTGAGGCCCTTCTCGGTCACATGGGACAGAACCGATCCCGGTCCTAGCGGGACCACCCCCAGGCTGACCAGGCTGATCCAAGTCTGGTCAGCCTGGCTGCGCAACTCATGGTCACCGAAGTGCCGGCGCATGCGAAACTGGGCAAGGTATTTTGCGTCGCACCAGGAGGATCTCGCATGGGCGCCAGCGGAGGCAGTGGCCCGCAAAGTGACCCGCAGCTGACGTCGGTTGAGATCTGTGCAGGAGCGGGTGGCCAGGCAGTGGGGCTGCATGAGGCCGGTTTCCGGCACCTAGCTCTCGTGGAGTGGGATGCCCACGCCGTCGAGACGCTCAGAGCCAACGTCGGCCACTGGCCGCAGTGGGACGAAAAAAGGCGAGAAAAGCTCAAGCCCCAAGATGTCAAAGATTTTCTTGGCTCGGAGCAGCATAAAGGTCTCGACCTCGGCGATGACCGTCTTGATCTTTTGGCCGGCGGCGTGCCCTGCCCGCCATTCTCGCTAGCCGGTAAACGGCTCGGCGAGGACGATGAGCGCGATTTGTTCCCGGATATGCTCCGTATCGTGGATAAGCTGCGCCCTAAAGCGGTGATGATCGAGAATGTGCGCGGAATTCTTCAGCCGCCGCATGTGTTCATCGACTACCGCAGGCGGATCTTGGAGGATTTGGGGCGTCTGGGGTATGACGTCCCTCACATCGACAAAAAGTGGCCTGTCGAGCGGCAGGACAAGGAGATGAGGCGCGTCTGGCGACTGCTTGAGGCGCGTGACTTCGGCGTTCCTCAGCTCCGTCCAAGGGCCATTCTTGTTGTTATCCACAAGAGTGCTCTAGGTGATCGCAAATTTGTATGGCCCAAGGGATTGGCCGGTGGCGGTGTTTCCGTAAAAGACGTGCTGGAAGATAGCATGCGTGAGCGCTGTGAGAAGTTCTGGGATAAGAACGAGAAGGGCAGGCGGGCCAGGCCAGGCGAGCGTACCGGGCGACACGTCTTCGAGACGTGGCTGGAGGCCGTTGAAAAGGCGGAGGCGAACTCTACCGATGGGGTGGCGCCGACACTCGTGGGAGGATCCAGGAAGCACGGCGGTGCCGACCTGGGCCCAACCCGGGCGAAGCGAGCGTGGGCGGCCATGGGAGTCGACGCGTCGGGCGTCGCGAATGACCCGGATGAGTGTGATCCGGAGCGCGACTTGTTCCGTCCGGCGGGCCCGATGCTGACGGTTGAGCAAGCCGCTCGCATTCAGGGCTTTCCTGCCGACTGGAAGTTCCAGGGACGGAAGACAGCGCGCTACCGTCAGGTGGGTAACGCCTTCCCACCGCCGGTGGCTGAAGCGGTTGGCAGGGCTATTGCGGCGGTGCTGCTTCCGCAGGAGCGGGACGAACTGCTTAAGGGGTACGAGCTGGACGGCGGGCAGGAGCCTCTAGCCGTAGAAGAGAACGTCGGCCAGATGACGGCTTTCCCGGACTCAGCGCTTATCGAGCCCCGCCCGGCGAGCGAGGACCGTAGCGGCAATCTTGTCGGCACAGGCTCCTGACGGCTCGTGCTCCCAGAATCGGAGCACTAGCCATCCCGCTTCGGTAAGGCACTTGTCCGTGTCGCGGTCGCGCGCAATATTGCCAGCTACCTTGCCCGACCAATAGCCGGGGTTGGTTTTCGGGGAAACGTAATGGTCCGGGCAACCGTGCCAGTAGCAGCCATCGATGAAAACGGCGACTTGCGTCGGACGGAAGACGATATCCGCCGTGCGGCGCAAGTCGGCTAGTGGCCGCGCGGCCACGCGATATCTGAAACCCCGAGCGTGGAGAAGCTGACGGATCACACGCTCAGGCTTGGTGTCGCGTGATCTGATCGCCTGCATGTTCCGGCGCCGCGCCGCGGATGATGCCCACGAACCTGGTGGCGGCGACCATTGCTCGGAGTCCGACATGGAACCAGCTTCCCAGACCCCCTGTTGCCAACGCGAACCTGGGCGCCGTGCCTACCGCACCCCTGCGGGAGCTGCAGGCCCGGCTCACGGCTGCCCCTGCGGGTGCGGCGGCTGGTGGGCCGGGGGCCAGGCCGGGTAGCCGTAGGGGGCCGGCTGGGCGTAGGGGGTGTGCGGCGCGTAGGGGGGCTGGGTGGGGGGCCAGTAGGGCGGGGGCATCGTGGCCGGGTGGGGGCGGGGGACTGGGCGGCGGGGGAGGGGGACGGAGAGGGCGGCGTGGGCCAGGGCGGGTTGGGCGGTTTCGCGGTGTTGCCAGAGGTGGTCCAGGAGCTCGCGTTCGCGGGTGGTGAAGTCGGGGCCCGCCGTGCCGAGGTAGGCGCGGTGGCGGAGGAAGGCGAGTGAGGTGGCGGTCGCGGTGTAGTCGGCGACGGTGCGGGCCGCGGCCGGGCCCTGGGTGCGGCGGGCGAGGTCGCGGGCTATGCCGCGGGCGCGCATGGAGGAGAGGGCGATGGGCTCGGGTGGGGTGAGCCAGCCGGCGGCCTGGTAGGTGGTGAGCTGGGTGCGTATGGTGCGCAGCTGGTTGTTGCGGGACCAGATGGTCAGCCAGGTCAGCAGGCCGAAGACGGGGACCATGAAGAGGGCGTAGACGGCGAGGAAGCCGTAGCCGCCGAAGGTGGCGGAGCCGTTCCAGAGGCCGTGCAGGACCATGGCGCCGAGCAGGGCGGCGAGGGGGACGAGGACGCGGCGCGCTCGCTGGTGCTGGGCGGCCGCGGCGGCTATGCCGAAGCCGATGCCGGTGGCGGCGGTGAAGAGGGGGTGGGCGAAGGGGGACATCACCGCGCGGATGAAGAAGGTCGCGGCGGTGGTGGAGCGGATGCCGGAGTAGCCGTATTCCTGGTCGCTGACGAAGGCCGTGCCGAGGTAGAGGATGTTCTCGGTGAAGGCGAAGCCGGTGGCGGTGATGCCGGCGATGACGACGCCGTCGACGATTCCGTTGAAGTCGCGGCGCCGGAAGAGGAAGAGGAGCAGGACGGCGGCGGCCTTGGCGCTCTCCTCGACGACGGGGGCGACCAGGGTGGCGCCCCAGGCGTCGGCGTCGGCCTGGCCGGAGGAGGAGTCGGCGACGTTGGTCATGAGCCACTTGGTGGCGAAGCCGTTTGCGATGAGGGCGACGAGGGTCGCGGCGCAGGCGCCCCAGGCGAAGGCGAAGATCAGGTTCCGCCAGGGTTCGGGTTCGATGCGGTCCATCCAGCGGAACGCGGCGATCAGCAGCGGTACGGGCAGGATGGCCAGGCCCAGGCCCACCAGGAAGCCCTCGGTGCCGGTCTGCTGGCGGACCAGGGCCAGGATGATCAGCCCGGAGAGGGAGAGCAGGACGACCAGCGCCGTGACGCGCAGGGACTTGTTGGCCCACAGCGCGCTCAGCCGGCCGCGCCAGGGGCCGCGGCCCGGCGGGTGCGGCCAGTGGCCTCCCGGCGGCGGCGCGGACGTGGGGTCGGTCCACGGCTGCTGTCCGTATGCCATGGCCGGGGGGCCGGGCTGCTGGTGCGGGGGCGGGGACTGGTGCACCTGACGACCCTAACGAACGGGAGAAAGTAGGACCGCAGGATTATGCCCAGCGGCTAAAGGGCGCTATGTGTCGCTGCGGCGGAAGATCAGATCGTGGACGACATGGCCCTTCTGCAGGCCCTGTCCCTCGAACTTGGTCAGTGGGCGGAAGTCCGGGCGCGGGCTGTAGCCGCCGTCGGGCTGGGTGTTCTCGAAGTGCGGGTCGGCGGTGAGGACCTCGAGCATCTGCTCGGCGTACGGCTCCCAGTCGGTCGCGCAGTGCAGCAGCGCGCCGGGGCGCAGCCGGGTGGCGGCGAGGGCGATGAACTCGGGCTGGATGAGGCGGCGCTTGTGGTGCCGCTTCTTGGGCCAGGGGTCCGGGAAGTAGACGCGCAGCCCGGCGAGGGAGGCGGGCTCCAGCATCTCGCGCAGCAGGATGATCGCGTCGCCGTTCGCCACGCGGATGTTGGAAAGGTTCTTCCGCTCCGCGAGAGCGAGCAGGTTGCCCTGGCCGGGGGTGTGGACATCGGCGGCCAATATGCCGGTGCCGGGGTCAGCGGCCGCCATCTGGGCGGTGGCCTCGCCCATGCCGAAGCCGATCTCCAGGACGACGGGCAGGTCCGGCTCGCCGAACAGCTTGCCGAGGTCGATACGGGAGAGGCCGTCGATGTCCAGGCCCCACTGCCCCCACAGTCGGCGCAGCGCCTCGCCCTGGCCCGGGGTCACCCGGCCGCGCCGCGGACGGAAGGAGCGGATGCGCCGCTCGTGGTGCGAGCCGGCGGGGTCGGCCAGGGGGCCGCCCGGGAACATCGGCTCGGCGCGACGGTCGCGCGAGGACGGGGGAGCGGGCGGCGGCGTGCGCTCGGGGCGGGGATCGCGGGCGGTGGGGTGCTTGGCGGTGGGGTTCTCGGACACAGTGCTTCGATTCTACGGGCGCGGGCCGCGCGAGCCGTGGGCCTGGGCGGGGGCGAGGGAGGGGGAGGGGAGGGGCAGGGGGGGACCGCCCCCGCGGCGGGCGGTGGGCATGGGTGGCGCACCGCGGCATCCGGCCTGGAACGAGGAGCTTCAGGCCGCCGTGGCCCTGACGCCCCCCTTGCCCCGGTAGTCCGAGGTCTGCGTCTTCTTCGTCTTCTGGGACGGCTTGGGCTGCTCGGTGCGCGTCGTGGTCTTGGCGGTGGTTGCCTTCTTCTGGGCGCGGAGCTTGGCGACCCGGTCGGTGACGCAGGTGTCGTATCCGCCGCACTCGGTGCGGGCCTGCTGGTAGAGCGGGTCGGCGTTGGACTTCTTCGCCTTCTTCGTCGACTCCGCGATCGCCCTCGCGTTGCGGGTTTGGTGCTGGTCCGTCTGACGGGTCTTGGCGGTCGTGGTCTTGTGGACGTCCGTGGTGCGGCGCTGGTCGCTCTTGGTGGTGGTTGCCTTCTTCTGGGCGCGGAGCTTGGCGACCCGGTCGGTCACGCAGGTGTCGTACCCGCCGCACTCCTTGCGGGCCTGCTGGTAGAGCGGGTCGGCGTTGGACTCCTGGGCCTTCTTCGTCGAGTCGGCGATGGCCTTGGCGTTCTGCTTGCGCAGCTTGTCGGTGCGCTCGGTGACGCAGGTGTCGTAGCCGCCGCATTCGGTGCGGGCCTGCTGGTAGAGCGGGTCGGCGTTGGACTCCTGGGCCTTCTTCGTCGAGTCGGCGATGGCCTTGGCGTTCTGCTTGCGCAGCTTGTCG
>NZ_JBIBKK010000019.1:165977-185372 GCF_042959105.1 Streptomyces sp. NPDC007917
CGGTGCGCTCGGTGACGCAGGTGTCGTAGCCGCCGCACTCGGTACGGGCCTGCTGGTAGAAGGGGTCCGCGTTGGACTTGGCCGCGACCGCTTTCGCGGTGTCGAGCGCCTCTTGGGACTTGATCAGCTCGGGAGCGACCTTGCGGACGGTGCCCTGCGCGTATTCCTTGGAGGTGTCGAAGCCGCGGGCGATCTGCCCGAACGGGCCGTCGTCCTTGATCTCGTTGTAGTCGTCGATGATCCGCTTCGCCAGAGCCGGGTCCTTGCGCGCCTGCTCCAGCACCTTCTGGTTCTCGCGGCCCAGATAGGTTTGGTATTCCTCGCCGGCGCCCTCGCCGATGATCCCGGCGATTTCAGTGCCGATGCCGGTGCCCGTGCTGCCCCGGTACCCGGTCTTCGGCGTCTTGGGACCACTCCACCCCTTCCACGGCGCCGTGGGCCTGGTGGCGGTTGTGCTGCTGGTTGTCTTCGGCGTGGTCGGGGTCGTCGGGCTGGTGGCGTTCGTGCCCTTGGTCCCCTTCGGCGTAGCCGTGGGGCCGGCGGGGGTTGTGCCCTTGGTCCCCTTGGCCTCCGTGGTTCGCTTCGGCGTGGTCGAGGTGGCCTTCGGGTCGGAGGCGGCTGGTCCCGTCGGGGGCTTCTTCGGGTCGCGCGGTGTCGTACGCGTACCGCCACTGTCGCCGTCCTCGTCCGGCGGTCCCTGGAGCCGGCGGCGGTCGGCCTCGGCCTGGGCCAGGTTCGCGCGGGCCGTCTTCAGCTGCCGCAGCTTCTCCCGGCGGTCCGGACGTGACTTCTTCGTCTCTTCCTCAAGGGTGCTGATCTTGTTCCTGAGGTCGCTGATCTTCGTGTCGAGGCCCTGGATCTCCGCCTTGACGCTTTCCCCATCCGGCCGGGTCTGCTTGACCTTCCAGTACTTCTTGTTCACGTACTTGGCCTGCCTGCGGGCTACGTCCCGGTCCTTCTCGAGCTTCTCCCGCTCGGCGGGAGTCTGGGCCTTGTCGATCTTCTGGTTCAGATCGTGGATCTTGTCCCCGGTCCCAGTGACCTGCCGCCGCAGCCCGTCGGGGGTGTCCTGCGACCGCCGGTTGAACTCCTGTACGTCCTCCACGAGATTCGGTACGTCGTCCTTGAGCGAGAAGCTGGTCTTGCCCTTCTCCATCCACTGGAAGACGCGCTTGGCGGCGATCTGCCGGGCCAGCTTCCACTTGTAGTACGGGTCGTGCGGGTCCAGCGCCTCCGAGACCCAGGCCTCGTACATCTTCCACTGCCACTTGTTCCAGCGGCTGGGCTCATCGGAGGAGTCCGAGGTCGCAGTCGGCGGGGGCGGCGCGGCCGACGCCATCGCCGCCGGCCCGACCAAGGCGAAGCCGACCGCGGCGATGACGGCCACCAGAGCCATCCGCAAGGACGCCGGCCAGCGGCGGGGCGCACGAGCCAGCCACCAGCCAGCCGTCCTCCTCCGGTGGGAACCGGTCTTACGCAAGGGGAAGTTCACGGGATTCCTCCTGAGACAAGGGCAGATGAGGCGCCCGGCGGCCGAACCCGCCGAAGCTTCGAGTTCCGGCTTCACTTCGCAGTCCTGGACTGCTGAAGGAAGGCCTCGCGCCGGGCGCCGTCGAACGGCTGCGGAGCGGTACGAGAAGCCTCACGGGCCACCGGCCCCCGCACAACGGATCAAGGCGTCCGGGACCGTCCGGATCCGTCTGAGACCGTCCCAGCCCAGGTCAACGCCCTGACCGGACACTTCCGGACACCCGGCCGACCCCCACCACCAACGTCAGGGGTCACCCCCCGAGCGCACTGCGGCGGCGAATCCCGGGCGTCAGGCCGCAGGTCGACGCACGCGTCCAGTCGATGACCTTCTGCAGCACCTCAAGGAGCACCCTCTGCCTTCGCGCCGACAAGGGTGCCGTACTCCCGCCGTTACGACCGTGGTCGCCGCGCGTCGGCGCCCTTTCGCCGCGGCTGAGCAGCGTCTCGTCGGTGGGTGGCGCGTACCGTGCGGGCCCACCGACTACGGCCCGTCGAGGGCGGAAACCTCGGAGTGGTCGCACCAGAATGGGCCGAACCAATGGCCTTACCTACGGACCCGGCTCGAGCACAGCCTCGACGAGGCCACCCCGCGCCGGCCCGGCCCCGACGCCCCGGCCCCGACGCCCCGGCCCTGGGCCAGCAGGGCCCCGGCGGCCGGCCGCGCCTCACAGGTGCTCCAGCACCCGCCTCGCGACCTCCCGCCCGATCGGCAACGACGCCGTCGCCGCGGGCGAGGGCGCGTTCAGCACATGGACGACGCGGGGGGACTCCTTGATCAGGAAGTCGTCCACCAGCGTGCCGTCGGGCAGCACCGCCTGGGCGCGCACGCCCGCCGGGGCCGGTATCAGGTCGTCGGCCGTGACGTCCGGCAGCAGGCGGCGGACGGCGTCGGTGAAGGCGGCCTTGGACAGCGAGCGGCGCAGCTCGCCCGCGCCGTAACGCCAGTGGCGGCGGGCTATCCGCCAGGAGCCGGGGTACGCCAGCGTCCCGGCCAGCTCGCGCGGGCGGACCGTGTGCCAGGTGTAGCCCTCGCGGGCGAGGGCAGGCACCGCGTTGGGCCCGATGTGGACGGAGCCGTCGACGCCGCGGGTCAGATGGACGCCGAGGAAGGGGAAGGCCGGGTCGGGGACGGGGTAGACCAGGCCGCGCACGAGGGAGGCGCGCGCGGGGACCAGCTCGTAGTACTCGCCGCGGAAGGGGACAATCCGCATGCCGGGGTCGTCGCCCGCCAGCCGGGCCACCCGGTCGCAGTGCAGCCCGGCGCAGTTGACCAGGGCGCGGGCCCGCAGCACCGTCCCGTCGCCCGTACGGACCGCGACCGCTGACGGGCGCCGGCCGATGGCGCGCACCCCCGCCCCGTACCGCACCGACGCCCCGGCGTCGCGCGCGAGCAGGGCCAGCCGGGCCGCCACCGCCTTGAAGTCGCAGATGCCCGTCGTGCCCACATGGATGGCGGCCAGGCCGCGCACCCACGGTTCGTGCTCGGCGAGCTGGGCGGGGCCGAGCTCGCGGACCGGGATGCCGTTCTCCCGGCCGCGCTGGACCAAGGCGTGCAGCCGGGGCAGCTCCGCCCGCTCCGTCGCCACGATGAGCTTGCCGGTCACCTCATGGGCTATGCCGTGCTCGGCACAGAACTTGACCATCTCCGCGGCGCCCTGGACCGCGAACCGCGCCTTCAGCGACCCGGGGCGGTAGTAGATGCCGCTGTGGATCACGCCGCTGTTCCGCCCCGTCTGGTGGCAGGCCGGGCCGGCTTCCTTCTCCAGGACGGTCACACGGGTGCCGGGCGCGGCGCGCGTGATCGCATACGCCGTCGACAGGCCGACGATCCCGCCCCCGACCACCAGCACATCGCAGTCCAGCGCCCTCACGTCACCTCACCTCCCCACACCGCGCACAATCCACTCACCCAACTCGATGACTATCATGACGCGCGCCACTGACATCAAGCACGGCAGACGAGCGCGCGTCCGGTCTCAGGGACAGGTGATCGTGCGCACCGGCCGGCGCCGTCGCGGCCCCCGCGCGGCCGGCGCCGTCAGCCGTCCGGCCGGTCACGCAGACACCAGACGGGCGCTACTCCAGTCACGCAGGTAACGCCAGTCGTGCAGGTAACGCCAGTCACGCGGGTAACGCCAGTCGTGCAGGTAACGCCACCAGTCACCCCCCCCATCACGTACGCATCGGCAGCCGTCACGCCCGTCACGCCGGTGCCATCAGCAGCGGCCGCGCCCGCTCCCGCAGTTCGGCTACGCGCGGCTCGTCGCGGTAGGCCTCCAGGCGGTGCATCAGGTCCCGTACGTACTCGGTCGTGCGCGCGGACGATATGCGGTTGGCGACCTCCACGGCACGGGCGCCCGCCGCGCACGCCGCGTCCAGATTGCCGGACTCCAGTTCGGCCACGGCGGACACGACGAGCCGCAGCCCATGGGAGCGGACGAACTCCTCGGTGGGCCGGGCCAGCGCCTGCTCCGTGAACCGCCGCACCTGGCGCGGAAGTCGGAGGTCGCGGTAGCACTCGGCGGCGTCGGCGGCGAACCGCTCGTGCGAGTAGAAGTCCAGCCAGGACGGGTCGGGATCGCCCGAACGGGACCGCTCGAGCCAGCCCTCCGCGGACTTCAACGCCGCGCCGCAGGCCGGTCCGTCGCCGGCCTTGGCCTGGGCGCGGGCCTCGACGAGGCGGAAGAAGCTCATGGTGCGGGCGGTGGCCAGGCCGCGGTTGCGCTCCACGGCTGCCTGGGCCAGGTCGACGCCTTCGTCGGCGAAGCCCCTGTAGGTGGCCTGCAGGCTCATGGAGGCCAGTACGTAGCCGCCCAGGGGCACGTCGGCCGCAGCGCGCGCGAGGCGCAGCGCCTGGATGTAGTAGCGCTGGGCGGCCTCCTGCTGGCCGGTGTCGAAGGCCATCCACCCGGCGAGCCGGGTCAGTTCGGCGGTGGCGCCGAACAGGGAGCGGCCGACCTCGTCGCTGTACGAGCCGAGCAGCAGGGGCGCCGCGTCGACCCGCAGGCACTCGGGCACCATCGACGAACGCCAGTCCCCGCCGCCGTACTTGGAGTCCCAGCGGCGCGCGTCCTCGGCGGCCTCGCGCAGCTTGGTGACGTCGCTGTGGCCGACGCGCTGGGGTAAACCGTCCAGGCCCCCGCCGCTCTCGGCGTCCTTGGGCTCGCGCGCGACCGACGGGTCGGCCGGGGTTATGAGCCAGCGGGACGCGGGCGTGGCATATGCGCTGACCGCGAAGGATCCGGCCAGACTCTGCCAGATCCCACCGCCTCCGCGCCGACCCGCCAGATCCAGCCGGTAGAGCTCGGTCGCCGAGCGCACGGCCTGGCCGATGTCGCGCGGGAAGGCGAGGCCGACCTCGGGCGCCGGGTCGGCGTCGGCGAGCCCGATCTCATGGAGCGGTACGGGCCGGCCGAGTTTGCTCCCGATCGCGGCCGCAATCAGATGGGGCGCGGCGCCTTGGGGCACCATGCCCTTCGAGACCCAGCGGGCCACGGACGTCTTGTCGTAGCGAAGGGTCAGGCCACGCTGGGCTCCGAGGTCGTTGACTCTCCGCGCCAGCCCGGCATTGCTGATCCCCGCGAGGGCGAGGACGGTGCCGAGCTTCTCGTTCGGCCCGCGTGGCTCCCTGGTCATGCGTACCCCTCGACAGCACCGACGGCCGCCCCGGCATAGGCACGGGGCATTCGTAAACCCAGCGTAGTTCGCCGCATCCCGACCGTTAAGAGGTGGTGTCCCGGATGGCGAGATTCTTGTACGAACGGACGTGCGGAGCGTGGTGTGTGCTCCTGGTGTGTGTGGCTGTGCGCCTGTCCGTGCGCTCTGTCTCAGGGTTCGCGGGAACGTTTCGATGGGTCCTGCGTGGGTCGGCCCGCTGTACGGAATCAGTGGGCTGGGGGACGCCGCCGCCTCATTCCCCGCGGGCGGCGGAGCGGTCCGGGAGGCGGATGCCGCCTCCCGGACTGTCGTGCCGTCAGCTGCGGTACGGGGGCGGGGAGTTCCCGCCAGATCGCCGCCAGGCCGCCGTGAGCCGTCGCGAGGCCGCTGCAAGGCCATCAAGAGCGCCACGGAAATTTGGCCGAATATCGCCCGTCGATGCCCTGGTGTGGCCTCGCGTGGCGCTGATCATGGCCGGCTTCCGCGCCGGGCCGGGGAGGGGGCGGTCCGGCGCGGCGGCCCTCCCGGGCGCGGTCGGTTCGGCAGTTGGTCGGCAGTCGGTCGGCAATCGGTTTGCGGTCGGTCGGCAGTTGCTTGGCGGTCGGCGCAGGCGCCCCTCGCTGACGGCTCATTGGCGCCTCTGCGCCCTTGCGCGCCCCCGCGCGCCCCTCTCATGGCAGCATGGGCCCTGGCGGAGCGGTCCGTCGCGCCGACGACGGTTCCCGCATGCGCGTCCGCGCTTGGCGGGATCACGTCTTGTGATCAACCCTGTTGTTCCTGTGGTCGACTGCGGTCAAAGGACATCCAGGAGATCCATGTAGTTGTCCGGTTCGATGCCGAAACCGTCGACGTGCTGTGCATGATGGCACCTACTTCTTGGTTGCCTTGTTTGCCCACACCCTGTGGAGGCGCGATGCGGTGGTTGGTGGGGTGGAGCAGTACCGCATCGGGGCCAGACCCCTCGCAGGGCCGCGCGATCCAGCCGGTCGGCGCCCAACTCCTGTGGGCCGACCCCGATCCCCTGTGGGCGGTCGGCGACTGGCGGCCCGACGAGGTGCGCGTCGTCCAGGCCGACCCCTTCTCCCGCCTCGCCGTCTTCGGCTGCTGCGGCGCCTCCGACGAGGAGCTGCGCGTCGGCCTGTTCGCCGCCCGCGGTGGCGCCCTGCGCCACCTCACCGCCTGGCCCGGCAGCTACACCGCCGTCGCCCAGGTCGGCCGCCGTACCACCATCGTCGGCGACCTGGCCGGCGCCCGGCCCGTCTTCCACACGGACTGGGGCGGCGGCACCGCGTACGCCACGGCCGCCCTCCCGCTCGCCGACCTCATCGAGGCACAGCTCGACGTCGGCCACCTCGGCGCCCTCCTGGCCTGCCCCGACTCCCCGGAGGCGATGGGCGACGGCACCCCGTACATGGGCGTCAGACGGGTGCCCCCGGGACACGCGCTGATCCTGCGCGACGGGGCCCGCGACATCGTCGGCTACGAGCCCACCGCCTCGCTCGCCGTCGCCGCGCCCCAAGTGGACCAGGAACAGGCCGTGGACGGCGTCCGGGACGCCCTCGTGGAGGCCGTACGGGCCAGGCTCACCGCCCCCCGCCACGCCCCCGACACCGGCGGCCTCGACCCCGGCCCGGTCCCCGGCATGGGCCCCGCTGAGCGGCGCGCGGCCCGCGGCGCACCGGCGCCCGGCATCGGCGCCGACCTCTCCGGCGGCAGCGCCTCCGCCACCCTGGCCCTGCTGGCCGCTGGGCTGCCCGGGATGCCCGGCACCCTCCTCGGCCACGGCACAGAGGCGGGCGAACGCCTCCTCGCCGTCACCTTCAACGACCTGGCCACCGCGGGCGGCGCCCGCGCCCGCGAGGCCGAACTGGAACGGGCCGGCACCATCGCCGCCAACCCGCGGCTGCACCACGTCGTGGTCACCGCGGGCGAGGAGGCGCTCCCGTACGCCGCCCTGGACAGCGGCCCGCTCACCGACGAGCCAGGACCCTCCCTCGTCAGCGCCGAACGCCACCGCCGCCGGCTCGTCATGGGCAGCGCCGACCACTTCGTCGGCCACGGCGCCCGCCAGGCGCTCGACGCCCACCCGGCGCGCCTCGCCGATCTGCTCCTCGACCGCAGACGCCGCCACCTGCTGCGCCCCGCCACCGCGCTGGCGAAGGCCGACGGCCCCTCCGGCCACTCCTTCTTCGTGCCCTTCACGGTCTACCGGGCCGCGCGCAAACTGGCCCGTACGTCCTACCGGGACGGCGTCGAGGACGCCGCGAGCCGCCTCCTGGAACGGCGCTTCGCCGACGACGGCAGCGGAGGGAGAGAGGGCGGCAGGTCCGGGCGCGGGGTCGTCTCC
Source organism: Streptomyces sp. NPDC007917 (assembly GCF_042959105.1). Classification (NCBI taxonomy): domain Bacteria; kingdom Bacillati; phylum Actinomycetota; class Actinomycetes; order Kitasatosporales; family Streptomycetaceae; genus Streptomyces; species Streptomyces sp. NPDC007917. The sequence goes on from NZ_JBIBKK010000019.1 coordinate 173,512, forward strand.
GCCTCCCTCGCCGCGCTCGCCTGGTGCCGGCCAGGACCCGCCGCGCGCTGGCTCACCGGCGAGGCGCTGGCCGAGGTCTCGCTGCGCCTGGAGGAGGCCGCGGCCCGCCCCGTCACCCTGCGCCGCCCCGGGGAGCGGCGGGCGGACGCGGCCCTGGCCAGGCACGCGGCCGACCACCGGGTGTTCGAGCAGGCGGCCGAGGTGCGCAGCCAGCGCCTCCACGCCCCCTTCCTCGACAACCAGGTCGTACGGGCCAGCCGCGCGCTCCCCGAAGCGCTGCGCGTGCAACCGGGGGCGCGCGCGGCCGTGCTGCGCGCGGTCCTCGCGGGGGCGGGCATCCGCGACCTGCCGCCCGGCTGGGGAGCCCCCTCCCACGCCGCCCACGCCGCCGCCGTACGGGCCGGGCTGCGCGCCTGGGTCGGCGAGGTCGTCAACCTCTTCGACGCGCCGCTGCTGGCCGACGCGGGCCTGGTCGAGGCCCGCGTCGTACGCAAGGCGCTGCGCGCGGCGGCGGAGGGCGAGCGGCTGCCCCTGGACGGGCTGGCCGAACTCGTCTCCACCGAGGTCTGGCTGCGGCGGCTGCTGGCCCGGCGCGGCACCTGCTGGACGGGGACGGCGGCGCCGCGGCAGCGGGCGGTGGCGGGCGGAGTGGTGCCCCGGCCGAGCCTGTAGGGGCGGGAGGGCACGGGGTGCGGGCATGGGGCGTGAGGGCACGGGGTGAGGGCACGGGGCGTGAGGACACGGGGTGAGGGCACGGGGCGTGAGGACACGAGGGCTTGAGGCTGCGGGGTCCGGTGGGCGGGGTGTGCGGTGGTGCGTCGGGCGTGACGCTTGTGGTCCGTCTTCGGGCCGTGGGTCCGGCTGGAGCCGGGCGCGGCACGCGAATTGACCACGTGTTCGTATGGTCCGACCGCTGACCCGAGGACAATGACCCCGTGCGGTATCTGATCCTCGGCCCGGCCGAAGCACGCGACAACGACGGAAACCCCCTACCGCTGGGCGGTCCCCGTCTCCGCGCGCTGCTCACCGCGCTCGCCATGCGCGCCGCACGCCCCGCCCCCGCGGCCGTGGACGTCCTCATCGACGAGGTGTGGACCCACGACCCTCCCCAGGACGCCCCCGCCGCCCTCCAGGCGCTCGTGGGCCGCCTGCGCAGGGCCATCGGCCGGGACGCGGTGGTCTCCTCGCCCGGGGGCTACCGCCTCGCCACCAACGGCCCCCAGGACGTCGATCTCCTCCACTTCGAGGCGCTGACGAAGCACGGCACACGGGCCCTCAGCGGCGGTGACCCGCAAACGGCGGCCGACGTGCTGCGGCAGGCGCTCGCGCTGTGGCGCGGCCCCGCGCTGGCCGATCTGCCGGACCGGGAGGCCGCCGCCGCCCGCCCCGAAGCGCTGCGGCTCACCGCGCTGCACCGCCGTATCGACGCCGACCTCGCGCTCGGCCACCCGGCGGACGTCATACCGGAGCTGCGCGAGCTCGTCATGGACCACCCGCTCGACGAGGCCTTCCACGCGCAGTTGATGCGCGCGCTGCACGCGGCGGGCCGCCCGGCCGACGCGCTCACCGCGTACGAGGCGGTCCGCCGCACGCTCGCCGACCGCCTCGGCACGGACCCGGGCGCGGACCTCAGGGCGCTGCACGGGCTGCTGCTTTCCGAGGCGCCGCACGATCCGGGGACGCTGGGCGGCAGAGCCGGCCGGCCGGCCGCCACCGGGCATCCCACTCCTGAACCCGGTGCGGCCCCTGGCGCGGCGGTGGGCGGGGCCGCGGTGCCGCGTGCCCCGGAGACGGCCGGCGCCCCGCCCGCGCCGTCGAACGGCGGACCTGGGGCGGGCGGCCCGCAGGGCGGCAGGTCACGTCCGCGCGGGAACCTCCGGGCACGGCTCACCAGCTTCGTCGGCCGGCAGAGCGAGATCGGGGACCTCCGCGGGGAGCTGAGCGGTGCCCGGCTGGTCACGCTCACCGGCCCCGGCGGCTCCGGCAAGACCCGGCTCTCCGAGGAGGCCGCCGCGACCGTCACGACTGCCTACCCCGACGGGGTTTGGGTGGTCGAGCTCGCCAAGCTCGACCATCCCGCCGCCGTCCCCGGGGCCGTCCTGAGCGCCGTAGGCGACCGTGAGACGTCCCTGCTCTCCACCGGTCTGGAGGGACGGATCGGCTCGGCGGACGGCGCCGACCCGACCGCCCGCCTTGTCGAGCTCTGTGCCCAGCGCCGCCTGCTGCTCCTGCTCGACAACTGTGAGCACGTCATAGACGCCGCGGCGCGGCTCGCCGAGACGCTGCTCGCGCACTGCCCGGGGGTGACCGTGCTGGCCACCAGCCGGGAACCGCTGGGCGTGCCGGGCGAGACCGTACGGCCCGTGGAACCGCTCCGGCCCGCGCCCGCCCACCAACTGTTCGCCGAGCGAGCCGCGGCCACCCTGCCGGGGTTCGACCCGGCGCGGGACGCGGACACGTCGGCCGCGGTCGCGGAGATCTGCCGTCGGCTGGACGGTTTGCCGCTGGCGATCGAGCTGGCCGCCGCGCGGCTGCGGCTGTTGACCCCGAGACAGATCGCCGACCGGCTCGACGACCGCTTCCGGCTGCTGACCAGCGGCAGCCGGACCCTGCTGCCGCGCCAGCAGACGCTGCGGGCCGTCGTCGACTGGTCCTGGGGCCTGCTCGACGAGCGCGAGCGCACGGTGCTGCGCCGGGCATCGGTGTTCGCGGGCGGATGGGGGCTGAGCGCGGCGGAGGCGGTGTGCGCGGACGCGCCGCTCGCCACGGGACCATCCGCCACCGACCTGCTCACCGGCACCGGCACATCGAGCGACGGCGGCATACGCGCCTCCTCACGCCCCGACACGCGCCCCGACGCCCGCCCCCGCCCGCACATAGCCCCCGACGAGGTGCTGGACCTGCTCGGGGCGCTGGTCGACAAGTCGCTCCTGGTTGTCGACCACCCGACGGCCGACCGTGCCCCGGGGGACGCCCCAGAGGACGCCACGGAGGACGCCCCGGGGGACGCGGCCCCCACCGAGGTGCGGTACCGCATGCTGGAGACGATTCACGAGTACGTCAGCGAGCGGGCCGTCAAGGACCCCGCCGCCCGGGCCGATCACGCCGCCGCCATCGCCCGCCACACCACCTACTTCCTCGACTTCGCGCGCACCGCCGAGCCACGGCTGCGCTCCGCGGAACAGCTTCCCTGGCTGCGCCGCGTCGAGGCGGAACTCGACAACACCCGAGCCGCCCTGATGCGCTCCATGGAGGCGCGCGACGAGAAGACCATGATCGAGCTCATCATGGCCATGAGCTGGTTCTGGTGGCTGCGCAACTACCGGGACGAGGGCATCGCCTGGGCCCGCGAGGCATTGATCCTCTGCGGCTCCATGGGCCGCGACGACATCTACAGCATGCTCGGTTCGATCCCCGAGGAGGTCCCCCCGGGGCAGGACGGTGTCGACGAGGCTGTCACGCGCTACTGGGACCAGATGGACCTGCGGCTCCTGCTGTTCTTCCTGAACGCCGACAACGCCGATGGGCCGACCCTGGCCAGCCCCCAGGCCCTGACCGCCGCGCATCGTATCCGCGATGCCTACATGGCCCACCCCGGCCCGCGCAGCGCCCGCTTCCCCGGCATGCTGTGGCCGTTCGCCGGGTTCGTCATCGACGGCCACCTCGGGGCGATGCCGCTGATGGGCGAGGTGGTGGCCCACTGCAGGGAGTACGGCGACGACTGGGCGGTCGGCGTGGCGCTGATGTTCCGTACGCATGTGACCATCGACTCGTCAGGCGGAATGAAGAACGCCGAGGCGGATTGGGCCGAGCTGCGGGAGCTGAGCAGACGGATCGGCGACCGGTGGATACTCGCCCAGGTCGAGACCGCCGCCGGGGAGATGGCCGCGAGCCGGGCGCGGCTCGACGAGGCGCGGGCCGCCTACGAGATGGCACGTCGGCTCGCGCGGGAGATCGGCGCACATACCGAGACGCCGTTCCTCATCACCCGGCTGGCGGATGTGGAGATCAACGCCAGGGACTTCGACCGGGCGGAGGAGCTGCTGGACCAGTCGGACCAGGAGGCGGGGCGCCGCGGCTCCCGGGACGTGCAGTCCTTCAACCGCTTGCTGCGCTCCCTGATCGAGCTGCACCGCGGAGATCTGGCCCGGGCGCGGACGCTGTGCGACGAGGCGTGGCGCACCGGGGAGCAGGCGACCCCGCCCCCGCAGTTCTGGATATTGGTGGACGGCATGAACGCCCGCATCACCGCCGACGAGGGCGATGCGCCCGGCGCGCTGCGCAAGGTGCGCGACAACCTGAGCAGGGGCGCCGAAGCCGGTTGTACGGAGCTCCTGATGGCCCAGCAAGCGGAGACCGCCGCCCATGTGCTGGTGGGCTGCGGCGAGGAGCGCCTCGCTGCCCGGCTGCTGGGCGCGGCCGACGCCTGGCGCGGTGAGTTGCAGCGCACCCCGCTACTGCTGAGCGAGGCCGAGAAGACCACGGCCGCCGCGCATCGCGCACTGGGCCGCGAGGCGGCCCAGGCGCTGCGCGCCGAGGGCACGGGCCTGTCCGTCGAGCAGGTCATCGCCCTGCTCGACGAACTGGTGACCGCTGCGTAGCCCCGGTGACCGCTGCCTGGCCGGGCGACGGCAGCCTGCTCCGAACACCGCTGCCTGGCCCGGACGACCCCTGCCTGACCCCGGACCTCCGCACGCGAACGCGCGTCACCCTCCAGTCGTGTCAGCCCGCCCGGCGCATCATCCCGCCCGGCGCGTCAGCCCGTCGCGCCCGTCAGCCCACCGGCCGCGACCGCAGCCCGTCCAGGAGTATGTCCAGCAGCCGCGCCGACGCCGCCGCCTGCTGCGCCGCGTCCGGCAGGGAGGGCGCCGCCGTGGCGATCACCAGCAGCACATCGGCCACCGTCACGTCCGGCCGCAGCTCGCCCGCTTCCCGCGCCCGGTCGACCAGCTGCCCGACGACCTCCAGAAGCGCCGCAGCGCCCGCGTCGTCAGGGCCGCCCGGGACGACGGGGCTGGGCTGCTCCACCAGCCGCAGCTCCGGCTGGGGAGGGTCGACTAACCCCACCTGCCGCTGCTGCGGCACCCGGATCTCCGCCTCCACCTCGACTCCGACCCGCAGCACCTGGGGCGGCAGCAGCCGGCCCGCGCCGGAGGCCACCGAGGTGCGCAGGAACCGGGCCAGCGCCGACCACGGCTCGTTCTCCTGGCCGAGGGCAGCGCGGGCCTGGTCGGTCAGCCGGGCCGTCTCCTCTTCGGCTATGCGGCGGACCAGGACGTCCTTGCTGGGGAAGCGCCGGTAGACAGTGCCCACCCCGACTCGCGCGCGCCGCGCGACGTCCTCCATCGGAGCGCCGTAACCCAGCTCCCCGAAGACCTCGCGCGCCGCCCGCAGCACATGCTCGAGATTGCGCTGCGCGTCCACGCGCAGCGGAGTGTTCCGGCCGCCGGCACCGTCCGCCGACGCGACGGCTGACGACCAATGAGAACCCTGAAGCTGCATAGTGATCCCCCGGTAATGACGTCTCCCCCCGGAGACTCCCCGCCCAGAACGCCGGGGCAGTCTCGACCCCGACGGACTACGAACATAGTTGAGCACCGGTCAAGAAAGAAGGGGGTAGGTCAGGACAGATCGACCCCCGTTCGGAGTACCGCACCGCCCGTCCGCGCTTCCCCGCTCGCCCACCACCCCGCGCCCCCCTACTGACCTGCGCACCTTCCGTACGCTTGACCGAATGGACGCGGCGGGGCGCGCCGGGGCCGCCGGTCACACAATTCGTCGGGCCTGTGGACAAACCGCGGCTGTGCGTGCCTCATGGGAGGGTGAAGGAACCTGCGCGCATTCTCGTTGTCGGCGGCGGCTACGTCGGGATGTACACCGCGCTGCGCCTCCAGCGGAAGCTGAAGAGGGAGCTGGGGCAAGGCGACGTACAGGTCATCGTGGTCGACCCCGAGCCGTATATGACCTATCAGCCGTTCCTCCCCGAGGCCGCGGCCGGATCGATCTCGCCACGCCATGTCGTCGTGCCGCTGCGTCGCGTCCTGCCCCGCTGCCAGGTCGTGATCGGCGAGGCCACGGCGATCAACCACGGCAAACGCACGGCGACGATCAGAACCCTCGCCACCGAGGAGGAGGGCACCGGCGAGGTCGAGATCCACTACGACGAGCTCGTCCTGGCGCCCGGCTCCGTCTCGCGCACCCTCCCGGTCCCCGGCCTGGTCGACCACGGCATCGGCTTCAAGACCGTGGAGGAGGCCATCGGCCTGCGCAACCACGTCCTGGAACAGCTGGACATCGCGTCCTCCACCCGGGACCCCGACGTCCGGGACGCCGCGCTCACCTTCGTCTTCGTCGGCGGCGGATACGCGGGCGTCGAGGCGCTCGCCGAGCTGGAGGACATGGCCCGCTACGCCGTCCGCTACTACCACAACATCTCGCCCGAGGACCTGAAGTGGATCCTGGTGGAGGCCACCGGCCGCATCCTCCCGGAGGTCGGGGAGGAGATGGGCAAGTACGCGGTCCGCGAGCTGCGCGGCCGCAACATCGACGTACGGCTGGAGACCCGCCTCGACTCCTGTGTGGACCGGGTCGCCGCGCTGAGCGACGGCTCGCGCTTCCCCACCCGCACCCTGGTGTGGACCGCGGGGGTCAAGCCGCACCCCATCCTGGCCTCCACCGACCTGCCGGTGAACGCGCGCGGCCGCCTGAAGTGCACCGCCGCCCTCCATGTGGACGGAGTGGAGCACGCCTGGGCCGCCGGGGACGCCGCGGCGGTCCCGGACCTGACGGCGGAGGAGCCCGGCAAGGAGTGCGCCCCCAACGCCCAGCACGCGCTGCGCCAGTCGAAGGTGCTCGCCGAGAACGTGATCGCCTCCCTGCGCGGCCGGCCGCTGAAGGACTACGCGCACAAGTACGCCGGCTCGGTGGCCTCCCTCGGCCTCCACAAAGGCGTCGCCCATGTGTACGGGCGGAAGCTGAAGGGTTACCCCGCCTGGTTCATGCACCGCGCCTATCACCTCAGCCGGGTGCCGACCTTCAACCGGAAGGCGCGTGTCCTGGCCGAGTGGACCCTGTCGGGGCTCTTCAAGCGGGAGATCGTCTCGCTGGGGTCGCTGGAGAACCCGCGGGCGGAGTTCAAGCTCGCCGCCGACACCGGCCGCCACCCCGAGGCCAGTTGACGCCGGTCGACGCCGGTTCGGGCCTGTTCGGCCGATTGGGGCGGAGGCGGGAACTCCCCCCACCCGACCGGCGTCTCACGGATGTCAGTCCGGTCGGTCACACTGGACGTGTGACCATGGGTGGGCTCGTACCTGCAAAGAGTGACAATCGCGAGGATTCGGAAGTTTGCTGCATTCCCCTGGGGGCCGTCCCCCGCACCCACACCCCTCTCCGTACCCCCGCGCCGGCGCGCCGCTCAGCCACAACCTCGCGAGGTAACCCCCGGTGAACTTCACACGCTGGAGCGCCCGGCTTCCCCGAACACAGCGACGCATCGCCGCCCGGGCCGACCGCGGCGCGCGGCGGCCCCAGCCCGCGGCCGCGGGCGGCGGCAGCGGCTCCGTCCCGGCTGCCCGGGGCGAGCGCTCCGACGCCTCGGACCGCGGCGAGCCGCCGCCGGGCGCGGCGGCCCCGGCCCTGGAGGACGGGCTGCCCGCGGCCGTCCCCACCCTCGACGGGCTGTCCGTCCATGACGTCCTCGGCCAGGTCCCGGCCCTGGTCGCCGTCGTCTACGGCCCCGATCACCGCATCGCCTACGTCAACGACTCCTATACGGCCATCTTCGGCGCCCGGACCCCCGGCGCCTCCGCCCGCCAGGCCCTGCCCGAGCTGCAGGAGCTGGGGCTGCTGCCGCTCATGGACCAGGTCCTGCGCAGCGGTCGGCCGCGTACGGTCAAGTCCCGGCGCGTCCTGAGGGCGAGGGCCGGGGCCGCGCCGGGCGCGGAGGCGGCGGCAGCGGGCTCCGCAGCCGGGGCGGGCCCGGCGGGCGCCGGCGGCCGGGTGCGCCACGGCTACTACACCTTCACCTGCTCCCCGATCGAGATGGCCGCCCCGCCGCCACCCGCCCCCGCCCCGGCACCGGCACCGGCTCCGGCCGTGGCGCCTGCCGCCGCTTCCCCCGCGACCGGAATCGCGTCCGGAATCGCGCCCGGCCCCGCGTCCGGAATCACACCGGGTACCGCGACCGGAATCGCGCCCGAGTCCGTGGCCCATACGGAGGCCCGTGCAGAGGCCCCTGCGGATGCCTCTGTCCCGGTGGCCGTGCCCGGGACGGGCGCTGGCCCGGGGCCGTCCATGCCCGCTCCCAGAGCCGAGGAGACCCGGCTGCGCGGCGTGCTGGTCTTCGGCGCCGACGTCACCGACCAGGTGGAGGCCGCCGAGCGGCTGCGCGCCAGCGAGCGCCTGCAGCGCCAGGCCGCCGTCACCCTCCAGCGCAGCCTCCTCCCGCAGGAGCTCGAGCAGCCCGACGACCTCAGGGTCGCCGCGACATACCAACCGGGCGGCACGGACGCCGCCGTGGGCGGCGACTGGTACGACGTCATCACCCTGGGCGCAGGCCGTACCGCCCTGGTCATCGGGGACGTCATGGGGCGCGGCGTCCGCGCAGCGGCCGTGATGGGCCAGCTGCGCACCGCCGTCCGCGCCTACGCCCGCCTCGACCTGCCCCCGCACGAGGTCCTGCAGCTCCTGGACGGCCTGGCCGCCGAGATCGACCCCAGCCAGATCGCGACCTGCGTCTACGCCGTCCACGACCCGAACGAGAACCGCCTGGTCTACGCCTCGGCGGGCCATCTGCCGATCCTGGTCCGCGACCCCGACGGCACCGTGAGCCGCGCCGCCGAGCCCACCGGACCGCCGCTGGGCACCGGCGGCTGGCAGCACACCTCGGCCTCGCTCCCCTTCGGCCCGGGCTCCAGCGCGGTGCTGTACACCGACGGTCTGGTGGAGCGGCGCGACAAGGACATCTACGAGGGCGTCGCCGCGCTGGAGCGCGTCTTCGCGGGCGCCACGGGCACGCCCCAGGTGATGTGCGACCGCCTCATCCGGGCCCTGGGCATCACCGCCGAGCACGACGACGACGTGGCCGCCCTGGTCCTGCAGCACCCCGCCCGCACCGGCCATGACGCCGAGCTGTTCCACAACGCGGCCCTGGACCTCCTCGGCGGTGTGGAGGCGGCCCCTCGGGCTCGGGCGTTCGCCTCCGGCGTCCTCGCCAGCTGGCGCTTCCCCATGGAGCTGCGCGATCTGGGCGTGCTCGCCGTCAGCGAGCTGGTCGCCAATTCGCTCCAGCACGGCGTGCCGCCCATGCGTCTGCGGCTGCGCCGTACGGACCGCCGCCTGATCATCGAGGTGACGGACGGGGACGAGCATCTGCCGCGCCGCCGCCGCGCCGAGCCGGCGGACGAAGCCGGGCGTGGCATCTCGATCGTCGCGACCATCGCCTCCTCTTGGGGCTCGCGCCGCACGCCGGGCGGGGGCAAGGCGGTGTGGTGCGAGTTCGCCCTCCCGGAGGGGTAGGCCGCCTGCGGCAGGCCCCACAGCGGGTGCCGGGGCCGGATGCGGCCCCGGCAGTGGTCGGCGGCGGGCCGGCGGTCTGACCGGCGTTTCGACCGGTGGCCCGGCGGTCAGGCCGCCGTGGTCACCGGCTCCACCGGCGCCGACTCCACCCGCTGGGTGGGCACCGTCGCCTCCGGGGCGGCGCGCAGCGGGTTGTCCTGGCGGGCCGTGAGCCGCCCGCCCAGCCGCAGTGCGAGCGCCGCGATGCCGAGCGAGCAGCCGACGAGCATCGCGATGTACGCCACGTACATCCCCGCCCCGGCCATCAGGCCGCCCACCGCCGGGCCGACGGCCAGCGCCAGCTGCTTGACCAGGGCGAAACCGGAGTTGTACTGCCCGACCAGGGTCGGCGGTGCCAGATCGGCCACCAGCGGGGCGACGGTCGGCGACAGCATCGCCTCGCCGAGCCCGAAGAGCGCGTACGCCGAGATGATCGCGCCGGTCGCGACGGCCTGGCTGCCCGGCACCAGACCGGAGGCGCCCGCCACCAGCCAGGCCACCGTCCAGACCAGTCCGGTCAGCGCGATGACCCGGCTGCGCCGCCGCCCCTCCACCAGCCGGAGCACGACGAACTGCGCCACCACGATGGCCATGGTGTTCGCCGCCAGCGCGGCGCCGAGCATCGCGGGCGAGACATGGGTGACCTCCACCGCGAACGCCGACAGCCCCGATTCGAACTGCCCGTAGCAGGCGAAGAACATCACGAAGCCCAGCACACACAGCTGCACCATGGCCCGGTTCCGCAGCATGGCCCGCCAGCCGCCCCCGGCCCGCTCACCCACGGCCGACGCGGGGTCGAGCTTGGACACCTTCGGCAGCCGTACGGTCGCCACGGCCGCGCCCAGCACCAGGAACATCGCCGACTCGATCGCGAACAGCCGGACGAAGCTCGACGGCTCGGAGGGGTCGACCAGCAGGCCGCCGAGCAGCCCGCCGACGCCGAGGCCGAGATTGTTGAGGAAGAACTGGGTGGCGAAGGCGCGTGAACGGGTGGTCGTGGTCGAGCACCACACGATCATGGTGGCGAGGGCGGGCTGGATCACCGCGATCCCCGCACCGAGCAGGGCCACCGCGGCGATGACGGATGCCTCGTCGGTGGCCAGCCCCAGCCCCATGGATCCGAAGGCCGAGGCGACGGCACCCGCCAGGGCCACGGGCAGCGGCCCCCGCCGGTCGATCACCCGACCGGTGAAGGGCAGCACGGCCAGCGCTGCGACGGCGAACACCGCGAGCACCATGCCCGCGGTGCTCGCCCCCAGGTCCCGCACCTGCGTCACATAGACGAACAGGAACGGCACCGTGAAGCCGTTGCCGAAAGCGCTCAGCGCGTTCCCCAGCTGGATCCGGCGCAGCGCAGCGCCCATCGCGGTGGTCACACTCACCTGCCTAGGTCGAAGAGGTCCGATGACGATTAGGAGAAGGTCGAACAGTCGAAGCTTGAAGACTTCAACAGTAAAGTTCGAAGCTAAAGAGTACATGTCGAAGGACTTCGACGCGAATGGGTTACGTGCCATACTGCGCGGCATGCCTGAGACCCCCGGCCCGGCCGAGCCGAGCCTCGAGGAGCAGATCGCGGCCTACCAGCGCGAGTTCCAGGACCTGGACCCACAGGTGGAGCAGGTCGTCAGCGCCCTCAGCCGCCTCAACCGGCGGATGAACGTCGCATACAGCCGCCAGACCGCGACCCTGGGCATCAGCAACACCGAGTGGGAAGTACTCAAGGCCCTCGTCGTCTCCGGAGCCCCGTATCGCCTGGGCCCCGGCGACCTGGCCAAGCGGCTCGGCCTCACCCCGGCCGCGATGACCCACCGCATCGACCGCATGGCGAACGAGGGTCTGGTCACGCGCGAACGCGACGAGGCCAACCGGGTGCGCGTCATCGTGGAGCTGACGGCCGAGGGCCGGGAGAAGTGGCTGGAGGCCATGCGAATGGCATCCGTCTTCGAGGAGGACCTTCTCCAGGACCTGTCGAGCGAGGAGCGCGGGGCCCTCGGCGAGATGCTGACCCGGGTCCTGCGCCGCGTGGAGGAGACCCAGCCGGACGCCGGCGGACGGCTGAGCGACCTGGACTGACATCGCACGCCGGGGAGTGTTGACACGCACCGGCGCGATGCGTAATGTACTCCGAGCTGCCACGGAGCCGTAACGGTTCTTCGACAGCCACTCGCGCCATTCGGCGCACACCACTACTGCACGGCCCCTCATCGGGATCAATTTCGGCGTGCCCGGAATTCGGCCCGGAGGCTCGATTATGAGCCTCGGAGGAAATCCGCTAACGTAGTGGACACGCCGGAAGGCGCGAAAAA
>NZ_JBIBKK010000020.1:0-179823 GCF_042959105.1 Streptomyces sp. NPDC007917
AGGGCTGGGAGCTGCTGGAGGCCGTGGACTCCGTCACCGACGTCCGCGAGGTCTTCCGCTCCTGGCGGGAGGGCACCGTCATCCGCTCCTGGCTGTTGGACCTCGCGGTGAACGCCCTGGACGACGACGAGCACCTGGAGAAGCTGCGGGGCTACGCGGAGGACTCCGGCGAGGGCCGCTGGACCGTCGAGGCGGCCATCGACAACGCCGTGCCGCTGCCCGCCATCACGGCCTCGCTCTTCGCCCGGTTCGCGTCCCGCCAGGACGACTCCCCGCAGATGAAGATGATCGCCGCACTGCGCAACCAGTTCGGCGGCCACGCGGTCGAGAACAAGAAGTAACCAGCCCCCGTAAGGGAGCCGCCGGGGGAGGTCGGCGCGCCACCATGCATGTCACGCATCTGTCGCTCGCCGACTTCCGCTCGTACGCCCGGGCCGAGGTCGCCCTCGGTCCGGGCGTCACTGCCTTTGTGGGCCCCAATGGCCAGGGGAAGACCAACCTCGTCGAGGCCGTCGGCTATGTGGCCACGCTCGGCAGCCATCGCGTCTCCGCCGATGCCCCGCTGGTGCGGATGGGCGCGGACCGGGCGATCGTGCGCGCCGCGATCGTCGAGGGCGACCGGCAGCAGCTGGTCGAGCTTGAGCTGAACCCCGGCAAGGCCAACCGCGCCAGAATCAATAGATCCTCGCAGGTCAGACCGCGCGATGTGCTCGGTATCCTGCGCACGGTCCTGTTCGCCCCCGAGGACCTTGCCCTGGTCAAGGGGGATCCCGGCGAGCGCCGGCGCTTCCTGGACGAGCTGATCACCGCGCGGTCGCCCCGTATGGCCGGGGTCCGCGCCGATTACGAGCGCGTGCTCAAGCAGCGCAACACCCTGCTCAAGACCGCCGCGCTGGCCCGGCGCCACGGCGGCGGCCGTGGTGCGGGGGGCGACGGGGCGCTGTCCACTCTCGACGTATGGGATCAACATCTGGCGCGGGCCGGTGCGGAACTGCTCGCCCAGCGCCTCGATCTGATCGCCGCCCTGCAGCCGCTGACCGACAAGGCGTACGAACAACTGGCGCCGGGAGGCGGCCCGGTCGGTTTTGACTACCGCAGCTCCGTCGGCGACGGGCTGGTGGCCGCGGGCGGCCGCGAGGAGCTGTACGAGCGGCTCTCGGCCGCGCTCACCGCCGCCCGCAAGCAGGAGATCGAGCGCGGGGTGACGCTGGTCGGCCCGCACCGCGACGATCTGATCCTGCGGCTCGGGGAGCTTCCGGCGAAGGGCTATGCGAGCCATGGCGAGTCCTGGTCGTATGCGCTGGCCCTGCGCCTGGCCTCGTACGACCTGCTGCGCGCGGACGTCTCATGGGCGCCGGGCGGGCCTTCCGCCGAAACCGCTCAGGCCGCCGGGGCCGGAGGGGCCGCCGGGGCGGTCCGGCGGGCGGGCGAGCCGGTGCTGGTGCTCGACGACGTCTTCGCGGAGCTCGACGAGCGGCGCCGGGAGCGGCTGGCCGAGCTGGTCGCGCCCGGTGAGCAGGTGCTGGTGACGGCGGCCGTGGAGGACGACGTTCCCGCGGTGCTGTCGGGCGCGCGCTACGCGGTCTCCGAAGGGGAGGTGCGGCCCCTGTGACCGAGCAGCCCGCACAGCCGCCCACCCCGCCGGAGCCCTCGGGGGTCGACCTGGCGCGGGTGGCGCTGCGCGCCGCCAAGGAGCAGGCGCGCGCCCGTGGTGCGGCGGCGCAGCAGAGGAAGCAGGCGCGCCGAGGGGGCTTGCGCTCCGGCGCGCGCGCCGACGGGCGCGATCCGCTGCCGCTCGGTGCCGCGATCAGCCGGCTGATCACCGAGCGGGGCTGGGAGACCCCCGCCGCGGTGGGCGGGGTGATGGGGCGCTGGCCCCAGATGGTGGGGCCGGAGGTGGCGCAGCACTGTGAGCCGCAGCGGTACGACGAGGATGCGCGGGTGCTCACGGTGCGGTGCGATTCGACGGCGTGGGCGACCCAGCTGCGGCTGCTGGCCCCGCAGCTGGTGGCCCGGCTCAACGCGGACCTCGGCCAGGGCACGGTCAAGCTGATCAAGGTCTTGGGCCCGGGCGGCCCGGCCCGCCGTTATGGCTCGCTGCGCGCCCCGGGCAGCACGGGCCCCGGGGACACCTACGGCTGAGACGGCCTTCCGCGCTGCCCGTCGCGCGCGCCCGGGCGCGCGCGACGGCGGCGGCCGTGAAGGAGGTGGCGGCTGGGGCGTCTGTCATGGTTGCCGGTGGTTGACGGCCCGAAGCGCTGAGTGGCGGTGTGAGCCTCTTGGACCCCGTGCCCAGATATGGGGAGTCGGTGGCGGCCGGTTCAGGGCGGCACATGCGTACTCAGGCACCAGCAAGCCCCCATTCTTGTCGGCGCTACCGGTAGACTGGGCCCGTACACCGTCGCCGCTTGCGCACCGAGCGCTCGCGGAAACATGTTGAACGACGCAGCCGCTCCCGCCTGCCCCGGAGACGGCTCGTGCTGTGCCAGAAAGGGCGCTTCGTGGCCGATTCCGGCAACCCCAACGAGAACATCCCGTCCCAGCTCCCGTCCCAGGACGGTGACGAGGCCCTGGCCCCGCCGTCCTATGACGCCAGTGCGATCACCGTCCTGGAGGGTCTGGACGCGGTCCGCAAGCGACCCGGTATGTACATCGGTTCGACCGGTGAGCGCGGCCTCCACCACCTCGTCCAAGAGGTGGTGGACAACTCCGTGGACGAGGCTCTGGCCGGTCACGCGGACAGCATCGAGGTGACGATCCTGGCCGATGGCGGGGTCCGCGTGGTCGACAACGGCCGCGGTATCCCGGTCGACCTGCACCCGGTGGAGAAGAAGCCGGCCGTCGAGGTCGTGCTGACCGTGCTGCACGCGGGCGGCAAGTTCGGCGGCGGCGGCTACGCCGTCTCCGGCGGTCTGCACGGCGTCGGCGTCTCCGTGGTCAACGCGCTGTCGACGAAGGTCTCGGTCGAGGTCAAGCGGGACGGCTACCGCTGGACCCAGGACTACAAGCTCGGTGTGCCCACCGCGCCGCTGGCCAAGAACGAGCAGGTCACGGAGACCGGTACGACGGTCACCTTCTGGGCCGACCCGGATGTCTTCGAGACGACCGAGTACTCCTTCGAGACGCTGTCGCGGCGCTTCCAGGAGATGGCGTTCCTGAACAAGGGCCTGTCCATCTCGCTGACGGACGAGCGGGCGGCCCATGTGGACGAGGAGGGCAAGCCGCTCTCCGTGACGTACTGCTACGAGGGCGGCATCGTCGACTTCGTGCAGTACCTGAACTCCCGCAAGGGGGAGCTGGTCCACCCCACGGTCATCGGCTTCGAGGCCGAGGACAAGGAGCGGATGCTCTCGGTCGAGATCGCGATGCAGTGGAACACCCAGTACACCGAGGGTGTCTACAGCTTCGCGAACACCATCCACACCCATGAGGGCGGTACCCACGAGGAGGGCTTCCGCGCCGCGCTGACGTACTTGATCAACAAGTACGCGCGGGACAAGAAGCTGCTCCGGGAAAAGGATGACAATCTCACTGGTGAGGACATCCGCGAGGGTCTGACCGCGATCATCTCGGTCAAGCTCGGCGAGCCCCAGTTCGAGGGCCAGACGAAGACGAAGCTGGGCAACACGGAGGCGAAGACCTTCGTCCAGAAGATCGTCCATGAGCACCTGGCCGACTGGCTGGACC
The DNA here is from genome assembly GCF_042959105.1 of Streptomyces sp. NPDC007917. NCBI lineage: Bacteria > Bacillati > Actinomycetota > Actinomycetes > Kitasatosporales > Streptomycetaceae > Streptomyces > Streptomyces sp. NPDC007917. The sequence goes on from NZ_JBIBKK010000020.1 coordinate 3,688, forward strand.
GCTATCCCAACGAGGCGGCGGACATCGTCCGCAAGTCCATCCAGGCGGCCACGGCCCGGGTCGCGGCCCGCAAGGCCCGCGATCTGACCCGCCGCAAGGGGCTGCTGGAGACCGCGTCACTGCCGGGCAAGCTGGCCGACTGCCAGTCCAACGACCCGGCCAAGTGCGAGATCTTCATCGTCGAGGGTGACTCCGCCGGCGGCTCGGCCAAGGCCGGCCGGAACCCGCAGTACCAGGCGATCCTGCCCATCCGAGGCAAGATCCTCAACGTCGAGAAGGCGCGGGTCGACAAGATCCTCCAGAACAACGAGGTCCAGGCGCTGATCTCGGCGTTCGGCACCGGTGTGCACGAGGACTTCGACATCAGCAAGCTCCGCTATCACAAGATCATTCTGATGGCGGACGCCGATGTCGACGGCCAGCACATCAACACCCTGCTGCTCACCTTCCTCTTCCGCTTTATGCGCCCGCTGGTGGAGGCGGGCCATGTCTTCCTGTCCCGCCCGCCGCTCTACAAGATCAAGTGGGGCCGGGACGACTTCGAGTACGCGTACTCGGACCGCGAGCGGGACGCGCTGATCCAGGCCGGCCGTGAGCAGGGCAAGCGCATCAAGGAGGACTCGGTCCAGCGCTTCAAGGGTCTGGGCGAGATGAACGCCGAGGAGCTGCGCGTGACCACCATGGACGTCGACCACCGCGTCCTGGGCCAGGTCACCCTGGACGACGCCGCGCAGGCCGACGACCTGTTCTCGGTCCTGATGGGCGAGGACGTCGAGGCCCGGCGCTCGTTCATCCAGCGCAACGCCAAGGACGTCCGCTTCCTCGACATCTGAGTCGGCCCCGAGCAGCCGCAGACGACAGAAGGACTTTGACCAGCAATGGCCGACGAGAACACCCCGAACACGCCCGAAGACCAGGTCCAGGGGGCCGCCCTCCGCGTCGAGCCGGTGGGCCTCGAGACGGAGATGCAGCGCTCGTATCTCGACTACGCGATGAGCGTGATCGTGAGCCGTGCGCTGCCCGACGTCCGGGACGGCCTCAAGCCGGTGCACCGGCGCGTGCTGTACGCGATGTACGACGGCGGATACCGCCCCGAGAAGGGCTTCTACAAGTGCGCCCGCGTCGTCGGCGACGTGATGGGCACGTACCACCCGCACGGCGACTCGTCCATCTACGACGCCCTGGTGCGGCTGGCCCAGCCGTGGTCCATGCGGATGCCGCTGGTCGACTCCAACGGCAACTTCGGCTCCCCGGGCAACGACCCGGCGGCGGCCATGCGCTACACCGAGTGCAAGATGGCGCCGCTGTCCATGGAGATGCTCCGGGACATCGACGAGGAGACCGTCGACTTCCAGGACAACTACGACGGGCGCAACCAGGAGCCGACGGTTCTGCCGGCCCGCTTCCCGAACCTGCTGATCAACGGCTCCGCGGGGATCGCGGTCGGCATGGCCACCAACATCCCGCCGCACAACCTGCGCGAGGTGGCCGAGGGCGCCCAGTGGTTCCTGGCCAACCCGGAGGCCACGCCGGAGGAACTGCTCGACGCGCTCATCGACCGGATCAAGGGCCCGGACTTCCCCACCGGCGCCCTGGTCGTCGGCCGCAAGGGCATCGAGGAGGCGTACCGCACCGGCCGCGGCTCGATCACGATGCGCGCGGTCGTGGAGGTCGAGGAGATCCAGGGCCGCCAGTGCCTGGTGGTCACCGAGCTGCCGTACCAGGTCAACCCGGACAACCTGGCGCAGAAGATCGCCGACCTGGTGAAGGAGGCCAGGATCGGCGGCATCGCGGACGTCCGCGACGAGACGTCCTCGCGGACCGGTCAGCGCCTGGTCATCGTGTTGAAGCGGGACGCGGTCGCCAAGGTCGTGCTCAACAACCTCTACAAGCACACCGACCTGCAGACGAACTTCGGCGCGAACATGCTGGCGCTGGTCGACGGGGTGCCGCGCACCCTCTCGCTGGACGCCTTCATCCGCAACTGGGTCACCCACCAGATCGAGGTCATCGTCCGCCGGACGCGCTTCAGGCTGCGCAAGGCGGAGGAGCGGGCCCACATCCTGCGCGGTCTGCTCAAGGCGCTGGACGCGATCGACGAGGTCATCGCGCTGATCCGGCGCAGTGACACGGTGGAGATCGCGCGCACGGGCCTGATGGACCTGCTGACGATCGACGAGATCCAGGCCAACGCGATCCTGGAGATGCAGCTGCGGCGGCTCGCCGCCCTGGAGCGTCAGAAGATCATCCAGGAGCACGACGAGCTGCAGGCCAAGATCAACGAGTACAACGCGATCCTGGCCTCGCCCGAGCGGCAGCGGCAGATCATCAGCGAGGAGCTGACCGCGATCGTCGAGAAGTACGGCGACGACCGGCGCACCAAGCTGATCCCCTTCGACGGCGACATGTCCATCGAGGACCTGATCGCCGAGGAGGACATCGTCGTCACGATCACCCGCGGCGGCTATGTGAAGCGTACGAAGACCGAGGACTACCGCTCGCAGAAGCGCGGCGGCAAGGGCGTGCGCGGCACCAAGCTCAAGCAGGACGACATCGTCGACCACTTCTTCGTCTCGACCACCCACCACTGGCTGCTGTTCTTCACCAACAAGGGCCGGGTCTACCGGGCGAAGGCGTACGAGCTGCCGGACGCGGGCCGGGAGGCGCGCGGCCAGCACGTCGCCAACCTGCTGGCGTTCCAGCCGGACGAGCAGATCGCGCAGATCCTGGCGATCCGGGACTACGAGGCGGTGCCGTACCTGGTGCTGGCGACGAAGTCGGGCCTGGTGAAGAAGACCCCGCTCAAGGACTACGACTCGCCGCGCTCCGGTGGTGTGATCGCCATCAACCTCCGGGAGACGGAGGACGGCCGCGAGGACGAGCTGATCGGGGCCGAGCTGGTTTCGGCCGAGGACGATCTGCTGTTGATCAGCAAGAAGGCACAGTCGATCAGGTTCACGGCCACGGATGAGTCGCTGCGGCCGATGGGGCGGGCGACCTCGGGCGTCAAGGGCATGAGCTTCCGCGAGGGCGACGAGCTCTTGTCGATGAACGTCGTCCGGCCCGGTACGTTCGTGTTCACCGCCACCGACGGCGGGTACGCGAAGCGGACGAATGTCGACGAGTACCGCGTCCAGGGCCGTGGCGGCCTGGGCATCAAGGCCGCCAAGATCGTGGAGGACCGGGGTTCTCTCGTCGGGGCGCTGGTGGTCGAGGAAAGTGATGAGATCCTTGCCATCACGCTCAGCGGTGGCGTGATCCGTACCCGCGTGAACGAGGTCAGGGAGACGGGCCGTGACACCATGGGCGTCCAACTGATCAACCTGGGCAAGCGCGATGCCGTCGTCGGTATCGCCCGGAACGCCGAGGCCGGTCGTGAGGCTGAAGAGGTCGAGGACGAGTCCGAGACCGTGAGCGAGGCAGCCGAGGGGGCCGCGTCCGAGGCGGCCGAGGGCACACCGCCCCCGGCCGACGAGACCGAGGAGTAAGTCGTGAGTGGAGCCACGGGTGCCGCGGCGGGCGGCGGCGGAGCGGATGCCGGCCAGAGGCCGATGCCGGGAGCCGCACCCACCGGGAGCGGATCATCCGCTTCGGCAGGCGCCCGTGGCCCCGCCACCGACTCCCATGGGGGTACCGTGACGGACATCAGGCAGCCGCAGCCGCCGTACGAGGGCTACTCGGGCAGTCCGCTGCCCGGCGAGCGGCAGGGCCAGCCACAGCCCACGCAGCCGTACCACCCGCCGCAGGCCTACGCCCCGCCGAACGCCGGCGGGGCCGCCCGGGGCGCCTCGGGGCAGCAGCAGACCGCCGTGCGCCGCCCGCGCACCGAGTCGGGTGCCCGCCAGGCCCCGCGCACGCGCAAGGCGCGGCTGCGGGTCTCCCGGGTGGACCCGTGGTCGGTGATGAAGGTCAGCTTCCTGCTCGCTATCGCGCTGGGCATCTGCACCGTGGTCGCCGCGGCGGTGCTGTGGATGGTCATGGACGGGATGGGCGTCTTCAGCGCCGTGGGCGGGACGATCAGCGAGGCCACGGAGTCGAAGAAGGGCACCGGCTTCGACCTGGAGTCGTTCCTGTCGCTGCCGCGGGTGCTGACCTTCACCGGGATCATCGCCGCGATCAACGTGGTGCTGGCGACGGCGCTGGCCACCCTGGGGGCCTTCATCTACAACCTGTCGGCGGGCTTCGTCGGCGGTGTGGAGCTCACGCTCGCCGAGGACGAGTAGCGGCCGCCCGTAACCGATTTTGGGACAGGGCTGGTCGTGCGCTAATCTTTCGGTGCAGCGCGGGGCTATAGCTCAGACGGTTAGAGCGCTTCCCTGATAAGGAAGAGGCCACAGGTTCAAGTCCTGTTAGCCCCACCGGCGCGATCAGCCCGGACGGAGATCTTCTCTCCGCCCGGGCTGATTCCGTAGTGGCGCCCAGGCAGTTGGTCAATGGCCACCGACCGACCAATGCCGGGCATAGGTCACCGAACGGTATCGGCCGGTGTGTATCATCGGGCGCCAGAGGTCCCCTACGTCAAGGAAAGAGACGAGGTAGCGCGGTGAAGAAGCTTCTCCTGGTCGCACTGGCCGCCATCGGCGGGCTCCTCGTGTACCGCCAGATCCAGGCGGATCGCGCCGAGCAGGATCTGTGGACGGAGGCGACCGACTCCGTGCCCGCAGGTTCGGGTGTGTGAGACCAACAGCTCTGTACAGGGCCCCGACCGCTGGAGCGGTCGGGGTCCTGTCGGCTTTACTGGCGGCTGTCGCGGCAATCGCGGCAACCGTCTTTTTAGTTCACTCTTGCAAACAAAAAGCTTGCATAAGCAAAGTTGAACGGGCTGTGCGGCCGGCACGACGAGGAGTGACCCGCGATGGATGACCGCAGCAAGGTCAGGACCGGCCTCGCCGCGGTGGCGGCGCTGTGCGCGGTGGCCACGGCACCAGGACCGGCCGGCCAGGCCTGGGCCGCGCCCGCGGACGGGGCCGCCGGGGCGCGGCCCTACCGGACCGAGGGGACCCTCGTCCGGGGCGCCGACGGTGCCCAGGGAGCCCCGCTGCTCAAGCCGGGGCTGGGCTATGTCGACAACATCGCGGTGGGCCAGAAGCGGTACTACAGCGTCCGGCTGGACGCCACGTCCGGCTCGTACGTCTCGGCGGTGGCGGCGCCCCGGCCGGGGGCGGGCGTGGCCTCGTACCAGGACGGCGTCAAGGTGACGCTGGAGAGCCCCGACGGCACCACCTGCGACACCTCCGACCGGAAGATCGAGGCGAACGGCGTGGCCTATCCGATCGCCGACTACGTGGCACGCCAGGTCGCGTCCGGCTCGGTGGCCTCCTGCCGGCAGGCGGGCCGGTACCTCGTCACGGTGGAACGCCGAGCCGGTTCCCAGGACCCCGCCGCCTGGCCGCTGGAGCTCCGGCTGATGGTGGAGCCGCCGGTGAAGGGCGGGGCCACCGGACAGGCCCCGGAGGGGAGTTGGCGCACCACGCCGCCCGATCTGCCCGACGGCAAGGCGCGATGGCGGCAGGGCGGCACGGGGTTCAACGACGCGCGCCCGTTGTCCACAGGAGTGTGGGCGGATCAGATCAGGCCGGGCGAGACTCACTTCTACCGGGTGCCGGTCGACTGGGGACAGCGGCTCGACGCCACCGCCGAACTGCCCGCCGCGAAGACCAAGGAGACGGCAGGTGTCAACGACGCACTGGGGCTTCGGGTCTTCAACCCGGCCCGCGGCCTGACGAAGAAGAGCTCCTTCACCGCCTACGAGGGCCGACAGGCACAGGCGGAGGCGGACACCGCCCCCGTGGCGTACGGCAACCGCACGGCGCGGGCCGATTACTCGGTGCGCACGATGAGCTTCGCCGGGTGGTACTACCTGGCGGTCACGGTGAATCCGGATGTCGCGCGGTTCTTCAAGGGCACGGTGCCGCTCACCCTGCGGGTGCGGACCTCGGGCACCGCGGAGGCCGGGCCGACGTACGACGGGGACGCGGTCAAGGCGGGCTTCGGCCTCACCGCCGCCGACCGGCGGGAGGCCGCCCGGACCCCCGCGACGGGGGACGACGCCGTGGCGGTGGCCGACGGCACGGACAAGGGCCCGCTGCGGCTGGTCGGCTATGTGAGCTACGCCGTCGGCGCGCTGCTGCTGCTCGGGCTCGGGGGGTGGACGCTGGCAGCCCGGCGCCGCGCCCCGGCCGCCGCGGCCCCGGCGTCCGGGCCCGGCAGGCACCGGCGGTACGGGCCGCCGCCTGCCTGGTAGGCGGGCATGGGCGGGCTGCTGCCCCCGGGCCGGGCTGCTGCTTTTGAGCCGGGCTGCTGCCTTCGGGCCGGGCTGCTGTTGGGTCAGCCTGCTGACTTTGGGTCAGCCTGCGGACAGTAACGCCCAGGTGCCGACCGCGAAGCACACGGCCGCGGCGATCAGGATCGCGACCGCCGTCTTGCGGGACGGTCCGGGGCGGCGTCGGGCGGTGGTGGGAACCTGCGGCTGCGGAGCGGTGTATGGACGAGTAGGAGGGTATTCGTGCTGGGCCGCCGGGGCGGGAGCGGTGGCCGGAGTGGGAGTGGGGGTGGGCGTATGCGAGGGCGGGGGGCCTGGCTGTCGCGGATCGGGAGGGGCCTGTGGCGGCTGTGCGGGCCGTACGGGCCGCGGGGGCGGCGTGGGCTGTGCGGGCGCAGGCTGAGCGGCCTGCGGCTGCGGCACGCCGGAATACGGGGTGTGGGGGGCGTGCGGGGGGTACGGGGCCCCGGGCTGCCCGGTGGGGACCTGCCCGGTCGGGAACTGCCCGCTCGGGTTCTGGTTGCCCGGGACCTGGCCGGTGTGCGGCTGCCCGGTGTGCGGCTGGGGCGTCTGCGGCTGAGGGGCCGAGGGCGGTTGTGGGGCCGGGTGCGGCGGTATCCCGGTGTACGGTGTCTGGGGCGGGGGCAGTTGGAAGCTGCCGGTGTCCGACATCGACGGCTGCGAGACGGACGGCTGCGAGACGGACGACTCGGATGGCTGCTGCGGGGACGGCTCGGACGGCTGTGGTGTCCTGGTGCCCTGGGAGCCGGAGGGTTGGGGCGGCGGGCCGCTGTGCGCAGGGGCCATGCCGGCGCCGGTGTCACCGTCGGTGCCCGCGTCCGCGCCCGCCCGGCCGCTCGTGCGGAAAGGGCCCTCGGGTCCGAACCCCTCGGGGAGCGGACCGAGATGGTCGAAGACCTCGATCATCTCGTCGTCGATGCCGGGTTCGGGCAGCATCTCGGCGGCCGAGAGGAGCGCCTTGCGCGCCCCCGTGGCCGTGCGGAACCGGTCCTCGGGATCGGGCTGCAGCAGATTCGCTATCACCTGCCACAGCGGCTCGGGTACCCCCGTGGGCGCGTTCGGCACGCCCTGCTCGAACAGCTTGATCAGGGCGTCCGCGTCCGGCTTGTGGCCGCTGAGCAGATACAGCGCCACCAGCCCGACCGCGAAGAGGTCGGCGGGGAAGTCCGGCTCCTCGCCCATCATCTGCTCGGGCGCGAAGTAACCGGGCGTTCCCATCACGAAGTTGGCCTCGGTGAGCCGGGGTTCCCCCTTCGTCAGCGCGATGCCGAAGTCGGACAGCCGTACATGCGGCCGACCGGTCCCGGTGGCCTCCAGCAGGATGTTCGCGGGTTTGATGTCGCGGTGCACCACGCCTTCCGCGTGCACCGCCGCCAGGCCGGAGAGCAACTGGTCCAGCAGCGTGCACACATAGCGCGGCGGCAGCGGGCCGTAGTCGCCGATGAGGTGGGCGAGCGAGCCGCCGCCCACCAGGTCCATGGTGAACAGCACCTTGTCGTCGTCCGCCGCCCAGCTGGCCGGTGCCAGCACATAGGGGTGGTCGATGCGCAGCGCCTGTTCCCGTACGAACCGCAGCAGGGTGTGCGCGTCGCGCTGCTGCAGCACCTTCGCCGCGACGTAGCGGCGGCGCCGGTGGTCCCAGACGCGCCATACGGCGCCCACGCCACCGCGCCCGATCGGGTCGACCAGCTCGTACCGGCCCGCGAAGACTTCACCCATCGCGCGGCCCCCGCCCACTCATCGGCTCGTCAGCAGTCCGTCAGCTCATCAGCTCTGGTGTGCCTCGTAGTGGGCGACCGCCTCGGCGGTCCGCCCCGCGCCGTACACCCGGAGAAACTCTGCCAGCTCCGGGTGGGTGGGGGCGAGGGTGTCGGCGGCGTCGATGATGTCGCCCGCGGCGGACACCGAGCGCAGCAGCGACTGGATCTCGCGGACCACGCGCCGCACGGTGGGGGCGCCGGTGCTCGCCGTGGTCTGTGTGGTGTTCAGCACCGAGCCGCCCGCGGACTTCTTGATCTCCTCCATGCGCTCGGCGGCCTCGGCGGCGCTGACCCGGCCGTCCGCCGCCTGGCTCGACAGCTCTTGCAGGGCCTGTACCCGCTGGACGACGGCCGGGTTGCCGATCTTGGCTCGCTGGCCGCTCATCAGCTGCGAGAGCATGGGCGCGGACAGCCCGAGGACGGCGGCGAGGCGGGCCTGGTTGAGGCCCAGGTCGTCGATGAGACGGCGGAAGAGCGCCCCCAGCGGCTCCCCGTACCAGCTGCGCTGCAGCTCCCGTGCGCGGGTGGTGGCATCCTGCTGTGCTGCGTCCATTCGCTCTCCCCTTCGCTTCGCTGCAGCGAATCTTGCGTGGCATCCTACGGAGGGCGGTACGCGCGAGCGATACCCGGTCGGGAAAGGGGGCCACAACCGGGTATCCTGATCGGCGACGGGGCCTTAGCTCAGTTGGTAGAGCGCCGTCTTTGCATGGCGGATGTCAGGAGTTCGACTCTCCTAGGCTCCACTTTCGTCACCGGCCAGGACGCCAGAGGGTGCCCTGGCCGGTTTTTCTTGCCGTCCATGTCCCGTGCGGATCCCTTGGTGTGGTCGACCCGGCGCGGGCCTCGCAGCGCCGTTGCGGGGCATTGTCCTCCCTCATGTTGCCCGGTGTTGCCGCTCTGGCCGTTGTCGCGCGCAACACCTCGGGCATGCCCCACGCTGGCGTCAACTCGGGCGCGTGGCCCGGGAGTCGTCTGGTCGGCGCGATCCGCCGTGCGGGGAGACAACATGCGTGAGCTGCGGCCATTGGGTGAGGGGCTGAGTGACGAATGCCGGGATTTCGCCCTGGCGCTGCGGGACCTGTTCAAGGGGCTGGACGTCTCGGTGCGCAGATATGCCGCGCGCAGGTACCGCGATCCGGGCACGCTCTCGCGCTATCTGAGTGGTACGCGCATCCCGCCGTGGGAGTTCGTGCAGGACCTGTTCACCGATCTCGCCGAGCGGCGGGGCACCGCGGCGACCCCGGCCGCGATCGAGCTGGTGCGGGGGCTGCACCGGGCCGCGGTGCACACGAGCGGGTCGCCCGGTCACGCGATGGAGATCCTCCAGCATCAGCTGGCGGACGCCGACCGGGAGGCCAGGACGTCCAGTGTGAAGGAGGACGTGCTGGGCGAGGCGCTGCTCGACCGGCAGCACCGCATCGCCGATCTGGAGGTGCGGCTGAGCCAGCTGGAAGCCGCGTGGGCGACGGAGCGCACCCGGGCGGACACGCTGGAGCTGGGTCTGCCCGACCATGCGGAGCTGGTCAAGGAGCGGGACATGCTCCAGCGCGAGGTGAAGCGCCTCACCGAGGAGCTGGAGGATGTGCGGCTGCGCGGGTTACTGGCGGAGGACCGCTGCCAGATGCTGGAGCGGCAGCTGGCCATGGTGGAGTCCCAGCGCCCCGCCGCGGCCCCTGAGCCGGGCGGGGTGTCCGACGCCCCCGCGGAGCCCGCGGTGTCCACGCGCTGCTCCGGGCCTCGTCCCAAGATCCTCGTGGTCGACGACCAGCACAACAATTTGCTGGCCATGGAGGCCGTGCTGGCCACGCTGGACCAGGAGCTGGTGACCGCGGGCTCGGGGCAGGAGGCCCTCAAGGCCCTGCTCGACCACGACGACTTCGCGGTGATCCTGCTGGATGTGCAGATGCCGGAGATGGACGGCTATGAGACCGCGGCCCATATCCAGCGGCGGCCCCGCAACCGGGACATCCCGATCATCTTCATGACCGCGATGGGCGCCGACCCGGAGCACTCCTCCCGGGGGTACGCGGCCGGTGCGGTGGACTACATCGCCAAGCCGTTCGACCCCTGGGCGCTGCGTGCCAAGGTCTCCGTGTTCACGGAGATCTTCCTGGAGAGGCGCCGGTACAGCGAGCGCGTCGCCGCTCACTGACCGGCGCCCGGCTCCCCGGTTTCAGCGCTCATTCTCGTCGGCCTGCTTGGCCTGCGCCTCCGGGTCGAGTGCGGATTGGTCGCTGCCGTCCACGGACGTCAGCGGCTCACGCCCGCTCAGCTCGGTCGCCGCCGGGGGCTCGACCAGCCAGTCGGGGTTGGCCTGCCTGTCCCACCACTTCCACGCGGTGAAGAGACCGGCGCCCACCAGGCCGACGAAGGCCGTGCGCTTGGCGATGCGTCCGGTGCGGTCCCTCCTGCGGCGGCGCCTGGCGAGCTTTTGGATGTCGGCCGCGGTCACATGGTCACGCAGGGCGGCGAGGGCCGCGGCGCTGCGGGTGACGGCTTCCTCGCACACCGGCCCGGCGGTGGCGCGCGCCTCGGCGACCGCGTGCTGGACGCGCGGCGCGGTGTACCGCGCGGCTCGGCGGGCCGCCTTGCGGGTGCGGAGGGCGGCCCGGGTGGCGGCGTCGTCGACCCCTCGCGGCAGGGTGCCGCGGGCCTGGGTCAGCCGCGGCGCGATATGCACGTGGTACTGGCTGCCTGCGGCGTGGCGGGCCTGGTGCGCGGCGTGCGAGACCTTCGGCCCCAGCTGTACGCGAGCCGTGTGTGCGTAGCGCGTGGCGGCGTCCTTGGCCGTACCGGCGTAGGGCGCCACCACCTCCGCCGCGTGCAGGACGCTGCCCTTGGCGGTGCCAGTCGCGGCTCGCACGCTCTCCATGCGGGTCACGGGATCCTCCCCTTTCCGTTTCATGGAAGATCATGCCTATTGTGAAGATCATGCCTGTTCGCCGGGTGCCGGGCACGTGTGGCCGGGCATCCGGGGCACGTACGGGTTCCCGTTCGGCCCGGTATGAATCGTGTGCGTGCCGCGCGCCGATTCGCGGGTACGCGTCGTCGCGGCGTCCGTGCGAGGATCAAGGGACCGCAATGAAGACTATGGAAGGTAGATCGTGGCTGAGCAGCTCTACGCCACCCTGAAGACGAACAATGGCGACATCGTGGTCCGGCTGCTGCCGAACCACGCCCCCAAGACGGTCAAGAACTTCGTGGAGCTCGCTGAGGGCACCCGTGAGTGGACCCACCCGGCGACGGGCAAGCGGGCCAAGGAGAAGCTGTACGACGGCACCGTCTTCCACCGCGTGATCAGCGGTTTCATGATCCAGGGCGGTGACCCGCTGGGCAACGGCACCGGTGGCCCCGGCTACGAGTTCGCCGACGAGTTCCACCCGGACCTGTCGTTCAACAAGCCGTATCTGCTGGCGATGGCCAACGCCGGCCCGGGCACCAACGGCTCGCAGTTCTTCATCACCGTCGCGCCGACGACGTGGCTGACCGGCAAGCACACCATCTTCGGCGAGGTCGTCGACGAGGGGAGCAAGAAGGTCGTCGACGCGATCGTGAGCACCTCGACCAACCCGCGCACCGACCGCCCGCTCAACGACGTCGTCATCGAGTCGGTCGTCGTGGAGACCCGCGAGGGCTGAACCGAGGGCCGGCCTCGAGGCCGTAGTCGCCACGCGGCGGAGCCGCATGTCGATGCGGCCGGCCGCCGCCGCGTGGCGGGCCCGCGCCGCGCCTCGCGACCGGCGGCGGGAACTCCGCGCCCCGCCTGTCCGTCTTGACGGCAGGCAGGCGGGCACGTGGGCCCGGTGCGAGCATGGATTGCAGGGCAAGGGGAGACGATGGAGGACCAGGCGGTCTGCTGCTATCGGCACCCGCAGCGGGAGACCGGCATCAGCTGTGTCCGCTGTGAGCGGCCGATCTGCCCCGAGTGCATGATCAGCGCCTCGGTCGGTTTCCAGTGCCCCGAGTGCGTGCGCGGTGGCGCGCAGGGCTCCTCGGGCGGTCCCGTCCCGGCGGGGCGCCCGGTGCGGGACGCCCGGCCGCGCACCATAGCGGGCGGCACGTTCACCGCCGACCCGCGGCTGGTCACCAAGGTCCTGATCGGCCTCAATCTCGCCGTGTGGTTCGTGGCGCTCGCGATCGGCGACCGGTTTGTGAACGCCCTGGATCTGGTCGGCCGGGCCTACGACCCCAGCGCGGGCGAACTGGTGGGGGTCGCCGAGGGCCAGTGGTACCGGCTGATCACCGCGATGTTCCTGCACCAGCAGGCGTACCACATCGCCTTCAACATGCTCTCGCTGTGGTGGCTGGGCGGGCCGCTGGAGGCGGCGCTCGGCCGGGCCCGCTATCTCACGCTGTATCTGCTGGCCGGGCTGGGCGGCAGCGCGCTGTCGTATCTGCTCGCCGCGCAGAACCAGCCCTCGCTCGGCGCCTCCGGGGCGATCTTCGGCCTGCTCGGCGCCACGGCGGTCCTGATGCGCCGCCTCAACTACGACATGCGGCCGGTCATCGCGCTGCTCGTGCTCAACCTGATCTTCACCTTCGCCTGGTCCGGTATCGCCTGGCAGGCCCACGTCGGCGGCCTGGTCGTGGGCACGGCGGTGGCGTACGGGATGGTGCACGCGCCGCGCGAGAAGCGTGCGCTGGTGCAGCAGCTCACCTGTGCGGTGGTGCTGCTCGCGATCGTGGCGGTGGTGTGGCTGCGGACGGTGCAGCTCACCGGCTGACCGGTCGGCGCCCGGTGACCGGCTGACCCCGGGGACCAGTCGGCACCGGCTGACCGTCGGCACCGCATCCGCCGCCCCGGGGATATCCACAGCGCAGTTGTCCACAGCACGTGGCTGATCTTGTGCAAGCTGTGGAGAACATCAGTGCGGGTCCGGGCTCCTCCGCGTTCCCGCAGGCAGAGGCAGGTGTGAACGGTCGAACGGACGTGTTCGGCCGATCACACCGGCGTCAATGCGGCGGAAGTTATCCACAGATCTTCTGAGTTTTCCCCGGCTGTGGATAACTCTGTGGACGACCGGGATGCGGAGGATCGGAGGGACGATCCTACTTCCACTGAGTGGAGACCACGAACCCGGCGGCGATGAAGCCGAAGCCGACCACGATGTTCCAGTTGCCCAGGGACTTGACGGGCATGTCCCCGGTCGTCACGTAGAACATCACGATCCAGGCGAGACCGATGAGGAACATCGCCAGCATCAACGGAGCCACCCACCGGCGTCCGCTGTGCAGGCTGATGTTAGCGGCCTGCTTCGCCGGCGGCGGCGTGAAGTCGTCCTTCTTGCGGATCCGTGACTTCGGCACGAGGAACTCTCCTGTCGATGCGCTGCGTGACCGCGCGGGATTGGTACGGACGGCACCGGGTCGGGGCTGAGACGGGGGACCACACCCTTCACTCGGGGCGTCCGTTAGCGTAGTCCTTCCGCGGCGTCGTAAGGAGTAAGGGTACGTTGAGCAATTCCGCCGGCACCCCCAACCCGGGCCCCCGCCGCCCCTCCTTCCGTCCCGTCCGGCTGCTGACCGCCGCGGTCTTCGCGCTCGCCGGACTGATCTTCTGGACCAGCTTCGACACCGCCCGGGGCACCAATCTGCGCAGTGACGAGTCGATGCTGAGGCTGTCCGACCTCATCCAGGAGCGCAGCCGCAAGAACGCCAGGCTCGACGAGAGCACCGCTCAGCTGCGCTCGCGGGTCGACGCCCTCGCCCGCCGCGACAACGGCGCCACGGACGCCGAGCGCCGCAGGCTCGCGGCGCTGGAGCGGAACGCGGGCACCGAGAAGCTCACCGGAACGGCGCTCTCCGTCACCCTCACCGACGCCCCGCCGAACGCGACGGCGAAGATCCCCGGAGTGCCCGAGCCGCAACCCAATGACCTGGTCATCCACCAGCAGGACCTGCAGGCCGTGGTCAACGCGCTGTGGCAGGGCGGCGCCCGGGGGATCAAGGTCATGGACCAGCGGCTGATCTCGACCAGCGCGGTGCGCTGCGTCGGCAACACCCTGATCCTGCAGGGCCGGGTCTACTCCCCGCCCTACACCATCACCGCCGTCGGCGACCGCGGCAAGCTGCGCGCCGCGCTGGCCGCCTCCCCCGCCATCGAGAACTACCGCAGTTATGTCGAGGCGTACGGGCTCGGCTGGAAAGTCGCCCAGCACGACAGGGTGACTCTTCCCGGCTACTCCGGCACAGTGGACCTGCACTACGCACAGCCCCGGTGAACCCGGTAGACGCAGACATGGGCAGGTGTGCGGCCGATGAGGGTGCGACTGGTCGTCAGGACGCTCAGTGAGATCTGCCTCACCGTCGGCACCCTGATCGTCCTCTTCGTCGTCTACGTCCTGTACTGGACCGGCGTCCGCGCGGACCGCGCGATGGACGGGGAGATCGACCGGCTGCAGGACCGATGGGCGACCGGGCCCGTCGCCGGCGCCGCGGCGACACAGCGCCGGTCCGAGCCGGAGCCGTACCGGGACGGCGCGTCCTTCGCCATCATGTACATCCCCCGCTTCGGCGCCGACTGGGTAAAGCCGGTCCTTCAGGGCACCGCGACCGACACCCTGAAGAAGGGGCTCGGCCACTACACGCGCACCGCCCGGCTCGGCGCCCGCGGCAACTTCGCCGTCGCCGGACACCGCCGCACCTACGGCGACCCGTTCAAGGACTTCCCCCGGCTGCGGCCCGGCGACGCCGTGGTGCTCAACGACGGCACGACCTGGTACACGTACCGCATCGACAAGCGGCCCTACCGCACGCTGCCGACCGATGTCGGCGTCATCGACCCCGTGCCGCGCGCGTCCGGGTTCCGCGGACCGGGCCGCTATCTGACCCTCACGACCTGCGAGCCGGAGTGGGGGCACAGCCACCGGCTGATCGCATGGGCACATCTGGACGCCACCCGTCCAGTGACCGAAGGCAAGCCCGAAGCTTTGCTCAGCTGACCCACCGACCCCAGGCCCGGCCCCTTACTCTGGTGCAGCAGTCTCTGGTGCTGCAATCGACTTCTTCGTCGTGAGTAGGGATGGCATGTACGGCTGGATCTGGCGGCATCTGCCGGGTAACGCATGGGTGCGGGCGCTGATTTCGCTCGTACTGGTGCTGGCGATCGTCTTCGTGCTCTTCCAGTACGTCTTCCCGTGGGCGGAGCCCCTGCTGCCCTTCAACGACGTGACGGTCGACGAGGGGATGGCGGGGCCCCGGTGAGCGCACGCATTCTGGTCGTCGACAACTACGACAGCTTTGTCTTCAACCTGGTCCAGTACCTCTACCAGCTCGGCGCCGAGTGCGAGGTGCTGCGCAACGACGAGGTGGCCCTCGGCCACGCCCAGGACGGCTTCGACGGCGTCCTGCTGTCCCCGGGCCCCGGCACCCCCGAAGAAGCGGGCGTCTGCGTCGACATGGTGCGGCACTGCGCGCACACCGGCGTGCCGGTCTTCGGCGTCTGTCTGGGGATGCAGTCCATGGCGGTCGCGTACGGCGGGGTCGTCGGGCGCGCCCCGGAGCTGCTGCACGGCAAGACCTCGCGCGTGACGCACGAGGGCGCCGGCGTCTTCAAGGGCCTCCCCTCGCCCTTCACCGCCACCCGCTACCACTCGCTGGCCGTCGAACGGGACACCGTCCCGGACGAGTTGGAGATCACGGCCTGGACGGAGACGGGCATCGCGATGGGGCTGCGCCACCGGCGGCTGCCCGTCGAGGGAGTGCAGTTCCATCCCGAGTCGGTGCTCACCGAGTGGGGACACCGGATGCTCGCCAACTGGCTCGAGGAGTGCGGCGACGCGGGGGCGGTGGGGCGGTCGGCGGGCCTGGCCCCCGTGGTGGGGACGGTCGGCGGTAAGGCCGTCGAGTGACCGCACTGCGCCCCGAGCGCGAGGGCGTGTCCCAAGGCGCCCAGGAGCCCGACCCGTATGCGTCGTACGAGCCGAATGAGCCGCACGACGCGTACGGGGCCACGGACGCGTTCGCGGCGGCTGTGGAGCGGCTGGACGACCCCCTGACCGATCCGCTGCCCAGACCCTCGCCCGGACTCGTGGCGGGGACTGTGACGGGGCCCTCCGCGGGGCCTGCGACGCCTGCCGCGAGACCCGCCGCCGGTCCCGCCCAGGGGCCTTCGGCGGAGCCCATGACGGGGCGTACCACCGGGCCCGTGACGGGTCCCATGGCCGGGCCCCCGCCAGGGGCCGCCAGAACGCCCGCTGCCGGGCCTGTGACGGGACGGGCGGGTCCGTCGGTGCCCGGGCCCGCCCCGGCCGCCGAGCGGGCTCCTGGAGGCCCGTCCAGGGCCCGCCATCGCCGCCCCGACCCCGTGGCACCCGTCGGGCCCGCCACGCCCGCCGACGTGGACGCGACGGCCGTACTGCCGCCGGTGTCCGCGGCGGGGGCTCCGGCGCGCGCCCCGGCCGGGCACGCACCGGGCGGGCAGGCACCGGCCGGGCGCCGGGTGGCGGGCGACGACGAGACGGTGGCGCTGCGCGCGGTCCGGCCGGGGACGGCCGACGGGCGGGGGGCCCCCGCCGCTCCCCCTCCGGGCGGCGACGAGACGGTGCTGCTGCGGAAGATCGGGACCGGCGGCCCCGCCGAGGCGGAGACGATCGGTGCGGACCGGCACGGCGGGGCCGAGGCGGAGGCCGCGGACGGCCCGCAGGGGCCGCCCGGGGGCCGGGCCGCCCGCCGGCGCGCCGCTCAGGCGGCGGCCAAGCGCGGCGGCGGCAGACGGGGCGCCCGCGCGCGCGGTGAGGCGGGCGGCGCGGGCGGAGGGGGTACGGGCACCGCCACGGCGGCCGGGAGCGGGCCGCAGCCGACGAAGCCCCGTACCCGTATGGAGGCCAAGCGCGCCGCCCGGGCGCGCAAGGACAGCCCGGCCGTCATCGTGAGCCGTGTCGTCGGTGAGCTGTTCATCACGGTCGGCGTGCTGATGCTGCTCTTCGTGACCTACCAGCTGTGGTGGACCAACATCCTGGCCCATCAGCAGGCGAACGGCGCCGCCAACAGCCTCCAGAAGAAGTGGGACCGGGACGGCGGGGCGAACCGCGATCCCGGCACGTTCTCGCCCGGCGAGGGCTTCGCGATCCTCTACATCCCCAAGCTGGACGTCAAGGCCCCGATCGCCGAGGGGATCAGCAAGCAGAAGGTCCTCGACCACGGCATGGTCGGCCACTACGGAAGCGGCAAGCTGAAGACCGCGATGCCGTGGGACAAGAAGGGCAACTTCGCGCTGGCCGGGCACCGCAACACCCACGGTGAGCCGTTCCGGTACATCAACCACCTCAAGCCCGGCGACAAGATCGTCGTGGAGACGCAGAACGCGTACTTCACCTACGAGATGACCAGCATCCTGCCGCAGACCCAGCCCTCGAACACGGGAGTGATCGGTCCGGTGCCGCCCGGCTCGGGCTTCACCGAACCGGGCCGCTACATCACCCTGACGACCTGCACCCCCGAGTTCACCAGCAAATACCGCATGATCGTCTGGGGCAGGATGATCGACGAGCGGCCGCGGAGCAAGGGCAAGCCGGACGCGTTGGTCCAGTGAGCGAGCACGGCCGGGAAAGCCAGAACGACCGGGGAGTCAGAAATACCCGGACGACCGGGAAAAGGGGTACCACGCGGTGGCACGGACCGACCAAGACGAGCGGCCGGGGGAGCCGGGGGAGGTGTCCGCCGCGCCCGCGCGGCAGCGCCGCCCCCGCCGGGGGCGGATAGCCGCGGCCGTCGGCCTTCTGGGCGAGCTGCTGATCACCGTGGGGGTGCTCCTCGCCCTCTTCGTCGTCTACTCGCTGTGGTGGACGAATGTGCTGGCCGACCGCGAGGCGAAGAAGCAGGGCGACCGGGTGCGCCGGCAGTGGGCGCAGCAGCAGGGGCCCGGCGGGCCCGGCCGGCTCGACACCAAGGACGGCATCGGCTTCCTGCATGTGCCGGCGATGGACAACGGTGAGGTGCTGGTCAAGGAGGGCACGTCGACCGAGACGCTCAACGACGGCGTCGCGGGCTACTACACCAAGCCGGTGAAGTCGGCGATGCCCTGGGACAAGAAGGGCAACTTCACCCTCGCGGCGCACCGGGACGGGCACGGCGCCAAGTTCCACAACATCAACAAGCTGGACAAGGGCGATCCGATCGTCTTCGAGACGCGCGACACCTGGTACATCTACAAGGTCTACGCGGAGCTGCCCGAGACCTCGAAGTTCAATGTGCGGGTGCTCAGCCCGGTCCCGAAGGAGTCGGGGAAGAAGAAGCCGGGCCGCTACATCACGCTCTCCACGTGCACGCCGGTCTACACCTCGCTCCACCGCTACATCGTGTGGGGTGAGCTGGTGCGTACGGAGAAGGTCGACGCGGACCGTACGCCGCCCAAGGAACTGCGTTAACCGCCCGGCCCCTAAGGGCCCTGGACACCGCAAGGCTCTGGACACGGGGAAGCCCCGGCCGCCCGATTTCCGGGCGCCGGGGCTTCTTCGCTGAGGCGACTGCCGCCGAGTGGAGGGCGCGTCCTACGTGGCGGGTCCGCCGGAGGGGCCGCCGAACGGGATGGTGCCGCCGTCGCCTCCCCCGCCGTTGTCACCGCCCCCGTCGTTGCCCTGGCCACCGTCGAAGGTGGTCAGGTTGACGACCTGGCCCTTGGCCACCTGGCTGCCCTCCGTCGGGTCGGAGAGGATCACCCTGGAGTTCTCGTTCTGCGACCCGGAGACGGTGCCGACGGTGAGGCCGGCGTCCTCGATGGCCTTCTTGGCCTCTTTGAGCGTCTTGCCGCGCAGCTGGGGCACCGCGACGTTGTCCTGCTGCGCGGGGGCCTTGGCGACGGTCAGGGTGACGATCGAGCCGGGCAGGACCTGCTCGTTGGGCTGGGGATTCTGGCTGATGACCGTGCCCGCCTCGACGTCGGCGTTCTCCACCTCCGTGGTCTGCACCTTCAGACCCTTGCCCTCGAGCGTGGAGGTGGCGTCCTCGACCTTCTGGGTGGTGACGTCCGGGACGGTGACCTTCGACTGCTCCCGGGCGACGGTCAGGGTGATCTCGGTGCCCCGCGCGACCTTCTTGCCGCCCTTGGGGTCCTGGTCGATGACCTTGCCAGGCGTCTGGTCGGACTCCTCGGTCTTCTGGGTGACCTCGAAGCCCTTGGCCTTGAGCTGCTCCTTGGCGCTCTCGAACTGCACGTTGATGACGTCGGGGACTTCGACCTTCTCGGCGGGCTTGGGGCCCTTGGACATGGTCAGCTGGACCGTGCCGTCGCGCTCGATGGCCTTGTCGCCCTCCACGCTCTGCCGGCAGACCGTCTCCTTGGCCTCCTTGCAGAAGACGGGACTGCCGGTCACCGCGACCTTGAAGTTGCCGTTGTTGGCCTGGTCCTGGGCCTCGGAGAGTTTCAGACCGGCCAGCGACGGCACATCGACGCGGTCGCTGTTCTTGCCGCCACCGAAGATCGCCTTGCCGATGAAGATCGCTCCGACCAGCACCAGGATTCCGGCCAGGACCAGCAGGACCGTCGAGAGCTTGCTCTTCTTCTCGGGCCCGCGCCTGCGGTCGGGGCGCTCGTCGTAGCCGAAGCCCCCGTCGTCGTCGCGCACCGGCGGCAGCATCGAGGTCTGGGCGCCGACGTCCTGCGACCTCAGCATGGTGGTGGGCTGGTCCTCGCCGCCGTAGCCGACCGCGCCCAGCGCGGCGGTGGCGGCGACCGGCTGGCCCTCCAGGGCCGCCTCGATGTCGGCGCGCATCTCGTCGGCGGACTGGTAGCGGTAGTCCGGGTCCTTGACCAGGGCCCGCAGCACGATCGCGTCCATCTCCGGGGTGATCTCCGGATCGAACGCGCTCGGCGGCTGCGGTTCCTCCCGTACGTGCTGATAGGCGACGGCGACCGGCGAGTCGCCGATGAACGGCGGGCGCACGGTCAGCAGCTCGTACAGCAGACAGCCGGTGGAGTAGAGGTCGCTGCGCGCGTCGACGGTCTCGCCCTTGGCCTGCTCGGGGGAGAGGTACTGGGCGGTGCCGATCACGGCGGCCGTCTGCGTCATGGTCATGCCGGCGTCGCCCATGGCCCGGGCGATGCCGAAGTCCATCACCTTGACCTGGCCGGTCCTGGTGAGCATGACGTTCGCCGGCTTGATGTCGCGGTGGACGATGCCGTTGCGGTGCGAGTACTCGAGGGCCTGGAGAATCCCGACGGTCATCTCCAGGGACCGCTCGGGGAGCAGCTTTCTGCCGGAGTGCAGCAGCTCCCGCAGGGTGGATCCGTCGACGTACTCCATCACGATGTACGGGATCGAGACACCGTCGACGTAGTCCTCGCCGGTGTCGTAGACCGCGACGATCGCGGGGTGGTTGAGCGAGGCCGCCGACTGGGCCTCTCGGCGGAACCGGGCCTGGAAGGACGGGTCACGGGCCAGGTCCACCCGGAGCGTCTTCACGGCGACAGTGCGGCCGAGGCGGGTGTCATGCGCGAGGTAGACCTCGGCCATGCCACCGCGGCCGAGCACAGAGCCCAGCTCATACCGGCCGCCGAGGCGACGCGGCTCTTCCATAGCTACTCCAGCCCTCTTCCGTCATTCCCGGCCGCACCCGTGGGGGCCCGGCGGTGTGCTGCTCGGGCATACCGTACCCGGGACGCCGTGCCGGACCCGGCCTCGGTCGCTACTTGATACGTGACCGGTACGGCGACGTGCGGTATCGGCACCAGGACGTGACCGGGGTCACTTCTCGCCGGCGAGCACCGCCTTCATCACGTCCTTGGCGATCGGCGCGGCGAGCTTGCCGCCGGCGATGTCGTCGCGGACGGTGTCGGAACCCTCGACGACGACCGCGACCGCGACCGGCGAGGAGCCGTCCTTGGCCTTGGCGTAGGAGATGAACCACGCGTAGGGGTTCTTGCTGTTGGCGACGCCGTGCTGGGCGGTACCGGTCTTGCCGCCGACCGTGACGCCCGGGATTTTGGCGGCGGTTCCGGTGCCGACCTGGACCACCGTCTCCATGATGTCCTGGAGCTTGCGGGCGTTGTCCTCGGACAGCGGCTCGCTCATCTCCTCGGGCGAGGTCTGCTCGATGACGTCCAGGCTCGGGGCGCGGAGCTGGTCGACCATGTACGGCTTCATCAGCTTGCCGTCATTGGCGACCGCGGCGGCGACCATGGCCATCTGCAGCGGGGTGGCGCGGGTGTCGAACTGGCCGATGGCGGACATGGCGTTGGACGACGGCTCCATGTCCTGGGGGTAGACGCTCTTGTCGGCGCGGACGGGGGTGAACACCTCTTCGTTGAAGCCGAACTTCTCGGCCTGCTCGCGCATCTTGTCCTCTTTGAGGTCAGCACCGATCTTGCCGAAGACGGTGTTGCAGGAGTAGCGCAGGGCGACGCGGAGGCTGGCGTTCCGGCAGGGGATGCTTCCCTCGTTCGGTAGAGGCTTGGTGGTGCCCGGCATGATCCACGGCAGCGGCGAGTCGGTGGGGTCGTCGACGTCCTTGACCAAACCGTCCTCCAGCGCCGCGGCCGCGGTGACGACCTTGAAGGTGGAGCCCGGCGGGTAGGTCTGACGCAGCGCCCGGTTGAGCATCGGGTCGTCCGGGTTCTGCTTCTTGTCGAGCGCCTTCCAGGCGGCCTCGTCCTTCTTGCTCGCCCCGGCGATGGTGGAGGGGTCGTAGCTGGGGGTACTGGCGAGCGCGAGGATCTTGCCGGTGCGCGGGTCGATCGCGGCGACGGCGCCCTTCTTGTCGCCCAGGCCCTTGAACGCGGCTTCCTGCGCCTTGGGGTTCAGGGTGGTGATGACGTCACCACCCTTCTTCTCCTTGCCGGTGATCATGTCGATGGTCCGGTTGAAGAAGAGGCGGTCGTCGTCGCCGGTGAGGATGGAGTCCTCGACGCCCTCGAGCAGGTTGGTGCCGTAGACCTGCGAGGCGTAGCCGGTGACCGGCGCCCACATCTCGCCGTTCTTGTAGGTGCGCTTGTACTTGTAGTCGATGCCGTTGGTCTCGACGGAGCCCGTGATGGCGTCGCCGCCCTCGACGATGATGTTGCCGCGCGGCTGGCTGTAGCGGGCGATGTCGACACGGTGGTTGTGCTTGTGGTTCTTGAGTGAGTCGGCCTGGACGTACTGGATCCAGTTGTCCCGCAGCAGCAGGGCGAAGACGAGAAGGCCGCAGAAGATCGCGATTCGGCGCAGGGGCTTGTTCACGGTCGGACCACCTGGGTCATCTCGGCGTCGGTGGAGGGGGCGGGGGCCGGCGCCGGGCGGCGGGCGGTGTCGCTGATCCTGATCAGGATCGCGATGAGCGCCCAGTTGGCGAGGACGGACGATCCGCCGTAGGCGACGAACGGCATGGTCATACCGGTCAGCGGGATCAGGCCCATCACACCGCCGGCGACGACGAAGACCTGGATGGCGAAGGCCGCGGACATGCCGATGGCCAGCAGCTTGCCGAACGGGTCGCGGGCGGCGAGGGCGGTGCGTACGCCGCGCTCCACGATCAGGCCGTACAGCAGGAGGATCGCCATGGTGCCGGCCAGACCCAGCTCCTCGCCCACGGTGGCGAGGATGAAGTCGGAGTTGGCGGCGAAGCCGATGAGGTCGGAGGCGCCCTGGCCGAGGCCGGTGCCGAAGACGCCGCCGGAGCCGAAGGACATCAGCGCCTGGGCGATCTGGTCGGTGGTGGCCCAGCTGGGGCGCGGGTCCTGGTAGACGGCGAAGGGATGGAGCCACGCCATCACACGGATCTTGACGTGCGGTTCGAAGGAGGCCACGCCGACCGCGCCGGCCGCCGACATCAGCAGACCGAAGACGATCCAGCTGGTGCGCTCGGTGGCCACGTACAGCATGACGACGAACATGCCGAAGAACAGCAGCGAGGTGCCCAGGTCGGTTTCGAAGACCAGGATCAAGATACTCATCGCCCAGACGACGAGGATCGGGCCCAGGTCGCGGCCGCGCGGCAGGTACAGGCCCATGAATCGGCGGCTGGCCAGGGCCAGGGCGTCCCGCTTGACCATCAGGTAGCCGGAGAAGAACACCGCGATGATGATCTTCGCGAACTCGGCGGGCTGGATGGAGAAACTGCCGACCCGGACCCAGATCCGGGCGCCGAAGACGGGCGGGAAGAAGACCGGGAGGATCAGCAGGATCAGCGCGCCGACCATGGAGATGTAGGTGTAGCGCTGGAGGATCCGGTGGTCCTTGAGGAAGATCAGCACACCCACGAACAGCGCCACGGCCATCGCCGAGTAGATCAGCTGGTTGGGGGCCGCGGCCGAGTAGACCCGGTCGGCGTTCTTGGCGAGCTGGGCCAGCCGCCGGGACTGGTCGAGACGCCAGATGATCACCAGGCCGAGGCCGTTGAGGAGGGTCGCGATCGGCAGCAGCAGCGGATCGGCGTAGGGGGCGAACTTACGCACCACCAAGTGGCCCACCCCGGCGAGCAGCCCGAGGCCCAGGCCGTAGCTCAGCATGCCCGAGGGCAGCTCGTCGCTGAGGGCCAGGCCCGCGTTGGCGTACGCGAAGACCGGGACGATCACCGCGAAGACCAGCAGCGCGAGCTCGGTGTTGCGTCTGCTCGGCGGGCCGATCGTGCTGATGGTGGTCGTATTGCTGGTACTGCTCATGGATCAACGGCCCCCTACGGCTTCACTGCTGGGTGCTGCTGCACTGCGGGACCAACTTCTGCTCTTCCTCGGAGAGGGTGGGGCCGGGCTTGGGCGTGGAGCTGGACGAGGGCTTCGACGACGGCGTGGACGAGGGCGACTTCGTGTCCTTGTCGTTCGTGTTCGGCTGCTGTTGCTGACCACCCGGCGCCGGCGGCGTCGTGGCCTCGCCCGCGCGCGTCGTGAGCTCGTTGTCGGTCCGGGCCTTGTCGCCGGAGGAGCCGCCGGCCTTGTCCTTGTTCTTGCCGTTGGTCAGGTCCTGCTGCTTCTCCTCGGCCTGGCGCTGCGCGTCGGACTTCTTGCAGGCGCTGGCGAGGGTGGCCAGGTCCTTGGTCTTGTCCTTGGCCTGGCCGAGGCTGCTGACCGCGATGGTGTCCTCGACCCGGCTGCGCTGGTCCACCGGGAGGTACTTGAGTTCGATCTCGCGGTGGTCCTCATGGACCTTGTTGAGCTTGATCCAGGCGAGGTCCTGGCTGATGCCCTGGTAGATGGCCACATGGTCGCCGTTGGCGCCCACGTAGTACTGGGTCTGCGTCCAGCGGTAGCCGCCGTAGAGGCCGCCGCCGACCACCGCGAGACCCAGGGCGATGTACAGCGACCGCTTGATCCACTTCTTGCGGCCGCCCTTTTTGGCGAAGTCGCCGTCGGCGTACGCCCCGTAGCTGCCCTCGGGCGGGCCGCCGAGCGACGGGTCGCCGCTTCCGGGCGGGCCGAAGCCCCCTTGGGCCTCTCCCTGCGCCATGCCCCGGTTGCGCCCGAGCTCGGCGGCGCGGCCGGCGGGGGTGTGTGCGGCGCCGCCGTCCCCGAGGGGGGTCTGGTTCTCGGCGACCGCGCCCACGATGACCGGAGTGTCGTTGAGCTGCCCGGCGAGGGTGTCGCTGCCGTCGACGTCGAGGACGTCGGCGACGATGCAGGTGATGTTGTCGGGGCCGCCGCCGCGCAGCGCGAGCTGGATGAGCTCCTGAATGGTCTCGTGCGGGCCGTGGTAGCTGGCGAGGGTGTCCTCGAGGGTCTGGTGGCTGACCACGCCGGACAGGCCGTCGGAGCAGATCAGATAGCGGTCCCCGGCCCGGACCTCGCGGATGGACAGGTCGGGCTCGACGTGGTCGCCGCTGCCCAGGGCGCGCATCAGCAGGGAGCGCTGCGGGTGGGTGCCCGCCTCCTCCTCGGTGATCCGGCCCTCGTCGACGAGGCGCTGCACCCAGGTGTGGTCCTGGGTGATCTGGGTGAGCACGCCGTCGCGCAGCAGATACGCGCGCGAGTCGCCGACGTGGACGAGGCCGAGCCGCTGGCCGGTCCACAGCAGGGCGGTGAGCGTGGTGCCCATGCCCTCCAGCTGGGGGTCCTCCTCGACCATGATGCGCAGTTGCTCATTGGCGCGCTGCACGGCGCTGCCCAGGGAGGTCAGGATGTCCGAGCCCGGGATGTCGTCGTCGAGCTGGACGAGGGTGGAGATCACTTCCGAACTGGCGACCTCACCGGCGGCCTGGCCGCCCATGCCGTCGGCAATGGCGAGCAGCCGGGGGCCGGCGTAGCCGGAGTCCTCGTTGCCCTCCCGGATCATGCCTTTGTGCGATCCGGCGGCGAAACGCAGTGACAGACTCATGCGCACCTCGCCCGTCGGCTCCGGGTACAGCCCCTTGCCAACCACGCTGCCCACCCTCCGGTCGTCATGGTCGTACTACTTCCGCAGCTCGATGACGGTCTTGCCGATGCGGATCGGCGCGCCCAGCGGAATCGGTGTCGGTGTGGTGAGTCGGGTCCGGTCGAGATACGTGCCGTTGGTGGACCCGAGGTCCTCGACGATCCACTGGCCGTCGCGGTCCGGGTAGATCCTGGCATGCCGGCTGGAGGCGTAGTCGTCATCCAGCACGATGGTCGAGTCATGGGCCCGGCCGAGGGTGATGGTCTGCCCCTGGAGGGCGACGGTGGTGCCCGCGAGCGTGCCCTCGGAGACGACCAGCTTGGTGGGGGCGCCGCGGCGGCCGCGGGCGCCGCCCCGGCCGGCCGGCTGCTGGCGCTGGGGCGGAGGCGTCGCCTGCCGCTGCTGGGGCCGGTCGGGGGCGCCGCGCCGCGCCGAACCGCGCTGGGTCACGCGGGTCCCGAACAGGTCGCTACGGATGACCTGGACGGCCACGATGACGAACAGCCACAGTACGGCGAGGAAACCCAACCGCATGACCGTGAGGGTCAGCTCTGACATTGCCCCCGCTTCACCCTTCGGCTTGCCGGTAAACGATGGTGGTGCTGCCCACGACGATGCGCGAGCCGTCGCGGAGCGTAGCGCGTGTGGTGTGCTGTCCGTCTACCACGATGCCGTTGGTCGAGCCCAGATCCTGGATGGTCGAGGGCGATCCGACCCGGATCTCGCAGTGTCGGCGCGAGACGCCCGGGTCGTCGATCCGTACGTCGGCGTCGGTGCTCCGGCCCAGGACCAGGGTGGGCCGGGAGATCTGGTGGCGGGTGCCGTTGATCTCGATCCACCGGCGGGTCTGTCCGTACGGCTGCGCACCGACGGCGGGGCCGCCCGCGCGGGGCGCGGAGCGGGCTCCGGGCGGCGGCGCGGAGGGCATGGGGGGCGCGCCCGCGGGCTGCGGGGGGTAGCCGTAGCCGCCGGGGCGCTGCTGGGGTGCGGCGGAGCCGCGGGCCCCCTGCGGGGTCTGGGACTCGCTGGACGCCAGGGTGCGGCTGCGCACACGGTACAGGCCGGTGTCGAGGTCCTCGGCCTTCTGCAGATGGACCTTGATGCCGCCCATGAACGTGTAACGCTGCTGCTTGGCGTAGTCGCGCACCATGCCGGCGAGCTCGTCGCCGAGCTGGCCCGAGTACGGGCTGAGCCGCTCGTAGTCGGGCGCGCTCAGTTCGACGATGAAGTCGTTGGGGACGACGGTCCGGTCGCGGTTCCAGATGCTGGCGTTGTTGTCGCACTCACGCTGGAGTGCGCCGGCGATCTCGACGGGCTGGACCTCTGACTTGAACACCTTGGCGAAGGTGCCGTTCACGAGACCCTCGAGACGCTGCTCGAAGCGCTTCAGTACTCCCACGGGGCACCTCCTTCCTCAGTCGTGCTCAGTGTCGTCCTCATAGTGCTTACTGATCGTATCCACGCGTCGGGAAATCGGGTGGTTCCCCTTCCTGGCCCTGCGGAGCAGTGTCACCTCTCACAGGGATCGTAGAGGTGCCTTCATGACAGTGTCCCGCAACCGGGTCGCTATCCGGTCGGGCGGGTGCGGGGGCGTCGGGAACGCGTGTGAATCCACCCTGGACGGCGTGCTAATGTTCTGGATGTCGGAAGGCGCACCGCACAGACCGACCAAACCGGAGCGATCGGTTCGGAGAGTCGGCGGTGATTCGGTCGGCAGCACCCATGCGCGGGTGGCGGAATAGGCAGACGCGCTGGATTCAGGTTCCAGTGCCCGAAAGGGCGTGGGGGTTCAACTCCCCCCTCGCGCACCAGTCGGAGCGGGCCTCTCTTGTGTGACGAAAGTCGCGCGAGAGAGGCCCGTTTCGCGTTTGAGGCGTTCGCTGTTTCGGGCGGGTGGGTCCCAGTGCGTGGTTTTGGCCTGTCTCCGCGGTTGTGCCGCAGGTCACGGCTGCTTCGATGAACCGGTCCTGTGGCGCAGCGCGTACACCCCCGTGCCGGCCGCCAGGACGGCCGCGCCCAGGAGCACGGAGGTCAGGGGGAGGGCGAAGGCGAGCAGCAGACAGCCGGTGAGGCCGACGACGGGCACGGCCCGGCGGGGCCGGCCTTCGTCGGGGCGCAGGGTCCAGGCGGCGGCGTTGGCGATGGCGTAGTACACGAGCACGCCGAAGGACGAGAAGCCGATCGCGCCCCTGAGGTCGGTCGTGGCGGCGAGC
Organism: Streptomyces sp. NPDC007917; assembly: GCF_042959105.1. Classification (NCBI taxonomy): domain Bacteria; kingdom Bacillati; phylum Actinomycetota; class Actinomycetes; order Kitasatosporales; family Streptomycetaceae; genus Streptomyces; species Streptomyces sp. NPDC007917. The sequence goes on from NZ_JBIBKK010000020.1 coordinate 31,205, forward strand.
ACCGCGACGACCACGCCCACGGCGGCCTCGGCCCGGTGCGGCACCTGCGCCCGTGGGTGCACCGCGGCCAGGGCGTGCGGCAGATGCCGGTCCCGGGCCATGGCCAGGGTGGTGCGCGAGACACCGAGGAGCAGGGCGAGCAGCGAGCCGAGCGCGGCGACGGCGGCTCCGGCGCGGACCACGGGGACGAGTTGCGGATGGCCCGCCTCCCGTACGGCGTCGGCGAGCGGAGCGGTGGTCCGGGCCAGGCCGTCGGGGCCCAGGACCGCGAGGGCGGCGGCCGCGACGGCCGCGTAGACGACGAGGGTGATGCCCAGGGCGAGCGGGACGGCCCGGGGGATGGTGCGGGCGGGGTCGCGGACCTCTTCGCCGAGGGTGGCGATGCGGGCGTAGCCGGCGAAGGCGAAGAAGAGCAGCCCGGCGGCCTGGAGGACGCCGCCCGCTGTGGTGCCGGTGCCCAACTCCAGCCGGGCGGCGTGCGCCTGACCGCTCGTGGCGCAGGCGGCGACGACGGCGGCCAGCACCGCGAGGACGGCTACGACGATCGCCCGGGTGAGCCAGGCGGCCTTCTGTACTCCGGCGCAGCCCAGCGCTGTGAGCGCGACGACGGCGGCCGCGGCGGCCTCGTGCTCGTGGCCGGGCCAGACATAGGAGCCGACGGTCAGCGCCATGGCGGCGCAGGAGGCGGTTTTGCCGACGATGAAGGACCAGCCGGCGAGATAGCCCCAGAAGGGGCCGAGGCGTATCCGGCCGTAGACGTAGGTGCCGCCGGAGGCGGGATAGCGGGCGGCCAGCCGGGCGGAGGAGGTGGCGTTGCAGTAGGCGACCAGGGCGGCGAGCCCGAGGCTCAGCAGGAGGCCGGAGCCGGCGGCGCGGGCGGCGGGGGCGAACGCGGCGAAGATGCCCGCGCCGATCATCGCGCCGAGGCCGATCGTCACCGCGTCACCGACGCCGAGCCGGCGCCGCAGCTGAGCGGGGTCCGTACCGGTGGGCGGGGTGTTCATGGGTGGGCCTCCCCCGTGGCGCGTCGGCGTGGTCCTCGCGGTGCGTGGTGGCGCCAGGGTACGGGGGAGGCCCTGGTACGGGTCAGGCGGCGAGGCGGGCGGTGAGGGCCTTGGCCTTGGAGGCCGCTTCCTCGTGGGCCTTGGCCTTGGAGGCGTCGGAGAGTTCGATCAGGTCGGCCATGGCCGGGTTGGTGCGGGCCAGGGTCAGCTCCGGCACGATGAACTCGACATCGAGGGAGAGCATGTCGGTCAGCGCCTTGTCCAGGTAGTTGAGGACGAACTCGAAGCTCTCGCGCGGGGTTCCGGGGCCGTAGCCGCCGCCACGGCTGGCGACGACGACCGTCGGGGTGCCCGCCACGGTGGACGGCTGGGCCATCGACGTACGGCCCGCGATGATCACGTGGTCCAGCCAGGCCTTGAGGGAGGAGGGGATCGTGAAGTTGTACATCGGGGCACCGAGCACGACCGCGTCGGCCCGCTCCAGCTCGGAGGCCAGGGTGTCCCGCAGGGCGAAGGCGGCCTCGAGCTCCGGCGTGCGCTGCTCGGCGGGTGTGAAGCCCGCGGCGGCGGCGAGGCCGTCCAGGTGGGGCAGGGGTTCGGCGGCCAGGTCGCGGTAGATGACCGTGCCATCGGGGTTCTGGGCTTCCCACTCCTTGCGGAAGGTGGCGGTGACGGCGCGTGAGGTGGAGGCGTCGACCGGGAAGAGGGAGCTGTCGATGTGCAGAAGCGTGGGCATGAGGACCTTCCGATGACGGGGCTCCGTCTCGGGCCGGCTCGGGAGCCGGCCGGGACAGCGAGCGCGAAGTATTTCTACGTAGCTATGAATAGCACAGGAGCTTACTTTTCCGCAGTGGTGCCCGGGGTGGCAGTACGCTGTGGTTCATGGCGGGAGGCGGCGGGCGCGTGGAGCACGACGAAAAGGCCTGTATGAGGGTCGGCGAGACGATGACCCGCGTCTTCGAGCTGCTCGGCAAGCGGTGGACCGGGCTCATCGTGACCGTTCTGATCGAGCGGCCCGCGTACTTCGCCGAACTGCGGAGGGCCATCCCGAAGATCAGCGAGCGCATGCTGACCGACCGGCTCACGGAGCTGGTGGCGGCGGGGCTGGCGCTGCGGGAGGTCGAGCCGGGGCCGCCGCTGCGGGTCACCTACCGGCTGACGGAGAGCGGCAGGGCGCTGGAGCCCGCCCTGAGCGAGCTGGCTCGGTGGGCGGAGCGGTACATGGCCGAGGACGGGGAGTGCCCGTAGCCGGCCCTCACCTTCTGAGCAGGGCATTCGCGGCGGTCGGCGAGGTTATCCACAGGCCGTGACGGGTTTTCGCGGCGGGCTGTACGGTCATGGCAGTCGAAGTCTCCGGTGGCCTTCGTCCGGGCCCGGTCGGCTTCGGCGTGTGCGATGTCCGCGATATGGCCGGTGCTTGTGCCGGCAGGGAAATGGGGGGCGCGTGATGGACGGGGGGCGCGTGATGACGGACGGCGGGAGCGGCGAGGAGACGGTGCGGCGGCTGCCGCATGTCCCGGGGTTCGCCCGGTGGCCGGGGAGCGGCGCGGCCCGGCAGGAGGGGAAGGCCCTGCGGGAGCGGGTGCCCCGCTCGGCCCACCGCGAGCTGCCGCGGGGCGCGGGGCGGCCGGACGCGGTGGAGGCGGTCGAGCGGTCCAACGCCGGGCGGCTGCCGGAGCTCACACCGATCCGGGTGGGGCGGATGGCCGCCTCCCCCTTCTCCTTTCTGCGCGGAGCGGCCGGGCTGATGGCCCATGATCTGGCGGCCACGCCGGTGACCGGCGTCGGCGCGCAGATCTGCGGGGACGCCCACGGAGCCAATTTCGGGTTGTACGGGGACGCGCGCGGCGGCCTGGTCATCGACCTCAATGACTTCGACGAGACCATCCACGGCCCATGGGAGTGGGACGTGAAGCGGCTCGCCGCCTCACTGGTGCTGGCCGGGCGGGAGGTGGGCGCGGACGAGGACACCTGCCGGGCGGCGGCCCGTGACACGGTGGGCTCCTACCGGCGCACGCTGCGGCTGCTGTCGAAACTGCCCGCCGCCGACGCGTGGAACGCGATCGCGGACGAGGAGCTGGTCTCGCACGCGGACGCCAAGGACCTGGCCGGCACGCTGCAGCGGGTCTCGGAGAAGGCCCGGCGGAACACGAGCGCGCGGTTCGCGGCCCGGTCGACGGAGGCCGTGCCGGACGAGGGCAGTCCGTCCGGGCGACCGGTGGCGCGGCGCTTCGTGGACGCGCCGCCCGTGCTGCGGCGGGTGCCGGACGCCGAGGCGGCGGCCGTGGCGTCGGCGCTGGGTGAATACCTGGTCACGCTGCCGGAGGACCGGCTGCCGCTGCTGGCCCGTTACGCGGTGCACGACGTGGCGTTCCGGGTGGTGGGCACCGGAAGCGTGGGGACGCGGTCGTATGTGGTGCTGCTGCTCGACCACCGGGGCGAGCCGCTGGTGCTGCAGATCAAGGAGGCCCGGCCGTCCGCGCTGCTGCCCTATGTGCGGCAGGCCGGTTTCGAGGTGCCCGCCAGTGCCCACGAGGGGCGGCGGGTGGTGCTCGGCCAGAAGCGGATGCAGGTGGTCAGCGACATTCTGCTGGGCTGGGCTACGGTCCAGGGGCGGCCCTGTCAGGTGCGGCAGTTCCGCAACCGGAAGGGAAGCGTGGACCCGGCGGCGCTGGCGGCCGACCAGATGGACGACTACGGGCGGATGACGGGCGCGCTGCTGGCGCGGGCCCATGCGCACAGCGTGGACCCGCGGCTGCTGTCGGGGTACTGCGGAAAGGGGGAGGAGCTGGACGAGGCGGTGGCCGAGTTCGCGGTGGCGTACGCGGACCGCACGGAGGAGGACCATGCGCGGCTTCTCGCCGCCGTGCGGAGCGGGCGGATAGCGGCCGAGTTGGGGGTGTGACACCTCCGCGGCCGGGCCGCCGCCGGACGTAGGCTGAGCGGGTGACGAACCCGGAAGCGCAGCAGCAGGCCCGGCAGCCGGTGCCGGAGGCAGAGCCCCAAGCTGAATCGCAGGAGCGATCACACACCCGGCCCGACGGGCGATCAGAGGGGTCGCCGGAGGCGGTGGCGGGTGTGCCGTCGGACGCGGACGCGGGCACATCCGCGGATGCGGGGGCGGGCGTGCCCGCGGGGGCGGATGCGCAGGCGGGGGCGGATGCGCATGTGGGGCCGGATGCGCAGGCGCAGGCGGAGGCCACCGCGCGGCTTGAGCGGGCCGTGCGGGCGGCGGAGCAGGCGCTGATCGAGTTCGAGATCGCGGTGGAGACCTTCCGCATCGAGGTGGAGAATTTCTCCCGGCTGCACCACCAGCGGCTCGGGCCGATGTACTCGCGCCTCGACGAGCTGGACGCGCTGATCGCGGAGGCTGTGGCGGCGCGCACCGGTGACCCCGAGGACATCCGCAAGGCGCGGGAGGCGCGGGGGCTGGTGCTGCCGATGCCGAAGGTGGAGGAGCTGTTCCACGGCTGGATCGACTCCGACGGTCTGTCGCCCGAGGGAGCGGCCATGCTCACCGAGCAGCCGGTGCAGCCGCCGCCGCGGGTGCGGCCGAGCGAGGAGTCGCGCCGCATCTACCGGGAGCTCGCCCGCAAGGCGCATCCGGACCTGGCGGAGGAGGAGGCCGAGCGGGAGCGGCGCGGCGAGTTCATCGTGCGGGTCAACGCGGCGTACGCGGCCGGGGACGAGGAGCGGCTGCGGGCGCTGGCCGAGGAGTGGGCGGCCGGTCCGCCGCCGCCGGAGCGCAGGTGGAGCCGGAGCGAGGAGCTGTACGCCCGGCTGGAGTGGCTGGCCGAGCGGAAGGAGATGCTGGCCCAGGTCGCCGCCGAGCTGGAGTCCAGCGCGATCGGCGCGATGATCAAGATGGCGCCGGAGGACCCCGACGGGCTGCTGGACGAGATCGCCGAGCAGCTGCTGGCCAAGGTCGCCGAGAAGGAGAACCAGCTGGCGGAGCTGGTGCGGTAGTAGGTTTTCCCTCAGCTGTCAGGTCGTGTGAGAGGTGTGTGTGATGGGTTTTGCCCCGCTTCCCGAGGTGGAGGCCGCGGCGGTGCCGGCCGATGGGTTCCTGCTGGACGTGCGGGAGGACGACGAGTGGGCCGCAGGGCACGCCGAGGGCGCCCTGCACATCCCCATGGGGCAGATCGTGGCCCGGTTCGGTGAGCTGACCGAGGCGCTGGGCGACGGCGGACGGGTACATGTGGTGTGCCGGGTCGGCGGTCGGTCGGCTCAGGTGACGCAGTATCTGATCGCCCAGGGGCTGGACGCGGTGAATGTGGACGGCGGCATGCTCGCCTGGCAGGCGGCGGGCCGCCCGCTGGTGAGCGGGCAGGCCGCCGCGGCCGATGGGGCCTTTGTGCTCTAGCCGGGCGCTTGTCTCTGGTCGGGCTGCCCGGACGGGGCCCTGCCGTGCGCTAGCCGAGCGGATGGGCGGCGAGCAGGTCGCCCAGCGCCTCCTCATGGGCGGCCGCGGGGCCGAGGGACAGCTCCAGCTGTTTGGCCCAGGCGTGGTAGCGGTGCAGCGGGTAGTCGGTCGCCGCGCCGAAGCCGCCGTGCAGATGCTGTGCGGTCTGGACGACGCGGCGCACCCCTTCGGCGGCCCAGATCTTGGCGACGGCGACATCCCCCGCGACGGGCAGCGCCCCGGGCGCGGCCGGTGCGCCCTCGCGGTCCGTGGCCAGCCGCCAGGCGGCCTGCCAGAGTGTGGCCTCCATCGCGCGCAGATCGATATAGCGGTCGGCGGCCTGCACGGCGACCGCCTGGAAGGTGGCGAGCGGGAAGCCGAACTGCTCGCGCTTGCCCGTGTAGGAGCTGGTCAGGGCGAGCACCGCTTCGCCCAGGCCCAGTGCGAGTGCGCAGGTGCCGGTGGTGAGGAGGTGGCGCAGCCACTCCCAGGCGCCGTCCGCCGTCAGCACCTCGGAGCCCTCCACCCGTGCGGAGTCCAGGTGGATCTCGGCGAGCCGCTCGCCGCTGGTGGAGATCTGCGGCTTGAGCGTGACGCCGGTGAGGTCGCGGGGGACCAGCGCGAGAAGCGTCCGGCCCGCTTCGGTGTGGGCGGGGATGAGAACGCGGTCGGCGCTGTGGACCCAGGGCACGGCGGTCTGAGCGCCGTCGAGAACCCAGGCGCCGCCGTCGCCGTCCGCGCCACCGGCGCCCCTGTCTTGGTATGCCCGTACGGCGAGTTCGGCCGCGTCGTGGCCGGTGCGGCCGTGGGGCGCGACGGTCAGCACGAGCTCGCCTCGGCAGGCGCCGGGCAGCACGGCGGAGCGCAGCTCCTCCCCGCCGTACCGCTGGACGGCGAGCGCGGCCGCGGTGGACTCCAGCAGCGGCACCCGGGCCAGGACCCGGCCCGCCTCGCGCAGCACCAGGCACAGGGCGATGGGGTCGAGACCGGCGCCGCCGTACCGCGGGTCAAGCAGGAGTCCGAGCAGATCGGCGTCGGCTGCCTTGCCCCAGAGGCGGCGGTCGAGGTCGTCGGCGACGGCGCCGGGGGTGAGCGCGGGGCTGGGCACCCCGTCCGGTGAAGCGGAGGCGAAGACCGCCTTCGCCGCCTCGGCGGCCGCCTGCTGCTCCTCGGTGAAGGTGAAGTCCACTGTCCGTCCTCCCGCGCCATGGCTTGGTCTGACGGCCCGTCAAGATAGAACAGGTTCTACAAGAAGGGAACGCCCGCGCATGCTCGCCCTTCCGGGGGCGCGGTCCGCGTTGTCGCGCCGGCCCGCGGAGGTTCAGCGGTCGAAGTCCAGCTCCACGCGCTCGCCGACCGGGTGCGACTGGCAGGACAGCACATAACCGGCCGCCACCTCATCGGGCTCCAGCGCGAAGTTCCGGTCCATCCGCACCTCGCCCGAGACCAGGAACGCCCGGCAGGTCCCGCAGACCCCGCCCTTGCAGGCGTAGGGCGCGTCCGGGCGGTTGCGCTCCACGGCCTCCAGCAGCGATTCGCCCTCCCGCACCGGCCAGGTGCCCGACCGGCCGTCCAGGGTCGCCGTGACCGTGGAGCGGGACGGGGCGGCGGCCGGGCTCGGCCCCGCGGGGACGGCCTCGCTGTCCCCGGCGTCCACATGGAAGATCTCCTGGTGGACACGGCGGCGGGCGACGCCGAGGGCGCGCAGCGCCCGCTCGGCCCCGCGCACCATCCCGTACGGCCCGCACAGGAACCAGCCGTCCACCGACTCCACCGGCAGCAGCGCCGGCAGCAGCCCGGTCAGCCGCTCCTCGTCGAGCCGCCCGGAGACCGGCCCGGCCTGTCGCTCCTCCCGGGACAGGACGCTCACCAGCTGGAACCGGCCGGGCCAGCGGTCTTTCAGATCGGCGACCTCCTCCAGGAACATCGTGGAGGCGGTGGTGCGGTCACCGCGGATCAGACAGAAGCGGGCCTCGGGCTCGCGGGCGAGCAGTGTCGCGGCGATGGACAGGACGGGGGTGATGCCGCTGCCGCCGACCACGGCGGCGAAGTGGCCGGGCCTGGGGTCCAGTACGAACCGGCCGGCCGGGGCCATCACCTCCACGACCTCGCCGACCGCCAGCTCCTTGAGGGCATAGGTCGAGAACTCGCCGCCCTCGACCAGCCGCACCCCGACCCGCAGGGCCGAGGGACCCTCGGGCGCCAGGGCCGGTGTGCAGATCGAGTAGGTCCGCCGTATCTGGGCGCCGTCGGCGAACCGCCGCACCGCGATGTGCTGCCCGGGGGAGAAACGGAAGGTCTCGCGCAGCGCGGGCGGGACCTGGAGGGTGACGGCCACCGAGTCGTCGGTGAGCCGGTCGACCGCGATCACCCGCAGCGGATGGAAGGCGCCGTGGCGGGGCACGGGCGCCGCCACGCCTTCGGCGGCCATCACAACTCCTTGAAGTGGTCGAAGGGTTCGCGGCAGGTCTCGCAGCGGCGCAGCGCCTTGCAGGCGGTGGAGGAGAAGCGGCTGAGCAGTTTGGTGTCGGTCGATCCGCAGTGCGGGCAGCGCACCGCCAGGTCGACGGCGACCGGCCCGCCCTCCGCGCGGGGGCCGGGCGGCGCGATGCCGGACTCGGCCAGCTTGCGGCGGCCTTCCGCGCTGATCTCGTCGGTCGACCAGGGCGGGGACAGGACGGTGCGGACCGTCACCTCGGGTATGCCGTGGTCGTGCAGCACCCGCTCGATGTCCGCGGCCATCGACTCCAGCGCGGGACAGCCGGTGTAGGTGGGGGTCAGCTCGACCTCGACCCGGCCCGGCGCCATGACGCGCAGCGCGCGCACCACACCGAGCTCGGCCAGGGTCACCATGGGCAGCTCCGGGTCCGGCACGGCTCCCGCCAGCTCGCGCAGCCGGGTCTCGAGCGGGGTCGCGGGCGCGGGCGTCACCATGACGCCCCCGGGTGGCTGCGGTGCAGATGCTGCATCTCGGCCAGCATCCGGCCGAACGGCTCGGTGTGGACGCCCTGCCGCCCGGCGCCGGCCGCCCAGGCGCCGCGCCGCGGCCCCTCGGGCACGGCCAGGGTGGCCCGGTCCAGCACGGCCGTCACCCGCGCCAGCCACTCGGCGTGCAGGGCGGTCCAGTCCACCTCGCACCCCTCGACCGGCTCGAACAGCTCGCCGGTGAACCGCCACAGGGCCTCCAGGCCGCGCCGCATCCGCTCATGGCTCTCGGCGGTGCCGTCGCCCAGCCGCAGGGTCCAGTGCTCGGCGTGGTCGCGGTGGTAGGCGACCTCCTTGACCGCCTTGGCGGCCAGCGGGGCGAAGGGGCCGTCGCCGCGCGCCAGCCGGTCGTACAGCAGCTGCTGATAGGTGGAGAAGTACAGCTGGCGGGCGATGGTGTGGGCGAAGTCGCCGTTGGGCTGCTCGACGAGCTGGACATTGCGGAAGGCGCGCTCCTCCCGCAGATAGGCCAGCTCGTCCTCGTCGCCCACGAGGGAGAGCAGCACCCGCGCCTGCCCGAGCAGGTCCAGGGCGATGTTGGCGAGGGCGACCTCCTCCTCCAGCACCGGGGCGTGCCCCGCCCACTCCCCCAGCCGGTGGGAGAGCACCAGAGCGTCGTCGCCGAGGGCGAGTGCGGCGGTCACAGGTGCCGCACCCCCTCGGGGATCTCGTAGAAGGTCGGATGGCGGTAGGGCTTGTCGGCGGCCGGCTCGAAGAAGGGGTCCTTCTCGTCCGGCGAGGAGGCGGTGATCCGGTCGGAGGGCACGACCCAGATGGAGACGCCCTCGGAGCGGCGCGTGTACAGATCGCGGGCGCTGCGCAGGGCCATCTCGGCGTCCGGCGCGTGGAGACTGCCGGCGTGGGTGTGGGACAGGCCGCGCCGGCCGCGCACGAACACTTCCCACAGGGGCCACTCACCGCTGCCGCTGCCGCTCATGCCCCGGCCTCTCCGTGCTTGGCCGCGTACGCCGCGGCCGCCTCGCGCACCCAGGCGCCTTCCTCATGGGCCCGCCGCCGCTGGGACATGCGCTGGGTGTTGCACGGCCCGTTTCCCCGGAGCACTTCGCGGAACTCCTCCCAGTCGATCGGCCCGAAGTCGTAGTGGCCCCGGTCCTCGTTCCACCTCAGGTCGGGGTCGGGGAGGGTCAGGCCGAGCGCTTCGGCCTGCGGGACGCAGATGTCGACGAAGCGCTGGCGCAGCTCGTCGTTCGAATGGCGCTTGATCTTCCAGGCCATGGACTGGGCGGAGTGGGCCGACGCCTCGTCCGGCGGGCCGAACATCATCAGTGAGGGCCACCACCAGCGGTCCACCGCGTCCTGCGCCATCGCGCGCTGCGCCTTTGTGCCCCGGCTCAGGGCGAGCAGCAGCTCGAATCCCTGGCGCTGGTGGAAGGACTCCTCCTTGCAGATCCGGACCATCGCCCGCGCGTACGGCCCGTAGGAGCAGCGGCACAGCGGCACCTGGTTGGTGATCGCCGCGCCGTCCACCAGCCAGCCGATGGCGCCCACGTCGGCCCAGGTGAGCGTGGGGTAGTTGAAGATCGAGGAGTACTTCTGGCGGCCGGAGTGGAGCCTGTCGAGCAGCTCGTCGCGGCTGGTGCCCAGGGTCTCGGCGGCGCTGTAGAGATACAGGCCGTGTCCCGCCTCGTCCTGGACCTTGGCCATGAGGATGGCCTTGCGGCGCAGGGAGGGCGCCCGGCTGATCCAGTTGGCCTCCGGCTGCATGCCGATGATCTCGGAATGTGCGTGCTGGGCTATCTGTCTCACCAGCGAGGCGCGGTATTCGTCGGGCATCCAGTCACGGGGCTCGATGCGCTCGTCCGCGGCCAGGGCGGCGTCGAACACCGTCTGATACGCGTCCGCTTCAGCCGCCATCGTCGTCATGCGAAGCCCCTTCGCCGTCCCGCCGGGCTGCTTCCCGACCCAACCGACCGATCGTTCGGTTCAATGGTGTGTCGGGGGAACGTGGGGTGTCAAGCCTGTGGATAACTCCGGGGCGCTGTGCCCTTCGCGCGCTCATCGGTACCGTTCCGGGGCGTAAGGGCCGCGGAAGGCGCGGAGAGCGCGGCGGCGCGGCGCGCGGCCGGGGACCACGGGAGCGGGGCGGGAATGGCGGATACGGGGCACGCGGTGAAGGAAGGGGAGAAAGGGGATACGGGGGGCGGGGGTGAGAAGGGGGAGAGGGAGGCAGAAGCGGGGAGTCCGCTGTCGCTGCCCTCGCAGCTCGTCGTGGCGGTGGGCCTCGCGGTGACCGTGGCCGCCGTGGCCGTGCACCTCGGAATGGCCTTCCTGAACGTCTCCCCGCCCAACACGGTCAGCAAGCAGCACAGCCAGGCGATAGACGACTACATATATCCAGAATTCGAACGGAACTGGAAACTCTTCGCTCCGAACCCCCTGCAGCAGAATGTCGCCGTGCAGGTGCGCGCCGAGATCCGCACCCCCGAGGGTGGCACCGCGACCACCGGGTGGCGAGATCTGTCGGCCCAGGACGGCGCGGCCATCAGGCACAACCCGCTGCCCAGCCACACCCAGCAGAACCAGCTGCGCCGCGCCTGGGACTTCTACCTCCTCTCGCATGACGCCCAGGAGCGGCCGAACGGGCTGCGCGGACAGCTCTCGACGCAGTATCTGCGCCGGCTCGCGATGCTCCGCCTGGGCCAGAAGGTGGACGGTGGCACGGTGCAGCGGATCCAGCTGCGCTCGGTCACCCGGCAGCTGGCCGCCCCGTCATGGAGCGAGGAGAAGACCGACACCCGGCCCATCCGCCGTGAGCTGCCCTGGTGGACGGTCACCGCCGACGACCTGCCGGAGGCGAAGCGCCGGTGACGACTCCAGCCCTCCCGCCACAGCCGCCACAGCCGCCGCTGCCCCCGCACCCTCCCCGCCCCGCCCTGCCCCCGGCGCCGCCCCGCTCCAAGGCCGTCGCCCGCATCGAGGCCACTGTCATCCGTGCCCACGGCCGCGTCACCGGATCGGCGCTCGCCCCATACCAGACCGCCGTGGTGCGCATCGGCTTCTCCTTCACCTGGCTGCTGTTCCTGCTGCGCGAATGGCCCCACCGCCAGGAGCTGTACGGGCCCGAGGGCCCGTGGAGCTGGGAGATGGCCCACCAGCTCATCGAGGGCAACGGCGCCTTCAGCGCGCTCATGTGGTCCGACAGCGACCTGTGGTTCGACACCGTCTACGCCCTCGCCGTCGTCTCCAGCGCGCTGCTCCTGCTCGGCTGGCGGACCCGCACCATGTCCGTGCTGTTCATGCTCGGCGTGATCTCCCTGCAGAACCGCAGCGTCTTCGTGGGGGACGGCGGCGACAACGTCATCCACCTGGTGGCGATGTATCTGACGCTGACCCGGTGCGGACAGGTGTGGTCCCTGGACGCCCGCCGCGCGGCGCGGCGCGGGCCCGGGGCGCCGCTGCCGCGCGACGTCACCGGGATCGCGCTGTGGGCGCTGGCCGGGGCGGCCCTGCTCTGGGCGCAGCTGAACCCCTCGGCCCGCCTCGACTGGTCGGCCCACGGCCCGCTCCCCGGCGTCGGCTGGGCCACGGCGCTGTGGGGGGTGTGGGCGGTCCACGGCGCCTGGTGGCTCGTCCGGCGCTACGCCCCCGGGGAGCCGCGCACCCTCCTGGACATCCTCGCCAACCTCGCGCACAACGGCGCGGTGCTGGTGATCATGGCCGAGGTCTGTCTGCTGTACGCCTCCGCCGGCTGGTACAAGGTCCAGGGCTCGCGCTGGCAGGACGGCACCGCGCTCTACTACCCGCTGCACCTGGACTACTTCTCGCCCTGGCCCGTGCTGGCGGATCTGCTGGCCGGCAGCGGCCTCCTGGTCATGGCACTCACCTACGGCACCGTCATCGTGCAGGTCGCCTTCCCCTTCACGCTGCTGAACCGGCGGGTCAAGAACGTGATGCTGGTCCTGCTGGTGCTGGAGCACCTGGGGATCGCGGTCCTGCTGGGGCTGCCGTTCTTCTCCCTGGCCATGATCGCGGCGGACGCGATCTTCCTTCCGACGAACTTCCTGCGCTGGGTCGGAAGGCGGGCGGACACGGCCCGCGACCGCGCCCGCGCGCGGACGGCCCGGCTGCCGCGACAGCGGACGGGGGAGACCGCCGCGGGCCGACCGTAGGCTGTGGGCATGGGTGATGACGAGGCCGTGACGGCCGTGCGGCGGTGGCGCGAGGCCGCTGCCGGGACCGTGCTGCTGGATGGCTTCCATGCGCTGAAGCACGCGCTCCGGTTCGGCGCGGAGGTGCGGATCGCGGTCACGAGTGACAAGGCCGCCGCGCTCGCTCTCGCGGACGACCTGGCCTCGGATCTGACCGAGATGATCGAGAAGCGCCTCGTCGAGGTGCCGGCCCGGACGCTGCGCGACCTTGTGCCCAGGGTCCACCCGACGGGGGTGGCCGCGCTGGCGGTCAGGCGGGATCGGCGGGGGAACCTGGACGAGTTGACGAGGCCGTCCAGGTCGGCGCCGGTCGTGGTGCTGGACAACCCGCGCAACCTGGGGAACGTGGGGGCCGTGGTGCGGCTCGCCGCCGGGTTCGGGGTCGCGGGGGTGGTCACCACCGGCGATATCGACCCCTGGCATCCGAACGCCGTCCGGTCGGGGGCGGGGCTGCACTTCGCCACCGCCGTGGAGCGGCTGGCGGGCGATGACCTTCCGCCGGGGCCGCTGTACGCCCTGGACCCGGAGGGGGAGGACATCCGGTCCGTGGCCATCCCCGATGACGCGCTGCTCGCGTTCGGATCCGAGCGGCACGGGATCTCGCCGGAGGTGCGCAAGCGGGCCACCAGGCTGGTGGCCCTCCCCATGCGGCCTCAGGTGTCCAGCTACAACCTGGCCACCAGTGTCGCCATGGCGCTGTTCCACTGGGGAGGGCCGGCCCAGGCGCCGGTGAGCGGCTGAGCGAGCGCGGCGAGGAAGCCCCGAGCGGCGCTACAGCGGGCGGCGGACCTCGACCATGCGGAAGCGGGAGGCCACGAACGCCGCATCGCACAAGGTGGCGTTGGCCGAGGGGTTGCCGCCCGTGCCGTGGAAGTCCGAGAAGGCCGCGGTCTGGTTGACGTAGACCCCGCCGGTCAGGTTCAGCGACAGCTGGGCGCACTCCTCCAGACAGGCCTCCTCAAGCAGCCGCTCGGCGTCCGGTGAGGTGGTGTACGCGCCGACGGTCATCGCGCCCTTCTCGCGGATGGCGCGGCGCAGCAGGTCGACCGCGTCCGCCGTGGAGTCCATGGCCACGGCGAAGGACACCGGGCCGAAGCATTCGGAGAGGTAGGGCGCCTCCGCGTCGGCCGCCTCCCAGAACTTCCGGGCGCCGTCGGCCTTGACGATCACGGGGGTGCGGACCGTGGCGTCGGGGAAGTCGGGGTGGGTCACCGGGCGGGAGGCCAGGGCGGTCGCGCCGAGGCCGGGGGCGGCCTCCAGCCGCTCCTTGACCCCGGGGTTCACGATCGCGCCGAGCAGGGCGCTCGCCCGCGCGTCGTCGCCCAGCAGCCGCTCGACGGCCGCCGCCAGGTCGGCGACCACCTCGTCGTACGACTTGGGGCCGGTGTCCGTGGCGATGCCGTCCCGGGGGATGAGCAGGTTCTGCGGGGTGGTGCACATCTGGCCGCAGTACAGGGACAGGGAGAAGGCCAGATTGTCCAGCATGCCCTGGTAGTCGTCGGTGGAGTCGATCACGACCGTGTTGACCCCGGCCTTCTCGGTGAAGACCTGGGCCTGGCGGGCGTGGCTCTCCAGCCAGTCGCCGAAGGCGGTGGAGCCCGTGTAGTCGATGACGCGGATCTCGGGGCGCACGGCGAGGACCTTGGCCAGGCCCTCGTCCGGGTGCTCCGCGGCCAGGGCCACCAGATTGGGGTCGAAGCCGGCCTCCCGCAGCACCTCGCGCGCCACCCGGACGGTCAGGGCCAGCGGCAGCACGGCCCGGGGGTGTGGTTTGACCAATACCGCGTTGCCAGTCGCCAGGGAGGCGAACAGGCCCGGGTAGCCGTTCCACGTCGGGAACGTGTTGCACCCGATGACCAGGGCGATGCCGCGGGGGACGGCCGTGAAGGTCTTGCGCAGCCGCAGCGGGTCGCGCTTGCCCTGCGGCTTGGTCCACTCGGCGGTGGCGGGGGTGCGCGTCTGCTCCGCGAAGGCATGGGCCACCGCCTCCAGGCCGCGGTCCTGGGCGTGTGGCCCGCCGGCCTGGAACGCCATCAGATACGCCTGCCCGCTGGTGTGCATGACGGTATGGGCGAACTCATGCGAGCGGGCGCTGATCCGGGCCAGGATCTCCAGGCAGACCACGGCGCGCGCCTCGGGACCCGCGTCCCGCCAGGCCGGCATCCCGGCCCGCATCGCCGGGAGCAGCACCTCGATGTCCGGGTGGGGGTACTCCACCCCCAGCTCGATGCCGTACGGCGAGGTCTCGGTGGCGGTCCAGCCGTCCGTACCGGGCTGGTCCAGCTCGAAGCGCCGGCCGCGGAGCCCGTCGAAGGCCGCTTGGCCCTCGGCGGGGCTCAGGCTCTCCCGCCCGCCGGCGTCGGCCCCTCCGTAAGCCTTCGGGTGCTCGGGGTGCGGCGACCAGTACACACGGGTACGGATGGCCTCCAGGGCCTGGTCGAGGGTGGGGCGGTGCTGCTCGGTCAACTGCGCTGTGGTGAGTCCGGCGGTCACGACTGACCAACTCCTCGTCGAGCTGGGATTGAGCTGAGCGGGAGACGACGGCCTGGCCGTCAGAGTTAGAGTAACCGAACGATCGGTCGGGACAAGAGGGCCTGGCGCACCTGTGGATAACTTCGTCCGAGAGGATCAGCGGCATGACTGCGATCGACCGGAGGATCGACCCCGCCGGCACCGTGGCCGTGGTCGGCACCGGCACCATGGGCCAGGGAATCGCGCAGGTCGCGCTGGTCGCGGGGCACCCCGTACGGCTCTATGACGCCGCCCCCGGCCGCGCCGCGCAGGCCGCCGACGCCATTGCCGCCCGCCTGGAGCGGCTGGTCGACAAGGGCCGGCTCGCCCCCGCCGCCCGGGACGCCGCCCTGGGCCGGCTCGCCCCGGTCGCCGGGCTCGCCGGACTCGCGGACGCCGAGCTGGCGATCGAGGCGATCCTGGAGGACCTGGGCGCCAAGCAGCAGCTGTTCACCGCCCTGGAATCCGTCGTCTCGGACGGCTGTCTGCTCGCCACCAACACCTCCTCGCTGTCCGTCACCGCCGTCGCGGGCGCCCTGCGACGGCCCGGCCGCCTCCTGGGCCTGCACTTCTTCAACCCCGCGCCGCTGCTGCCGCTGGTTGAGGTGGTCCGCGGCTTCGCCACGGACCAGGCCGCCGCCGACCGGGCGTACGAGACCGTCGCGGCCTGGGGCAAGACCCCGGTGCGCTGCGCCGACACCCCCGGTTTCATCGTCAATCGGATCGCCCGCCCCTTCTACGCCGAGGCCCTGTGCGTCCACGAGGAGGGCGCCGCCGACCCGGCCACGATCGACGCCGTGCTGCGCGAGTGCGGCGGGTTCGCGATGGGCCCGTTCGAGCTGACCGACCTGATCGGACAGGACGTGAACGAGGCCGTCACCCGGTCCGTGTGGGGCGCGATGTTCCACGACCCGAAGTTCACCCCGTCCCTCGCCCAGCGGAGGCTCGTCGACGCGGGACTGCACGGGCGAAAGTCGGGCCGGGGCTGGTACGACTACGCCGAGGGCGCGCCGCTCCCCGAGCCGCACACCGCGGAGCCGTGCCGGGCCCCGGAGAAGGTCACGGTCCACGGGGGAGGGCCGGGATGGGGACCGGCGCGGGAGCTGCCGCGTCTGATCGAGGAGGCCGGCATCACGGTCACCAGGGAGGACCCGCCCGGCGACGCCCCGCCCGGAGGCTTCATCGCCCTGCCCGACGGCACCCGTCTGACCCTCACCGACGGCTCGTCGGCCACCGTCGGCTCCCCCGTCCCGTGCATCCGGTTCGACCTGGCGCTGGACTACCGCACCGCCACCCGGATCGCCCTCGCCCCGGGCGAGACCGTCTCCCCCGAGGCGCTGCGGGCCGCGACCGGGCTCTTCCAGGCGCTCGGGAAGCAGGTCAGCGTCATCCAGGATGTCCCCGGCATGATCGTGGCCCGCACGGTCGCGATGCTCGCCGACTTCGCCATGGACGCCGTCGCGCGCGGGGTGGCGAGCCCGGAGGACACGGACACCGCGATGCGGCTGGGGGTGAACTACCCCCTCGGACCGCTGCGTTGGGGGAGCGAGGTCGGCGCGCGCTGGGTGCGCGACATCCTGTTGAATCTTCATCAGGCCTATCCCACCGGCCGCTATGCCCCGTCCCAACCGCTGATGCGGCGCGCCGCCGCCGAAGTAGAACAGTTCTCATCATGACCATGCCGAAGCGCGACACCTACACCCCTGAATCGCTGCTCGCGGTCGCCGTGGAGGTGTTCAACGAGCGCGGCTACGACGGCACCTCCATGGAGCATCTCTCGCGCGCCGCCGGGATCTCCAAGTCGTCGATCTACCACCACGTCAAAGGCAAGGAAGAGCTGCTGCGGCTGGCCATAAGCCGCGCCCTCGACGGTCTGTTCGGCATCCTCCAGGAGCCGGGCGCGCGCGACGGGCGGGCGGTCGAGCGGGTGGAGCACGTGACCCGGCGCACCACCGAGGTGCTGATGGCGGAGCTGCCGTACGTCACCCTGCTGCTGCGCGTGCGGGGGAACACGGACACCGAGCGGTGGGCCATGGCCCGGCGGCGGGATTTCGACCACCAGGTCGCCGAACTGGTCAAGCAGGCCGTGGCGGACGGGGACCTGCGGGCGGACGTGGACGCCCGGCTGGCGACCCGGCTGCTCTTCGGCATGATCAATTCGATTGTGGAGTGGTACCGGCCGGGCCGGGGCGGGGCCGCGACCACGGACGAGGTGGCCGACGCGGTGGTCCGCACGGCGTTCGCGGGCCTGCGTGTCTGAGGCCCTCGCCCAGGGGGCACCTCCCAGCGGTAGCTGGGGGAGAACCGAGCCTCAAAAGAGATCAGAGTCGAGGTCGGTCTCCTCGAAGACCAGCAGCGTCCGCGTGCTCAGCACCTCCGGTATGGCCTGGATACGGGTGAGGACCAGCTCCCGCAGTGAGCGGTTGTCCTCCGTGTGGACCAGCAGCAGCACATCGAAATCCCCGCTGACCAGCGCGATATGAGCGGCGCCCGGAAGCTGTCTGAGCTGTTCGCGGACCGTGCGCCACGAGTTCTGCACGATCTTCAGCGTGATGTACGCCGACGCGCCCTGCCCGGCCCGCTCCTGGTCCACCCGGGCGCTGAAGCCGCGGATCACCCCGTCGTCGATGAGGCGGTTGATGCGGGCGTAGGCGTTGGCGCGCGAGACGTGCACCCGCTCGGCCACGGAGCGTATCGAGGCGCGGCCGTCCGCCCGGAGCATGCGCAGGATGTCCCGGTCGATCGGGTCCAGGGGACGGGCGGGGGGCTTGTCGTCCGGATTGGCCATCTGTTCGCCCCGCATACCGCCCCGCCTCCCCTTCATGGACGTCCTGGCCACATCTCATGCCGTGCTGAACCGTTTGTCCACAGGCTGAGGGCGCCTGTAGCCAAAATGCGTCATCGACCGAACAATCGGTAGGGAGGGGGCTGCCCGCCCCACCAGCTCTCTGCCCGCAGGAGGTCGTGCCATGACGGTCCTTGAGCAGCCCGGTGCCTATCGGCCCACTCCCACGCCCGCCTGGCGGCCGCGGGTCGACGCCGCGCCGCTGCTGCCCGACGCGGAGCCGTACCGCCTGCTGGGCACCGATGCCGCGGCCGATGTCGACCCGGCCCTGCTGACCCGGCTCTACGGGGAGCTGGTGCGCGGCCGCCGGTACAACACGCAGGCCACCGCCCTGACCCGGCAGGGCCGGCTCGCCGTCTATCCCTCCTCCACCGGGCAGGAGGCCTGCCAGGTCGCCGCCGGGCTTGTGCTGCGCGAGCAGGACTGGCTCTTCCCCAGCTACCGCGACACCCTGGCCGCCGTCGTCCGCGGGCTTGACCCGGTGCACGCCCTCACCCTGCTGCGCGGCGACTGGCACTCCGGCTACGACCCGCGCGACCACCGGGTGGCCCCGCTGTGCACCCCGCTGGCCACCCAGCTGCCGCATGCGGTCGGCCTGGCGCACGCCGCCCGCCTCAAGGGTGACGATGTGGTGGCGCTCGCCCTGGTCGGCGACGGCGGCACCAGCGAGGGCGACTTCCACGAGGCGCTGAACTTCGCGGCGGTGTGGCGGGCCCCCGTCGTCTTCCTCATCCAGAACAACGGCTTCGCGATCTCCGTCCCGCTCGCCAAGCAGACCGCCGCCCCCTCCCTCGCCCACAAGGCCGTCGGATACGGCATGCCCGGCCGGCTGGTCGACGGAAACGACGCGGTGGCCGTGCACCAGGTCCTGGGCGAGGCCGTCCGCCGGGCGCGCGCGGGCGGCGGCCCCACCCTGGTGGAAGCCGTCACCTACCGCCTCGAGGCCCACACCAACGCCGACGACGCCACCCGCTACCGCTCGGACGCCGAGGTCGAGGCCTGGCGCGCCCACGACCCCATCACCCTGCTGGAAGAGGCGATGCGCGACCGCGGCCTGCTCGACGACCAGGCCGTACAGGCCGCGCGCGACGCCGCCGAGCGGCTGGCCGCCGATCTGCGGACGCGGATGCACCAGGACCCGGTCCTCGATCCGATGGACCTCTTCGAGGAGGTCTACGCGGAGAAGACCGGCCAGCTGCGCGAGCAGGCGGACCTGCTGCGCGCGGAGCTCGCCGCGGAGGAGGGCGAGCGATGACGACGACCGCGGTCAAGCCCGCCACCATGGCCCAGGCCCTGGGCCGCGCGCTGCGCGACGCGATGGCCGCCGACCCGGCCGTGCACGTCCTCGGCGAGGACGTGGGCACGCTGGGCGGCGTCTTCCGGATCACCGACGGGCTCGCCGAGGAGTTCGGCGACGACCGCTGCACGGACACCCCGCTCGCCGAGGCGGGCATCCTCGGCACCGCCGTCGGCATGGCCATGTACGGGCTGCGGCCCGTCGTCGAGATGCAGTTCGACGCCTTCGCGTATCCGTCCTTCGAGCAGCTCGTCAGCCATGTCTCCCGGATGCGCAACCGCACCCGCGGCGCCCTGCCGATGCCCATCACCGTGCGGGTGCCCTACGGCGGCGGCATCGGCGGCGTCGAGCACCACAGCGACTCCTCCGAGGCCTATTACATGGCGACGCCCGGCCTCCATGTGGTCGCCCCGGCCACCGTCGCCGACGCGTACGGGCTGCTGCGCGCCGCCATCGCCTCCGACGACCCGGTCGTCTTCCTCGAACCCAAGCGGCTGTACTGGTCCAAGGCCGCATGGTCCCCCGACCACCCCGAGGAGGTCGCCCCCATCGGCCGCGCCGTGGTGCGGCGCCCGGCCACCGGCGGGCGGACCGCCACCCTCATCTCGTACGGGCCCTCGGTGCCCGTCTGTCTGGAGGCCGCCGAGGCGGCCTCGGCGGAGGGCTGGGACCTGGAGGTCGTCGATCTGCGGTCGCTGGTGCCCTTCGACGACGAGACGGTGTGCGCCTCCGTGCGCCGGACCGGTCGGGCCGTCGTCGTCCACGAGTCCACGGGCTTCGGCGGCCCCGGCGGGGAGATCGCAGCCCGGATCACCGAGCGCTGTTTCCACCACCTGGAGGCGCCGGTGCTGCGCGTCGCCGGATTCGACATCCCCTACCCGCCGCCGATGCTGGAGCGGCACCATCTGCCCGGCGTGGACCGGGTGCTGGACGCGGTGGCCCGGCTCCAGTGGGAGTCGGAGTGGACCGAGGGGAGGGCGGTGTGATGGCGGAGGTGCGCGAGTTCACCCTGCCCGATCTGGGCGAGGGGCTGACCGGGGCGGAGATCGTGCGCTGGCTGGTGGAGGTCGGCGATGTCGTCGCGGTCGACCAGCCGGTCGTGGAGGTCGAGACCGCCAAGGCCATGGTGGATGTGCCCTGCCCGTACGGCGGGGTGGTGACCGCCCGCTTCGGCGAGGAGGGCACCGAACTGCCGGTCGGCGCGCCGCTGCTGACGGTCGCCGTGCCGACCGCCGAGGGCGGGGCTCCGGCTGCGGGAGGCGGGGCGTCGGCGGTTGACGGCAGGTCTCCGGCCGGCGGGGGTGGCGCCTCGGCGGTTGACGGCAGGTCTCCGGCTGCCGAGGGCGGGTCCGGCAATGTGCTGGTCGGCTATGGCACCGCGGCTCCGGCCGCCCGGCGCCGCCGCGTCCGCGCGGCCGCCCCGCCGGCCCCGGCCTCCGGCGCGGCCGAGGGCCTTGCCGGGGGTCTTGCCGAGGGTCTTGCCGGGGGCCCCGCGCCGACGCCGACCCCCGGCCCGGCCGCCGCGAGCAGCCCGGCCGCCGCGGACAACTCGGTCGCCGCGCGCCCCGTACCGCCCGCGCCCGGGCCCGTCCCCGTCATCTCGCCGCTGGTCCGGCGGCTGGCTCGCGAGCACGGACTGGATCTGCGCGAGCTGCGGGGCTCCGGGCCCGACGGGCTGATCCTGCGCGCGGACGTGAACCAGGCAGTAGAGGCGGCACAGGCCGCAGAGGCGGCACAGGCCGCACCGGCCCCTGCGGCTGTCGCCGCCGGCGCCGCGCGGGCGGCGGCGCCCGAGGCCGACGGGAAGCGCGTCCCGGTGCGGGGCGTGCGCGGCGCCGAGAAGCTGGCCCGCAGCCGGCGGGAGATCCCCGACGCGACCTGCTGGGTGGACGCCGACGCGACCGAACTGCTCGCCGCCCGCGCGGCCATGAACGCGGCGGGGCCCAAGATCTCCCTGCTCGCCCTCCTGGCCCGCATCTGCACGGCGGCCCTCGCGCGCCACCCCGAGCTGAACGCGACCGTCAGCGAGGGCGAGATCACCCGCCGCTCCGATGTCCACCTCGGCTTCGCCGCGCAGACCGACCGAGGCCTGGTGGTCCCCGTGGTGCACGACGCGCATGCGCGGGACACGGCCGGGCTGTCCGCCGAGCTGGCCCGCCTCACCGAGGCCGCCCGCTCCGGCACCCTCACCCCCGCCGAGCTGACCGGGGGCACCTTCACGCTCAACAACTACGGCGTCTTCGGGGTCGACGGCTCGACGCCGATCATCAACCACCCCGAGGCAGCGATGCTCGGCGTCGGCCGGATAGCGGCGAAGCCGTGGGTGCACCAGGACCAGCTGGCCATACGGCAGGTGGTGCAGCTGTCGCTGACCTTCGACCACCGGGTCTGCGACGGCGGCGCCGCGGGCGGCTTCCTGCGCTATGTGGCCGACTGTGTGGAACAGCCGGCGGTCCTGCTGCGGTCCGTGTAGATCAGGGCGGCAGAGGCCGTACTGGGCTGTCACCGGGACATACTCATGGGGTGACGTATGACGCTGTGATCCTGGCCGGAGGGGCCGCCCGGCGGCTGGGCGGGGCCGACAAGCCGGCGCTGCGGGTGGGCGCCCGGCCGCTGCTGGACCGGGTGCTCGGCGCCTGCCGGGGCGCCGAGCGCACCGTCGTCGTCGGCCCGCGCAGACCGACCGAGCGGCCCGTGCACTGGGCCCGCGAGGAGCCGCCGGGCGGCGGGCCGGTCGCCGCCGTCGACGCGGGTCTGCGCAGGACCGCGGCGCCCGTCGTCCTTCTGCTCTCCGCGGATCTGCCGTTCCTCACGGGCGAGACGGTCGGGGCGCTCGTCGAGGGGCTGGGCGAGGCCGAAGGCGTGCTGCTCACCGACGCAGGCGGTCGCGAGCAGCCCCTGGTCGCGGCGTACCGGGCCGAGCCGCTGCGCCGGGAGGTCGCCCTGCTCGCGGCTGAGCACGGCGGTCTAGCCGGGCTGCCCCTGCGGCTGCTCACCGCCGATTTGAAGCTCGTCCGCCTGCATCACCCCATCGCCTCCTTCGACTGCGACACCTGGGAGGACATCACCACTGCCCGCGCACGGATCAGGGAGCATGGACACGTGTTGGACGAATGGATCGCCGCAGTCAAGGCGGAGCTGGGCATCGACCTCGATGTCGACACCGCCGCCCTTCTCGACCTCGCCCGCGACGCCGCGCACGGCGTGGCCAGGCCTGCCGCGCCGCTGACCACCTTTCTCGTCGGTTACGCGGCCGCCCAGCAGGGCGGCGGTCCCGAGGCGCTGGCCGCCGCCACCGGCAAGGCGGCCGCGCTGGCCGCTCGGTGGGCCGAAGAGGCCGAGTCGGCGGGATGACGGACCGGGAGCCCCGCGGCGGCGACGCGCTGGACCGCGAGTTCGACGAGGCCCTGGCGCTGGCGAAGGACCAGGGCACGGGCACGGATCAACGCCGCCCCGAGGCATGGTCCGAGCGCGAGACATGGCCCGGGCGGCCCGGGCAGCCCGAGTCCTGGGACCCCACATCCCACGACCCCACATGCCCTGACCCCACATCCCAGGAGGCGCCATCTCGGCCCCCGGCATCCCAGGGCCGCGCATCCCAGAGCCGCGCACCCGAGGGACGGGCACCCCAGGGCCGCGCACCCGAGGGACGGGCACCCCAGGGCCGGGCGCTTCACGAGCCGCCGTCCCAGGGCCGGGCGCTCCATGACGCGACGTCCGCGGACCCGGTGTTCCCGGACCCGGCACCCCACGGCCCGGCTGCCCAGGATCCGAACCCCACATCCCAGGGCCCGTCATCCCCGGACCCGGCGCCACGCCGCGGGCGCCCCTCCCAGGCCCCCGCCTCCCGCCACCGCCCCGGCACCCCCTGGCCCGACGCCCGCGCGATCGCGGCCCGCGCCCCGCTGAAGGCCGCGTCGCCCCTCTCCCGTCCGCTCCCCGACGCCCTCGGCCATGTCCTGGCCGCCCCCCTCACCGCCCTCACCGACCTGCCGTCCTTCGACACCTCCGCCATGGACGGCTGGGCCCTCGCCGGCCCCGGCCCCTGGCGCCTCCCCGCCGCCGGGCACTCGATCCTGGCCGGCCACGCCGAGACCGACCCGCTCCCCGACGGCCACGCGATCCGCATCGCCACCGGCGCCCGTATCCCGCCCGGCGCCACCGCCGTGCTGCGCACCGAGCACGGCACCGCCGGCGACGGCTGGCTGTACGCCGCCCCCGCCCACCCCGTCACCCCCGGCCAGGACATCCGCCCCCGCGGCCAGGAGTGCCGCAGCGGCGATCTGCTGCTCCCCGCGGGCGCCCTGATCACCCCCGTGATACTGGGTCTGGCCGCCGCCGCCGGGTACGACGAGCTGTCGACCGTGCCCCGGCCCCGCGTCGAGATCCTGGTCCTCGGCGACGAGCTGCTGCGGCAGGGCCTCCCCCACGACGGCCGCATCCGCGACGCGCTCGGCCCGATGCTCGCCCCCTGGCTGCGCGCGCTCGGCGCCGCGCCGCTGGCGACCCGCCGGCTGGCCGATGACGCGGAGGCGCTGTGCGAGGCCGTGGCCGGATCGCCCGCCGATGTCGTCCTGACCACCGGCGGCACGGCCGCGGGCCCCGTCGACCACGTCCACCCCACGCTGCGCCGGCTGGACGCCGAGCTGCTGGTCGACGGGGTGGCGGTGCGCCCAGGTCACCCGATGCTGCTGGCTCGCCTGGCCCCGGACAAGCACCTCGTGGGGCTGCCCGGCAATCCGCTGGCCGCCGTGTCCGGCCTGCTGACCCTCGCCGAGCCGCTGCTGCGGACGCTGGCGGGCCGCCCGGCGCCCGTCCCCTGCCCGGCCCCGCTGGCCGCCGCCGTGCACGGCCATCCGCGCGACACCCGCCTGGTCCCGGTGGTCTTCCGGGGCGACGAGGCGCGTCCGCTCCGCTTCAACGGACCGGCCATGCTGCGCGGCGTCGCCGTCGCGGACGGCCTGGCCGTCATCCCGCCCGGCGGCGCGGGCCGGGGCAGCGACGTCGAGGTGCTGGACCTGCCCTGGTCCACGGCGTGGCCCGGAGCTCAGGAGTAGCCTCGCCGCCATGCATGCGATCACCATCCCCGAACCCGGCGGCCCCGACGCCCTCGTGTGGGCGGAGGTCCCCGATCCCGTACCCGGCGAGGGCGAAGTCCTGGTCGACATCGTGGCCGGTGGCGTGAACCGCGCCGATCTGCTGCAGCGCCAGGGCCACTACCCCCCGCCCCCGGGCGCCCCCGACTACCCCGGCCTGGAGTGTTCGGGCCGGATCGCGGCGCTGGGCCCCGGCGTCAGCGGCTGGACGGTGGGCGACGAGGTCTGCGCGCTGCTCGCGGGCGGCGGTTACGCCGAGAAGGTGGCGGTGCCCGCGGGGCAGCTGCTGCCCGTGCCCTCCGGCATGGACCTGGTCACCGCGGCCGCCCTGCCCGAGGTGACCGCGACCGTCTGGTCCAACGTCTTCATGCTCGCCCATCTCAGGCCGGGCGAGACCCTGCTGGTGCACGGCGGCTCCAGCGGCATCGGCACCATGGCGATCCAGCTCGCGAAGGCGGTCGGCGCGCGGGTCGCGGTGACGGCGGGCAGCGCGGAGAAGCTGGCGGCCTGCCGTGAGCTGGGCGCCGACATCCTGATCGACTACCACGAGCAGGACTTCGCCGAGGAGGTGCGCGCGGCCACCGACGGCGCCGGAGCGGATGTGATCCTGGACATCGTCGGCGCGAAGTACCTCGCCCGGAACGTGGCGGCGCTCGCCACCAACGGACGGCTGGCGATCATCGGTCTGCAGGGCGGGGCGAAGGCCGAGCTGAACCTCGGCGCGCTGCTGGCCAAGCGCGGCGCCGTGATGGCCACCAGTCTGCGCGCCCGCCCCCTCGCGGAGAAGGCGGCGATCGTCGCGGCGGTGCGCGAGCATGTCTGGCCCCTCGTGGAGAGCGGCCGGGTGCGTCCGATCGTCGACCGCATGATCCCGATGCCCGAGGCGGGGCAGGCGCACCGCGTGCTCGAGGAGAGCGGCCACATCGGCAAGGTGCTGCTGACGGTCTGAGACGGCCGGATGGCCCAAGCCTCGCGTGCCGTGCCCATGCCGTCGTGTGACGCTGAAACCGTCATGCGACGGCTCGGCACGGGAGGGTGACGACCGTGGGACCTGCGCTTCAAAGGCTGCGCACGCTGCCGGCGGTGCTGGTGATGGCCGGTGTGGCACTGCCGGCCGTACCCGTCGTGGCGCATGCCGACGACAACGACGAGCTGGCCGGGACCCGGGCCGGCGAGGGCCGGGCGCACCCCGGGCGCACCGAGGCGCCCGACGCCATACCGCCCGCCACATCGGTTCGGCCCGCGCCCTCGCGGCGGGCCGGCGAGGGCACGGGGGAGCGGCGGGAGGGGCAGCGCGAGCGGGGCCGGGGGAAACAGACGCAGGGGCCGCGGGGGTCGTACGACGACGCGTACGACCCGGCCGATCCCGCCGATCCCGCCGACGCCGCGCGGACCGACGCCGTGCCCACCGGGCGGACGCTGCGCGTGCTGCCGCTGGGCACCGGCCTGGCCCTGACGGGGCTCGGCCTGGGGCTGGCGTTCCTCGGCCTGCGGCTGCGCCGTCAGTGAGCGCCGAATCCTGACCACCCTCCCCCTCCGTACGGGTGCGCGTGCGGAACAATGGGGGTTATGAACCAGCCGATGAACGAACGATCGCAGGAGAGCCCGCACGTCCTGGTCGTCGGCCCGGACGGCATGGCCCTCGGGGGCGCCACTTCCGGCGACGGCGGCGGTGACGACGAGTCGCGCGAGGTTCCCGTGACGGACATGGTCGAACAGCCGGCCAAGGTCATGCGCATCGGCAGCATGATCAAGCAGCTTCTGGAGGAAGTCCGTGCGGCGCCTCTCGACGAGGCCAGCCGGGTCCGTCTCAAGGAGATCCACTCCAGCTCGGTGAAGGAGCTGGAGGACGGGCTCGCGCCCGAGCTCATCGGCGAGTTGGAGCGGCTTTCCCTCCCCTTCACCGATGAGGCGGTTCCGACCGAGGCCGAGCTGCGGATCGCCCAGGCGCAGCTGGTCGGCTGGCTCGAGGGCTTGTTCCACGGCATTCAGACGACGCTGTTCGCCCAGCAGATGGCGGCGCGCGCGCAGCTGGAGCAGATGCGCCGGGCCCTGCCGCCGGGCCTCGGCGGCGAGGACGGGGAGGGGGGTCCGCAGCACGGCGGCGCCCGCTCGGGCCCGTACCTTTAGCCGTCGGCCGATCTTTTACCCACGGCGGGTCGCCCCTCGGGGCGGCCCGCCGCCGTCTTGCCTCCGACGCGACCCGTGACACGACCCCTGACGCGACTCCCGACACGCCACGCGACGCGACCCCTGACACACCCCGCGACGCGAAATGGCCCACGGTCTCGCCCCCGGATTGTCCCCTGACAGTGATCCGGTCGCTTTCTAGCCTGGCCTGGTTGTTGATCATCCGGAGCAGAGAGAGGTCCGCCATCATGCGCATCTTCGTCGCGGGAGCCACGGGCGCCGTCGGCCGCCGCCTCGTCCCGCTTCTCGTCGCGGCGGGACACGAGGTGACGGGCGGTACGCGCACCCCGCAGGGAGCGGAGCGGCTGCGCGCGCAGGGGGCCTCGGCCGTACGTGTCGACGTCTTCGACGCCGACAGCGTGCACCGGGCGGTCACGGCCGCCGCCCCCGAGGCGGTCATCCACCAGCTGACCGACCTGGCGGGGGGCGACCGCGCTGCGAACGGGCGGATCCGCAGGGAGGGCACCCGTCACCTCGTCGACGCCGCCAAGCGCGCCGGGGTGACGCGCATCGTCGCCCAGTCCATCTCCTGGGCCTACGCACCCGGCGACGCCCCGGCCGACGAGTCCACCCCGCTCGACGGGGCGGCCGAGCCGCCGCGGGCCCAGATGGTCGCGAGCCTGCGGGCGCTGGAGGAGGCGGCCGCGGAGATCGAGACGCATGTCGTACTGCGCTACGGGACCTTCTACGGCCCCGGCACCTGGTACGCGCGGGGCGGGCCGCTGGAGGCCGCGCTGCGCGGCGAGCAGACGGCGGGGGACCCGGTGGCGGCGCTGCTCGGCCCGGTCGTGGCGGGCGACGCGGTCAGCTCGTTCGTCCATGTCGAGGACGCCGCCCGCGCCGCGGTGGCCGCGCTGGACTGGCCGAGTGGCGCGGTCAACGTGGTGGACGACGAACCGGCGCCGGCCCGCGCGTGGCTCCCGGCGTTCGCGGCCGCGGTGGGCGCGCCGGCGCCCGCCCCCGCCGGGGACGGCGGCCGGGCGGGCTGGGAGCGCGGGGCCGACAACACCCTCGCCCGCCGCGGGCTCGGCTGGCGGCCCCTCCACCCGACCTGGCGTACGGGCTTCACAACACTGTGATGCGGAAAGGGGCCCGGCGGACGCCGGGCCCCTTCAGAGAGAACCTGAGTGCGGAAGCGGGCGGGCTCAGCCCGGCAGCCCCGTGGAGACCGTCAGCTCGATGGTGTCGGTCTTCGGGTCGTACGGCTCGTAGTTGCGGTACGTGTAGTTGAGGACGGTGCCCTTGCCCCACAGGTTCTCGTCCTCGGTGGTCACGCGGTAGTGCCAGCCCGCGGCCCGGATGCACTTCTTCACCGAGTCGATGTAGAGGTTCTGGAAGTCGGGCACGTTGTAGGCGCCCTTCTGCTCGTACGACTCCGAGGCGTCGGTGCACTTCTCCGGGTCGATGACCTTGCTCTTGTCGCCCTCGCGGAACCCGGACGGGGTCGAGGACGCCGTGGCCGTCTTGGTGTCCTTGCCGTCGTCGCGCGCTTGGTCGTCCTTGGACCCGCCGCCGCTGAGGGCGATCACCAGGACCACGGCGACGACCGCGATCGCCGCGACGACCGCCGAGCCGATGATCACGCGCTTGTTGCCGTTGTCGCCGCCCTGGCCGCCGCCGGAGGCCGGGGCCGAGGCGGGCGAGACGGTGTACGGCGGCGGGGTGTTCGCGCCGCCCTGCGCATACGGCGCGGGGGCCGGGGTCGGGGCCGGCGCCGGGGTGTTGTAGCCCTGCTGGCTCACCGGCTGGGTGGGCGGCGGCGGGGTGGAGGGGCCGAAGCCGCCGAAGCCGCCGGAGGACTGCGGCTGGTACGGGGTCTGGACGTTCCCCAGGCCCGGGCCGGGGGGCTGCTGGCTGACCGGCGGGAAGACGGCCGAGCCCACGCCGGAGCCGCTGCGGGCGGGCGGGCCGCCGCTGATGATGATCGGGGAGGCGCCGGTCTGGCCGGTGCGCGTGACGCGGTCGCATTCGTCGCGCATGGCCTCGGCGGTGGGGAACCGCTCGTTCGGGTTCTTCTTCAGGGCCCGGGCGACCAGCGCGTCCACCGCCGGGGGGATGGACTGGTTGATCGAGGAGGGGGCGACCGGCTCCTCCTGGACGTGCGCGTACGCGATGGCGAGCGGCGAGTCCGCGTCGAACGGCAGCCGGCCCGTCAGCAGCTCGAAGAGCATGATGCCGACGGAGTACAGATCGCTGCGGGCGTCCACGCCGCGGCCGAGGGCCTGCTCGGGCGAGAGGTACTGCGGGGTGCCGACGACCATGCCGGTCTGGGTCATGGAGGTCACACCCGACTGCATGGCGCGGGCGATGCCGAAGTCCATGACTTTGACCACATTACGCTTGGTCATCATCACGTTACCGGGCTTGATGTCGCGGTGGACCAGCCCCATCTCGTGGCTGATCTCCAGCGCGGCCAGCACGTCTGCGGTGATTTTCAGCGCTTTTTCCGTGGGCATCGCGCCGTACTGCCGGGCATCCGCGTCGAGGACGGCGCGCAGCGGCTGGCCCTCGACGTACTCCATGACGATGTACGGCATCACGGAGCCGTCGATCGTGTCCTCGCCGGTGTCGAAGACCGAGACGATGTTGGTGTGGGTCAGCTTGGCGACCGACTGGGCCTCGCGGCGGAAGCGCTCGCGAAAGGACTGCTCACGGCCCAGTTCGGTGTGCAGGGTCTTGATCGCCACCTGGCGGTCGAGGACGCTGTCGTAGGCCAGGTGGACGGAGGCCATGCCGCCCTCGCCGAGCAGGTCCCGCAGTTGATAGCGGCCGCCGGCGAGGGACTTCCCTTCGTAGCGGCCCGGTGCGCCCTGCTGGCTCATTTCTTACTTCCCCCTCGGCGCACTCACTATCTTGACGCGCACGTTCCGACCCATTGATCTTCTTGTACTCGATACCCTGGCCCAGTCTGCCCCAGGCCGCGGACACGTCAAGCGACGTGCCCGTTCCGTGACCGGATGCGCAAGAACCCGTCACGCGATTTGCATGGCCTCACCTACAACAGGTTGGATGGCCGGTCCATCAGGAACCGGCGAGTGGCACGAACCCTGTAGCGTGCCCTAGCAGGAAACCGTACCGCCCGCGAGCGGGGCGATCACGACAGACCCCCACCCAGATCAGACGGCGAGGACCGATGGCACAGACCCAGAGCGCCCAGGGGCCCTCCGAACCTGACGCCACCGGGTCCGGAATCCAGGACTCCCCGGAAGCGTGGGGTAACGGCGGACTGGTCGGCGACGGCCGGTACCGGCTCACCAGCCGTCTCGGCCGCGGCGGTATGGCCGAGGTGTTCGCCGCCGAGGACGTGCGGCTCGGCCGTACGGTCGCGGTGAAGCTGCTCCGCGCCGACCTGGCGGAGGACCCGGTCTCCAAGGCCCGCTTCACCCGCGAGGCCCAGTCGGTCGCCGGGCTCAACCACCACGCCGTCGTGGCGGTCTACGACTCCGGCGAGGACATCGTCGGCCAGAGCACCGTGCCGTACATCGTCATGGAGCTGGTCGAGGGCCGTACGATCCGCGATCTTCTGGTCAACGCCGAGGCGCCGCCGCCGGACCAGGCGCTGATCATCGTCTCGGGGGTGCTGGAGGCGCTGGCCTACAGCCATCAGCACGGCATTGTGCACCGTGACATCAAGCCGGCCAACGTGATCATCACCCACAGCGGCGCCGTCAAGGTGATGGACTTCGGCATCGCCCGCGCCCTGCACGGGGCCGCCTCCACCATGACCCAGACCGGCATGGTCATGGGCACCCCGCAGTACCTCTCGCCCGAGCAGGCCCTCGGCAAGGCCGTCGACCACCGCTCGGACCTGTACGCCACCGGCTGTCTGCTCTACGAACTGCTGGCGCTGCGCCCGCCGTTCGTCGGTGAGACCCCGCTGTCGGTGGTCTACCAGCACGTCCAGGACATGCCGGTGCCGCCGTCCGAGGTCTCGGGCGGTGTGGTGCCGCCGGAGCTCGACGGGCTCGTGATGCGCTCGCTGGCCAAGGACCCGGACGACCGGTTCCAGAGCGCCGAGGAGATGCGCGGCCTGGTGCAGTACGCCCTGCAGATGCTGATCGACGCGGGCGGCCACACCGGCACCTGGAACACCGGCCCGGTCACCCAGCACCTGGGCGGCTCCACGGGCGCCATGGGCGTGGCCGGCACCACCGCCCTGCCCCACCCCGGGCACGGCGACACCACCCAGCAGCCGGTCCTGTCGGGCCGGCGCGACGACGGCGGCGGTTACGACGGCGGGTACGACAACGGCTCCGGCGGCCGCGGTGGCCGCGGCAAGCTGTGGCTGCTCGCCGTGCTCGCGGTGATCGCCATCGCGGCCGGGGTGGCGTTCGCTATGGACTTCGGCGGCGACAAGGGCGGCGGGAAGCAGCCGGGCAAGGCGGAGACGTCGACCTCGAAGCCCCACACCAAGGAGCCGACCGAGAAGGCGACGGACGAGCAGACGGAGACGAGCTCGCCCACCGAGACCTCGGGGGACACGGGCGGCGGCTACCCCGGCTCCGCGGAGCCGTCCTCGCCCACGTACACCGAGCCCACGACCGAGCCCCCGACGGCCACGGAGACGGACTCGCCCACCGACCGGCCGACCGACGACGCGACGACTCCGGGCGACGGCGGCGAGGAGACCACCCCGCCGACGACTCCGCCCACGACGCCCCCGACCACCGACCCCACCGACCCGGCCGACCCCGGGGTGACGGGCTGACGGGCTCACTGGACCTCCGACGGGGCGCGCCTTGTGTGAAGGCGCGCCCCGTCGCGCGTCATCCCGGCGTGTGAAGCGTCATCCCGGCGTTTGAAGGGGATCAGCCGCAGAAGGCGTCGCGGACCGCCTCGTACTCCCGCGTCCACCACACCGCCAGGGCCGCCGCCGCGGGGAACAGCGGATCGGCGCGCCGGTCCCCGTCCTGGTAGCGCCAGCGCAGCATCCAGAAGTCGTTGAGCCGCTCCCACCACACCCGGTGCACGGCCGCCGCCATCTCGGCGGCCCCGGCGCCCGTCGCATGGCGGTACGCC
Organism: Streptomyces sp. NPDC007917; assembly: GCF_042959105.1. Taxonomy (NCBI): domain Bacteria; kingdom Bacillati; phylum Actinomycetota; class Actinomycetes; order Kitasatosporales; family Streptomycetaceae; genus Streptomyces; species Streptomyces sp. NPDC007917. The sequence continues at coordinate 62,723 of NZ_JBIBKK010000020.1, forward strand.
CGCGCGTACGGGAGCACCTTGTCCAGCTCCAGCGGGCCGCCCGGCCGTACGAAGAAGATCGCGGCGGCGCGGACCGCCTCCTCGGCGCGGGGCTTCACTCCGAGCCGGTCCCAGTCGACGATCGCGGCGGGTTCCGTATCGCGGTAGAGGAGGTTCAGCGGGTGGAAGTCGCCGTGGACCCAGCCGGTGGCCGGGATGGCGTCGGCCTCCGGGCGGCGGTGCGCGTGCCGCTCCAGCAGCGAGCGCCGTTCGACCAGGCGGTGCTCGGCGAGCTCGTCGAAGGGGTCGCGTCGGCGGCGGCCGCGGGCGAGGGTGAGCAGCCGGTCGATGAGCGCGAAGGTGTAGGCGGGGTCGGCCGAGGCATCGGGCGGCTGGCGGTCGGCCGCGCGGGCCACCACGACCTGCTCCAGGCAGGTGTGGACGCGCCCGAGCAGCCCGCCGAGCCGCGACGACTGGGCACAGGTCAGCTCGACGCCGGCCCGGTGCCGTCCGTCGACCCAGGGGTGCAGGGCGTAGCAGCGGCCGCCGATGACCGCGACGGTGTGGCCGTCGGCGTCGGGGACGGGCGGGGCGACGGGCACCCCGAGCGCTTCCAGCTGTTTGGTCACGCGGTGCTGACGGTCGATGGCGGCGCTGTCCCCGTCCAGGTGGTGCTTGAGGAAGAACCGGCCGCGGGTGGTGGCCAGCCGGTAGCCGCGGTTGAGCAGGCCCTCGGCGACGCGCTCGCAGGTCACCGCCTCACCGGGCCCGTCGTAGCGGCGCAACAGCGCGCTCAGGGTTTCCCCGTCGGGAGCGGTCTCGGCGGAGGTTACATGTGAGCGCGGCACGCGCCAGATGTTAGATGAACGAGCGCGGGCGGCACGGCGCGAGTTGACGCGGGGGTCCGCTCAGTGCTTCTGCGGCTGGGTCTTCCGGTCCTCGGCCGCGGCCCGGGCCGGGGCGTGGTCCCTCGCCGGGGGCCGGCCGGGGGCGGGGGCCGGGGCCTGCGCCCGGGCCTGCAGCCGGGCCACATACGCGGCGGCCTGCGAGCGGCGCTCCATGCCGAGCTTGGCCAGCAGCCCGGAGACATAGTTCTTGATCGTCTTCTCGGCCAGATGCAGCCGCTCGCCGATCGCGCGGTTGGTCAGCCCCTCCCCGATCAGCAGGAGGATCCGGCGCTCCTGCACGGTGAGGCCGGCGCTCCGGTCGTCGTCCAGCGCGCCCGCGCCGCCGCTCGCACCCGCCTCGGCGCCCGTGCGCATCCGCTCCAGCATGCGGGCCGTGGCGGCCGGGTCGAGCAGGGAGCGGCCCGCGGCCACGTCCCGTACCGCCGCGAGCAGTTCGCCGCTCCCGACGTCCTTGAGGACATAGCCGTAGGCGCCCGCCATGATCGCGTCGATGAGGGCTGCGTCGTCGGCGAAGGAGGTGAGCATCACGCACTTGATGTCCGGATGGTGGGCACGGACCTCCCGGCAGACGTCGACGCCGCTGCCGTCCGGCAGCCGCAGATCCAGCAGGGCGACATCGGGGTGCGCCGCGGGGAGGCCGGTCAGGGCCTCGGCCACGGTGCCCGCCTCGCCGACCACGACCATGTCCGGCTCGCCCGAGAGGAGCTCATGAACACCACGTCGTAGGATTTCATGGTCGTCGAGGAGGAAAATGCTGATTTTTCCTTCTTCGCGCACGAAACCAGTCTCACACACCGAGCCTTCTTGGGGCTTTCAATGTCTTTCCGCGCCGTTGGCCGGGGAGATAACGTGCCGTTGTTCCGACGGGCTGCGGGGCTGTGACCAGTGATTGTTCCGCTTCTGCGCGATTTACTTGGAAATCCAAGCAAAATTGCAGGTCAGAAGGGGTTTCGCAGAGATGCGACCCACTGGGTAACGTGCCCTTTGCAGGGCCAGCCGCCGGGATACCTGTCACGCCCGGTCGGTCTTCGGCGCACCCACCCCGTGCGCTGTCGTCGAGCGAGCGAGCCGCAACTGGCCGCCGGCGGACCCCGGGGGCCGGACAGACGGAGGAGCACACGTGACCGTGGAGAGCACTGCAGCGCGCAAACCGCGCCGTAGCGGAGCCAAGCGCACCAGCGCGAAGCGGCGGACGGCCGACCAGCCCGAGCTCGTCCAGCTGCTGACCCCCGAGGGCGAACGGGTCGAACACCCCGAGTACTCCCTGGACCCCACCCCCGACGAGCTGCGCGCCATGTACCGCGACATGGTGCTGACCCGCCGTTTCGACGGTGAGGCCACCACGCTGCAGCGCCAGGGCGAGCTGGGCCTGTGGGCCTCGCTGCTGGGCCAGGAGGCCGCCCAGATCGGCTCCGGCCGGGCCCTGCAGGACGACGACTACGTCTTCCCCACCTACCGCGAGCACGGCGTCGCCTGGTGCCGCGGCGTGGACCCGGTGAACCTGCTGGGCATGTTCCGCGGCGTGAACCACGGCGGCTGGGACCCCAACAGCAACAACTTCCACCTCTACACCATCGTCATCGGCTCGCAGACGCTGCACGCGACCGGGTACGCGATGGGCGTGGCCAAGGACGGCGCGGACAGCGCGGTCCTGGCCTACTTCGGGGACGGGGCCTCCAGCCAGGGCGATGTCGCCGAGGCGTTCACCTTCGCCGCGGTCTACAACGCCCCGGTGGTCTTCTTCTGCCAGAACAACCAGTGGGCCATCTCCGAGCCCACCGAGCGCCAGACCCGCGTCCCGCTCTACCAGCGCGCCCAGGGCTACGGCTTCCCGGGCGTCCGGGTCGACGGCAACGACGTGCTGGCCTGCCTCGCGGTCACCAAGGCCGCGCTGGAGCGGGCCCGCACCGGCCAGGGCCCCATGCTCATCGAGGCGTTCACCTACCGGATGGGCGCCCACACCACCTCCGACGACCCGACCCGCTACCGCCGGGCCGAGGAGCGGGAGCTGTGGGAGACCAAGGACCCGATCCTGCGGCTGCGCACCCACCTGACCGCCCAGGGCCTGGCGGACGACGCCTTCTTCGCCGATCTCGAGAAGGAGAGCGACGCGCTCGCCAAGCGGGTGCGCGACGCGGTACGGGCCATGCCCGACCCCGACGACATGGCGCTCTTCGAGCACATCTACGCCGACGGGCACCCGCTCGTCGACGAGGAGCGGGCTCAGTTCGCCGAGTACCAGGCTTCGTTCGCTTCCGCCGAGGAGGGCAACTGACATGGCCGCCCAGAAGATGTCGCTCTCCAAAGCGATCAACGCGTCGCTGCGCACGGCGCTGGAGAACGACCCCAAGGTCGTGATCATGGGCGAGGACGTCGGCAAGCTCGGCGGGGTCTTCCGCATCACCGACGGCCTTCAGAAGGACTTCGGCGAGGACCGGGTCATCGACACCCCGCTCGCCGAGTCCGGGATCGTCGGCACCGCGATCGGGCTCGCGCTGCGCGGCTACCGCCCGGTGGCGGAGATCCAGTTCGACGGGTTCGTCTTCCCCGCGTACGACCAGATCGTCACGCAGCTCGCCAAGATGCACGCCCGGTCGCTGGGCAAGGTCAAGCTGCCGGTCGTCATCCGGATTCCCTACGGCGGTGGCATCGGCGCGGTCGAGCACCACAGCGAGTCGCCCGAGGCGCTGTTCGCGCACGTCGCCGGGTTGAAGGTGGTCTCGCCCTCCAACGCGTCCGACGCGTACTGGATGCTGCAGCAGGCCATCGACAGCGACGACCCGGTGATCTACTTCGAGCCGAAGCGCCGCTACCACGACAAGTCCGAGGTCGACACGGCCGCGATCCCCGGTCCGCTGCACGCCGCCCGGGTGGCCCGGGCCGGGACCGACCTGACGCTCGCGGCGTACGGGCCCATGGTCAAGGTCGCGCTCGACGCCGCCGGCGCGGCCGCCGAGGAGGGCAAGTCGCTGGAGGTCGTGGACCTGCGGTCGATGTCGCCGATCGACTTCGACACCCTTCAGCGGTCCGTCGAGAAGACCGGCCGGCTGGTCGTCGTCCATGAGGCACCGGTCTTTTTGGGCACCGGCGCGGAGATCGCCGCGCGGATCACCGAGAGGTGCTTCTATCACCTTGAGGCCCCGGTGCTGCGGGTCGGCGGTTTCCACACCCCGTACCCGCCGTCGCGGCTGGAGGACGAATACCTCCCGGGCCTCGACCGGGTGCTCGACGCCGTCGACCGCGCGTTGGCGTACTGAAGGGCTTGAGGAGAGTCGTGACCATGGCTGCAACCGATCAGCGCTTCCGTGAGTTCAAGATGCCCGATGTGGGCGAGGGACTTACCGAGGCGGAGATCCTCAAGTGGTACGTGGCGCCGGGCGACAGAGTCGCCGACGGCCAGGTGGTCTGTGAGGTCGAGACCGCGAAGGCGGCGGTCGAGCTGCCGATCCCGTTCGACGGCGTGGTGCACGAGCTGCGCTTCGGCGAGGGCACGACGGTGGACGTGGGCACCGCGATCATCTCGGTGGACACCCAGCCGGGCGCGGGGGACGAGCTCGCACCGTCCGCCGCACCGACGGAGCCCGCACAGGCCGCCGAAGCCGCCGAGGACGACGAGGCCGCCGGATCAGGGGGGCGCCAGGCCAATCTGGTCGGCTACGGAGCGGCGCCCTCGTCCACCAAGCGCCGCCCGCGCAAGCCGCGGCCCGGCGCCGGGGCGGCGCCCGCCCGGGGCGTCCCGGCCCAGCCCGCGCCCGCTGCCGCCGCCCCGGCCCCGGCGGCTCCCGCACCCGCCCCCGCACCCGCCCCCGCGCCGCCGCAAGCCGAGCTGAACGGCCACGCCAAGGCCGCGCGCCCGCTGGCCAAGCCCCCGGTCCGCAAGCTCGCCAAGGACCTGGGCGTCGACCTGGCGGCGGTCACCCCGACCGGCCCCGACTCCACCATCACCCGCGAGGACGTCCACGCGGCCGCGGCCCCCGCGCCCGCCGCCGTGGCCGAGCCCGTGGCGGAGGGCGCAGCGGCCGAGGCGGAGGCGGCCCCTGCCCGGCTCGCCGGCCGGGAGCGCCGGGTGCCGATCAAGGGCGTACGGAAGGCCACCGCCCAGGCGATGGTCAGCAGCGCCTTCACGGCCCCGCACGTGACCGAGTTCATCACCGTCGACGTCACGCGCACCATGAAGCTCGTCGCCGACCTCAAGCAGGACCCGGACATGGCCGGGCTGCGGGTGAACCCGCTGCTGCTGGTCGCCAAGGCCTTCCTGGTGGCCATCCGGCGCAATCCGGACATCAACGCGGCCTGGGACGAGGACGCCCAGGAGATCGTTTACAAGGACTACGTCAATCTCGGCATCGCGGCCGCCACACCCCGGGGGCTGATCGTCCCCAACATCAAGGACGCGGGCTCGCTCACCCTGCCCGAACTGGCGTCCGCCCTCGGCGAGCTCGTCTCCACCGCCCGCGAGGGCCGGACCAGCCCGGCGGCGATGTCCGGCGGCACCGTCACCATCACCAACGTCGGCGTCTTCGGCATCGACGCCGGCACCCCGATCCTCAACCCCGGCGAATCCGCGATCCTCGCCTTCGGCTCGGTCAAGCTCCAGCCGTGGGTCCACAAGGGCAAGGTCAAGCCGCGCCAGGTGACCACCCTCGCGCTGTCCTTCGACCACCGGATGATCGACGGCGAGCTGGGCTCCAAGGTGCTCGCGGACATCGCGGCCGTCCTGGAGCAGCCCAAGCGCCTCATCACCTGGGGCTGAACCCGGGGCTGAGCCCAGTGCTCAACCCGGGGCTCGGCCCCAACCCCGTACGGCCCGGCTGCCTCTCGCGGCCGGGCCGTCGGCATGACGGCCTTGTCCCATATCCCGGACGGCCCATGCCACGCATACGTGTTGTATCTATGATGTGCGCATGGCCTCCGCCCCTGTCCCCGTCAGCCCGACCGCCAAACAGCCACCCGCCGCCGAGCGCGTCTACGCGCATGTCAAACAAGCCGTCCTCGACCGCCGCTACGAGGGCGGCACCCTGCTGACCGAGGGCGATCTCGCCGAGGCCGTCGGCGTCTCGCGCACACCCGTGCGCGAGGCCCTGCTCCGGCTCGAGGTCGAGGGGCTGCTCAAGCTCTACCCGAAGAAGGGCGCCCTGGTGCTGCCCGTGTCCGCGCAGGAGATCGCGGACGTCGTCGAGACCCGGCTGCTGGTCGAGCGGCACGCCGTCGCCAAGGTCGTCCCGGCCGGGCCGAGGCTGCTCGCCCGGCTGGAGGAGCTGCTGGAGGAGCAGAAGGAGTACGCGGCGGCCGGGGACCTGAACGCCTTCGCGGTCGCCGACCGGTGCTTCCACGCCGAGATCGTACGGGCCGCGGGCAACGGCATCCTGGCGCATCTGTACGACCAGCTGAGGGACCGCCAGCTGCGGATGGGCGTGGCCACCATGCACGCCGAGCCCGACCGCATCGCCAAGAACATCACCGAGCACACCGAGATCCTGACCGCCCTGCGCTCCGGCGACGCCACGGCCGCCGCCGGGCTGGTCGAGCGCCACATCAGCTGGGTGAACAACCTCGCCCGGGGTGAGGAGCGATGAGCGGGCTCCGGCTGCCCGGCGATCCACCCGGCGGGCGGCGCGCCGCCGCCGTCTGGGGCATCGGGGTCGCCGTCTACTTCATGGCCATCACCTACCGCACCAGCCTGGGCGTGGCCGGCCTGGACGCCGCCGAGCGGTTCCACATCAACGCCTCGGCGCTGTCGACGTTCTCGATCCTCCAGGTGCTCGTTTACGCGGGCATGCAGATACCCGTCGGCCTGATGGTCGACCGGCTGGGCACCAAGAAGGTGCTCACGCTCGGCGTCGTGCTGTTCACCGCCGGCCAGCTCGGTTTCGCGCTCTCCCACTCGTACGGCTTCGCGCTGGCCTCCCGCGCGCTGCTCGGCTGCGGCGACGCCATGACCTTCATCAGCGTGCTGCGGCTGGGCTCGCGCTGGTTCCCGGCCCGCCGCGGGCCGCTGATCGCGCAGGTCGCCGCGTTGTTCGGAATGGCGGGCAACCTGATCTCGACCCTGGTGATCGCCCAGGCGCTGCACACCCTCGGCTGGACCCCGACCTTCGCGGGCAGCGCGATCGGCGGCGCGGTCGTCCTGGTCCTGGTGCTGGCCTTCCTCAAGGACCACCCGGAGGGGTACGAGCCCGTCCCGGCCACCCACTCCGGCGCCGCCTTCGTCCGCCGGCAGATCGCCGCGGCCTGGCGCGAGCCGGGCACCCGCCTCGGCATGTGGGTGCACTTCACCACCCAGTTCCCCGCGATGGTCTTCCTGCTGCTGTGGGGGCTGCCGTTCCTGGTGGAGGCCGAGGGGCTGTCCCGTGCGTCCGCCGGTGAGCTGCTGACCCTGGTGGTGCTCTCCAACATGGCGGTCGGCCTGGTCTACGGACAGGTCATCGCCCGGCACCACGCGGCCCGCGCGCCGCTGGCCCTCGGCACGGTGGGGGCCACCGCGCTGCTGTGGGGCGCCGTGCTGGCCTGGCCCGGCGACCACGCGCCCATGTGGCTGCTGATCATGCTGTGCGCCGTGCTCGGCGCCTGCGGACCCGCCTCGATGATCGGCTTCGACTTCGCCCGCCCCGCGAACCCGCCGGAGCGTCTTGGCACCGCCTCGGGCATCGTCAACATGGGCGGCTTCACCGCCTCGATGACCACCCTGCTGGCCATCGGCGTGCTGCTCGACGCGACCGGGGGCAACTACCGCGCCGCATTCGCCTCGGTGTTCGTCCTCCAGGCCCTCGGCGTGACCCAGGTGCTGCGGCTGCGCGGGCGGGCGCACCGCCGGGAGCGCGAGCGCGTCGTCGCGAGCCGCGTCGAGGCGGTGCACGTACCGGCGTGACGGTGACCGTGACCGTGGCTGTCCCGCTCGTCCCCTGGGGAACGCGTACGCCCTGAGGCCTTTCGAGGCCCCGGGGCGCCTCAGGCCGTGACGGCGAAGTGGGCCAGGATCGCGTCGGCCAGCTGCTGATCGCCCTCGATCTTCAGCTTGTCGGCGACCGCCTCCGGCCGCACCCGCCCGCACGCCAGGCGCAGATACGTCTCCCAGTCCACCGCGATCGTCACGGTCGGCCCCAGCGAGACGCTGCCGTCGATGGTGGCCCGGCCGTCGGCGCCCACCCGGACCGTGCGCATGAACTCCAGCGGGCCGCTCACATCGAAGACCACCGCCGAGCCGGGCGCCGCGCCCGCGTCCTCGGCGACCACCTTCGGAAGCGCGGCCAGCAGCCGGTCCCGGACGATGATCGCGCCCGGCGAGTCCAGATTGCCCGGCTTCCCGAGCGCCCGCCGCAGGTCCTGCTCATGCACCCACACGTCGAAGGCCCGCGCGAGCAGGGCCTTCTCCAGGGTCACCTCGCCCCCGCCGTACCAGCGCACCATGGTGTCCGGCTGGCGCTTCTCGTTCCGCAGCTGCCGGCTGCGGCGGATGATGGTGTAGTCCAGCTCGGAGGTCATCTCCGGCGCGGTGTGGCAGCGCCGTACGTCGACCTGGACCTCCATGTAGCGCGCTTGCTCGCTGGTGACGTGGAACAGGTCGCGCGGCAGCGAGTGGATCGGGCGCGGATCGCCGAGCATCTCGGTCTCGAGGCCGATGACATGCGAGACCACGTCGCGCACCGACCATCCTGGGCACTCGGTGGCCCGGTTCCACTCCCCTTCGACGAGCGGATTCACCAACTCGAATATCGCTTCGACGGAATGGGTCCAGGCGTCGATGGAAGTCTGCAGGCTGGGATGGACGGTCACGGGACCCCTCGGGCGGTTCGTACGCGGGCTGGGTGCTTGTGTGTGCGTTTAAGTTACGCTGCGCACGAGCACCCCGGGAGTGCTTTCGGCTCTGATCGTAGGCCCGGATCGGCCGCTCGGTCGCTGAGAGCGGTGGTAGGGTGCGCACCTCCCCGCCGCAGATCCGGATGAATCCGGACAGGTCGCTGGAAATCCATCGAGCGGTACCTCAGTTGGCGATGTGACGGTATCCGGTGACCTGCCCCGCCGATGGCAGGGGCGCCACCCGGACGGTGAGGCCGGTGCCCGGGGAGTGGATGACCTTGCCGCCTCCGATGTAGAGCGCGACATGGCCGCCGTGGTTGGACAGGACCAGGTCGCCGGGGCGCAGCGCGGCCCGGGTGGTCTCCTTACCGGCGTAGCGCTGCTGCCAGGTGGTGCGGGGGATGCTGACCCCGGCGGCCTGCCAGGCCCGCATGATCAGGCCGGAGCAGTCGTAACTGCCGGGGCCGGTGGCGCCCCAGACATAGGGCTTGCCGAGTTGGGCGCGGGCGAAGGCGACGGCCTTGGCGGCCCGGCCCGTGCCGTGCGGCTCGGGGTGCTTCTTGGCGGGCTTCTTGACGTGCTTCTTGACGTGCTTCTTGACGGGCTTCTTGGCGGGCTTCTTCGGCTGCTTCTTGGTGTCCTTCTTGGTGGTCTTCTTACCGCCGTCGTCAGCGTCGTCGGTGCCGCCGTGCTCGCCGTCGGCCGGCGCCGGACGCTCGACGGTGTCCCCCGTGACCGTCCCGGGCAGGTTCAGGGTGTCGCCCGCGTAGATGAGGGTGGAGCTGCCCAACTCGTTCAGCTGCTGCAGCGTCCTGACGGTGGTGTGGTTCTTCTCGGCGAGGCCGTACAGCGTGTCGCCGGAGACCAGCACCACCGTCGTCGGCGCGGCGGGCTCCACCGTGCCCGGGCGGTCGTCGGCGCCCCGGTCGTCCTTCTGGTCCTTCGGCTGCTCGGCCGGGGTCTTCGCCTCGGCCGGCGGAGCCAGGGTCACCTGCTCGGAGGGGGCGGGCGACTGCGCGGAGGCCCGGGCGCCCGGCCCGTGCAAGGCCAGCAGAGCCCCCGCCAGGATCGCCAGGACGGTCAACACCGCCAGGGCGCCAGTGCGCACCGCTGCCCGCGCCACCACGGCCAGCGACCCTCGCCGCGCGGCGCGCGGCTTGGCGTGGGCGGCCGATGACGACCCGGTGCGGCGCTTGGCGGCCCCTGTGTGCTCTCCCATCACAACCTCCTTCGCGGGCCCCTGGCTCGGGGCATGAAAGGGAGGCTGCTGGGGCGCGGGGGTGTCCGGCAACGCGTGGGCCGTCTGGGACAGTCCGGATCTGTCCGCACAGGTCAGGCCCTCTTCGGGCAGCCGATCCCGCCGACTGTCGGAGGGAGTTGGGACCATCCCGGCATGCGATTCGACGACCCCTCCGAGATGCGCCGAGAGTGCACCGAACGGCTCGGCGAGCAGGCCGGCCGGCAGTTCGCCGCCATGGCCCGCCGTGGCTTCCGACTGGAATCCCCCACAGACGACGCTCCGGCCACCGGCCGCTGCCGGCTCGGCGGCCCCGCCCTGCTCGAACCGGGCACCCCCTGGCCCGAAGTCGGGGGCATCCCGCTCTCCTTGCACGCCGTCCTCGACACCGACGCCCTCGCCCCCTGGCTCGGGGACGAACTGCCCACGCGGCCCGGCCTGCTCAACTTCTTCTGCCTCGACCCGGACCTGCCGTACCAGGAGTACTCGAGGCTGGACGACGAGCCCGAGGCGTGCCGCGTCATACCCGCCGATCCGGCACGGGCGGTCGAGACCACCGCCCCCGCACCGGCGCGGAGCTATCCGGCCACCCCCGTCCACGCGGCCGGGGTGGTCATGCTCCCGGACGCCTGGGACGTCGAGGACCGCGACGTCGAGTTCGACCGGGACGAACACTGGGGCGCGGCCTCGCTCATCCTCGACGCGATGGGCGACCTCAACGGCAACACCTCCGGCAGCCACTGCGCCTTCGGCTGGCCCGACACCTCGTACGCGTTCTGGGTGACCCGCCGCGACGCCGACGGCCCGGCTGTCCATCTGCTCCAGCTGCCGGAGGACTCGGAGCTCGGATGGGGCTGGGGCGACTCCGGGACGATGTACTTCACGATCCCCGCGAAGGCCTTCGCGGCGGGGGACTTCAGCAAGGCCCAGGCGGAGATGCGCTGCTGCTGAACCCCGCCCCTGGACGGCCGCCGTCGTCGCCGAGATCCCGTCCGGTCGCCCCGACCGGACGGGATCTCGGCTTTGCGTGGCCTGTCCCCACGACCCCGACGCGAGCCCGGACACCCAAGCTGACCTGCGCAGACGATCCTGGACGGGCCCGGACGCCGGAAACCGTTGCCGGACGTGCCGGACACCCCGAGGCTCTTGCCCATCGCCCCGCACCGCCGGGCGGCGCCCCGTCGAAGGCGCCGCCCGGGTGCTGCCGGGCCCGCCTTGCCGCTCACCGGTGTCGACGACCGAAGGCAGGCGCGACAGGAGCCTCATTCCTTGGACACAGGAGCATCAGCATGCGCATCACACGAGCCGGGCGCACCCGCAACCTGGTGGTCGCGGCCCTCGCCGGCAGTCTGCTCGCCGGCGGCGCGGCGGTCGTCGCGGGCGACGACCTCTTCACCACCGACGCCTCCGCGAAGCCCACCGACATCGTCGCCAACGCGGCGGCGGCGAAGTCGTCGAAGCAGTCCAAGAAGCAGGGCACGTCCTGCTGGACCGGCGCGCGGGAGGTCAGGAACAAGAAGTTCGTCAAGACCGTCTACGAGTGGCCCGACACCCCCGACTACGTGCAGAGCATGCCGGGTCCGGCGAAAACCACCTGGGAGTACAAGGTGGACCTCACCAGCAAGGTCAGCGCCACCCTCGGCATGAGCGAGGACGGGATCAGCGCCGGCCTGGGCTTCGAGATCAGCAAGACGCAGAGCAGGACCAAGAAGGTCGAGCTCAACCTGAAGGAGAAGGCGCACTATCTGGCCCGCGCCGGGATCGTCTACAAGCAGTACCAGTTCGACGTCTACGAGGAGCGGGGCTTCTGGAACTGGTACGGGGACTACCTCATCTGCCAGTCCTACCAGCAGCCCACCTGGGTGAAGAAGGGCAGCAGCACCGCCCTCAGGGCATGGACGGACACCTACCGGGTCAAGAAGGTCTCCAAGCGCGCGAACCAGCCGGCGGCCGTCCCCGCGTACCCCACGTACCAGACGGCGTAACCCACCGGGTGACGCCCGTGGGCTCGCCCTGGCCGGGCGAGCCCACGGCAACGCCCCAGGGGCGGGGAGCACCCACGGGCACACGAGTGGCACCCTTGACGTCATGACCAAGCGAGCCCGTGTCCGCGCCCCTGAGCTGCAAGGACGTACCTGGATCAACACCGGCGGCAAGGAACTGTCCCTCGCGGACTTCCGAGGCAGCATAGTGATCCTGGACTTCTGGACGTTCTGCTGTGTGAACTGCCTGCACGTCCTGGACGAGCTGCGCGAGCTGGAGGAGAAGCACCGCGACACCGTCGTGATCGTCGGTGTGCACTCGCCGAAGTTCGTCCACGAGGCCGAGCACCAGGCGGTGGTCGACGCCGTCGAGCGCTATGAGGTGCACCACCCCGTGCTCGACGACCCCGAGCTGGCCACCTGGAAGCAGTACGCGGTGAGGGCCTGGCCGACGCTGGTCGTCATCGACCCGGAGGGGTACGTGGTCGCCCAGCACGCGGGCGAGGGGCATGCGCACGCGCTGGAGAAGCTGGTGGCCGAGCTGGAGGCCGAGCACGGCGCCAAGGGCACGCTGCGGCGCGGCGACGGCCCGTATGTGCCGCCGGAGCCGGTCGCCACCGAGCTGAGGTTCCCGGGCAAGGCGCTGCTGCTGCCCGGCGGCACCTTCCTGGTCTCGGACACCACCCGGCACCAGCTGGTGGAGCTGGCGGCGGACGGCGAGAGCGTGGTGCGGCGGATCGGGGCCGGTGAGCGGGGGCTGGTCGACGGGCCCGCCGACCGCGCGCGGTTCAGCGAGCCGCAGGGGCTTGCGCTGCTGCCGGACGGCACGGTGATCGTCGCCGACACGGTCAACCACGCGCTGCGCTCCCTGGACCTTACGACCGGCGAGGTGCGGACCGTCGCCGGGACCGGGCGGCAGTGGTGGCAGGGGTCCGCGGCCGCCGGGCCCGCCCGCGAGGTCGACCTGTCCTCGCCCTGGGACGTGGCCTGGTTCGCCGACCGGCTGTGGATCGCCATGGCCGGCGTCCACCAGCTGTGGACGTACGACCCGGCGGACGGGACGGTGCGCGCGGCCGCGGGGACGACGAACGAGGGCCTGGTCGACGGGGAGGCCGCCGAGGCGTGGTTCGCCCAGCCGTCCGGGCTGGCCGCGGCCGGGGACCGGCTGTGGATCGCGGACTCCGAGACCTCGGCGGTGCGGTACGTCGAGCGGGACGGTCAGGGCGGCTTCGTGGTCCGCACGGCCGTGGGCACCGGGCTGTTCGACTTCGGCCACCGCGACGGCCCCGCCGACCAGGCGCTCCTCCAGCACCCCCTGGGCGTGACCGCGCTGCCCGACGGCTCGGTCGCGGTCTCGGACACCTACAACCACGCGCTGCGCCGCTTCGACCCGGCCTCCGGCGAGGTCAGCACCCTCGCCACGGATCTGCGCGAGCCGTCGGACGCCGTGCTGGTGGACGGGGACATCGTGGTCGTCGAGTCGGCGCGGCACCGGCTGACCCGGCTGCGGCTGCCCGAGGAGGCCGTACGCGTGGCGGCGGTGGCCCACCGCACCCAGCGGGCCGCCACCGAGATCGCCCCGGGGACGCTGCGGCTCGATGTCGTCTTCCAGGCCCCTGCCGGGCAGAAGCTCGACACCCGCTACGGCCCCTCCACGCGCCTGCTGGTCAGCTCGACCCCGCCCGGGCTGCTGGCCGAGGGCGAGGGGGCCGGTACGGACCTGAGCCGCGAGCTGGTGCTGGCGGACGGGGTGACCGAGGGCGTGCTGCACGTCTCCGCGATGGCCGCCTCCTGTGACGACACAGCGTCCAACAGCGGCTCCGCCGCGGGTGCCAACGAATACCCGGCCTGCCATGTGCACCAGCAGGACTGGGGCGTCCCGGTCCGGGTCACCGACGGCGGGGCGGCCAGGCTGCCGCTGGTGCTGGCGGGGATGGACGAGCCGTCCTGACGGGGTAGCCGTTCTGACCGGGTAGCCGTCCTGACGGTGTATGGGTCAGTCGGGACAGTTGGGAAGCTTGGTGTACTGCACCTCCTCCGGGTGGATCCGGATGCCCGGGACCCACATCCGCTTGCCGTCCTTGGAGACGCGGAACCACATGCTGCTGTGTCCGCCCGCCTCGTCGGTGACCGTGACGCCGTTGGCGATGCGGCAGTCGGCGCGCAGGACGTCGCCGTGCCACGCCCGGCCTACGATGTTCGCCGGGCGGTAGGCCATGTACGGATCGCGGGCCAGGCCCAGCGCGCAGTCACGGGTGCGCTTGTTCTGGCAGGCCCGCTCCGCGTTGTACACGGTGATCCCGGCATTACCCAGGTGCGCGGAGGCGGACGCGGGCAGCCCGTCATCGGACGACCGGAGGGCGATGACCGTGGCCGTGGCTCCGGCGATGACGACGGCCGTGCCCATCGCCGCGAGCAAAAGCCGCCGTCGGCTCCATGACGTCCGGTCCTCCGGGGACGGCGGCGGGGCGGCCGGCCCGGACGCGCCGTCCGTTTCCACGAGGGGCTCGGCCTTGTCGGCGGAGGTGGCCTCGTTGGCCCGGTGCAGCAGGTCCACCAGCGCGGGTAAACGGTCCTCGGCGGTGAAGGAGAGCTTGCCCCACTGGACCAGGAGCCGCTCGTCGGGGAGGCTCTGGCCACGCAGGTAGCGGGAGAGGGAGGAGCGGCTGGCCGGCAGCCGGTCCTCCAGTTCCTTGAGGCTCAAGCCGAGTTCGCCATGCATGTGGCGCAGTGCGGTCACGAATTTCCGCACTGGCTCGGCGAGGTTCTCGGGAAGCGGGGCGAGTGGCTTTCGTCGTGGGTTCTCGGAGCGATTCGGTTGTGCTGGCATGCCCTCATTGGAGCATCTTGATCATGAACATGCGGAGCGACACGTCCACCCCCCTCGGCGGACGTGTCGCTCGTTACAGGAACGGGATCAGGAGTGCATCAGTCCGCGAACTTCAGCGGCCGGTAGGGCTTGTACTCGCTGCCCGGCTCCAGTCCGTACCTCCGGGTCGTGTGATCCGTCCCGAAGTCGCCGCGCTGCTCGTACGACGTGTACGAGGTGTGGGCGGCGTCGTTCCACTTCTCGAACATCACGACGTGACGGGTGTTGTTGTTGCCGTTCGCGTCGATGAGCAGATCGCCGGGCTGGAGGTCGTTGAGGGCGATCGGCTTGGTGATGCTGGGGCTGGCGAGGCCCACGGTGTTGGTGCCGGGCGCCTTCAGGCCCAGCGCCATGGAGACGTAGCCCGAGCAGTCCTGGCGGTAGCCGTCCTTCCACATCCTGGCCTGGCTGTATGGGACCCGGGTGCCGTTGTTCGCCGTGAGCCAGGTGGACGCGCGCTGGAGCGTCTCGGCGCGAGTGCCGCCGGTCTGCGGCGGCTTCGGCGGCTCAGCACCGTTCTGCACGGGGACTCCGGGCAGCGAGTCCTCCGGGATGTCCACCGCGACGACGGTCACGAAGCCGTTGACCGGCTTGGTGATGTGCGCCATGTAGGTCGAGCAGGCGCCGTCCTCGCACACCCTCTTCCCGGTGTTCACCTGATAGTCGGCGCTGATGCGGTCCTGGCCCGGGGCGCCCTGGTTGAGCATGCCGACGGAAGGGGAGCTGAGATCGGCGGTCTGGTGGACCACCCAGCGCGTGCCCCAGGTGGGGAAGTCGGCGGCGGCGGCCGCCTTGGTGCCGAACTCCCCGGTCGTCGTCTTCAGCTTGGTGCCGGTGCTCTTGGCCTCGGTGTCGCGGCTGGCTTTCGTGTCGCTGCTCACGGCGCTCTTGTCGGCCGCCTTGCCGACCTTCGCGTCCTGGCCGCCGCTGTCGTCACCGCCTGAGCAGCCGACGAGTCCAGCGGCGCCGATGCCCGCCGCGGCGATCGTGGGAAGGAGCTTGTGCAGGAAGGTCCGGCGTCGGCCGGGGCCCGTGGAGTACGTCATGTCTGGAATCCCCCTGTGCGGAGCGCTGACTGGCCGTCGGCGCCGCTCGGTCGAGACCGCCGGGCCGGTCGGCCGCGGCGACGGAAACCACTCTCGGCCGAGTGGGAGGGGACTGTGGCGATCACGCTGTCCTATGGGATGTCCCATCCCGCCGCACCCTTGTGACCTGCTGGGACGTGGCAGGGGGCGGCCGGGAACGGGACACGGACGGTGGTGATGTGAGACATGACGAGACGTCCCCCGCCGCAGCGAGGGGCGTCCGGGGCGCGCAGCTGTCGGAGCCAGGGCCGGACGCGTCGCCTTTCTCGGGCGGGCTGCCACTGGTGCCGGTGAGGATGACGAAGACGACGCCGTCAGGGCGTGAGCACCAGCCGCCCGCGCAGACCGCCCGCCGCCACGCGGCGGTGGGCTTCCTGGGCCTGGTCGAGGGGGAGGGTGCCGGCCACGCGCAGGGTCAGGCGGCCGGCGGCGGCCAGCGCGGACAGCTGGGCGAGCGCCGTGCCGTCCGCCGCGATCCAGTGGTTGGCCGACCGAATGCCGCGCAGCCCGACGGGTGCGTCGGCGGCCACCGCGACGAACGCGCCCGCGTTCCGTACCGCCGCGAGCGCCGGCAGCCCGACGCCCGCCGCGTCCAGGGCCCCCGCCACGCCGCCCGGGACGACCTCGCGCACCGCCGCCGCCAGGTCCGGGGCGTCCCGCGCGACGAACCACTCCGCGCCCAGCCCCCGCACCGACTTCTCGTCCGCCGCGCCCGCGACGGCCACCACCCGCAGCCCGCGCAGCGCGGCCAGTTCGACCGCGAACCCGCCGACCGCGCCGGCCGCGCCCGTCACCAGCAGCGTCGCTCCGCTCGGCAGGTCCAGCGCGTCCAGCGACTGCCAGGCCGTCAGGCCGTTCAACGGCAGCGTCGCCGCCGCTTCCGCCGTCAGGCCTTCGGGCGCCGGGGCCACCGCCGTCGCGTCCAGGACGACGTACTCGGCGTAGGTGCCCAGCGACATGTCCAGCAGGTCGCGCAGCCCGACCACCGCCTCGCCCGGGGCGAACATCCGCACTCCGGGTCCGGTGGCATCCACCACGCCCGCGACGTCCCAGCCAAGACCGGTCTGGGCGCGCGGTGCCATCCGTCCGGCCGCGACCAGCGTCCCGGCGCGGGTCAGCAGGTCCACGGGGTTGACGGTCGCCGCCGCCACCCGGATCCGCACCTGTCCGGGGCCCGGCTCGGGCAGGGGCACCTCGGTGATCTCCACTGCCTCCGGCTCGCCGTACGCCCGTACCACGGCGGCACGCATCCGCTCGGTCATGGTTCCCAGCTCCTCACCTCGGTCGGGGGTTGACCACTCCCGCCCAACCTAGGGAGAGTTGCTCTCCTGAGGTAAGTACCTACCTGGAAGTGCCTAACCCACGCCGAGGAGAGCCACCGTGCCCACCCGCACCGCCGCTCAGCGCCGGGCCGAGGCCCGCATCGTCTACGACGCCTTCGTCGCCGAATGCCCCACCCGGCACCTCCTGGACCGCATCGCCGACAAGTGGGTCAGCCTCGCACTCGCCGCCCTGGCCGACGGCTCCCTGCGCTACGGCGAACTGTCCCGCCGCCTGGCCGGGGTCAGCCAGAAGATGCTCACCCAGACCCTGCGCAATCTGGAGCGCGACGGTCTGGTCACCCGGACCGTCACCCCTTCGGTGCCGGTCCGGGTGGACTACGCCCTCACCCCGCTCGGCGAGAGCCTGGCCGGGCTGATGCGGTCGGTCAAGGAGTGGGCGGAGGCGCACATGGACGAGGTCCAGAGCGCGCGGGCCGTCTACGACGGCGCCACCGGGGCGCCTGGCAGCGGCTGACGCCCGTCGCTATTCGTAGTAGCGCTGTTCCTCGACGACCGGCGCGGCCGGGCTCGGCGCCCTGGTGCGCCGGTGTTTGAGGACGCTGACGTAGGCCGTCATCCCGATGAAGCCGACGGCCATGAGGATCAGTCCGATGAGGTGGACGTTGAAGCCGTCGGTCTTCACGTCCACGGCGAAGGTGAGGATGGCCCCCACCGCGATCATTCCTATGCAACCGCCCAAGCCCATGGGTCGTGCCTCCGAACTGGATTGACTTCTTCGGGCTGGTCTCGAACGCGTACCCGGGTCGGCGGCGGCCAATCCGTTCCGGGCGATGCCCTGCGGGGGAAGCCGACGACCCCCGCCGCAGGGCAGCGGCGGGGGTCGTCGGGGCGGGAAGCCGGGGGGAGGCGGCTCCCCGGGTCTGTGGGCGCGTCAGTCGAGCGCGTTGGACAGGTCGCTCTGCCAGTACGTCACCTGGGCGGTGTCGTCGATGTAGACGGAGCCGCCGGGCAGTTCGACCGTCTTGGAGTCATCGGAGCCTTCGAGGAAGACCTCGAGGGAGGTGGCCTTGTAGCCGTTCTGGCCCGAGCCGTCGGCGGACGAGGTGCGGATGCCGGCGTACGCGGTCTCGCCGGGGGCGAGGGTGACCACGGCCTGCGGCTTGCTGTCCTCGTACACCGGGGTCGCGGCCTGGGCGTCCTCGCCGAACTTCAGGCGGGGGAAGCCGGGCATGTTGCAGTCCACACCCGCGTGGTTGTTGACCTCGAGCACCATGTAGTTCACCGGCCGCTGAACCGACTTGACGCCAACCGTCAGCTTGTTGATGTCGCAGGGGCCGATCTCCTGCTCGGAGTCGTCGGAGCCCGAGGAGCCACCGGAGCCCTTGGCGCCGTCCTTGGAGGACCCGGTCTGCTGGTTGCCGCCGCCCTTCTTCGCGTCGCTCGCGCCGCCCGTGGAGTCGGACCCGCCCGTGGAGTCGGTGCCACCGGAGCCCTTGGAGCTGGACGACTGGTCCGTCTGGCCGGCCGGGGCGGAGCTCGAACTGTCCGACTTGCCCTCGCTCTTGGTGCCGGTGCCCTCGCTGCTGTTGCAGGCGGTGAGGGTGAGGGCGGCGACGGCGGTCAGGCCGGCGGCGGCGAGGCGCAGGGTGCGGGCGCGGCGGGCGGCGAAGGTGGTGATCGACATGGTGGGCTCCCCCAGATGGGACTTGGCCGTTTCCGGTCTGTCTTTCTCGGTACGGCTCAAGCCTCTCGCCCCCCGCTGGCGTTCGGCTGCCGCGCCACTGCCGCGCGGCTGCCGAGCCGCTAACGTCCCACTAACGTCGCGCCCTCACCGCCCCCCTTCGCCGCTCTGCCCGTCCTCGCTGTCCTGGGCGAAGAGCTTCACCAGGTCGCTCATCACGTAGCGGTTGGTGGCCTCCTCGTCCAGCAGATGCATCTCCGCCAGCCGCTCCAGGCCGTCCTGGATCAGCTCGGGGTCCGCACCCGCCAGCGCGGCGGCCTCCGCGGTGTTGACCTCGCGGGCGAAGCCGGTGCCAAGCGTGCGCAGCAGCCGGGCGTCGTCCGCGGAGAGGCGCGCCACTGAGTTCCGCAGGGCCGCGGCGACCCCGGCGTCCTCGGCGGACAGCAGCGCGAGCCGCCGCCGCTCGTCGCGGAGCGCCGTGGCCAGCCGGGCCAGCCGCCAGCGCGGCCGGGACAGCAGCTGGGCCGAGGCCGCGCGCAGCGCCAGCGGCAGCCCGTCGCACAGGGCCACCAGCTCATGCGCGGCCTCCGGGTCCTCGGCGACCCGGTCGGGGCCGAGCAGGGCGCCGAGCAGGGCCACCCCGTCATCGGGCCCCAGCGCGTGCAGCCGTACGGGGCGGGCCGCGTCGGTGGCGATCAGCCCGTCGAGCCGGCTGCGGCTGGTGACCAGGGTGGCGCAGTGGGGCCCGCCGGGCAGCAGCGGCCGGACCTGCGCCGAGCTGCCCGCGTTGTCGAGCACGACCAGCAGCCGGCGGTCCGCGACGAGCGACCGGTACAGCGCGCCCGCCGCCTCCGGGGAGGGCGGAATGCGGTCCGCGGGCGTCCCCAGGGCGAGCAGGAATTCGCGCAGCACCTCGGCGGGCGCCGCCGCCTCACCGCCGCTGAACCCGCGCAGATCCGCGAACAGCCGCCCGTCGGGGAACGCGTCCGCCTGGACGTGGCCCCAGTACACGACCAGGCCCGTCTTGCCGACCCCGGCGGGCCCGGTGACGACCGTGATGCCGCCCTCCGGGGGGAGCCCGGTGGGGGCCGCGCCGTAGGCCGGGCCGTCCGGCTCGGCGGCGGGCAGGGTGAGCCGGGTCAGACCGGCCAGCTCGCGGTCACGGCCGAGGAAGCCGGCCGGGGGGCGGGGGAGCAGCTGCGGCCCGGACGCGGAGGGCCGGTGGGCGGCCTGGGCGGAGGCCTGGGGGTGGCCCTGGCCCTGCTCCGGAACCTGGCCCTGACCCTGCTCCGGAACCTGGGGGTGGCCCTGCGCGGGAGCCTGGGGGTGGCCCTGCGCGGGGACGTGACCCTGAGGCTGGGCCTGGGCCGGGAGGGGGGCAGGCGCGGTGGGCTCGGCGGCGCCGCGCGGGCGCCCCACCACGGGGGCGGCGCGCAGGATCTCCTCGTACGCGGTGCGCAGCCGCTCGCCCGGGTCCACCCCCAGGTCGTCGGCGAGGAGCTGCCGGGTGCGGTGGTACCAGGCGATCGCGTCCGACTGGCGTCCGATGCGGTACAGCGCCAGCATCAGGGCCGCGATGAGCCCTTCGCGCAGCGGGTTGGCCACGGCCACCGGGTGCAGTACGTCGGCCGCCTTCTCGTACTGGCCGAGCGCCCCGTGGGCGCGCGCCAGCGCCTCGACGGCGGTCAGCCGCCGCTCCTCCAGGGCGTGGGCCGCCGCGGCGAACGGCGGGCTGGGCACCGTGCCGGTGAGGGCCGGGCCGCGCCACAGGTCGAGCCCCTGGCGCAGCAGGTCCACGGCCTCCTCGGGAGCGGCCTCGGGGCGGGCGAGGGAGACCAGTTCGGAGAAGCGCTCGCTGTCGACGAGCTGTTCGGGCATGCGCAGCCGATAGGCGGAGCCGTGGGTGGTCAGCTCGACGCCGTAGGCGTCGGCTCCCGCCTCGGCGAGCGTCGCGCGCAGCCGCGAGACATGGCCCTGGATGACGGTGCGGGCGTGTTCGGGTGGTTCCTCCTCCCACAGACAGGTGATCAATTGCTCGACGGGAACGGTGGCGTTGGGCTGCAGGAGCAGCATCGCGAGCAGGCTGCGCCGCTTGACCGGGCCCAGCACGAGCTCTCCGGTGCCGGTGGTCACGGCCACCGGACCGAGTAGGGAGAAGTCCAACTCAGCCCTCCAGGAAGGCGGTCATCGCCCTGGTGAGCAGCTGCGGGTCCCGGGCGCCGCACAGCTCGCGGGCCGAGTGCATGGACAGGATGGCCGCGCCCACGTCGACGGTGGTGATGCCGTGCCGGGCGGCGGTGATCGGGCCGATCGTGGTGCCGCACGGCATGGCGTTGTGCGAGACGAAGGTCTGCCAGGGCACGCCCGCGCGCTCGCAGGCGGCGGCGAAGACGGCCCGGCCGCCGCCGTCGGTGGCGTACCGCTGGTTGACATTGACCTTGAGGATGGGGCCTCCGTTGGGGAGCGGGTGGTGGCCGGGCTCGTGTCGCTCGGCGTAGTTGGGGTGGACGGCGTGGCCGGTGTCGGAGGACAGGCAGACCGTGCCGGCGAAGGCGCGGGCCTTGTCCTCGTACGCCCCGCCGCGGGCGAAGACCGAGCGCTCCAGCACATTACCGAGCAGCGGGCCCTCGGCGCCGGTGTCGGACTGGCTGCCGTTCTCCTCGTGGTCGAAGGCGGCGAGGACGGGGATGTACGGCAGCTCGGGGCGGGTGGAGACGGCGGCGAGCGCGGCCGTGCCGGAGTGCACGGACAGAAGATTGTCCATCCGGGGGCCGGCGATCAGCTCCTGGTCCCGGCCGAGGTAGGCGGGCGGGTCGACGCTGTGCGCCATCAGGTCCCAGCCGCTCACCTCGGCGGCGGGGACCCCGGCGGCCTCGGCGACGAAGCGGATCAGAGCGCCCTCCTCCATGTCGCCGAGGCCCCAGATGGGTGTCATGTGGCGCTGCTTGTCGAGCTTGAGCCCCTCGGCGTTGACACCCCGGTCGAGGTGGACGGCGAGCTGGGGAACGCGCAGCAGCGGCCGGTCGACGGCCACCAGGTGGTGCGAGCCGTCCTTGAGGGTGAGCCGGCCGGAGATGCCGAGGTCGCGGTCCAGCCAGGTGTTCAGCAGCGCGCCGCCGTAGATCTCGACGGCGATCTGCCGCCAGCCGTGGGCGGCGGTGTCGGGAATCGGCTTGACCCGCAGATTGGGGGAGTCGGTGTGCGCTCCCACGATCCGGTAGGGGGTGGAGGGTCTCGCCCCGTCGGGCACGTACCAGGCGATGATCGCGCCGCCCCGCAGG
The DNA here is from genome assembly GCF_042959105.1 of Streptomyces sp. NPDC007917. Classification (NCBI taxonomy): domain Bacteria; kingdom Bacillati; phylum Actinomycetota; class Actinomycetes; order Kitasatosporales; family Streptomycetaceae; genus Streptomyces; species Streptomyces sp. NPDC007917. Next base: position 84,825 of record NZ_JBIBKK010000020.1, read on the forward strand.
ACGTACTTGCCTCCCGCCCCGCCGTCCCAGGGCGCGGTCTCCTCGACCTGCCGGAATCCCACCTTCTCCAGCCGCTCGGCGGCACTCGCCACCGCGTGGTACGGCGATGGGGCAGCGGAGAGGAAGGACATCAGGTCGTCGGTATGGCCGCGGTCGAAGCCGGAGTGCGCGCTCATGTGAACAGCATAGATACGTGAACCGCCTGGAGCCCGTGTTCGATTAGGGCCTGTGGAAAACGGCTAAGAGCGTGCGGCGGGGGCTCGGCGGGGGGTGTTGCGGCTTCCGTGGGATCGTGCTGCGCCGATCAGATGAAGAACGGCAGCCCGGCGATAAGAAGGGCGTATTTCCTCTCATATCTCCTGTGATCGTGCAATAACGCACTAAAGGGGATATCGGATGCGCGCTCTACGTCACGTCCTCCTCGTCCTGGGAGCGCTCCTCCTGCTGTGCGCGGGCGCGCCGGCCGTGGCGCAGCCCACCGCCCCGGCCGCTGCCGCCCCGTACCCGAAGGAACCTGTCCCCTGCCCCACCACGGACCGGGTGGGGGCCCACACTCCCCCGCCGGCCCCGTTCCAGAGGTACTACGAGGACGACTGGCGGCTGGGCCCCGCGCAGCTCCCCCGGAGCGGGCCGATCGCCGAGATGCTCAAGGGCTGGGAGGGGGCACCTCCCAGCGGTAGCTGGGGGAGGTTGGACCACCTCTCGTCCACCGAGTTCCTCGGCTGCTACTGGGACGAGGACACCTCCGGCTGGTGGTTCCCGGACCCGGACGGCTGGGTGCTCATCAACGGCACGCCGCTGCACGTCACCGTCACCCTGCAGCCGGGGCAGAAGGTCGACCTCTTCGGCAGCGGCTTCGGCCACTTCCTGGCCCCGGCCGGTACGCCCTTCGCCGAGCGCGCGCTTCCGCCCAGCAGCCTCAATACCCTCGATCCGGCGTTCCCCTTCGGCTACCACCTCTACGAGGTCGTGCAGCCCTTCACGGTGGAGGCGGGGCCCATCAGGCCCTGGTTCGCCCAGCCGGGGGGCGGTCTGCAGTACCTCACGACTCCCTCGATCCCCCAGCTGGTCGCCGCCGGCAACCTCCGTCCCCTCAACTGACGCGCGGTGGACCGGCGGGAGCTCGTCCGGGCCCTGCGCGAGGAGCGGGTCCCGGACGCGCTGTACGACATCCCCGGTGTGCACGACATCCCCGTCCAGCCGGACGCCTACTACTTCCTGCGGCCCGCGACGGGCGGCTGGGTGGTGGGGCTGCGTGAGCGCTCCCAGGACCGCGATACGAGCTGGTTCCGTTCGGAGGACGCGGCCTGCCGCGATCTGCGGGCGAAGCTCATCCCGCCCCCGGCCCCCCTCCCGCCCGGGGGCGAGGGGATGGAGGACGTGCTCGCGCACAGCGAGGAGATCCAGCGGCAGGCATGGCACGACGTCGAACGCGCGCTGCGCGAGCGGAGGCGCGAGAGCGGCGGGGACGCGGACGCGTAAACGGTCGAGCCGGGTGCCCCGCGCGGGGCACCCGGCTCGATGAGAGGAATCAGAAGGCCTCCTCGGCCAGGTCCATCAGGGAGCCGTCGACGGACTCGGCCACGGCGCGCTGGACCGCGACGCCCGGCAGCACCTCCTGGGCGAAGAACTTCGCGGCCGCGATCTTGCCCTCGTAGAAGGACTTGTCCTTGGCCGAGGCGCCGGGCAGCTTGTCGGCGGCGATCGCCGCGCCCTTGACCAGCAGATAGCCGATGAACACATCGCCGGAGGCGAGCAGCAGCCGGGTGGCGTTCAGGCCGACCTTGTAGATGGAGGTGACGTCCTGCTCGGTGGCGGCGAGATCGGTGAGCATGGTGCCCACCAGCCCCTCCAGGTCGCCGGCGGCCTTGGCGAGCGCGTCGCGGGTGGCGGCAAGCTCCTCCCCGCCGCCGGCCTCGGCCAGGAACTTCTTGATCTCCTCCGAGATGACGGTCAGCGCCTGGCCCTGGTCCCGGACGATCTTCCGGAAGAAGTAGTCCTGCCCCTGGATGGCGGTGGTGCCCTCGTAGAGGGTGTCGATCTTGGCGTCCCGGATGTACTGCTCCAGCGGGTACTCCTGGAGGTAGCCGGAGCCGCCGATGGTCTGCAGGGACTGTGCCAGCTGCTCGTACGCCTTCTCCGAGCCGTAGCCCTTGACGATGGGCAGCAGCAGGTCGTTGAGGGCGTGGGCGGCGGAGGCGTCCTCGCCGGCGGCCTCCAGGGCCTGGATCTCGTCCTGGACGGAAGCGGTGTAGAGGACGAGCGAGCGCAGGCCCTCCGCGTACGCCTTCTGCGCCATCAGGGAGCGGCGCACATCGGGGTGGTGGGTGATGGTGACGCGCGGGGCGCTCTTGTCGGTGAAGGCGGCCAGGTCCGGGCCCTGGACGCGCTCCTTGGCGTACTCCAGCGCGTTCAGATAGCCGGTGGACAGGGTCGCCATGGCCTTGGTGCCGACCATCATCCGGGCGAACTCGATGATCTTGAACATCTGGCGTATGCCGTCGTGCTTCTCGCCGAGCAGCCAGCCCTTGGCCGGGCGGTCCGCGCCGAAGGTCAGCTCGCAGGTGTTGGAGACCCGCAGGCCCATCTTGTGCTCGACATTGGTCGCGTAGACGCCGTTGCGCTCGCCGAGCTCCCCGCTCTCCCAGTCGAAGTCGTACTTCGGGACGATGAAGAGGGACAGCCCCTTGGTGCCCGCGCCCGCGCCCTCGGGGCGCGCCAGCACGAAGTGGACGATGTTCTCCGAGAGGTCGTGCTCACCGGAGGTGATGAACCGCTTCACGCCCTCGATGTGCCAGGAGCCGTCCTCCTGGCGGACCGCCTTGGTGCGGCCGGCGCCGACGTCCGAGCCCGCGTCGGGCTCGGTGAGCACCATGGTGGCGCCCCACTGCTTGTCCACGATGTGCCGGGCGATCGCCAACTGCTCCTCGGTGCCCTCGTCGTGGAGCACGCCGGCGAAGGAGGGGCCGCAGGCGTACATCCAGATCGGGGTGTTGGAGCCGAGGATCTGCTCGGCGCAGGCCCACAGCAGCGAGCGCGGGCAGGCGGCTCCGCCGAGGTCCTCGGGGACGCCCAGGCGCCACCAATCGGCGTCCATGTACGCCTGGTAGCTCTTCTTGAAGGACTCGGGCAGCGGCGCGGTGTGGGTCTTCGGATCGAAGACCGGCGGGTTCCGGTCGGCGTCCGCGTAGCTTTCGGCCAGCTCGTTCTCGGACAGCCGGGAGATCTCGGAGAGCACGCTCTTGGCGGTCTCGACGTCCATCTCCTCGAACGGTCCCGTGCCGTACAGCTTGTCGCGCCCGAGCACCTCGAAGAGGTTGAACTCGATGTCGCGGAGATTCGACTTGTAGTGCCCCATGGCGAACAGCTCCGTAAGGCTCGGGAGGCGGCGGACCTCATCAATGGCATCGCGCGATCGATCGTCGACCGCCATGATGCTACCCGTGGGTAATAAAGGGCAACCCTCAATCGGGCAACTGTGACGCACTGCGCTTCGCCGACTCAGTACGCTTCTGCGCATGTACGGCTACGACCAGAACGCGAGCGCAGGGCAGGGTTACGCGGCGCCGCCGCCGCAGCCGGGGCAGCAGCCGCCTCTGTCGCACCACCCACAGCCGGGCGCCGGCTACGGCGAGCAGCCGCTGTATCCGGAGCCCTCCCCGCCGTCCCTGGCCGACGCGGTGCGCGCCTTCACCACCGGCTCGATGTCGGCCGAGGACTTCCAGCAGATCTTCGCGAGCTCCAAGGTCTACTGTCCGCGCGGTGACAACCCCGGGTTCCTCGCCCTGCACAACACCCAGCAGCCGGTGATCCCCATGTTCACCTCGCTCAAGGAGCTGCGCCGCTACGCCGGCAAGGAGTCCAAGTACTTCGTGATCACCGGCGCCGAGGTGATCGACCTGCTGCCCACCGGCTACGGCTTCGTCCTCGACATGGAGGGCGACCACCGGATGGTCTTCGACGCCAAGGCCGTGGAGCAGATGGTCGACTTCGCGATGCGCCGGATGTACGGCTGAGCGCTACCAGAGCCTCACTCTGTGTGCCCGGCCGCGCCGGGAAATAAAGACCCTCTTGCGGGTCGTTCACCCTTCAACTAAGTTGAACCTTGAACGACCGAGGAGGCCGTCATGCCAGCTGTGACCGTAGACAACCCGCTCACCCTGCCCCGCGTCGCGGCGCCCGCCGACGCCAAGCAGCGCCCCGTGCTCGCCGTCACCACCGCTCCCAGCGGTTTCGAGGGTGAGGGCTTCCCGGTGCGGCGTGCCTTCGCGGGCATCGACTACAAGCACCTGGACCCGTTCATCATGATGGACCAGATGGGCGAGGTGGACTACGCGCCGGGCGAGCCCAAGGGCACCCCGTGGCACCCGCACCGCGGCTTCGAGACCGTCACGTACATCATCGACGGGATCTTCGACCACCACGACTCCAACGGCGGTGGCGGCACCATCACCAACGGTGACACCCAGTGGATGACGGCCGGGTCCGGTCTGCTCCACATCGAGGCGCCGCCGGAGCACCTGGTCATGTCCGGCGGTCTCTTCCACGGCCTCCAGCTGTGGGTGAACCTGCCGAAGAAGGACAAGATGATGCCGCCGCGCTACCAGGACATCCGTGGTGGCCAGGTCCAGCTGCTCACCTCCCCGGACGGCGGCGCGCTGCTGCGCGTCATCGCCGGTGAGCTGGACGGTCACAACGGGCCCGGCATCACGCACACCCCGATCACGATGGTGCACGCGACGCTGGCGCCGGGCGCGGAGATCAACCTGCCCTGGCGTGAGGACTTCAACGGCCTCGCGTATGTGCTCGCGGGCCGCGGCTCTGTCGGCGCCGAGCGCCGCCCGATCCACCTCGGCCAGACCGCGGTCTTCGGTGCCGGCTCCTCGCTGACCGTGCGCGCGGACGAGAAGCAGGACTCCCACACGCCGGACCTGGAGGTCGTCCTCCTCGGCGGCCGGCCGATCCGTGAGCCCATGGCGCACTACGGGCCGTTCGTGATGAACACCCGCGTGGAGCTCCAGCAGGCGTTCGAGGACTTCCAGAAGGGCCGGCTCGGCACGATCCCCGCCGTGCACGGGATGTCCGAGGGTGGAATGTAAGGCTCGCCGGGACGACATACAGACGAGCCCCGTCCGGATACGGACGGGGCTCGTCGGCGCTCACGGGCGGATCACCCGTCTTTCACTGGTGCCTGGTTGTCTCAGTGCAGCCTGGCGCGACGCTTCCGGGCCGCATACGCGAATGCCGCGCCCGCACCGACCAGCAGGGCACTGAGGGAGATGATGGTCAGCAGCTCCGTGCCTGTGTTGGCCAGCGAGCCACCGCCGCCGCCGGTCTGCGGGCCCGGGTTGTTGGGCGGCACAGAGGTCGTCGGCTCGGAGCTCGGCGGCTCGTGGGTCGGCGGCTCCGACGACGGCGGCGTGGGCGTCGGCGTGGGAGTCGGCGTTTCCTTGACGATGTACACGCCGGCGTCGATCGTGTGGTCGACCTCTCCCGGCTTGTCCGGCGCCGTGACAGGTGCCTGTCCCTTGCACAGCTGCCCGGTCTTCGGCGGGGTCACATTGGAGTCGTGTGCCCGGTTGTCACCGGCCCGCGGGAGGGTGAACCGCAGCTCGGTGGCCGGCGGCTCGGTCGGCACGTTGCTGGTGTCCGCGGTGCACACGTCGAACTCCACCGTGTACTTCGCACCCGGCTTGAGCTCGTAGGCGGCGCCGACCCCACCGAAGTAGTACTCGCCGGCGGCATCGGTCTTGGTCGTGGCGACCTGCTTGCCGTCGGCGTCCAGCAGGTTGACCGTCGCGTCCGGCAGCGGCACCTCGTTCGTACCCTCGGGGTCCTGGATGCCGTTGTGGTCGCCGTCGAACCACACCCGGTTGCCGATCTGGATCGGCGCGTTCGCCGCCTCGTAGGCGACATCGCCGAGCCCACCGGCTTTACCGAACCCGCTCTGTGCCTGACTGACGAACTGGTACCCGTTCTTGGTCGGAGCGTTGCCCGGGCCCTGACCGGTCGTGACGTCGTAGTAGCCGGTCCCGGAGGTGGCGACGTTGACGACCGGGTCGAACTCCGTGCTGATGACCCACTGCTGCTGCGGAATGTAGGCCACCGACCCCAGCGCGGTCTCCGCGTGAACTCCGTTGCCGAAGAAGTCGCCCGGGAAGTACTCGACGACACCGGCGTCCTGGGTGCCACCGGTGGCGGGACTGGCGTGGTTCGGGCAGTCCCCGGTGCCTTCCCACGAATACCCACCGGTGGGATTGGCGCAGGCCATGGTGATGTCACCGCCGGCCATGCCGCTCTCCGGGGTGTCGTTCCCCGGCCTCGGGTCCAGTCCACCCCAGGCCACGACGTCCATGAACCGGTCGCGGAAACCGAGGATCATCGAGCCGTCGCGGGTGAAGGCGAGGGAGGAGAGCTCCGGCTGCGGATCGATGAAGACGTTGCCCACCTTCCGCTCGTCCCACGTGGCCAGGCTGGTGTTCCACGGGTTCCAGTGGGTGGCCTGGTCGTCGTCGTTGGAACCGAAGACGGAGCCGCGCTTGGCCGTGAGCGGGTGGTCCAGCACCGTGTCGAACCGCTCGCCGTCGTAGGCATAGACGACGGCTTTCAGGTCCTCGCGCTTCTGTGTGCTCTCCGCACTGCACACGCCGCCGACGTACAGCTTGTTGTCGTGGACCTGAAGACCGAACGGCCGCCAGTCGCCGGAGCTCGCGCAGCCCGGGTCCGGGATGCGCACCGTCGCCTTGGGCGCGGACGCGGTGGCCCCGGTCGCGTCGAAGCTGACCAGGCGCCGGGTCAGCAGGTTCACCGCGTAGAGCGTCGAGCCGTCCTCGGACAGGGCCAGGCCGCCGATGCTCTCCTTGCCCGGCGCGTCGGTGAACCCGGCGTCCTTGATCAGGTTGGAGGCGTCGTGCGATGTCTCCGTGGCGCCCGGCACCTTCGCGAACAGGGTCGGCGCCCCACCGTTGGTCGGCGTGGTGTAGATCGCGTCACCGCCGCCCGGCCCGTACGGGGTGTACCGGCGGGCGAACGCGCCCTGGAACATCCGCTTCTTGTACTTGTCGTAGGCCAGCGCGAACGTCGTGCCCACCTGGTCCTGCGTGTTGAGGACGGTCGGGCAGTCCGCGTCGCCGGGACACGTACCTCGTTTGTCCGTCCCGAACGCCACCAGTGCCCGGGTGTCATTCCCGCCGGCGCCGTTCTGGATCGGTACGAAATACCGTGTCTCCGGCAGCGCGTAGTCGGCAGGATTCCAGACCCCGGTAATCACCGAGTCGTCCTTGCCGTCCGACACGTTCACGAAGGTCGTGAAGCTGTCGAAGTGGTTCTCCGCCGTCGAGGCCGGCGCCGCCTGAAGGTACTTGTCGTACGGCGCCGGGATGGTGACGTCGACGCGGTACTGACCGCCGGTCAGGTCGTCCGACGGCGAGACCACCACCTTTCCGGTGGCGTCCGTGGTGCCGGTGACCCGATGGCCGGCGGAGTCCGACACCGCGACCTTCATGCCCCGTTGCGGCACATCCATGGTCGTGTTGATCACGCCGGTGCCGAAGAAATCCCGGAGTACCTGAACGGTCAGGGTTCCGTCGCCAGTGGAAGCGGTGGCCGTACCGGCCGTCGCGCCCATGACGCCACCCGACAGCAAGAGAACGGATAAGCCCACTCGCGTCAGCGCATCCGTACGCTTCCCGGCTGTCCGGTTTAATCTTCCATGCACTTTTCGCACAGCCATCACTCTCCCCTCGTGATGTGAACCGAACACCCGCTTTCAGCCGTACATCCGCTTTTCGGCCCCGGGTATCACATCGGTCATGAAAAGGGCCCACCGCTCTTTCGGTGGGCCCCGTCGTTCCTGGTCGTCTTGGCGGATGTGGCGAATTCAGGGACTTGGGAATGCCTTCCCCAGGTCAGTGGCACTCGTCCTCGCTTCCCCACGCGGAAACAGCACAAGAGTCTGAACAGTCATCCTGAACCGCCCTACCAGCGACGATACTGTAGCGGGTGGCCGCCAAGATCGGGGGGAGCAGAGGGTGAATGAGCGGAACAAGTTACCAATGCGTCGCCTGCGGCACATGAGGACCAAGCAAGGCCCGCGGGGCGCGGCCGGCCGGCGCCGATGGCTGCGGCCGCGCTGGGTGGCAGCCGTCCTCGGCGGTGTGGCCGTCGCGGTGGTCACGCTCCTGGTCATCGACAGCGACTCCGGCCCCACCGGTCCAAGGGACTTGACCTCGGATCAGGCGAACCGTCTGGCGGTCACGCGGTTCCGCAACTACCAGGCGGGCGGGCGCGCCGTGACGATCAACGTGCCGGGCACCGCGGGCGGGTTGACCATCACCGGGTCCATCGACTACCGCGGCAAGATCGGTTACGGCGTGGTGCACGGCACCGGGCGCGACACGTCCAGCAACGGGCTGATCGAGTGGACGGCCACCACCGTGTTCGTCCACCCGATGACGAACGCCCCGGCGAAGGCACCGGCACGGCCCCCGGGCTCGGGTTGGGTCAGCCGTCCGCTGCAGCAGTACGGCAGTTCACTGGACAGTTCGCTGGCCATCGCGCTGAAGCTCGGTAACGACCGGCCGGACAACGCCGAACTGCTGCCGCAGAACGGTGCCGCCTGGGTTGGAGAGGACCGGTTGGACGGCCATCAGGTGGACATCATGACCGGGCCGAGCGCCACCCGTGCCACGTCCGGTACGGCCAGTGCCGTGCCCACGTCCGGTACGGGGGGTGCCGTGCGCTACTGGATCGGTTCGGACGGCACCATGTACCGGGTCCGCGTCGGCGTGGCTTCCGCGCCGGAGCCGGTGGTCATCGATTTCGACACCCACAAGTACGTTCCGGTCAGGAAGGTACCGGGAGTCACCCCGGCGCGGTAGCCGCCGCTCAGGACGTCCGCACACGCGCGCCGCTGGCGAGCAGTGACACCGACGGCAGCCGGATGTCCGCCGTGTCCGGGAGCGCCGGAACGGCCGGAACAGCGGTGGCGCCCGTGGTGGTGGCCTTGGGGAACTGCGGCTGTCGCCCCGGCGCCGCCACGTCGGTGAACGGGATACCGCCGGGTGCCGTCGGCTTCGCCCAGGTGCCGGACGGCGAGAGCGACCCGGCGGGGCGCGGGCAGGAGGCGGTTTTCGCGAGCCGGGCGGGCACCGTCGTGCGAAGGTCATTGCCGCGCAGGCAGTTGCCCCGGCCCTTCGTGGCGGTGGGGAACGTCCAGCCGACGTCAACGCCGTTGGCGGCGAAGGTGTTGTCCAGGATCCGGTTGCCGTCCGGCTTGATGTCGGCGTTGGCGGTGATGACCAGCCCGGCGTTGCTGTTGTGGGCGATCCGGTTGCGGACGAACTGGTTGTCGCTGCCGCCGTCGATGCCGACGCCGATGCCCCAGCCGCCGTCGGCCTGTTCGGGGGTGGCCTCCTGCTGGTTGGCCGCGATCAGGTTGCCCGCGATGACGGCGTCCTTCTGCGGGAGCAGCTTCTCCTGGTGGTCGGAGTTGGTGGTCAGTCCGACCCGGTTGCCGACGAGGCGGTTGCCGACCACGTACATGTCGCCACTGGCGTTGGTGCCTTCGTAGCCGACCGCGTTGAGTTCGGCGATGTTGTCCCGCACCACGATGCGACAGGGCTTGCACTGTCCGACATAGATCCCGGAGTCGGCCGAGCCCGACGTGTACGAGTGCTCGATGACACCGTTCTGCGCGGAGAACGCGTAGATGCCGTACAGCCCGTTGCGGGTCGCGGTCACATGGGAGACCAGGAACGACTTCAGGAAGGTGACGGGCTCGTCGCCGGTGTCGTAGCCGCCGGACTGGCCCGGCATTCCGGCGGCCGCCTTCGCCGAACCGGTGACCAGGACCCCGTTCTGGGTGTTGTTCCGCACGGTCAGGTTCTCCACGGCCACCCCGGGAGCGGTGACGACGATGCCGTTCGGCTGCTGCAGCCGCCCGTCGATGACGACCTTGTCCCGGGACTCGCCGCGAAGAGTGATGCGAGGCTTGGAAACCTTCACCGACTCGTGGTACTTGCCCGGCGCGACCAGCACGAGATCGCCGGGACGGGCCAGGGACACCGCGGCCGAGATCGTCGGGGCGTCAGCCGGCACCTTGATCGTCACACGCTCACCGGACGGTCGCCGGCCGTCGTCCGGTCCCTCATCGCCCCCGCCGCAGCCGGCCAGTACGGGGGCCAGGGTGCCGAGCACCGCGGCCATCAGGCGAATACGGAGACGAGGCATGGCCTCATCCTGGCACGGATGCTGACGGAGTCGCAGGCGCCGATACGGTTATGGCACAGTTCACACTGTGCGCCAAGCCGACTCCCGCCCGTCACGCCGCGCGTTCCTCGGTGCCACCGGCACCGTGACCGCCGCCGGCCTCACCGCCGGGTGCCAATCGAGTTCCGCCCGGCCGGACCGGTCCGACGCCCCCGCGCCGACCCCGCCGGTGTCCCCCACGGGCCGGTACCAGGCGGGCATCACGCTTCCACAGCCGGCCCAGCGGAACCTGATGGTCGTGGTCGCCGACCTCGTCGATACCAAGTCCGTCCGCCCGTTGCTGGCCGAACTCGGCGAGGCCATCAGCGAACTGACCAAGGGGACCGACTCGCGGCTGATGGGCCTGTCGCCGGGCGATCTCACCGTGACGATCGGAGTGGGCCCCCGGCTGGTGCGCGGGGTCGATCCCGCCCTGCCCGGCGCGAAGGACCTCCCACGGTTCTCCCGCGAGCAGATCGCCCCACGGGCACGCGGCGGCGACCTGCTGATACAGATCTGCGCCGGCGACCCCTTGGTGTTATCGGTCGTGGCTGCCGCGCTTCTGGAGCAGGCAGGTGAGCGGATGGAGGAACGCTGGCGGCAGTCCGGAGGCCGCGGTGCCAACGTGCCCGTGAAGAAGGGCGTTGCCGCGCCACGGAACCTCTTCGGCTTCGTCGACGGCATCGTGGGACCCCACACCAAGGACGAACAAGAGCGCCACCTGTGGCTGGCCGGGCCGGCTCCGGTCGCCGGCGGCACCATCGCCGTCCTGCGACGCATGGAACTCGACCTGCCGCGGTTCGCCAAGCTGTCCGTCGCCGAACAGGAAGCGGTCTTCGGCCGGCGCCGGGCCACGGGCGTGCCCCTCTCCGGTGGCGCCATCGCCTCCGGCCCGGACCTCGGTGCCAAAACGCCGGACGGACGCTATCTCGTCCCGGTGGACGCCCACGCCCGCAGGGCGCACGCCACCGCGGTCGGCGTCGGCCTCATGCTCCGTCGCTCCTACAGCATCGACGGACCCACCCCCGGCCTGCTGTTCATGAGCTTCCAGAACGACATACGGACCTTCACCAGCACCCTCACCCGTATGGACAACTCCGACGCCCTGCTGGAATTCACGACCACGACCGCCAGTGCGAGCTTCCTGATCCTCCCCGGTTTCGACGAGCGGCACCCGCTCGGTTCCGGGCTCTTCCGCTAGCTCGCCGAGCCCGGCCCGTCCGGCCCCGCCTCGTACAGCTCGTACCAAATGCACTTGCCGTCGCCGCGCGGGTCCACCCCCCACGCGTCGGCGAGCATCTCCATCAGCATCAGCCCGCGCCCCGAGGACGCCAGCTCGCCCGGGTGGCGGCGGTGCGGGAGTTCGTCGCTGCTGTCGGCGACGTCCAGGCGCAGCCGTCTGGCGCCCGGCCGGCCGCTGACCTCGGCGACCAGGAGGGCGTCGCCGTCGGTGTGCACCAGGACGTTGGTGACCATCTCGGAGAGCATCAGCACCGCCGACTCCACCTGGTCGCGGTCGGTCCAGTCGTGGAGCATGTCGCGCAGCTGCTGCCGGGCCTCGGCTATGCGCTCCGGCTCGGCCTGGGCGACGGTGACGGCCGTGCGCCGCACCGGGGCGGAGCCGGGGCCGACCAGGCACACCTCGGCGTCGCGCCGAATCAGCAGCAGCGCTATGTCGTCCTCGCGGCGGTCGGCGAGACGGCCGGTGGTGTGGTGGGAGGGCGGCCCGTGCACCGCCTGGACCAGGGCCTCGGCGAGCGCGTCGAGATCGTCGGTTTCCACGGCGGCCAGGGCGGCGGGGGAGGCCGAGCCCGCGGCCGTGTCCACGGCGGCCGCGATGGTCGCGGCGCACGAGGCGGCGCCCGCGGCATCCGGATCGTCCAGGGCGCCCGGGGCGGCGGTGTGGTCCGGGGCCGTGCGCTCGAAGACCGCCCGGATCCGGTCCCAACCCGACTCCACGTCGTGCCCGCCGGTCTCGATCAGCCCGTCCGTGCACATGAGCAGCGTCTCGCCGGGCTCCAGCACCACCCGGGTGGTGGGGTAGTCGGTGTCCGGGTCGACGCCCAGCGGCAGCCCGCCCGCGGTGGGGCGGATCATCATGGTGCCGTCGGCGAGCCGGACCGCCGGGTCGGGGTGGCCCGCGCGGGCGATGTCCAGCGTGCCGGCGACCGGGTCCACCTCCATGTACAGGCAGGTCGCGAAGCGCGGGTCGTAGCCGGGCTCGCCGCCGGGGCCCGGCGCCTCGGTGAGCCCGGCCAGGAAGCGGGAGGCGCGGGAGAGCACCGCGTCGGGGTGGTGGCCCTCGGAGGCGTACGCCCGGACCGCGATCCTCAGCTGCCCCATGATCCCGGCGGCGCGCACATCGTGGCCCTGGACATCGCCGATGACCAGCGCGGTACGCCCCGAGGGCAGCCCGATCACGTCGTACCAGTCGCCGCCCACCTGCAGCCCGCCGCCCGTCGGCACATAGCGCGCGGCCACCGTGAGACCGGGGATGGCCGGCTTGTCGGCGGGCAGCATCGAGCGCTGCAGGCCGTCCGTCAGCTCGCGCTCGGTCTCCTGGAGCGAGGCCCGCGACAGCGCCTGGGCGAGCATCCGCGCCACGGTGGTGAGCACCGAGCGCTCGTCGGGCGAGAAGGACACCGGGTGCGCGAAGCTCGCCATCCACGCGCCGATCGTGCGGCCCGCGACGATCAGCGGCAGAAAGGCCCAGGCCCGGCGGGCGACCGGCCGGGTGCGCGCCCAGGAGCCCGGGAACCGGTCCCGGTAGTCCTCCGGGCCGGGCAGATAGACCGCCCGGCCGGTGCGGATCACCTCGGCGGCCGGGCAGTCGGCGTCCAGCGGCTGAGTGGAGCCGGGGCGCTCGTCCCCCGCCAGGTCCCCGTGGCGGCCGATCAGCGAGATCCGGTCGCCCTTGACCCCGAAGACCGCGAGACCGTCCGGCGAGAACCCCGGCATCGACAGGCCCGCCGCCACCCGCAGCACCTCGGCGGTCGAGGGCGCCTCGGCCAGCGCCCGCCCCGCGTCCAGCAGAAACGCCTCGCGGCCCCGCCGCCAGTCGCCGGTGACCGCGGACAGCGTCGGCGCGGAGGTGCCGGGCAGCGCCTCGGGCACCTCCTGCAGGGTGCCGACCAGGTCGTGGCCGTTCTCGGCGCCCCGCCGGCCGGGGTCGCCGCCCTGCACCACGGGCCGGCAGCGGCTGCGCAGCGTGCGCAGCACCCGGCCCTTCTCGTCGACGACCCGCACCCGGGCCTCGGCGAGGGTCCCCTCGGCCACCGCGAGGTTCACGATCGCCTTGACCTCCACCCAGTCCACCGGGTGGAAGCAGGCGCGGGCGGCGGACTCGGGGAGGGTGACCGGCTCCGCGGGCAGCCCCACCAGCCGGGCCGCCTCCGCGTCGTAGCTCACGGCGCCCGAGACTGTGTCCCAGCGCCACAGGCCGGTCGCGAGGGCGGCGAGCAGATCCTCGGTGCGCATTGGGTCACCATATGGGGATATGCGGCGGCCTTACCAGTGAGGGGCGCGGCGCCGGTAGGCTTGCCGAGAAGCTTTTCGAGGGTGCCTGCGCCTTCCCGACCAACGACTTGGATGAACGATGCATCGGTACCGGTCCCACACCTGCGGCGAGCTCCGCGCCGCTGACGTCGACACCGACGTGCGGCTCTCCGGCTGGCTGCACAATCGTCGGAACCTGGGCGGCATCCTCTTCATCGATCTCCGTGACCACTATGGCCTGGTCCAGCTGGTCGTCCGCCCGGACACCCCGGCGAACGAGGCGCTGAGCTCCCTGTCCAAGGAGACCGTCGTCCGCGTGGACGGCAGGGTCATCGCCCGTGGCGCGGAGAACGTCAACCCCGAGCTGCCCACCGGCGAGATCGAGGTCGAGGTCACCGACATCGAGGTGCTCGGCGGCGCCGACCCGCTGCCCTTCACCGTCTTCCCCGAGGACGGGGTGAACGAGGAGCGGCGGCTGGAGTACCGCTTCCTGGACCTGCGCCGTGAGCGCATGCACCGCAACATCATGCTGCGCTCGGCCGTGATCTCCGCGATCCGGCAGAAGATGACCGCGCAGGGCTTCAACGAGCTGGCGACCCCGATCCTGTCCGCCACCTCGCCCGAGGGCGCGCGGGACTTCCTGGTGCCCTCCCGGCTGCACGCGGGCAAGTTCTACGCGCTGCCGCAGGCCCCGCAGCAGTTCAAGCAGCTGCTGATGATCGCGGGCTTCGACCGCTACTTCCAGATCGCGCCCTGCTTCCGCGACGAGGACGCCCGCGCCGACCGCTCGCCGGGCGAGTTCTACCAGCTCGACGTCGAGATGAGCTTCGTCGAGCAGGAGGACGTCTTCCAGGTCATCGAGAAGGTGATGACCGAGCTGTTCGAGGAGTTCGGCGGTGGCCGCCATGTCACCTCGCCGTTCCCGCGGATCCCGTTCCGCGAGGCCATGCTGAAGTACGGCTCCGACAAGCCGGACCTGCGAGCTCAGCTGGAGCTGGTGGACGTCAGCCATGTCTTCGCCGACTCGGGCTTCAAGGCGTTCGCGGGCAAGCACGTGCGCGCGCTGGCCGTGCCGGACACCGCCGACCAGCCGCGGAAGTTCTTCGACCAGATGGGCGAGTTCGCCGCTCTGCAGGGTGCGAAGGGGCTGGCCTGGGTCCGGATCGGCGAGGACGCCAAGCTGACCGGGCCGATCGCGAAGTTCCTCACCGACGAGGACGTCGAGAAGCTGATCGCCGAGGTCGAGGGCAAGCCGGGCACGGCGGTCTTCTTCGGCGCCGGGGAGTTCGACGAGGTCTCCAAGATCATGGGCGCGGTGCGGGTCGAGGCCGCGCGCCGGGCCGGGCACTTCGAGGAGAACGTCTTCCGCTTCTGCTGGATCGTCGACTTCCCGATGTTCGAGCGGAACGAGGACACCGGCCAGATCGAGTTCTCGCACAACCCCTTCTCCATGCCGCAGGGCGGCCTGGAGGCGCTGCGGACCAAGGACCCGCTGGACATTCTGGCTTGGCAGTACGACATCGTCTGCAACGGTGTGGAGCTGTCCTCGGGCGCCATCCGGAACCACGAGCCGGATGTGATGTACCAGGCGTTCGAGATCGCGGGCTACTCGCGCGAAGAGGTGGAGCGCGAGTTCGGCGGCATGCTGCGCGCCTTCCACTTCGGCGCCCCGCCGCACGGCGGTATCGCCCCGGGCGTGGACCGCATCGTGATGCTGCTGGCCGACGAGCCCAACATCCGCGAGACCATCGCCTTCCCGCTCAACGGCAACGCGCAGGACCTGCTGATGGGCGCGCCCAGCGAGGTGGACGAGGCGCGGCTGCGGGAGCTGCACCTGTCGATCCGCAAGCCGCAGATCAAGCAGGCGGACAAGGGCGGCGAGAAGGCCGGGGAGAAGTCCGGCGAGAAGGCGGCGGGCGAGTCCGGCAAGTAGCCCCACGGGCCCGGCCGGGCCCCGGCTGTGCCCGTTCGTGCGCCGTTCGTGCCCCGCTTCCGCTTCCGGCGGAACGCGGGGCAACCTGCGGCCCGACCCAACGGGTTCCCTGAATGTGAATGACAATCTGAGTGTCGTAACAATGTCTGCCGAACGGGTGGAGCGGGCGGTACGGACCGGGGCCGGGCCGCGGCGCCGGCCCGCCCGCGGGGCCGCGGCCCTCGTGGCGGCGGCCCTCACCCTCACCGCGCTCGCCGGTTGCGGTGCGTCCAAGGGCTCCGCGTCCGGCGGCGCCGAGCCCAGAGCCGCCGCCGGCGCCCCCGGCGAGAAGCGGGGCGCGACGCCCGGCCCCGGCGCCACGGCCCAGCGGCCCGCCCCCGCCGCGCTGCGGAACGACCTGCCCGGGCTCGGCCCCCAAACCCTCGCCAAGGTGCCCGACAAGGCCCGTCAGGTGGTGGTCGTGACGGGCGAGGGGCGCGACTCCTCCCGTTCGACCGTGGTGGTCTACCAGCGGCGCGACCCCGACGGCGACCCGGACATGGCCGCGGGCGCCGACTGGCGGGCCGTCGTCACCTGGGACGCCCACAACGCCCGCAAGGGCTGGACCGACCGCCACATCACCGGCGATCTGCGCTCCCCGATCGGCGTCTTCCCCCTCACCGACGCGGGCGGCCGGCTCCCGAACCCCGGCACCCGGCTGTCGTACGACCACTCAGGCCGCTTCACCATCGGCGGCACCGGCTTCGAGGGCGAACCGCTCGCCGGGTCCTTCGACTACGTCGTGGCGATCAACTACAACCGCAAGGCGGGCACCTCGCCGCGCGACTGGACCAGGCCGCTGGGCCTGAAGCGGGGCGGCGGCATCTGGTTCCACGTGGACCACGGCGGGCCTACCCAGGGCTGCGTCAGCATCTCCAAGAAGCACATGAGGAAGCTGCTGCTCATGCTGGACCCGGAGCGGCACCCCGTCGTGGTGATGGGCGACGCGGCCTCACTGGCCCGCTGACCGGGCCGCGTCACACCGCTTTCACCGCTTCCTGAGATGCCCCTGCCAGGTTGCGCTCCTGGCGTCCCCCGCCATGACTGAGGACTCCAGCCTGCGTACTCATGGCGGTGGGCGAGCCGGACAGCGCGCGGTGCCGCTCGGGTTCAGCCGAACTGGCCCGGCTGGTAGTCGCCGGCGGGCTGCTGGATGATCACGTTCATCCGGTTGTAGGTGTTGATCAGCGCGATGAGGGACACCAGGGCGGCCAGCTGGTCCTCGTCGTAGTGCTTGGCGGCGTTCGCCCACGCCTCGTCGGTGACGCCGCCGGCCGCGTCGGCGATACGGGTGCCCTGCTCGGTCAGTTCCAGGGCGGCCCGCTCGGCCTCGGTGAAGACCTTGGCCTCCCTCCAGGCCGCGATCAGGTTGAGGCGCACCGAGGTCTCGCCGGCGTGCGCGGCGTCCTTGGTGTGCATATCGGTGCAGAAGCCACAGCCGTTGATCTGGCTGGCGCGGATCTTCACCAGCTCCTGCGTCGAGGCCGGCAGCGTCGAGTCCGAGATGGCCTTGCCCGCGGAGTTGATGTACTTCGCGAACTTCGCCGCGACGGGGTTGCCGTAGAAGTTGAGCCTGGCGTCCATGGTGATCTCCTTGCCGTTCCGACGGTTACACAGCACTGACGGAACGGCTCGGCGGGATGTGACGACCGGATCGACCGAGCGATTGTGACCCGCGTCTCACCACTCGCACCCCGGAGCTAGTACACGAAGTGCTCGCTCAGCCGCCGGTCCACGCCGCACGGATCGGTCCGCTCCGAGCGGGCGGCCCGGTGTACGGCGCGCAGCAGGCGCCTCGGGGTCGCCCGGTGCTGCCACAGCACGGCCCGTACGCCGTACTCCACGACCGTCATCAGCTCCGTCTCGCGCAGCTCGCCCGTGATCAGCACCACCCGCTGCTCGCCGCCCCGCACCAGGCGGCGCAGCTCGGCGCCCGCGCGGGCGTCCAGGCGCTCGGCGAGCATCACGGCCACGGTGCCGCGCGGCTCGTCGCTGAACGGACGCGGACGGTTGATCAGTTCGACGGTGGGCTGGTGCCGCAGGTGACGCACGACCCCGGCCCGCGAGTGCGGATCGGGGCCGTGGACCGTCACCGTGATACGTGGTGCGTCGGGCACTGCGCTCCTCGACCTCCCTGTGGATGGACTCCACAGACTGGTCGAACGCGCTAAACGAACGGTTGTCGAGCGATCAACGGTGCGACGGGGCGGCGGGCCCGGCCCGCCACCCCGTCGAGACCGGCCGGGCAAGCCCCGGCTCTCCCGCCGCCGCGCGTCGTGATGCGCCGCTACTCGACCGGTTTGCCCTCGGTCGCCACCTCGGCCGGCGCCCCGCCGCCCGCCTGCTCCGGCGCCCCGCCGAAGCGCTCACGGTAGGACTCCAGGTCTTCCTCGGTGATCTTGGCGAAGAGCACCGGCGGCACGGTGAAGGCCGTACCGGCCGGAACGGAGGCGAGCGCCTTGGCCTCCTCCTGGCTCACCCACGGCGCCGTGTCGTCCGCCAGCGAGAACGCCGACCGCATGGCCTGCGCGGAGGCCGGGATGAACGGCTCCGAGACGACCGCGTACAGGTGGATCAGGTTCATCGCCGTACGGAGCGTGAGGGCCGCGCCCTCCTGGTCGGTCTTGATCTCCAGCCAGGGAGCCTTCTCCTCCAGGTAGGAGTTGCCCGCGCTCCACAGGGCCCGCAGCGCGGCCGAGGCCTTGCGGAACTGCAGCGCGTCCATGTGCTCCTCGTACTCCGCGAGCAGCCGCGCGATCTCCTCGCCGAGACGCGCCTCAGCCTCCCCGGCGGCCTTCCCCGCCGGGACCTCGTCACCGAACCGCTTGCGGGAGAAGGACAGCACGCGGTTGACGAAGTTGCCGAGGGTGTCCGCCAGGTCCTTGTTGACCGTGGCGGCGAAGTGCTCCCAGGTGAAGGACGTGTCGTCCGACTCCGGCGCGTTCGCCATCAGGAAATAGCGCCAGTAGTCGGCGGGCAGCAGCTCCAGCGCGGCGTCGGTGAACACCCCGCGCTTCTGGGACGTCGAGAACTTGCCGCCGTAGTACGTCAGCCAGTTGAACGCCTTGACGTAGTCGACCTTCTTCCACGCGTCCCGGGTGCCCAGCAGCGTCGCCGGGAACATCACCGTGTGGAACGGGACGTTGTCCTTGGCCATGAACTCGGTGTAGCGGACCGTCTGGTCCACGTCGTACCACCACGACTTCCAGTCGCGGTTCGCCGGGTCCAGGTCCGACCACTCCTTCGTCGCTCCGATGTACTCGATCGGGGCGTCGAACCACACGTAGAAGACCTTGCCCTCGGCCGCGAGATCCGGCCAGGTGTCGGCCGGCACCGGCACGCCCCAGTCCAGGTCACGAGTGATCGCCCGGTCCTGCAGCCCCTCATTCAGCCACTTGCGGGCGATCGAGGACGCGAGCGTCGGCCAGTCCTTGCCGTGCTCGTCCACCCACGCCGCGACCTCTCCCGCCAGCTTCGACTGGAGCAGGAACAGGTGCTTGGTCTCCCGCACCTCCAGATCGCTGCTGCCGCTGATCGCCGAGCGCGGGTTGATCAGGTCGGTCGGGTCCAGCACGCGGGTGCAGTTCTCGCACTGGTCGCCGCGGGCCTTGTCGTACCCGCAGTGCGGGCAGGTGCCCTCGATGTAGCGGTCGGGGAGGAAGCGGCCGTCGGCGTTGGAGTACACCTGGCGGATCGAGCGCTCCTCGATGAAGCCGTTGGCCTTCAGCTCGCGCGCGATGGTCTGGGTGATCTCCACGTTCTGCGCCGAGGAGCTGCGGCCGAAGTAGTCGAACGCCAGCCCGAAGCCGTCGTAGACCGCCTTCTGCGCGTCGTGCTGCTGCGCGCAGAACTCGTCCACCGGCAGGCCCGCCTCCTTGGCGGCCAGCTCGGCGGGGGTGCCGTGCTCGTCGGTGGCGCAGATGTACAGCACGTCATGGCCGCGCTGGCGCATATAGCGCGCGTAGACGTCGGCCGGGAGCATGGACCCCACCATGTTGCCCAGGTGCTTGATCCCGTTGATGTAGGGAAGGGCGCTGGTGATGAGGTGTCGAGCCATCGCGGGCTGCTCCCGGGTCGATGCAGTGGGTGACATGTCGCTCTGCGAGCGCTCTGTGAGCTACGTGAGCCCTGTGCCGAGCCGCCTCTTCGAGCCGTCCTTATCGTATCCGAGCGGTGAGGGCCACCTGCGCGGCAATATTCGTGCCGCGCGGGTGGCCCTCACGTCGTCTCTGCCCGTCCTGGACTCCGGTCAGCTCAGCACGCCCGCCTCACGCGCCTCCCGCAGCCACTCCGGGAACTCCACCATCAGCTGCCCGTACAGCTCCCCGTCCGACAGCGCGCGCGGGTCCTGGCCCGCGTGGAAGAACCCCGCGTTGTCCACCATCCGCTTGTCCGGCACCGCCAGATCGTCCAGCTTGCGCAGGAAGTCGAACCCCTTCGCCTCCGGGTCCCCGAACCCGATGAACTGCCAGAAGATCGGCAGCCGCGCCGCCTCGCACAGCGCCTTCTCGGCAGCGGGCTTGCTGGTGGGCGCGCCGTCCGTCTGGAAGATCACGAACGCGGGGTCGGTGGCGCCGGACGCCTCGTAGTGGTCGATGACCGCCTTGATCGCGTGGTGGTAGTTGGTACGGCCCATGTGGCCGAGCGAGGAGTGCAGCTCCTCGACGCGGCCGCTGTAGTTGGCCAGGTCGATGTCCGCGGTGCCGTCGATGTCGGTGGAGAAGAACACGACCGGGACGGTGCCGTCGTCGTCGAGGTTCGCGGAGAGGGCGAGGGCCTGCTCGGCGAGGTGCTGGACGGTGCCGTCCTTGTAGTAGCCCCGCATCGACCCCGACCGGTCCAGCACGAGATACACGGCGGCCCGGCGCCCCGCGAGCCCCTTCTGCGCCAGGGCCTCCGCGGCGCTCTTGTACAGGCTGACGAGCCCGGGAGCGCGGGTCTCCACGTCGGTGAGGGGGATGGCGGCGCCTCCGTCGTCGGCGGTCTCGGGGCCAGAGCCGGTCGCGGCCGCGGCGGCCTCGGGGGCTGCGGCTTCGGCGTCTGCCTCTGCCTTGGCCTCGGGGGTGGTCTCGGCTTCGGCGTCTGCCTTGGCCTCGGGGGTGGTCTCGGCTTCGGCTGCGGCTTCCGCGTCTGCCTTCGCCTTGGCCTTCGCCTCGGCCTTCGGCTCGTCGGCCGCTTCCTGCTTCGGCTCCGTTTCGGCGGCGCCCTCCGGGGCCGCGTCGGCCTCGGCGTCGACGGCGGGCTCGGCGGGGGCGTCCGCCACCTCGGCCTCGGCCTTCGTCTCGGCGGTGGTGGCCTCGGCCGCCTCCTCGGTGACCTGCTCGGTCGGCTCGGCCGCGGCTTCTGCGTTTGCCTCGGCCGGAGCGTTGTTCTCGGTCTTCGACGCGGTCTCGGCTTCGGCGGGGGCCGATGGGGCGTCCGGAGCATCGGCGTCGGCGATGGGCTCGGCCGCGTCGGCTGCTGCGGAGGCGGCCTCGGGCTCCTGCTCGGGCGCGGAGGCATCCTCGGCGGGCGCGGCGACCTCGGCCGTGGCCGGCGCGGCGACCTCGGCCGTGGCTTCCGTCTCGGCCGCCTGCTCGTCGTCAGCCGCGGCGGGCGTTTCGGCTGCGGGTGCGGCCTCCGTTGCGTCGGTCGCCTTCGGGTCGGCCGGGGTGTCGGCGTCGCCGGTGGTGGCCTCGGTGCCAGCGGCCGCCTCGGCGGGCTTGGCCGCGGCTTCCGCGTCTGCCTCGGCCGGGGCGTCGTTGTCGGTCTTCGGCGCGGGGGCGTCGGCGTCGGTCGTGGCCGTGGCCGCTACGGGCTCGGCTGCGGCTGCCTGTTCGCCCTCAGCCGCGGCGGGCGCGGCTTCCGTTTCGGTGTCGGCCGCGGTGTCGGCGGCGGGCTTGTCCGTGGCTTTCGCCTTCGGCTCGGCCGTCTCCTCGGCGTCGGCCTTCTGCTCCGGCTCACCCGCGTCACCTGCTGCGGAGGCGGGTTCCGCCGTGGCGGTCTCGTCGGCCGGCGCGGGGGTGGGCTCCTTGGCTTCGGCTGCTGCCGTGGCCGGCTCGGCGGGCTCAGCCGGGGATTCCGCTTCGGGCTTTGTGCCGGTCGCCTTCGCCGGCTCCGCGGGTCGGTCCGCGGATTCCAGGATCTCGTCCAGCGTCTTGAGCGGTTCGGTCAGCGAGGGGTGGTGGGCGACCGTCTCTTCGTCGTCCGCCTGCTTCGCGGGCGACTTGGCGGCTGACGACGAGGCAGCCGTCGCGGCAGGCGCGGGCTCAGCGGCAGGCTCGGGCGCGGGCTCAGCGGCGGGCGCGGGCTCAGGCGCAGGCTCGGGCGCGGGGGCGGGCTGCTCCTGGGGGTCCGGGACAACTGCCGCCTCCGGCGCAGCCGAAGCGTCGACCCGCGGCGTGCGGGAGCGGCCGAAAACTTTGCGCAGTAGGTCCCGTATGGCCATGGGAGATACCTCTCACGTGTCTAGTCCGGGGCATGGCGGTACATGTCCGTGGTGCGGAAAGGCTAGCGGGCCCATCAGCAGTACTCAGCTGCCGATTCCGGTTACCCGCCATTCACTCCCGATTCAGGCGACGGTCGCCGGTCCGCGACTCTACGCCCATAGCTTCGCCTCGGATGGGCCCCCACACCGTGGCGGCGCGGGCTGCGCGCCGGACGGTTCCTACGCGAAGTTCATGCGTGCAATCCGTACGGAGGGTAAGACGTGCGCAAGCTCCTGCCGGTCATCAGCTCGCACCCGGGTGGTCGTTCCGCCCTGACATGCCGGTACCGCTGTGGTGACGCCTGTTTTCACGAGGTGCCCAACACCAGCGACAACGCCTACATCGGTGATGTCATAGCCGGTGCGCTGTCACGCCGTTCGGTGCTGCGCGCCGGCGCCGTGGTCTCGGTCGCGGCCGCGGCCGGGGTGACCGCGGTGGGGCGGGCGCCCAAGGCCGCGGCGGCCGAGGGGGCCGGCGCGGCGGCCGCCGCCGACAAGGGGGCGGGCAAGGCCGCCCGCGGTCTGCGCTTCTCGCCGGTCGCGCCCAACACCACCGACGCCGTCGTGGTCGCCCAGGGCCACGACCAGAACGTGGTGATCCGCTGGGGCGACCCGATCCTGCGCGGCGCGCCCGCGTTCGACCCGGCGAACCAGTCCGCGAAGGCGCAGGCGGGCCAGTTCGGTTACAACAACGACTACATGGCCGTGCTGGACATCCCGCACGAGCGCGACCGCCAGCTGCTCGTGGTCAACCACGAGTACACCGACGAGGTGCTGATGTTCGCCGGGTACGACGCGGCGAACCCGACCCGCGAGCAGGCCGAGATCGCGTGGGCCGCGCACGGCCTGTCCGTGGTGGCGACGCAGGAGGACCGCGAACTCGGCAAGCTGACCGCCGTGTCGCGCCACCGTCTCAACCGCCGGATCACCGCGACCACGCCGTTCGAGGTGACGGGCCCGGCCGCGGGCAGCAAGCTGCTGCGGACCTCGGCCGACCCGACGGGCAGGCGGATCCTGGGCACGCTGAACAACTGCGGTGGCGGCATCACCCCGTGGGGCACGGTCCTGTCGGGCGAGGAGAACTTCAACCAGTACTTCGCAAACGGCGGTTCGGTGACCGACCCGACGACCGCCGCCCGCCTCAAGCGTTACGGCATCGCGGGCGCGGCCACCGAGCGCAAGTGGGAGCGTTTCGACAAGCGCTTCGACGTGGCGCAGGAGCCGAACGAGACCAACCGCTTCGGCTGGGTCATCGAGATCGACCCGTACGACCCCGAGTCGACGCCGCGCAAGCTGACCGCGCTGGGCCGGTTCAAGCACGAGGCCGCCGAGCCCCGGCTGACCGCCGACGGCCGTCCGGTCCTCTACATGGGCGACGACGAGAAGTTCGACTACTTCTACAAGTTCGTCTCGTCCAAGCGGATGATGAAGGGCACCAGCCGGGCCGCGCGCGAGCACAACCGCACGCTGCTCGACGAGGGCACGCTGTACGTCGCCAAGTTCACCGGCGACAGCCCGGCCGCCGAGATCGACGGCAGCGGAAAGCTGCCGAAGGACGGCGAGTTCGACGGGTCCGGCGAGTGGATTCCGCTGGCGAGCGGCACCACCTCGTACGTCGAGGGGATGACGGCCGAGGAGGTGTACGTCTTCACGCGGCTGGCCGCCGACAAGGTGGGCGCGACGAAGATGGACCGCCCCGAGGACGTCGAGCCGAGCCCGCGCACGGGCAAGGTGTATGTCGCGCTCACCAACAACAGCGACCGCGGCAAGGCGGGCAAGGCACCGACCGACGAGGCGAACCCGCGCAACAGCAACAAGCACGGCCAGATCCTGGAGCTGACCGAGCGCTGGGGTGACCCGGCGGCCCGCCGCTTCAGCTGGCGGCTGTTCCTGGTCTGCGGCGACCCGGCGGACCCGAGCACCTACTTCGGCGGCTTCCCGAAGGACCAGGTCTCCCCGATCTCCTGCCCGGACAACATCACCTTCGACTCGTACGGCAATCTGTGGATCTCCACCGACGGCAACGCGCTGGGCAGCCACGACGGGCTGTTCGGGGTGGCGACGGCCGGCAGCAGGCGCGGTGAGGTCAAGCAGTTCCTGACCGTTCCGACGGGCGCCGAGACCTGTGGGCCGATCGTGCAGGACCGGCGGGTGCTGGTGGCGGTGCAGCACCCGGGCGAGATCGACGGCGCGAGCGTGGAGAAGCCCGCGTCCACCTGGCCCGACGGGCCGGGCAAGCTGACCCGGCCGTCCGTGATCAGCGTGTGGCGGCGCGACGGCGGGAACATCGGCGTCTGATCCGGACCCGGAATTCCTCGGAATTCAGCACGGCGGAATTGTCCCCGAGATGCACCCGAGAACAATTCAACTGGCGGACTGGTGAGTTCCGTTCGGACGGGAAATACCCTCCGGACGCGTCTCGCGGGACAATTCCGCCAATCGCCGCCGCGGTGCGCGCAGCGAGCGGCCCCGCGTACCGGCGCCGGCCCAGGGGTCGTGCTCCAGCCGGTCGCCGAGGGTGCGCAGGGTCCAGCGGTCGGCCCTCAGGCCGGGGTCGTCCAGCTCCTCGGCGGCGATCGGCATGGCGACCGGCGCGCCGGGGCGGGCGCGTACGGCGTACGGGGCCACCGCCGTCTGCGCATAGCCGTTGCGCTGGGTGTCGAGGTAGAGGCGGCTGCCCCGCTTGGCCTTGCGGGCCTCGGTGGTCAGCCGGTCGGGGTGGCGGGCGGCGAGCAGATCGGCCGCGTCCCGGGCGAAGTCCCGTACGGAGTCGAAGTCCGCGCGGCGGTCGAGCGGGACGACCACGTGCAGCCCGCGCGAGCCGGTGGTCATCAGCAGCCCGGGCAGTTCGACCTCGCGCAGCAGCCCGCACATCCGCCGGGCCGCCCAGCGCACCTCCTCGAAGCCCGCGTCCGGGGGCGGGTCGAGGTCGAAGACGAGGCGGTCGGGGTGGTCTGGCCGGTCGGCGCGGGAGAGCCAGCGGTGCGGGGTCACACAGGCCTGGCCGGCGAGGTAGACCAGGGTGGCGACGTCGTCGCAGACGACATGGGTGACCTCCCCGCCCTCCTTGGGGACGACGGCCCGCTGCACCCAGTCGGGGAAGTAGTCGGGGGCGTTCTTCTGCATCAGCGGGCTGCCGCCGATGCCGTCCGGGTGGCGTTCCATCATCAGCGGGCGTCCGCGCAGCTGGGGGAGGATGCGGTGGGAGACCGCGCGGTAGTGGCCGACGAGGTCGGACTTGGTGATTCCGTCGTCGGGGAAGAGCACCTTTTCCGGGCGGCTGATCGACACGGTGCGCCGCCCGGCCCTGACGGAGGCCTTCGTGCCGGTCCTGGTATCGGTCTTCGTATCCGTACCGGTCTTCGTATCGCTCATATCCGGGGCGAGTAACCGGACCCGTCACGCGTAAACAGGATTGACGGCCGTACACGCATAGGGATGGTAAATCCGCGCTTATCCGAAATGAGCCCCGGGTGACTTCCGGTACCCCCGTGATCAAGCATCCCGGGGCTAAACTCGTGAGTCCATAAATCGGGCTGAGTTGGGAAGCGAGAGGATTCATGGCCACACCCGGGCCGCTCGGACCACCGACGGCCAACGGGCGAAGCAGGCTGCTGCAGAGCCCACTCGCCCTCATGGACACCACGATGGACCAGCTCCGCACGTTGATCGTGGTCCATGAGACCGGCACCGCGCTGGGCGCCGCCCGGGTGCTCGGCCGGGAACAGTCGAGCGTGCAGAAGCAGCTGGACACGATGAACCGCAACTTCCGGGATCTGTGCGGCGAACCGCTCGTCCTCAAGCAGGGGCGCGGCAAGGACGTGCTGTTCACCGGCACCGGCGAGGCCCTGGTCGAATTGGCGCGCGGCACCCTCGGCGACTGGCTGGAGGGCATCCACGAATCCCGGCGCCGGCTCGGCAAAACCCTGATGGTGGGCACCACGCGCTTCACCCTCGGCTATCTCGCGGGGGCCGGTGAGCGGGTGGCCGAGGAGTTCGAGCGGCGCGGTATCGAGCTGAAGGTCGGGCATGTCCGCACCCGGGACGTGCTGGGCAAGCTGCGCGCCAAGGAGGTGGACCTGGTCTGCGGCTCCGTGGTGACCAGGCCCGAGGGGGACAACGAGCTCGACGCGTTCGATGTGATGGAGTGGCGCCGCAGCGGGGTGTCGCTGCTGACGAACCTGCCGCACTCCCGGCTGCCCGGCCCGACCGCCCCGAGCAGCGAGCTGCGCACGCTTCCGCTCGTCGTCTCGGCGAGCGGGCTGATGGCGGGGGTGCTGCACACCTGGTTCGGCGCCGACTACCGCAACAGGCTGCACATCGCGGCCGAGATCGACACCGTCACCTACGGCTTCGAGCTGCTGCGCTCGGGCCTGTTGCGCGGCTGCATGCTGGTCACCAAGGGCGTCGCCGAGGCGGCGGGCGACCCGCGGGTCGCGTACGGGCGCGGGATGCGGGCCGTCGAGCTGGTCAACGACACCGGGCCGCGGCTCGAGGTGCTGCTCGGCGCCTTCACCCGCCGTGGGGAGCGCGCCCACTTCGAGCCGGGCCATCCGCTCAATCTGCTGTGGGACGCGCTGGCGCTGGAGAACGAGCAGTGGCGGCGGGAGCAGCGCTGGCCGACGGAGAACCTGGAGCCTGACCCCTTCGAGCTGGCCAACTCCTACAACCCCAGCGAGAGCTGAGCCGCGCCGGGGCGGCCCGCGCGGGTCAGTGCAGCTCGAGGTCGACCAGCAGCGCCCGGTGGTCGGTGTGCGGCAGATCCAGGAAGCGGGCGGCGCGGGGCCGCAGCGCCTCGCTGACCAGGACGTGGTCGATCTGGGCGCCGAGCGCCGGGGTCGTCACGGCCGGCCAGCTGGGGGTGCGCGACATGCCGACCGCCCGCGCGCTGTCCCGCATCCCGGTGTCGAGGAGCGCGCGGAAGGCGGCGTGGTCCTGGGTGGCGTTGAAGTCCCCCGCGATCAGGGTGGGTTCGCCGCCCCGGCCGGCGGCGTAGGCGCGCAGCCGCCCCAACTCGGTGCGCCAGACGTCCAGCTGCCCCGGCATCGGCGGCATCGGATGGGCCACCTGCACATGGACCCGCCGCCCGGCGACCCGTACGACGGCCCCGGGCATCGCCAGCTTGCCGGGCACCCCGGCCTCGGGGGTGAGCGGGTAGGCGCTGAGGATCGCCGAGCCGTGTGCCGCGTCGCCGGGGACCGTGATGACCTTCCGGTACGGGTAGGCCTTGCGCAGGGCGGCCGAGTCGAGGGCCGCCCCGCAGCGGGTGTCGCACTCCTGCACCGAGACGAGGTCGGGCTCCTCCCGCCGTACCGCCTCGACCAGCCCGCGCGTCGCCCCGCCGAACTCCAGGTTGGCGGTCAGCACCCGCAGCTGCGCCACGGCCGGTCCGCGCGGCGCCGGGCCGCCGGCGGCAGGGCCGGGGTCATAGGGCTGGGTGAACCAGCCGGTCACCGCGGCCGCGGCCAGGGCCCAGGCGCACCCCAGCGGCCAGCGCGCCACCGCCGCGAGCACCAGGCCGAGCAGCGCGGGGACCAGCAGCCAGGGCAGGAAGGCCAGCAGCTGGGGCACGGGCGTGATCCCGTCGCTGTCCGCGGCCCGGCAACCCAGCACCCCGCTGACCAGGGTCAGCGGCAGCGCCGCGCAGCCGGCGGCCACCTGCCGGGCCCGCCCGCGCGGGGGCCGCGCGAAGCGGCGTACGGGCCGTATCAAGCGGCGTACGGGGTGTACGGGCTCGGTGGCGCGGTCCTCCCCGACTGTGGTCTGCACACTGACCTCTCTGGTTTTCGGGGCTCGGTTCGCCCCCGGCTGCCGCAGGGCGGCGGGAGCCTCATTCTCCGTGAACCCGCTGTGGGCGCGGTCGCCCAGGGGGTGAAGGTCACTGATGGTGCGGCCGTCCTTACTGTGTGAGCATTGACACGTCGTCAGGTCCGCTGGCATGTGCCAAAATTCCTCAGCATGGCAGTGGTAGAGCAGACGGTCGCCCCCGAGCGCCTCCTGGCGGTCGAGCAGGCGATCGACGCGTTCGCCGAGGGCGGCTTCGTCATCGTCTACGACGAGCTGGCCAAGGAGCACCGGGGCGTTCTGGTGCTCGCCGCCGAGCACACGCACGAGGGCGCGCTCAAGCAGCTGCTGGACCACACCTCCGGCATGGTCTGCGTGGCCCTGCCCCACGGGCACGCCGACCGGCTGCGGCTGCAGCGGATGACGGTGGACGAGGAGCACACCACGCTGCTCAGCGCCGCCTTCACCGTCCCCGTCGACCTGCTGGGGCCCACCACGTCCACCGGCCTGTCCGCCGCGGACCGCTCGCGCACCGTCCAGGCGCTGGCCGATCCGCAGACCACCCCCGGGCAGCTGGGGCGCCCGGGGCATGTCTTCCCGGTGTGCGCGGTGCCGGGCGGGGTGCTGGAGCGGGAGGGCCACGCCGAGGCGGCCGTCGACCTGTCGCGGCTGGCGGGGCTCTCGGGGGTGACCGCGGTCGGCGCGGTCGTCACGGCGGACTGGGAGCTGGCGGGCTACGAGGACCTGAACCGGCTCGCGGCCAGCAGGCTGCTGCCGCTGATCTCGGTGGCCGACCTGGTGGCGTACCGGCTGGCCCGCAAGGCCCTGGGGCGGTAGGGCCCGTCTACAAGGGGCGCGCCCGCGGCCGGCGCGTACGGCTCATACGGCGTCCGCGCCGTACGCCCGCGGTCGGCGCGTAGGGTTACCGGGCCGCGCCGTACGCTCCGCAGTACCCGTACCGTCCTCACGCGACGCGCAGCGCCAGCACCGTCTCGACCGTGTCCGCCTCCGCCGCCGGCTTGTCCTCGCGGTAGCGCAGCACCCGCGCGAAGCGCAGCGTCACGCCCGCCGGATAGCGGGAGGACCGCTGCAGCGAGTCGAAGGCGACCTCCACGACCAGCTCGGGCCGCACCCGCACCACCCAGCCGTCGTCGCTGACGGCCAGCCGCAGCAGCGCCTCCGTCTGCCAGTCGAGCAGCTCGTCGGTCAGGCCCTTGAAGGTCTTGCCGAGCATGGCGAAGGTGCCGTCCGGGCGCCGGGCGCCCAGGTGGAGGTTGGACAGCTTGCCGGTGCGGCGGCCGTGGCCCCATTCGCCGGCCAGCACGACCAGGTCGAGCGTGTGCACCGGTTTGACCTTGAGCCAGGACGCGCCGCGCCTCCCCGCGCTGTAGGGGGCGTCGAGGGACTTGGCCATGACCCCCTCGTGCCCGCGGGCCAGCACATCGGCGGCGAACTCCCGCGCCGCCCGCCGGGTCGCCTCGTCCCCGGGCTCCTCGGCCACCAGCCTGCGGACCCGCCGGGGGGCGGGCGCGATCCGGGCCAGTTCGGCGTGGCGGTCGCGGGCGGGCAGGTCGAGCAGGTCCCGGTCGTCCACGGCGAGCAGATCGAAGAAGACGGGGAACAGCGGCAGCGAGGCGCTGGCCCCGGCCACGTCGAGCCGGGCGCCGACCCGGCCGGAGATCTCCTGGAACGGCCGGGGCCTGCCCGCGGCGTCGAGGGCGATCACCTCGCCGTCGAGGACCGCACGCTCCACCGCCAGCTCACGGGCGGCCTGGACCACCTCGGGCAGGCGGTCGGTGATCTCGTCGAGGGTGCGGGTGTAGACGCGTACGGTCTGCCCGTCCCGGTGCACCTGCACCCGGATGCCGTCCAGCTTCTCCTCGACCGCGCAGGGGCCGAGCCGGTCCATGGCCTCGTCCAGGTCCCGTGCGCTGTGGGCGAGCATCGGCAGCACCGGCCGCCCCACCTGAAGGCCGAACGCGGACAGCGCCGGCGGCCCGTCCTCCAGCAGCGCCCGGGCGACCACGCCCAGCGAGCCGCCGAGCATCACCGCGCGCCGCACCTCGGCGGCGGGCGCGCCGACCGCGGCCGAAAGCCCCTCCACGGCGAGCGCGTCCAGCGCGCCCTGGCGCAGCTCCCCGCCGATCAGCCCGAGCAGAAAGCGCTGCTCGTCCTCGGTGGCGGCGGACATCAGCCGGGAGACCAGCCGCTTGCGCTCGGTGGTGGCGCCGGTGCCGGAGACGGCCGCGACCCGGTCCAGGGCCTGGTGGACGTCGAGCACCCCGAGGCGGGGACCGGCGGCCGGTTCGGGGCGCACCCGCAGTCCGGCCCAGCCCACCCCGATACGGCGCTGCGGCAGCCTGCCCGCGAGGTAGGTGATCACCACGGGCGCCTCGGCGGGCTCCACGCGGCTGAGCAGCCGGGCCAGGGCCGCGATCTTCTCCGATCGGGCGGAGGTGGCCGCGACCTCGCGGGAGGTACGGGCGACTTCAGCCAGCAGCATGGCTTCAGCCTCCCGCTTCCCGCCCGCCCGCGCACCCCGGCCGTGTGCGGAAGCCGCGCAGTCGCCATACATTGGGCTTGAGCACGCTGTTCACCCCGCGGGCGCGGCGTGGCAGGGGCACGAGCAGGGAGCGGGCCACGGGACGGCAGATCGACTACGAAGCGCTGTTCGAGGCCACCCCGAGTCCGAATCTGGTGGTGGGCCCCGATCTGGTGATCGTCGCGGTCAATGAGGCGTATCTGGAAGCCACCCGGTGCAGGCGCGAGGATCTGCTCGGCCGCCATATCTTCGACGCCTTCCCCGACAACCCGGCGGATCCGAACGCCACCGGCACCCGCAATCTGGGCGCCTCCCTGCAACGTGTCCTGGCGACCGGCGAGCGGGACAGCATGGCGCTGCAGAAGTACGACATCCCCGTCCCCGGCGCCGAGGGCGAGGGCGAGTGCGGGGAGGGCGAGAGCAGGGGGCCGAGGGACGAGGGGCGGTTCGAGGAGCGGTACTGGAGCCCGCTCAACACCCCGGTCCTCGGCCCGGACGGCTCGGTGCGGTGGATCATCCACCGGGTGGAGGACGTGACGGACTTCGTCCGGGGGCGGGCGCGGGCGCCGCTCACGCGCACCGCGGAGATAGACGCCGACCTCCACACCCGGGCGCGGGAGCTGCAGGAGCTCAACGAGCGGCTGCGGGAGGCGCACGCCCGGGAGCGGGCGACGGCGCTGGCGCTGCAGCAGGCCATGCTGCCCGCGCTGGTCCCCGGGCATCTGCGGGTGGCGGTCCGCTACCGGCCCGCCGTCGGCTCGCTCAATGTGTGCGGCGACTGGTACGAGGTGTTCGAACTGGCCGACGGCCGGATCGCGGCGGCGGTGGGCGATGTGGTGGGCCAGGGACTCGAGGCCGCGTGTGTGATGGGGCAGCTGCGGAGCGCGCTGAGCGCGGCGATCCGGGTCGTGGACGGGTCCGCCAAGGCGCTGGAGGCGCTCGGTCTGTACGCGAGCTCCATCGAGGGGGCGCTGGCCGCGACCGCCGTGCAGGTGGTCATCGACCGGTCGGAGCGGACCGTCTGCTACAGCTGCGCCGGCCATCCGCCACCGCTGCTGCTGCGGGCTGACCGGCATGTCGTACAGCTCGACCAGGCCACGGACCCGCCGCTGGGCGTCCGCTCGGAGCATGTGGACCGGCCTGAGGCCACCCTCCCGTACACGCCGGGCGGCACGCTGGTGCTGTACACCGACGGGCTCATCGAGCGGCGCAACGAGGACATCGACGTCGGGCTCGGGCGGCTCGCCGACAGCCTGTCCCGGCACGGGGAGCTGGGGCCCGAGCAGCTGGCCGACGCGCTGCTGGTCGACCTCGGCGTCATGCGCGGGACCGTCGCGGACGACACGGCGCTGGTGGTCATCCGTTTGTGACCGGCGGGCCCTGCCCCTGCTGACCCTGCCTCTGCTCCCCTCGCTGCCCCTGGTATCCGCTCGCCTCTCGCTGAGCCCGTTCGGCCATGCCGGGCCCCGTGCACAGCGCCCAGATGACGAGGGCGTCCAGGACGAGCAGCGACACGGCCCAGACCGGGTAGTAGGGCAGCCACAGGAAGTTGGCGATCAGGCTGAGGCCCGCCAGCACCACACCGGTCACCCGGGCCCACATGGCACCGGTGAACACGGCCGCACCGGCGATCACGGCGACGGCGCCGACGATCGCGTGGACCCATCCCCACCCGGTGAGGTCGAACGCGAAGGCGTAGTGATGCGTGACCACGAACACCTGGTCGTTG
Source organism: Streptomyces sp. NPDC007917 (assembly GCF_042959105.1). NCBI lineage: Bacteria > Bacillati > Actinomycetota > Actinomycetes > Kitasatosporales > Streptomycetaceae > Streptomyces > Streptomyces sp. NPDC007917. The sequence continues at coordinate 117,061 of NZ_JBIBKK010000020.1, forward strand.
CGGATGGCCGAGATCCCCTGGCCGAGGGCCAGGAGCCCCGCGAAGATCAACATGATGCCCCCGAAGACGAGCCATCCGCTCGCCGCCGCCCGGTGGTGCGCACTTGGCGCGGCCTGCGGCTGAACTCCACCGACGTGACTGGCCATTGCGGGCTCCTTCGTCCCTGCCGACTCGGCCGACCGAACGGCCGATGGAATGCGGCAATTATGGCTAATTGCACCCTTATCAGGTTTACACAGGCTGCCGGGGACGGCACCTGCGGAACCCGGGTGGCTCGCCTTCCGGGGAGCCGCGGTGTAGATGTAGGGGTATGGCCCGGTTTAAGGGTCGATCGTGGGTACTGGCTGCCCGTATGTTCCCCGGTCGGCGCCCACGGAGTCGGCGGCGTGAGCGCCCGGAGGCGGCGGGGCGGCGCTCTGGTTCTTGGCTGACCACGCGCAGCGTCGCCGGCCAGGTCTTTCTGCTGCAGCTGGTGATCGTGCTGCTGCTGATCGCCGCCGCGTCCGTCGCCCTCGTCCTCCAGGTCCGGCACGACGCCACCAGCGAGGCCCGCCACCGCTCGCTCGCCGTCGCCGAGACCTTCGCCGACGCACCGGGCATGCCGGCCGCGCTGCACTCCCCCCATCCGACCGCGGTGCTCCAGCCGCTGGCCGAGCAGGCGCGGCGGGAGTCCGGGGTGGACTTCGTCGTGGTCATCAACAAGAACGGAATCCGCTACACCCACCCCAAGCCCAACCGGATCGGAAAGCCGTTCGTCGGCAACATCGACAAGCCGCTGGCCGGCCATCCCATCACCGAAACCGTCCACGGCACCATCGGCGACGTGGTGCAGGCGGTGGTCCCGGTCACCGACTCCCGGGGCCATGTCATCGGCCTGGTGTCCTCCGGGATCACGGTCAGCAAGGTCAGCGGCCTGGCCAACCGCCAGATGCCGATCCTCATCGGCGCGGCCGGCGCCTCACTCGCCCTGGCCACGGGCGGTACGGCGCTGGTCAGCAGGCGGCTGCGGCGGCAGACCCACGGCCTGGACCCGGCCGAGATGACCCGGATGTACGAGCACCATGACGCGGTGCTGCACTCCGTACGGGAGGGCGTGCTGATCGTCGACGGCGACGGCCGGCTGATGCTGGCCAACGACGAGGCGCGCCGCCTGCTGGAGCTGCCCGAGCACCCGGAGGGACGGGCCGTCACCGAGCTCGGCCTGGACCCGCAGATGGCCAAGGTGCTGGCGTCGGGGCAGGTGGTCTCCGACGAGGTGCTGGTGGCCGGGGACCGCCTGCTGGCGATCAACAACCGCCCCACGGACCGGGACGGCGGCCCGCCCGGCAGCGTGGCGACCCTGCGGGACTCCACCGAGCTGCGCGCCCTGTCGGGGCGGGCGGAGGTGGCGCAGAAGCATCTCAAGCTGCTGTACGACGCCAGTGTGGAGATCGGCACCACGCTCGACGTCAGCCGGACCGCCGAGGAACTGGCCCAGGTCGCGGTGGGGCGGTTCGCCGACTTCGTCACGGTCGACCTGGCGGGGCCCGTACTGCGCGGCGAGGAGCCGCTGGCGGTGGGCGGTATCGAGATGTGCCGCGCGGCGGTCCGGGGCATCAGGGCCGACGACCCCTTCTACCCGGTGGGCACCCGCTTCTCGTTCGTCTCCTCCACCCCCCAGGCCCGGGGCTTCGGCAGCGGGCGGGCGGCGGTCGAGCCGGACCTGAGGGAGGCCCACGGCTGGCACGCCCAGGACCCGGAACAGACCGGCGTGGCCATCGCCTACGGCGTCCGGTCCCTGGTGACGGTGCCGCTGCGGGCCCGGGGCGTCATGCTGGGGATGGTCAGCTTCTGGCGCATGGAGGAGAACGCCCCCTTCGAGGACGACGAGATCGCCCTCGCCGAGGAGCTGGCCTCCCACGCCGCCGTCTGCATCGACAACGCCCGGCGCTACACGCGCGAGCACACGATGGCCGTGACGCTGCAGCGCAGCCTGCTGCCGCGGGTGCTGCCCGAGCAGAGCGCGCTGGATGTGGCGTACCGCTATCTGCCGGCGGAGTCGGGGGTGGGCGGGGACTGGTTCGATGTGATTCCGTTGCCGGGGGCGCGGGTGGCGCTGGTGGTGGGCGATGTGGTCGGTCACGGGCTGCACGCGGCGGCCACGATGGGGCGGCTGCGCACCGCGGTGCACAACTTCTCCACCCTCGACCTGCCGCCCGACGAACTCCTCTCCCACCTGGACGACCTGGTCGCCCGGATCGACCAGGACGACAACACCGCCACCTTCACCGCCGCCGGCCCGGAGGGGACCGAGGGCGGCGGCGCGGGGATCACCGGAGCCACCTGTCTGTACGCGATCTACGACCCGGTGACCCGGCGCTGCGCGATGGCCCGGGCCGGACATCCGCCGCCCGCGGTGGTCGCCCCCGACGGCTCGGTGGACTTCGTCGACCTGCCGGCCGGGCCGCCACTGGGCCTGGGCGGCCTGCCCTTCGAGACGGCCGAGCTGGAGCTGGACGAGGGCAGTCGGCTGGTGCTGTACACCGACGGGCTCATCGAGGACCGCAGACGGGAGATCGACGTCGGGCTCGACCTGCTGCGCGGCGCCCTCGCCCACCCCGGCCGTACGCCCGACCAGACCTGCGCGGACGTGCTGGACGCCGTGCTGCCCGCCCGCCCCACCGACGACATCGCGCTGATCGTGGCCCGCACCCGGGTGCTGGGAGCCGACCGGGTGGCGAGCTGGGACGTCCCCTGCGATCCGGCGTCGGTGTCCGAGGTGCGGGCCAAGGTCATCCGGCAGCTGACGGAATGGGGGTTGGAGGACCTGTCCTTCACCGCGGAGCTGGTGCTCAGCGAATTGATCACCAATGCGATCCGCTACGCCGCCGGTCCGATCCGGGTGCAACTCCTACGCGATCGCAATCTTATCTGCGAGGTGTCCGACACCAGCAGCACCTCGCCGCATCTGCGGTACGCGGCGACGACGGACGAAGGGGGCCGCGGGCTGTTCCTGGTCGCGCAGTTCGCGGAGCGCTGGGGGACCCGCTACACGACCGAGGGCAAAGTCATCTGGGCCGAGCTGGCGCTGCCCTGAAACCCCTGACGGCCCGGGGCGGCCCGGCTCCGGGACGAACCGCTCCTCGTTCGCGTTCGCGACGTTCGGTGGATGACATACCCTGTTGCCGGTCATGCTGGATGCTCGCCGTGCTGACGAGATGTCAAGGTCCGATTGGCGAGCTGGCCGGTCAAAAGTCTGTGTGCGGTACTACGATGTGCCGCCCATGGCTCGAAACCGCCCTCAACCCTCGACCGCGCCCCTGAGGACCTGAGAGATGTCAGCACATATATCCAGCCAGCCCGTCAAAGGGCTTTCCACGACGCGGCAGGCCCTGGCCGTACCGCTGCTGGCCGCCGTCGTGGTCGGCGGCGTGGGCGCTTGGCTGACGGCCGAAGTGCCCTCCACCAACCGGGCGTCCGTCGGCCTGTTCTGCGGTGTCGTCGCCGTCCTGCTGTGGGTGGCCGCCGCCCTCGCCTCGACCCGAGCCCAGACCCTGCGGCGGCTCCAGGAGCGCGTGGCGGCCGCGGAGGCCGACGCCGCGCGGCGTACGGCGGCGATGGAGGCCGAGGTCACGCGGCGCGCGGCGCTGATGGAGGCCGAGGCCGCCAGGCTCGCCGGCGAAACGATTCCAACTGCGGTGCGGCGTCTTCGCGAAGGCGAGACGGTGGACACCGTGCTCTCCTCGACGCCCTCGCCCGCCAGCAAGGCGCACGACCAGGTGCTCAAGTTGCTGGTGCGGGAAGTGGCCACCGGTGAGCGCATGCGCGCCTCGGCCATGGCGGCCTGCGCCAACGCCGCCGGCCGGGTGCAGGCGCTGGCCACCAGCATGCTCGCCGACCTGCGGGAGATGGAGAACCGGCACGACGAGGCCGTCCTCGGCGACCTGCTGAAGCTCGATCACACCACCGCGCAGGCGGGCCGTATCGCGGACAGCATCGCGGTCCTCACCGGTGCCCGCTCCGGGCGCCGCTGGACCAAGCCGATCGTCATGGAGAGCGTGCTGCGCGGCGCGGTCGGCCGGATCAGCGCCTACCAGCGGGTGCGGATCCACTCGGCCAGCACCGCCGCGGTCGCCGGTTACGCCGCCGAGGGCGTCATGCACGCCCTCGCCGAACTCATGGACAACGCCGCCACCTTCTCGCCTCCCACCGAGGAGGTGCACGTGTACGTCCAGGAGACGCACACCGGCGTCGTGGTGACGGTCGAGGACGGCGGTCTCGTCATGGGCCCGGCCGCCCTCGCCCGCGCCGAGAAGGCCGTCTCCTCCGAGCCCCTGGACCTGACCACGCTCTCCGGCACCCGGCTCGGGCTCGCGGTCGTCGGGCAGCTGGCCCGTAAGCACAACCTGACGGTCTCCTTCCGGCCCTCCTCGCGCGGTGGCACCGGCGTCGTCGTCCTGATCCCGCAGCAGCTGATCACGCATGTGAGCCAGGACGCCGCGACCAGCCCGGCCCCGGCCGCCCGCACGGCCGCGCCCCGCCCGGCCGCCACCACCCAGACCGCGAACCGCTCCGGCGCCGCCGCCTCCCCCTCCACCGCCACCCGGACGGCCGCCCCGGCCCCCGCCGCCTCGCCCCCCGCTCCGTCCGGCGCCCCGGACCCCGGCCCGGCCGCCGCGCAGCCCGCGAGCGAGGGGATGACCGGCGGACTGCCCAAGCGCCGCCGTGGTGAGACGCTGGCCGCGGCCTCCCGGACCGTCTCCCCCCAGCCGCGCAAGGCACCCTCCGACCGCCCGCGCCCCGACGCCACCCGCCTCGATGCCTTCCGCCAGGCCACCCGCGGCGGTTCCGCCGCCGCCTGCCCCGCGGCCGAGCCGGCCCCGCGCGCCGACGACCAGGCAGCCCAAGCCCCCACCTTTGAGACGTCTCCCGAGAACGACCAGCCGTGACAGAAGGAACCCCGATGAACACCACAGATCGCAGCTTGGACTGGTTGCTGGAGAACCTGCTGAAGAAGACCCCCGGCGCCCGGCACGCGCTGGTGCTCTCCAGAGACGGTCTCAAACTGTGCCTCACCTCCGGCCTGTCCCTCGACCAGGCCGACCAACTGGCGGCCATCGCCTCGGGGATCCAGAGCCTGTCGCACGGCGCGTCCATCGAGTTCGGCGACGGCAGCGGCGGCGTCCGGCAGTCGATGACGGAGTTCCACGGCGGGATCCTGTTCATCGTGGAGGCCGGTGAGGGCGCCCACCTCGCGGTCATCGCGGAGGACGAGGCCGACGTCGGCATCATCGGCCACAACATGAACGAGCTGGTCGAGCAGATCGGCGACCATCTGCGCGCCGCGCCCCGCGTGGCCATGAGCGACGGCGGCGGGGCCACGGCATGATCCGAGGGGCCGTCGACAGCGAGGATCCGGACCGGCTCTACACCGTCACCGGAGGCCGCAGCCGGGTGGACGAGAGCGTGTTCGACATGGTCACGCTCATCGTCAGCGAGAGCGAGCCGACCCCGGGCATGCAGTCGGAGCACGCCAAGATCCTGCGGATGTGCCACCGTCCGCTGGCGGTCGTGGAGATCTCCTCCTACCTGGGGCTGCCGGTGAGCGTGGTGAAGATCCTGCTCTGCGATCTGCTCGACACCGGAAAGATCACCGCTCGCCATCCCCAGGTGGTCCGCTCCGACAGGCAGATGCCCGAACCCGAGATGTTGAAGAAGGTGCTCGTTGCACTCCAGAACCTCTGACCGCCCCGAGGGCGCGCAGCTGAGCGAGAGCGCGCGCGACGGCCTCAAGATCGTGATCGTCGGGGGCTTCGGGGTCGGAAAGACCACCATGGTCCGGTCCGTCAGCGAGATCCGCCCGCTGAGCACCGAGGAGACCATGACGCAGGCGGGCGTCGGGATCGACGACGCCTCGCAGGTACAGGACAAGACCACCACCACCGTCGCCTTCGACTTCGGCCGCATCAGCCTGGACGAGCAGATGGTGCTCTATCTGTTCGGCGCCCCCGGCCAGGAGCGGTTCTGGTTCCTGTGGGACCGGCTGTTCATGGGGACCCTGGGCGCGGTCGTCCTGGTGGACACCAACCGGCTGTCCGACTCCTGGTACGCCATCGACCGGCTCGAGCACCACGGCACCCCGTTCATCGTCGCGCGCAACAACTTCGGCGAACCCAAGCACACGCTGGAGGAGGTGCGCGCGGCCCTCGACCTGCCCCCCGGCGTCCCGGTCGTCGACTGCGACGCCCGGGAGCGCGACTCGAGCAAGGCCGTGCTGGTCGCCCTCGCGCGCCACCTCTACGCCCTGTCCACCTCGTCTTCCGCCGCCCAGGAGAGCACCGCGTGACCACCCCGGACCCCACGCTCCCCCCTGAGGAACCCAACCCCTCCGCCGAGCCGCTTGCGGACTGGCCGGAGCAGCCGGACGCCGTGCGGCTGCGCCCCGAGGACTTCACCAAGAGCCAGGAAGACCTCTACCGGCGGCTCCGCCGCGACCACGGCCCCGTGGTCCCCGTGCTGCTCGACGGCCAGATCCCCGTCTGGATGGTGCTCGGCTACCGGGAACTGGTGCGGGTCACCACCGACCCCAATGTGTTCGCCCGCGACTCGCGCCGCTGGCACTCCTGGGACAAGGTCCCGCCGGACTGGGAGCTGATGACCTTCGTCGGCTACCGGCCGACCATGCTGTTCACCGAGGGCGCCGAGCACGAGCGGCGGGCCGAGGCGATCATCGACAGCATGGAGATCGTGGACCCGTTCGAGCTGCGCGCGCTGTGCGAGCGCGTCGCGGACGGTCTGATCGACACCTTCGCGGGCCGCGGTCACGCCGATCTCATCGCCGACTACGCCTGCCAGATCCCGCTGCGCGTGCTCAACCGCATGTACGGCATGAACGAGGCCGAATCCACCGAACTGCAGCAGGTCACGGTCGACCTGGTCAGCGGCAAGGGAGGGCCCGAAGCGCACCAGAACATGGTCGACCGGATGGTGGCGCTGATGGAGCACGCCCGGTCGACCCCGGACCGCAAGAACATCTCCACGGTCCTGGTGCACCACCCTGCGCAGCTCACCGACGAGGAGATCATCAACGACCTCCTGGGCAATGTCTACGCGGCCCACCAGCCCACCACCGACCTGATCGGCAACGCGCTGCGGCTCATGCTCACCGACGAGCGGTTCGCGGTCACCATGTCCGGCGGGCGGCGCAGCGTCGGCCAGGCGATCAACGAGGTGCTGTGGGAGGCCACCCCGGTGCCCAACTGGGTCGGCCGCTGGGCCGCCGAGGACACCATGCTCGCCGGCCGGCACATCAGGAAGGGCGACTGCCTGATGCTGGGCCTCGCCGCGGCCAACGCCGACCCCGACGTACGGCCGGACTTCCGGGCCGGCGCGGCCGGCAACCAGGCCCACATGGCCTTCAGCCACGGCACGCACGGCTGCCCCCCGGTCGCCCGCGAGCTCGCCGAGGCCATCGCCATGGCCGCGATCGAGGTACTGATCGACCGCCTCCCGGACGTGACGCTGTCCGTCGCGCCCGAGGAGCTGGAGTGGCGCTCCCAGCTGATGATGCGCGGTGTGTCGGCCATGCCGGTCCAGTTCACCCCCACCTCCCGCTGACGCCCCCGCCCCGGGAGCCTCGCGGGCAGGCACAAGGCGCCCCTCCGGGGAGGAGGAGCGCCTTGGGGGGAACGCCCGGGAGGCCCGAGGGGCGGGCTACTTCACCGGGTCGGCGCCGCGCTTCTTGAGCATGTCGTTCATCAGCTGGATCTCCGACCGCTGACTGTCCACCATGCCCTGCGCCAGACGCTTGACCGTCGGGTCCTTGGCCAGCTCGACCGCCCCCTTGGCCATGTCGATCCCGCCCTTGTGGTGGGCGATCATCAGCCGCAGGAACATCACCTCGGCGGCCCGGCCCCTGGCCTTGCGCAACGTGTCCAGCTGGGTGTTGGTGGCCATCCCGGGCATGAGGGAACCGTCGTGCGGCTTGTAGGTGCCGTCGTGGCCCATCGAGTCCATGGAGCCGTGGTCCATGGACTCGTCCGAGGACAGGTCCTTCATCCAGGTCATCGGGGGGTCCTCCGAGGTCACGGGGAGCCCCCACAGGTCCAGCCAGCCGAGCATCATCCCGCGCTGGTTGGCCTGGGTGTTGATGATGTCGTACGCGAGGCGGCGCACATCCTCGTCGTCGGTGTCGTCGCGCACGATGAACGACATCTCCACCGCCTGCTGGTGATGGATGGACATGTCCCGGGCGAAACCCGCGTCCGCGGAGGCGCTGTCGGGCTTCGACGGTCCCGTCGTGCCGTCCGAGCGGTCCGCCGTGAGCCACAGGACGCCCACCGCCACCAGCGTCAGCAGCGCGAGCGCGGCGGAGACGCCCGCGATCAGCGGCTGCCGCCCCGTGCGGCCGGTGGCCGCCACCTGGCCGGTGTCCGTCATTCCGACTTACCTCCGGTGCACGCGGCGCCCTTCTCGGGGGTCTGCTTGCCCTGCACGTACTCCTCGAAGAACTTCGCCACGCGCGGGTCGTCCGCCGAGTCGACCTTCAGCTGGACGCCCCACGCGTTGAGCAGTATCGGGCCGTCCTGGTCCTGGTAGGGGCTCATCAGGGAATACGGGGTCGCCTTCACGCGCTTCTCGAGGGCGGTTATGTCCTTGGCCGGCGCCTTGTCGGTGTAGGTGACCCACACCGCGCCGTGCTCCAGGGCGTGCACCGCGTTCTCGTTGGTTATCGGCTTGTCGTAGACGTCGCCGTTGCAGTTCTGCCAGACCTGGTTGTGGTTGCCGCCGACCGGCGGGGACATCGGGTAGTCGACCTTGCCCTCGACGTGGGTCCGGCCGAGGTTCTTCCAGGTCTTCATGCCCTTGAAGGTGCCGGTCTTGACCGTCGACATCGTCACCGCCTTGGCCTTCTCGTCCTTCTCCTTCGTGGCGTCGATGATGAAGTAGCCGCCGACGACCAGACCGACGACGATCACCGTGCACGAGACGATCGTGATGATGCGGTAGCGGCGGTCGCGCGCCCGCTCGGCGCGGCGCAACTCCTCGATCTTCTCGCGGCGCGCGGCGGCCGCGTTCTTCGTCTTCGATCCCTTGGAAGCCATGGTTTGTCCTTGTCCTTGCACTGGAGGAATGAGTGATGTGCGGATCCGGATACCGGCGGCCTAGGTGCGAAGCACTTGGAGCTGGTGGAGGCCGGGGGCGCGGACGGCATGGTCGGGCGGTGCCCGGGTGGCATCCGTGTCGTACGGGCGGTCGCGCGGCACGAACTCGGCGAGCGCGGGCGGCGGGACGGGCGCGGGCACCACGCCCTGGCTCACCCCCCAGGGGCCGGCCACGCAGTTGTCGCCGGCGCCGCCCGCGCTGTCCGCCCAGGGCTCCCGGGCCTGGTGCGCTGCCTGGTGCGGCGCGGACCCGAGGCCCGGACACGGCGGGGCGAGCACGGCCCTGGCGGGGCGGGGCGGGCGGTGCGCCGAGCCGGAGGCGTGGCCTGCGGTGAGGTCTGTGGCGGAGGCGTGCCCCGCGGCGGGGGCGTGCCCCGCGGCTGGGTGCAGGAACGAGGGCGCCAGCCAGAGCGCGACGGTCAGCAGCGGGACCGCACACCGCAGCACCGAGAGCACGGTGGCTCGCACCGTGCCGCCCGGTATTCGGGTCGCGTCGCGCTGTCTACTCATCGCGCCAGATCGTAACCACTGGGCCTGCCGCGGCTGAATGGGCAAAGGACCGGCGGGGTGCCGGTGCCTTCGCCCATCGCTCACTCAGCCCTTGCCGAGGAGCTTGTTCATCTCGGTGATCTCCTCGTTCTGGGCCTTGATGATGTCATCGGCCATGGTCTTGGCGGGGCCGTACGCACCCTCGCGCTTCTCGGTGCCGGCCATCTCCACCGCTCCCTTGTGGTGCTGGACCATCATCTTCAGGAACGCGGTGTCGAAGGCCGCGCCGGACGCCTTCTTCAGCTCCTCCATCTCCTTGGAGCTCATCATTCCGGGCATGCCCTCGTGCTGGGAGTGGTCCATGCCGGGCATCGCCTCGGGGACGTCCTCGCCCCAGGCCTTGAGCCACCCGGACATCGTGCGGATCTCGGGGTCCTGCGCCTTCTTGATGGCGGCGGCCAACTTCTTGACCGTGCCGGAGGAGGCCCTGGTGGCGGCCAGGTCGGCCATCTCCACGGCCTGTCGGTGGTGGGGGATCATCCCCTGCGCGAAGCTCACATCGGCCTTGTTGTGCTTGCCGGACGGGGCGGACGCGCTCGCGCTCGCGGTGGTCTTCGTCGAGTCGTGGCCGGAGTGGCCGCTCTTGCCGCCGCCGTCGTCGCTGCCGCAGGCGGTCAGGGTCAGGGACAGCGCGGCCGTGGTGGCCGCGGCGACGAGCGCCGTACGGCGGGTCAGGGAACGCATGGGGGAACTCCTGAGGAAGTGTTTGGGGTGTTTTCGGACATGCCGGGTCGGCGCCGGACCCATCCGGGATCTGGAGGGTCGACGGCGCGAGGGTGTGTCCTATATCCGCAGGAGTTGGAGTTCGGCCAGGGTGGGCGGCGCGCGCCCGTCGGCCGGGGAGGGTGCCGTACCGGGCCGGGCCGCCGCGAGGTCATGGCCGCAGTCGGCCACGGGGGCCGACGGGGGCGCGGACAGCGTGGGCCCGCCGCTGAGCGCGGGTGACGCACAGGTCGGATCGGCGTGGTGGACATGCGAACCGCCGCACGCGCCGTCGCAGCCGCTGTGCGCGGAGGCGGTGGCCGTCACGGTGGTCGTCATGGCGGCGGGGCGCTCATGGGCGCCCGTCATCAGGCCGCCGGCGGGCCCGAGGGCGTGCATGCCCAGCAGCCCGGCCAGAAGTCCGAGCACGAGCAGCGCGCGCCACCGCCACACGGGCGGCGACGGACGGCACTCGGCAGGACTCGGCACGCGCCCATGCTAAGGGGGCGGCCGGGTCAGCCGTGGCGGGGGATACCGGAGAGCTCGTGGTCCGCGTGGCTCAGGGCCTCGGCGACCAGGCGGGCGAGATGCCCGTCCTGCAGCGCGTAGACGACGCGGCGGCCGTCCTTGCGGGAGGCCACGAGCCCGGCGAGGCGCAGCTTGGCGAGGTGCTGGCTGACGGCCGGCCGGGCGGCGCCGCAGGCGGCGGTCAGTGTGGTCACATCGGCCTCGCCCGCGCTCAGGGTGTGCAGCAGGGCGAGCCGGGTCCGGTCGGCGAGCATGCCCAGCACCTCGGCGGCGCGGGCCAGCTGCTCGCTGCTGGGGACTCGCGGATGCGAACCATGCGCATCTGATAGGTGCATGCGTGCGCTCATACGCACATAATGGGGGGTGGGCGGGGCCCTGTCCAGGCACGCCGCGTACACGCCCGCGCCGGAAGGAAACTCCTGTGACCGACCACGACCACGGCCACCACAGCCACAGCCACCACAGCCACAGCCACCAGGGCCGTACGGGCGGCTGGGCACGGTGGCGCCACCGGGCGGGGCATGTGCTGCGCCCCCACTCCCACGAGTCCGCCGACCGCACCGACCGCGCGCTGGAGTCCTCCGCGCGGGGCATGCGCGCGCTGTGGATCTCGTTCGCGGTGCTCGGGGCGACGGCCCTGGCCCAGGCCGCCGTCGTGGTGGCCTCCGGTTCGGTCGCGCTGCTGGGCGACACCGTCCACAACGCCGCCGACGCCCTCACCGCCGTGCCGCTCGGCATCGCCTTCCTCCTCGGCCGCCGCGCCGCCACCCGCCGCTTCACCTACGGCTACGGGCGCGCCGAGGACCTGGCCGGCCTGGCGATCGTGCTCACCATCGCCGGCTCCGCCGCCTTCGCCGCCTGGACGGCGGCCGACCGGCTCCTGGACCCCCGGCCCGTCCACCACGTCCCCGCCGTCGCCGCCGCGGCCGTCGTCGGCTTCCTCGGCAACGAATGGGTGGCCCGCTACCGCATCCGCGTCGGCCGCGCCATCGGCTCGGCCGCCCTCGTCGCGGACGGCCTGCACGCCCGTACCGACGCCTTCACCTCCCTCGCCGTCCTGCTGAGCGCCGCCGGCTCCGCACTCGGCTGGCGCCTCGCCGACCCCCTGGTCGGCCTCGCCATCACCGCCGCGATCCTCCTGGTCCTGCGCGACGCGGCCCGCGAGGTCTTCCGCCGCGTCATGGACGCCGTCGACCCGGCCCTGGTCGACGCCGCCGAGCGGGCCCTCCTGGCCGTTCCGGGCGTCCGCGGCGTCGGCGAGCTGCGGCTGCGCTGGATCGGCCACCGGCTGCGGGCGGAGGTCGCGGTGGTGGTCGCCGGGGAGCTGAGCGTACGGGAGGCCCACCAGGTCGCCGTGGACGCCGAGCACGCCCTGCTCCACGCGGTGCCCAAACTCACCGCCGCCCTCATCCACCCCGACCCCGCCCCGCTCCCGGGCGCCCCGGACCCCCACGCCCGGCTGGCGCACCATGCGACGGCCTGAGATCGGCAACGGCCGGCAGGAGAGCGGGAGCCGCTGCGATCTCGGCGTCTTTTCCGTGGTCAGCGTCGTGTTAGCGGGGTGTTAGTGGGGCGGCAGTGTTGCGGTAGCGGCCCCGGCCAGAGTGGTTGTCGTACCGAGCAGACCACGACACCGACCTCACCGGGGGGAACCCGAAATGCGCTCCAACACCACTGCCCGCACCGCCCGCCGCCGCACCTTCCGCGTCGCCGCCGCCGTCCTGACCGCGGCCGCCGCCCTGACGCTGACGGCCTGCAACGGCGACGAGAAGGCAGCGGGCCAGACCGGGTCGAGCAGTTCCTCGGGTTCCTCCGGCGGTGCGCAGGGTTCCGGCGCCAAGGACACCGAAGGCGGCGGCAGTGCGCACGCGGGTGTCGAGCGCTGCCACACCGAAAACCTGGAAGCCGCGTTCGCCACGGGTGAGGACGCGCTCCCGGTGCCGGAGGAGAGCGCGGGCGGCGCGACGACCGCCACCATCGTGCTGATGAACAAGGGCACCAGCTCCTGCAGGATCGGCGGCTTCCCCGGTGTGGACCTGACCTCGATCAACGGCGGCGAGCGCTGGTCCCTGGCCCGCTCCTCGCAGAAGTGGAGCCCCATTGAGGTGGAGGGCGGCCAGAGCACCGAGTTCACCCTCAACCTCGCCTTCACCAAGGAGGAAGAGGGCTTCTACCAGCCGGCCTGGGTCGAGATCACCCCGCCCAACGAGACCAAGTCCCTGAAGATCGAGTGGCCCTGGGAGAACGACAGCCTCGTCGACCAGCGCAGCGCCACCCGCCCCGCCACCTACGTCAACCCCATCGGCTGACCAGTCCAGAGCTGCGCCACGAAAGTCCGCTGCCCCGGCCCGCACCCTCGGCAACGGAGCTGTTAACTTGCCCTTGTTGAGCGATGGGGGACAAGACAGCAGATGGCAGCGGACACCTTCCGTATCGGCGGGGACCTGGCGGTACGGCGGCTCGGTTTCGGGGCCATGCACCTGCCGACCGAGCCCGCTTCCGACCGTGAGACGTCCATCGCGGTCGCCCGGCGAGCCGTCGAGCTCGGCGTCACGCTGATCGACACCGCCCACCTGTACGGCGGGGGCGCCAACGAAGAACTCCTCGCCGAGGCCCTGCACCCCTACCCCGCCGGGCTGCTCATCACCACGAAGGTCGGCGTCGCGCGCACGGGCCCCGGCGGCGAGTGGCGGCTGGACGGGCGTCCGGCCATCCTGCGCGACCAGGTCGAGCAGGCCCTCCGCCGACTGCGGGTCGAGCGGATCGAACTGCTCCAGTTGCACCGCATCGACCCCGAGACACCGCTCGCCGACCAGCTGGGCACGTTGCGGGAGCTCCAGGACGAGGGCAAGGTCGGCCGGCTCGGGCTGTCCGAGGTCACCGTCGCCGAACTCGAGCAGGCGCGGGAGATCGTCGACGTCGTCAGCGTGCAGAACCGCTACAACCTGCTCGACCGCGAGCACGAGCCGGTGCTCGCGGCCTGCGAGGCGGCGGGGATCGCGTTTCTGCCGTGGCGGCCCGTCGCGGCGGGGCAGTCGGGGGCGAGGGCGGAGATCGCCGCCGTCGCGGCCGAGCTGGACGCCACCCCCACGCAGGTCTCGCTCGCATGGCTTCTCGGACACTCGCCCGTCATCCTCCCGATCCCCGGCACCGCCCGGACCGCCCACCTGGAGGAGAACCTCGCCGCGGCGTGTCTGGATCTGACCCCGGCCCACCGCGCCCGCCTCGACCGGCTGGCGCACCGAGCGCGTGAATGAACAGGGTCCATCTGCCATGGGGGATCACTCCGGCGAAGTGCTATGTGCCGTGACTTTGTAGTGAGTATGAGACAACGACACGCCGACGCCATGGCGTGTCGTTGTCTCATACTCACTACAAAGGGCGGTCGGAAGAGATCCGGCTGTACGAAGTGGGCGTCATTCCCGGACGCCGAAGGCGCGAGACGATGCCCGCACGCGGCGTCCGGACCCTGTCGTCCAGCGTTCGCCGGCCCGTTCGTCACGCTCGCGCGCCCCGGATCAGCGCACCGCTGAGCTGACCGCCCGGCCACCGCGCGGCAGCAGCTGCGGCGGAGCGCAGCGGAGCCTCTGTGAGCTCAGCCGCCCGCCGGGCTGAGGAACCAGGACGACAGGCCAGCCGCCCCCTCCCCCCCCTTCTCGCCAGCGCTTTGGACCCGGAGGGTCCGAGACGAAACCCGCACCCGCACGAGCCGAATGCCGCGAAACGGCGCACCGGCGCAGGCGAGGCGCAGCGGAGCCCCCTCGGCAACGCCACGCGCAGGCTGAAGCGTCATCGCAGGTGGGTCAGGGCAGCGGCGGCGACCGACGCCCCCGCGGGACACGTTCCGTCCTGCGCTACCCCGCGGTCCGGAATGGTCGTGGTGCCGACCAAGTGGTTGGTGTCGTGCAGTGCGACGAAGATGAAGCAGATCCTCTGGAATTCGGCCTGCACGGCCTGGTGCTGCCCCACCGGCACCTGCGTGACGCGCCCGTTCTTGGTCATGGTCTTCGCGTAGGACAGTGGTAGATCCAGTGCGAGGCTGACGTTCTGGCCTGCCAACTTCCACGCGCACGACGCCCCGTGCTCGCCGGACTCCTGTTTCCCCTCTCCGCTGATTCTGAGGGCGGCGAGGTCGTGCGCGTCGAGGGCGAGGCACGGTCGCGACGCCAACTGCGCCTGGGTGTACCTGCTCGGCCGCGGTGCGGCTGAGGACGAGGCGGAGGCGGAGGCGGAGGTGGATGCGGAGGTGGATGCGGAGGCGGAGGCGGAGGCAGAGGTGGATGCGGAGGACGAGGATGCCGAACGGGGGGACGATGGCTGCGACGCGCCCTGCCCACTCGAACACCCGGCGCTGAGCAGGCTCACGGCAAGTCCAAGCACAAGGCCGCCTGTTCGGCGGGGGCGCCCGACCCGGGAACGCTGATCGTGATCGAAACGCGGCATATCGGGACGGTAGTGGCGCTGTGCCGGGACCGGTCCCGGCGGCGGCCGGAGTCATGAACACGGCCCGCCGCGCGGCGCTCAACCTCGGCAGGTCCGGGTCCGTGTGGTCAGCCGGTCACCTTGGCGAAGAAGGCGGCGACGTTCGCCACGGTCCGCGCGATCTTCTCCTCCAGGGTGAGCGACTCCTGGATCCGCCCGTCCGCGCCCGCGCTCTTCTTGCCCCGTACGTACAGCGAGCAGGCGAGGTCGCTGCATATGTAGGTGCCGACCGAGTTGCCCTGCTGGCTGGCCTGCCGGGCCTTCGGCGCGACCATCAGGGAGACGCCGCCCGTGTGGGAGGTCAGGCAGATCGAGCACATGCCGCGCCGGATCTGCCAGGAGGCGGGGCTGGGGCAGCGCAGCTGGAGGGCTTTGGGGCGGCCGTCCAGGGGGATGACGAGGTAGGCGCGCTCGGAGGCCTGGGGGTCTCGCCAGCCGAGGAAGTCCAGGTCGTCCCAGGGCCGCTCGGCCAGGTCGCGCGGGACGGACAGGCGCTTCACCTCGCCCTTGGTGCAGTTCACGAACGCGGCACGGATCTCTTGTTCGGTCAGGGGCTTCATGAGAGCCAAGCTAATTTGCCTAATCGTCCTAGGCAAATTAATAATCAGTTCTGTCGAGTGAGGGGAAGGGTATGGCAAACGAGGGACTGACCATGGAGCGCCTGACCCGGGCGGGGGCCGAGCTGGCCGACGAGGTCGGGTTCGACCAGGTGACCGTCTCGGAGCTCGCCAGGCGGCTCGACGTCAAGGTCGCGAGCCTGTACTCGCGGCTGAAGAGTTCCCAGGACCTCAAGACCAGGATCGCCCTGCTCGCCCTGGAGGAACTCGCCGACCGGGGAGCCTCCGCTCTGGCCGGGCGGGCCGGTAAGGACGCCCTGGCCGCCTTCGCCGATGTCTACCGCGACTACGCCCGGGAGCACCCCGGCCGCTACGCCGCGGCCCAGCTCAGGCTCGACCCGCAGACGGCGGCCGCCAGCGCGGGCGGCAGGCACGCGCAGATGACACGGGCGATCCTGCGCGGCTACGACCTGACGGAGCCGGACCAGACGCACGCGGTCCGGCTGCTGGGCAGCGTCTTCCACGGCTACGTCAGCCTGGAGATGGGGGGCGGGTTCAGCCACAGCGCCCCCGACACGGATGAGACCTGGGTCCGGATCGTGGACGCGCTCGACGCCCTGCTGCGGAACTGGCCCGCCCCCTGACGGCCTCTACCTGCCCCGCCACGCCACGCCACGTCGCCCCGCCACGCCGCCGCGCCGCCCGCCCGCCACGGCGCGCGCTGTCCAAGCCGTCTCAACCGCCCCCGGCGCGCGTCCCCTTGGCGAGCGCCGCCCTCGCGGGCAGCACGCTCGCCGCGAGCGCCAGCACCAGGCAGCCCGCCACCGCCGCCGTGACGGGCGCGGCGGGCACGATCAGCCGGACCGGGACGCCGAAGGTGCCGCTGAGGCCGGCGCGTACGCCGAGCAGGGACGGGAGGGCGGTCAGGGCGCCGAGGACGGAGCCGAGGGCGACCACGAAGGCGGTCTCCGCCGCGACGGTCCACAGGACCTGACGGAGCGTCGCTCCGGACAGGCGCAGCAGGCGCAGATCGCGCAGCCGGTCGGCGGTGGACATCAGGAGGGTGTTGGCGACGGCGACGCCCGTGCACCCCGCCGACATGGCGACCAGCAGCAGGGTGAAGACCTCGACCAGATGGTCCTCCTCGGCGTCCGCGCGGCCCGCGTACGCGGCCACGCCCACCTCCTCGGCGCCCAGCCGCCGCAGCGCGGCGGACGAGGTGGCCGGGCCGGTGCGGTAGACGACGTCGGTCAGCGCCGAGGGGTCGTGCGAGCGGACCGTGGCCCGGGGGAGCAGCGCGGTGTACGGGGTGGGAGCCGTACGGTCGGAGAGGACCGCCACGATCCGCAGCCTCTCGGTGCGGCCGTCTTCGAAGGTGACTTCGGCGGCGGTCTCTGAGCCCAGCGTGGCCAGCGCCGACTCGGTCACGGCCACCGTCCCGGGGCCGCGCAGCCGGGCGAGCGATCCGGAGACGGTCCGCAGCCGGTGGTGGACGGCGGCGAAGGAGCCGGGGTCGATGCCCGCGGCCTCCATCGGGGTCCTCGCCGCGCCGCCGTAGACGGTCGTGGCCAGCAGCCCCGTCCCCGCGACGGATTCGGCGGCGGCGTCGGACAGCCCCGGGGTGCCGCCGCGGGCGACGACGGCGGCCTCGGCCCGTACGGAGGCGGTGTCGCGGGTGGCGTAGGAGTGCACCGAGGTCTGGGTGATGCCGGTGATCAGGACGACGAAGCCGACGGTGGCCAGCACCGGGGCGGTCGTCGACGCCGTACGCCGCACCGCCGCCAGCATCCCCTCGCGCACCAGCATGCCGAGGGCGCCGCGGCGGCGGGCGAGGGGCCGGGAGACGGCCCGTACGAGGGGTGGGACCACGGCGGGGACCAGCAGGGTCACGCCGGTGATCAGCCCGACGGCCGTGGCCAGGGCGAGGGTCGTCATATCGGTCGGGTCGGCGAAGGCGGTCCCGGCCGCGGCCGCGCAGCCCAGGGCGGTGAAGGCGATGCCGGTCAGCGCGCGGGCGCGGGTCATCGGGCGGTCGTCAGCGGCGGCCTCGCGCAGCGCCTCCAGCGGGCCGGTCCCGGCGGCCCGGCGGGAGGCGGACCAGACGGCGGTCAGCGCGACGGCCAGACCGGCGGCGAACGTCGCGGCGAGCACCCACGCCGGGCGGCGGACCGCGAAGCCGGGCGGCAGGAAGCCCACATCGGTGAGCACGCCGCCCAGCGCGGGGGCGAGCGCCGCGCCGAGCAGGGCCCCGGCCGCCGCGCCGGCCGCGCCGACGGCGAGCGCCTGCCCGTACAGCAGGCGGCGCAGCTGGCGCCCGGTGGCGCCGACCGCGCGCAGCAGGCCGAGTTCGCGGCGGCCTCCGGCCACGCTGAAGGCGAACGTCGAGGCGACGACGAAGACCGTCGCGAAGGCGGACAGCGCGGCCATGGCGGTCAGCACCTGATCGCCGATCCAGCGCGTCCTGGCGTCCCGTACGGGGGCCAGTTCGCTCCGCGCGGCGCCGTCGAGCACCGTGCCCGCGCCCTGGACCACCGAGCGCGCCGCCGCCGCGACCGCCCCGGGGTCCGCGCCCCGCTCGGTCAGCAGCCCGATGACCCGCACCCCGCCGGACAGCTCGGCCGCGCGCTCGTCGGTCAGGTAGTAGCCGGGCCCGTCGACCGTGCCCGAGACGGTGAACCGCTCGGGCCCCGCCGCGGTCAGCAGCGTGATCCGCTCGCCCGGTCGGGCCCCCAGGGCGCGGTCTATGGCCACCTCGTCGGCCCGGTGCGGGGCGCGGCCCGCGGTGAGCCGGTACGGGGCGAGGGCGGCGGCGGACCAGCCGTGGCCCAGCCGGTCGCCCTTCCGCTGCCGGTCGTCGCGTGCGGGGTCGCCGTCCGCGACCGCCTGCGCGTAGAAGGACCGGTCGGGCACCGCGCGCCGCACTCCGGGCATGGCGGCCAGCTCCCGCGTCAGCTCCCCCGTCCGCCGGGCGGACCAGGGTGCCTGCTCCAGGAACACCCCGTCGGGGCCGGCGGAGCCCTGGGCGCTCCGCACGAGCACGGGGGCGCCCGCGTACCGGCCGGGCACCCCGCCGTCCCCGGACAGCAGGATCAGCGCGCTCATGGTGAGCACCGCGACGCCCAGGCACAGGGCGGTGAACGACCCAGCGAAGGCGGTGCGGCGCGCCCGTACGGTGGCGACGGCCAGGCCGAGCATGCCGCCCCAGCTCCCCCGCGCGGCCCTCGTGCCCCCGCTCCTTCCGGCCCTCATGCCGCCCCGGCTCTTGTCGCCTCCGCTCCTTCCGGCCCTCATGCCGCCCCGGCCCTTGTCGCCTCCGCTCCTTCCGGCCCTCATGCCGCCCCGGCTCTTGTCGCCCCCGCTCTTTCCGGCCCTCATGCCGCCGCCTCCAGCACCGACATCCGCGAGGCGATGGCCGCCGCCCCGGGCCGGTCCGCGATCTCGTCGGCGACCCGCCCGTCGGCCAGGAAGACGACCCGGTCGGCCCAGGCGGCCGCGGCCGGGTCGTGGGTGACCATGACCAGCGTCTGCCGGTGGCGGTCGACCAGGCCGCGCAGCAGGCCGAGCACGGCGCGCGAGGTGGTGATGTCCAGCGCGCCGGTCGGCTCGTCGGCGAACAGCACCGCGGGCCGGGTGATCAGCGCCCGGGCGATGGCCACCCGCTGCTGCTGGCCGCCGGAGAGCCGGTCCGGGCGGTGTCCGGCGCGGTCGGCGAGCCCGACCTCGGCGAGCGCGGCGGTCACCCGGGCGGGGTCGGGGCGGTGGCCCGCCAGACGCAGCGGGAGGGCGACGTTCTGCTCGGTGGTGAGGGCGGAGACCAGGTTGAAGGACTGGAAGACGAAGCCGATCCGCTCCCGGCGCAGCAGGGTCAGGGCCGTCTCGTCCAACTCCCCGGTCTCCGTGCCGGCGATGACGACGCGCCCCTCGGTCGGCCGGTCGAGCCCCGCCGCGCAGTGCAGCAGCGTGGACTTGCCGGAGCCCGAGGGGCCCATGACGGCGGTCATGGTGCCCTCGGCGAAGTCCAGCGTGACCTGGTCGAGGGCGGTGACGGCCCGCTCCCCCGTCCCGTACCGCCGGGAGACGGCGCGCAGTTCGACGGGGTGAGGGCCGGGGTGGGGCAAGGGTGTGGTGGTCGTGGGCATGGTGCCGAGTGAAGCGGCGCGGGGCGGGGCGGCACACGGGTGGCCGGGCTAGTCCCGATACTCCATCTGGCACTACTGTGCGCGGCCCGCCGCGTGGCTACGGTCGAGCGGTGATCCCCCGAGACCCACTGGAAGCGCTGACCCGCGGGCCCGCCGCCTTCCTCCGCTCCTCCTGGCCCTGGCGGTCCGCCGGCTATCTGCTCGCGGGCGGGCTGCCGGGCGTCGCCTGCGGGGTCGCGGTGGCGGGCGTGGCCGCGTCCTGGGCGCGGATCGGCGCGGCGGCGGCCGTGGTGTGCGCGCTGCTCGTCCTGGGCTGCGCCACCGTCGCGGCGCGCCCGTGGGAGCGGCGGCGGCTGCGCCTGGCCGCGCCCCACACCGAGCCGCGGGCGCGGCCGTACGCGGAGCTTCACGCACAGCCGTACGCGCGCGAGCTCGGCCACGGCGCGCTGTCCGTGCTGGTGCTCGGCTGGGTCGATCTGGCGGTGGTCCTGGTGTCGCTGGGCATTCCCGGCGCGCTGCTGGCCGCGCCGCTGCAGCCCGAGGCCCCGCCCTGGGCCCGGCTCGGCGGCCCGCTCGCGGGCGCGCTGCTGCTGCCGGTGGCCGCGTATCCGATCGCCGCCTGGGCGGGGGCGCGGGCGGTGGTGTCGCTGGCTGTACTGGCGCCGGGCGACGCGGAGCTGACGGAGGTACGGCGGTCCCGGGCGCGCCTGGTGGACGCGTACGAGGCGGAGCGGCGCCGCATCGAGCGGGATCTGCACGACGGGGCGCAGCAGCGCCTGGTCGCGCTGACCATGAAGCTGGGCCTGGCGGGGCTCGACCTGCCCGCCGGCTCGCGCGCGGCGCGCGAGGTGGCGGAGGCGCACCGGATGGCCAAGGACGCGCTGGCCGAGCTGCGCGAGCTGATCCGCGGGGTGCACCCCCAGGTGCTGACCGAGCGGGGGCTGCCCGCGGCGGTGCGGGACGTGGCGACGCGTTCGCCCGTGCCGGTGGACATGGACATCGACCTGGAGCGGCGGCTGCCGCCCGCCGTGGAGGCCGCGGGCTACTTCGCGGTGTGCGAGGCGCTGGCCAACGCGGCCCGGCACAGCCGCGCGGCCCGGGCACGGGTCGGCGGGCGGCTGCGCGGCGGGGTGCTGGTGCTCGAGGTGACCGACGACGGGCGCGGGGGCGCGGACCCGGCCGCCGGGACCGGGCTGACCGGGCTGGCCGACCGGGTCGCGGCCGTGGACGGCAGAATGCTGCTGTCCAGCCCGGCCGGCGGGCCGACCCGGCTGCGAGTGGAGATCCCGTGCGGCGACTGAGCGTGGTCATCGGGGAGGACGCCGTCCTGCTGCGCGAGGGTCTGGTGAGCCTGCTGGAGCGGTTCGGGCACCGCGTCCCGGCAGCCGTCGGCGACGGCCCTTCGCTGGTCGCGGCCGCCCTGGAGCACGAGCCCGACCTCGTCATCGCCGATGTGCGGATGCCGCCCGGCTTCACCGACGAGGGGCTGCGGGCGGTGCGCGAACTCCAGGCGCTGCGGCCGTCCCTGGCCGTCCTGGTGCTCAGCCAGTACGTCGAGCAGACCTTCGCGGAGGAGCTGCTGGCGGCCCGGCGCGGCGCCGGCACCGGCTATCTGCTCAAGGACCGGGTCGGCGACGTCACCGAGTTCACCGACTCGCTGGCGCGGGTGGCCGACGGCGGCACGGTGATCGATCCCGAGGTGGTGCGGCAGCTGCTGGCCCGCGGGCAGGACCCGCTGCGCCGGCTCACCCCGCGCGAGCGCGAGGTGCTGGCGCTGATGGCCGAGGGCCGCTCCAACTCCGCAGTGGCCCGTGCCCTGGTGGTCACCGAGGCCGCGGTGGCCAAGCACATCGCGAACATCCTGCTCAAGCTGGATCTGCCGCCCGCACCCGACGACCACCGCAGGGTGCTGGCGGTGCTGGCGTATCTGCGCGGCTGAGGCGGGGCTGAGGCGGGGCTGAGGCGGGGCCTCGGCGGGAGCCGATACGGGCCGGGCCGGGGCCGATACGGGCCGGGCCGGGGCCGATACGGGCCGGGCCGGGCCGGGGCCGGTGCGGCGCCGTTCAGGCCCAGGGAAAGCCGTTCAGGCCCAGGGAAAGGTGACGGTGTGCAGCCGCCCGGGCCCGTACCGGCCGCGGCCCGCCGGCAGGGCCACGACGGACGCGCTCGCGGGGGCGGCCGGGACCTCGCGGGAAGGGCCCGGCGAGACCTCACAGGAAGGGCCCGGGACGGACTGCGCCTCCAGCGTCCGGAGCCGGTCCAGCAGGACCCCCTCGCGCAGCGCCCAGGGGCAGATCCGCAGCCGGTCGATGCCCAGGACGTCCATCGCGGCCTCCGCGACGACGGCACCGGCCAGGGCCTGGTGGGCGCGGGCCGCGGAGATGCCGGGCAGCCGTGCGCGCTCGGCCGGACTCCTGGCGGCCAGCCGGGGCACCCAGGCCGCCAGCCGGTCCCGGTCCAGGACGCGTTCGGCATACGGGCCGGCCTTGGCCTTCGGCGCGCCGGTCAGCCGGGCCAGCTGGGCGAAGGTCCTGGAGGAGCCGACGCGGGTCCGCGGCTCGGGCCGGTCGCGCAGCCCCTCGGCCGTCTCGCTCATGACGGACCGTACGAACTGGCGCAGCGCCTTGACGTCCGCCTTCGTCACCGGCCCGGTGGCCGGCAGATGATGGCGGGTCAGCCGCCCCGCCCCCAGCGGTACGGACAGGGCGACGGCGGGCTCGGCGCGGCTGCCGCAGGCGATCTCCAGCGAGCCGCCGCCGATGTCGAGCAGCAGCATCTCCCCGGCCGACCAGCCGTACCAGCCGCGCGCCGCGAGGTAGGTGAGCCGCGCCTCCTCCTCGCCGGTCATGAACGTCAGCCGGATCCCGGTCGCGTCCTCGACCTCGGCGACCACGACCGGCCGGTTGGCGGCGTCGCGGATCGCCGAGGTGGCGAACGCCACCAGCGTCTCCACGCCGTGGGCCTCGGCGACCGCCACGGCCTCGGTGACCGCGGCGACCACCCGCTTGATCGCCTCCTGTTCGATCACCCCCTGCCGGTCGGTGGCCTCCGCCAGCCGCACCGGCCGTTTGAGCGAGGCCACCGGCTCGGGGGGACCGCCCGCCGTGAGGTCGGCGATGTCGAGGTGGGCCGACTGGGAACCGATGTCGAGTACTCCGAGACGCATGCCTGCTGACTGTCCGTTTCCTGGGATTTCACTCATCGTTCGCTTTCCGTCGGAGGGTTCCCGGCCACCCGGCCCGTGATGCCGGGCGTGGTGCGGGTCGGCAGGAAGGGGTCAGCCACGGCGGGTGATACGCGGCGGCCCTGCTCGCGGGTCACCGGCGCCGTCCTCGCGGGGCCCGTGTGCCGGTTGACAATGGAATGCGGCCCCGGACCAATGGAGTGATTGGGCCGGATTCACGCTGTGCCTACGATCGTGCACAGAATCGTCAAAACGAGAGGCAGCGAGACACAGCCATGACCGAGTCGATTTCTCCGGGTGCCTTGGCCGTGCGCTATCTGGGAGGGCCCACGGCGACCCTCGACATCGGTGGCGTACGTCTGCTGACCGATCCCACCTTCGACCCGCCCGGGGACTACCCCATCGGCGAGCGCAAGCTCGTCAAGACCGCGGGCCCGGCCGTCGCGACCTCAGGACTCGGCCCCGTCGACGCGGTGCTGCTCTCGCACGACCAGCACCCGGACAACCTCGACCGGGCGGGCCGCGCCTATCTCGACCACGCGGACCTGGTGCTCTCCACGGCGTCCGCGCGGGAGCGGCTGGGCGCGACCGTGACGGCGCTGCCGAACTGGGAGACCTTCGAGCTGTCGCGCCCCGGCGGCGGCACGCTGCGGATCACGGGCGTCCCGGCCCAGCACGGCCCGGACGGCACCGAGCACCTGGTCGGCGAGGTGACCGGCTTCGTGGTGTCGGGCGGCGGGCTGCCGACGGTCTACGTCAGCGGCGACAACGCCTCGCTGGACGTGGTGCGCGCGATCGCCGAGCGGTTCGGGCAGGTGGATGTGGCCCTGCTGTTCGCGGGCGCCGCCTCGACCCCGCTGGTCCCCGGGGGCTTTCTGACCCTGCCCAGCGACCAGGCGGCCCAGGCGGTGGAGATCCTCGGCGCGCGGCAGGTCGTCCCGCTGCACTTCGAGCACTGGACGCACTTCACCCAGGGCGCCGACACGCTGGTCGAGGCCTTCGAGGCGGCCGGGCTCGCCGGGCGGCTGCACGTACTCAAGCCCGGCGAGCGCATCGAGCTCTGAACCGGCTCAGCGGGTGTCGCAGCGGTGCCCGTTGAGCGCGAGGTCGGTGGGCGCGGCGTTTCCGGCGTCCCAGGAGCCGAGGAAGCCCACCTCGAGATCCTCGCCGCCCCGGGCGGTCTCGTTGTAGTCGGCCGGGGTGACGGTCACCTTGCGCCCGTGCTGGACGAATTCGCCGTTCCACATCTGGGTGATCCGCTGCCCGTTCTCGAACTCCCAGCTCAGCCGCCAGTCCTGGACCGTCTTACGGGGCGTGAGGGTGACCTTCGCCTGGAAGCCGTCGGGCCACTGGTTGTCCAGGCTGTAGCGGGCCGTGCAGGTGACCCCGGCGGGCTCGGGGTGCTCGGGCTGCCTGGAGGGATGCTTCTCGGACGGCTTGTCCGGGGAGGAGCCACCGCCCGGCGACGGCGTCCTGGACGGGGGCTTCGTCGGGCCGGGATGGTGGCCGACGGCGCTCGTGTCGGACGCGGGCGGGACGGGGGACTGGCTGGGGGCGCCCCTCGACGGGAGGGTGGGGCCGACCGTCGGAATGGTGTCCGGTCCCATGCCGCCGTCGGGCGGGAGCCCGTCGTCCCGGTTTCCGTCCGTGCTGGTGTAGGCGATGACGGCGATCACGGAGACCGCGGCGGCCGCCGCCAGGATCCCCGCCGCCCTCGCCCTGCTCCCCTTCCTGGGCCTGCGCCGCCGGCCCCCGCCGCCGCCCAGCCTCCGGCCCGGCACGCCGTGCCCGCCGATCACCCCGGTCGCGGCGGTCGCGCCGACCGCGGCGGCGGCGCCGAAGGCGCCCGTCGTACGGGCCGCCCCGGCCGCCCCAGCCGTACCTGTCGTATCGGGCGTACCTGCCGTGTCGGGCGCGCTGGTTGTGGCGAACGGGTCGCTGGCCCCGGCCGTGCCGAACGGGTCGAACGGGTCGAAGGTGTCGTCCGTACGCGGCGTGCCAGCCGTACGGGCCGCAGGAGCAGCCGTACGCGACGTACGAGCCGCCGAGCCCGCCCCCGCGGCCCCCGCGGCCCCCGCCGCGACGCCCGCGCCCGCCGCGCGTCCCGCACGGGACTTCCCGCGCCCGCCCCGCATCCCCTTGACGCGGTCCCACAGCGGCGGCCCCACGCTGCGCGCGAGCGTCTGCAGGCGCTTGCCGCCGGTGTTCTCGGCCGCGACCCTGCGCCGCCGCTCCAGGTAGGGCAGCCCGCCCCAGCCGAGGACGCCCCCGGCCAGGGCGCCGGGCAGTCCGCTGCCGTGCAGATACAGACAGGCGGCGGCTTCCTTGCAGTGCATACAGCGGGCGAGGTGCTGCCACAGGTCCTCGGGCGCGGCGGCGTCCGGTGAGCGGGTGGCGGCGTCCAGCAGTCCGGCGTAGCTGCGGCACTCCTCGTTGGCGAGCGTGTCGACGTGGTTGCGCTGGCACAGCTCGCGGAACCGGGCGCGGACCCGGGCGATCTCCTCGTCGGCGTAGGCGGAGTCCCAGCCCAGCCGCCGGGCCACCGTGGTGAGGGACTGCGACTCCACTTCGACGGACCACAGCAGATCGGCGTCCACCTCGGGCAGGTCCCATAAGCCGCGCAGCGCGAGCGGCTGTTCGCGCCGCGGGTTGGCGTAGCGTCTGGCCCGGTCGGAGGTCAGCCAGATGCGCAGGGCCGGGTCGAGCCGGTCACCGGCCTGCCGGGCCTGCCAGTCGGCGGCCGTCTTCCGTACGGAGCTCAGGAGCAGCAGGAGCCAGGGCAGACGCGGCCCCCATGCCCGCGTCCGCGAGTTGCGGGTCTCCCGGATGCCGCGCCGGAACGCCTCGGTGGCCAGCCGCATTCCGTCCTGCGGGCTGGTGGTGCACAGGTTCGCGTAGTCGAGCACCGCGTCCCAGTACTCGGAGAGCAGAGCGGTCTCGGATATGGCGTCAGGAGATGACTGGTGGGGCATGGAGGTGGTTTCCTCACTGACGGACAACGGCGCCCCCGCCGGGCAACACTCTTATCAGGCCGGGCAGCGGCTGGCCAAGTGGCCCGTGTTTTTCTGGGAGTTGAGGGATGTTCCACTGTGGGGCCGCCCGAGCCTTTCACGGTTTCGACACAAGTGGCAAGACGCGGTCATCACCTGCCTGGCGCACGTGTCCATGGCATGTACCGAATGCGCCCGAGATGGCGAAACCCCCGGCGGGCCGGGGGTTTGGTCTATACCTGACGTAACGTCAGGGCGGATTGTCCAGCGTGTGTCAGAGCGTCAGATCGACGTCGTACTGGCGCAGCCACGCGTTCAGGCCGAGCACCATCTCGATCGGCTGACGGGCGTCCTGGGCCCCCTCGTCCGCCGCGCGCCGGGCGGCGGCGACATCGAGCAGCGGGCGGACCGGGGCGTCGCCGTCGGCCAGCAGCGCGCGCAGCTCGGCCCGTATGGCGTCGGCGTACCGGGGGTCCTGGGTGCTGGGGTACGGGCTCTTGACGCGCTGGGCGACGGAGTCGGGGAGGAGGTCGCGGGTGGCGGCGCGCAGCAGGGACTTCTCCCGGCCGTCGAAGGTCTTCATCGACCAGGGCGTGTTGAACACGTACTGGACCAGCCGGTGGTCGCAGAAGGGCACCCGCACCTCCAGGCCCACCGCCATGCTCGCGCGGTCCTTGCGGTCCAGCAGGAACTGGACGAAGCGCGTCAGGTGCAGATAGCAGATCTCCCGCATCCGCCGCTCCACGGCCGAGTCGCCCTCGCGGTGCGGGACCTCGGCAAGCGCCTCGCGGTAGCGGTCGGCCTGGTAGGTGTCGAGGTCCACCTTGGCGAGCAGCCCCGGGTGCAGCAGCGCCTCGCGGCCGCCGCCGCGGCTGCCGGTGAAGCCGAAGTCGCGGAACACCGCGAGCCAGGGGAAGGTGTCGGCGGCGACCGCCCGCGGGTCGTGGAACCAGGAGTAGCCGCCGAACACCTCGTCGGCCGACTCCCCGGACAGCGCCACCGTGGAGCGGTCGCGGATCGCCTTGAAGAGCAGATACAGCGAGGTGTCGCTCTCGCCGGAGCCGAACGGCAGATCGCGGGCGGTCAGCGTGGCGCGGCGGTGGGCCGGGTCCATCAGGGTGGCGGTGTCCAGGACGATGTCCTGGTGGTCGGCGCTCACATGCTCGGCGAGCGCGTGGGCGTAGGGGCCGTCGGGGGTGGCGCGCAACGCGTCGGCCTTGAAGTTCTCGGTCTGGCCGACGAAGTCCACCGCGAACGAGCGCACCGGCCCCTGGTCGTGCTCCGCCAGTCCCCGGGCGGCCAGCGCCGTGATCGCGGAGGAGTCGAGCCCGCCGGACAGCAGGGTGCACAGGGGCACGTCGGCGATCAGCTGGCGGGCCACGATGTCGTCCAGCAGCTCCCGCACCCGGCGGACGGTGGTGTCCGTGTCGTCGGTGTGGTCGTGGGTCTCCAGGGCCCAGTAGCGGTGTTCGGCCAGGCCCTGGCGGCGGACGCGGACGACGTGGCCGGGGCGCACCTCGTACATCCCCTTGTAGACCGCGTGGCCGGGGGTCTTGGTGAAGGCCAGCAGCTCGGCCAGGCCGTCGGCGTCGACGGCGGGCCGTACGGAGGGGTGGGCCAGGATGGCCTTGGGCTCGGAGCCGAAGAGCACGCCGTCGGGGGTCGGGTGGTAGTAGAGCGGTTTGATGCCCATGCGGTCGCGGACCAGCAGGAGCTGCTGCTCGCCCGGGTCCCACAGGGCGAAGGCGTACATCCCGTTGAGGCGGTGGGTGAAGTCCTCGCCCCACTCCAGGTAGGCGTGCAGGGCGACTTCGGTGTCGCTGCTGGTGCGGAAGGCGTGGCCGCGGTCGGTCAGCTCGGCGCGCAGCTCGCGGTAGTTGTAGATCTCGCCGCTGTAGGTGGTCACCAGCACCGTGCGGCCGTCGCGCTCGACGGACATGGGCTGTTTGCCGCCCTCGATGTCGATCACGGCCAGCCGGCGGTGGCCGAGGGCGGCGTGGGTGTCCGTCCACAGGCCTGCCGCGTCGGGGCCGCGGCAGGCCATGGTCGCGGTCATGGCGGCCAGGGTGTCGCGCTCGGCGGTGAGGTCCTTGCCGTACGAGATCCATCCGGTGATGCCGCACATCGCGCTGTCGCTCCCTCCGGTCGGGTCGTCCCGGCGGCCACCGTACGCCGAAGTGATTGCATCGACCACCGGTAGCCTGAGGCAACGATCAATTCCGGCCAGCCAGGCCAAGCCAGGCCAGGCCGGACCGGGCCTGACCAGGCCAGGCCTGACCGGGCCAGGCCAGGCCGGCGACTGCCGCGCGGCCAGGTGGTCTCAGCCGGCCCGGCTCTCGCGCCACTCCCGTACGACACCGTCCACGTCGAACGGCACCAGATTCAGCGGCGGGCCCTCCGGCGGCCGCCGCAGCGCCTCGCGGATCCTGTCGTTGATGTCCGCCAGGATCCGCCGCACCTCGGCCTCGGACCCGGCCGCGCGCGCCGCGGCCAGCGCCTCCTCCGCCTCCTTGCGCAGCACGAGCGCCGGCGGCAGGAAGGACAGACCTTCACGGGCCATCTTGTCCTTGACCCACCACATCGCGTCGTACGGCTTGTCCAGGCCCGTGAGCGGCTTGCCCCGCCCGGGAAGGTCGTCGAAGTCGCCCCGCGCCTCCGCCTCGCGGATCTGACGGTCGGCCCACGTCTCGAAGCTGATGCCGGGCGGCTTGCGTTCGGTCACGGTGTGCTCCTCCCTCGGATGCCCGCGGTCACTCCCATGGTGCCGAATGCCGCGCCCCGGCCGGTATCGACCGGGACCGGAACACCTGGCGGTAGGTCTGCGGCGAGACGCTGGTCAGCCGCCGGAAGTGGTGGCGCAGATTGGGCGCGGTGCCGAAGCCGGTGCGGCGCGCCACGCTCTCGACCGGATCGTCGGTGGTCTCCAGCAACTCCTGCGCCAGCCGCACCCGCTCCTGCAGGATCCACTGCAACGGCGTGGTCCCGAGCGCGTCGCGGAAGCGGCGGGCGAAGGTGCGCTCGCTCATATGGGCCGCCGCGGCCAGCCCGGCCACCGTCAGCGGCTCGTGCAGCCGCTCCCGCGCCCACTGCATGACCGGCGCAAGACCCTCGCCCGCGCCCGCCCGAGGCCGGGCCGGGAGCCTGGCGTACTGCGTCTGCCCGCCCTCCCGGTGTGGCGGTACGACCATGCGGCGGGCCACCTCGTTGGCCACCGCCGCGCCGTGGTCCCGGCGCACCAGATGCAGACACATGTCGATCGCGGCCCCGGTGCCGGCCGAGGTGAGGACGGAGCCCTCCTCGACGTACAGGGCCGTGGGGTCGAGGTCGACGTCCGGGAAGCGGTGGGCGAAGTCCGCGGCGTTCATCCAGTGCGTGGTCGCCCGGCGGTCCGACAGCAGCCCGGCGGCGGCCAGGACATACGCGCCGCTGCAGATGGAGACGATCCGCCGGCCCAGCTCGTGGGCCTTGCGCACCGCGGCGACCAGGCCGGGCGGCGGGGCCAGCTGGACGGCCCGGGGGCAGGCGGCCACCACCACGGTGTCCGCCTCGACGAGGTCGTCGAGACCGTACGGGGTGGGGATGCCCAGGCCCGCCGAGGTGCGCAGCGGGCCGGGCTCGGCGGCGCACAGGCGCAGCTCGTACCACGGGTCGACGATGTCCGCGCGGTCGATGCCGAAGACCTCGCAGGGCACGGCGAGCTCGAAGGTGGGGGCGCCGTCGGTCACGGCGACGGCCACGATGTGCGGGCGCGGGGTGGCGGACCGGGGCGTGTGGGCAGGGCGGGGCGTGTCACCGACGGTTCGAGGGGCGTTGGCGGACCGGGGCGTGTGGGCGGGGCGGGGCGTGTCACCGACCGATCGGGGCATGGCGGGAATTTAGCGCACCATGGCATTTCCGCCGATGGCCGCCGGTGGCCGCGTCGGCGAAGCTGCCCGGCATGAGCGAACCGCCACCCCCGTCACCCCACTGCCCCGCGCCCGCCGGGCGGCTCACCGCACTCCAGGGCACCGCGCTGTACGTGGGGGCGGTCCTGGGCACGGGCGTCATCGCGCTGCCCGCCCTCGCGGCCGAGACCGCGGGCCCCGCCTCGCTGCTGGCCTGGCTGGCCCTCGTCGTGGTGTCCGCGCCGCTGGCGGCCACCTTCGCCGCGCTCGGCGCCCGCTACCCCGACGCCGGGGGCGTGTCCACCTACGCCCGGCTCGCCTTCGGCGAGCGGACCGCGGCGGTGGTCGGCTGGTGCTTCTACCTCGCGGTGCCCCCGGGCGCGAGCGCCGCCGCGCTGTTCGCCGGCTCGTACACCGAGGCCGCCGTGGGCGGCGGGACCGCGACCCGCACGGTCACCGCGGCGTTGCTGATGGCCATCGTCACGGCCGTCAACACCGCCGGGCTGCGGGTCACCGGGCGGCTGCAACTCGCGCTGTCCGGGCTGCTGATCGCCCTGCTGCTGGGCGCCGTCGCGCTGTCCCTGCCCCAGGCCCGTACGGACCACCTCGAGCCCTTCGCCCCGCACGGCTGGGCCGCGGTCGGCTCGGCGGCGGCGCTGCTGGTGTGGAGCTTCGCGGGCTGGGAGGCGATCACCCACCTGGCGGCGGAGTTCCGCGACCCGGCCCGGGACCTGCCCCGCGCCACCGCCGCCGCCGTCGTGATCGTCGGGGTGCTGTATCTGTCCGTCGCGTTCGCCGTCGTCGCCGTGCTCGGCGCGGGCGCGGCCGACGCCGACGCCCCGCTGGGCGAGCTGATGGCCCGCGGCATGGGCGGCAACGCCAGGCTGCTCGCCGCCGCGGCCGCGCTCCTGCTGACCCTCGGCACGATGAACGCGTACTACGCCGGCGCGGCCAAGCTCGGCGCGGCCCTCGGCCGGGACGGCGCGCTGCCCGGATGGCTGGGGCGCGGCGGCAGCGCGGGCGAGATCCCGCGCCGCAGCCTCGGACTCGTCTCGGCGCTGGCCTTCCTCAGCCTGCTCGTGGTGACCGCCGCCCACGCGGACGCCCGGCCGCTGGTGCTGCTCACCACGGGCTCCTTCGTCACGGTGTACGCGATCGGCGTGGCCGCCGCGCTGCGCCTGCTGCCACGGCGCGGAGCGATCCGCGCGGCGGCCCTGGCGGCGCTCGCCGCGGTCGTGGCGCTGCTGGTGATGTCGGGCCGGTATCTGCTGTGGTCGGTCGGTGTGGCCGGTGCGGCGCTGCTCTACCAGCGGCTGAGGAGACGGGGGAACGCCGGGCGGGCGAACACAGGACGGGCAGACACCGGACGGGTGCGGGCAGGGCGGGTGCGGACCGGGCCGGTGCAGACCGGGCATGTCCCCGAGGAGTCGGGCACCCCCGTCGAAGTGGCGGAAACAGGCTGAACGCACCCAGTCGTAGGACCCCCGGTGCCCCATGTTCCGGTTGGCGGGTACGGTGCCGATCAACGGCCGGGACAGGCCGCTGCGACTGTTGCACGGGGGTAACTGCGCGTGGGGCTCGGGGATTTCGTTCCGGACGGCATCGAGGACTGGGTCGAGGACCGGGTCGAGGACGTCGGCGGGGCCATCGATGTCGCGGGGGACTGGACGGCCGACCGGCTGGATGACGTCGGCTGGAACAGCGGTGCGGACTGGGTCCGGGACAAGTCCGATTCGGCGGCGAACGCGCTGGGCGCGGCTGTCGATGAGATGCAGCTGGGGGAGAGCGAGGATGCCAAGAAGCTGATCCACGGCAGTCCGTCCAAACTGCGCTCCACCGCGAGTCATCTGAGCGACTTCAAGACGGCGTTCAACAACGTGGGCAAGGGGTTGCAGGGGCTGGGTTCGCGGTCGTTGAAGGGGAAGGCGGCGGACGCCTTCCGGGAGAGCGTGTCGGTCGAGCCGAGGAAGTGGTTCACGGCGGCGGACGCGTGTGAGAAGGCGTCGGGGGCGCTGGAGCGGTTCGCGGGGACGGTGGAGTGGGCGCAGGGTCAGGCCCAGGAGGCGATCCGGCGCTACAAGAAGGGCAAGAAGGCCTCCGAGGACGCCCGTTCGGCGCACAACGACAAGGTGGGTGCGTACAACAAGGCGGTGGACGCGTACAACGCCCTGCCTGAGGACAAGCGGGACCCGTCCTCCCTGCCGGACAAGCCGGGTGCGTTCCATGACCCGGGGACGGCGGACATCAAGGCCGCTGAAGAGTTGTTGGCGGAGGCGCGGCGGCAGCGGAACGAGGCGCATGGGGTGGCCAAGGCGGCGGTGGAGACGGCGCGGGACGCCGCCCCGAAGAAACCGTCATACGCCCAGCAGGTGGGCGACGGGCTGGAAGGGCTGTCCCTGGACACCAGCCATTTCCTGGGCGGGGTGGTGAAGGGCACGGCGGGCGTGCTGAACTTCGTGCGGCAGGTGAACCCGCTGGACCTGTACAACATCACCCACCCCGCCGAGTACGCGACCAACTTGAACAACACCGCTGCTGGTCTGGTGCGGATGGCCAATGATCCGGGCGCGGCGCTCAAGGGCATGTGGAACGCCTTCCAGAAGGACCCGTCGGAGGGTCTTGGCCGTCTGGTGCCGGAGTTGATCGGGACGAAGGGGCTGGGGGGTGCGAAGGCGGCGGTCACGGCTGCCGAGCGGCTGCCCGCCACGGTCACCAGGGCGGAGCGGCCTGCTCTTCAGACGGTGGCCAAGGAGGGCGCGGCCCCGCACGCCACGCCGGATGCGGCGAAGATCGCGGATGGTACGGATCCGGTGGATCTGGCGACGGGGCGGATGTTTCTGCCGCAGCGGGATGTGGTGTTGCCGGGGGCGTTGCCGCTGGTGTTCGTGCGGCGGGCGGAGTCGGGGTATCGGGCGGGCCGGTGGTTCGGGCCCATGTGGTCGAGCACGGCGGATCAGCGGCTGGAGATCGGTGCGCGGGGTGTGGTGTTCGTCGCCGAGGACGGGCTGCTGCTGTCGTATCCCCACCCGGCCCCCGGCCTGCCGACGCTGCCGGAGCTGGGCCCGAGGTGGCCGCTGGAGCGGACCGTGGAGGGCGACTACACGCTCACCGACCCGGACACCGGGCGCACCCGGTACTTCACCGGACCGCGGGGCGGGGGCGACGGCGAGGCGCCGCTGGCCGAGATCAGCGACCGCAACGGCCACCGCCTGACTTTCGAATACGACGCCCAAGGCGCCCCCACCGGGATCGTCCACAGCGGCGGCTACCACCTCGACATCGCCACCGACAACGGCCGCATCACCGCCCTCCACCTCGCGGGCGCCGACCAGCAGCTCATCCGCTACGCCTACACCGACGGCAACCTCACCCACGTGACCAACTCCTCCGGGCTGCCGATGCGGTACGAGTACGACGCGGAGCGCCGGATGATCGCGTGGATCGACACCAACGACCGCCGCTACGACTTCGTTTATGACAACCGCGACCGCTGCATCGCCGAGGGCGGCACCGAAGGACATGTCTCGGTGCGGATCGACTACGGTCCCACGGACGAGCGGACCGGCCACCGGGTCACCACGGTCACCACGCCCGAGGGCCACGCCACCCGCTATCTGGTGAACGACCGCTGCCAGGTCATCGCCGTGACCAACCCGCTCGGCCACACCACCCGCACCCAGCGCGACCGCCACGGCCGCATCCTGTCCCGCACCGACGCCCTCGGCCGGACCACCGGCTATACCTACGACGCGGCCGAGCGACCGGTCGCGGTGACCGCCCCCGACGGCACCCGGCGCACCGCCACGTACAACGCCCTGAACCTCCCCGTGGAGGTGACCCAGCCGGACGGGGCCACCTGGCGATACACATACGACGAGCGGGGCAACCGCACCACCGCCACCGACCCGTTGGGCCACACCACCCACTACACCTACGACCAGCACGGCCACCTGTCCTCGATCACCAACGCGCTCGGCGACACCACGCGCGTGCGCTGCGACCCGGCCGGGCTCCCCGTCGAGATCACCGACCCTCTCGGCGCGGCCACCACCTACCACCGCGACGCCTTCGGCCGCCCCACCACCATCACCGACCCGCTCGGCGCCACCACCCACCTGGAGTGGACGGTGGAGGGCAAGCTGTCCCGGCGCATCGCCCCGGACGGCGCGGAGCAGCGCTGGACGTATGACGGCGAGGGCAATCGCACCACGTACGTGGACGCGGGTGGCGGCGTGACCCGTTACGAGTACACCCACTTCGATCTGCTGGCCGCCCAGACCGGCCCCGACGGAACCCGCCACGAGTTCACACACGACACCCGGCTGCGCCTCACCCAGGTCACCGGTCCCCAGGGCCTGACCTGGACGTACACCTACGACCCGACCGGCCGACCGCTCAGCGAGACGGACTTCGACGGCCGCACCCTCACCTACGCCTACGACACGGCGGGCCAACTGGTCTCCCGCACCAACCCCCTGGGCCAGACCGTCCGCCTCGCGTACGACGTCTGCGGCCGGGTGGTGGAGAAGGACGCCGACGGCCAGGTGACCACCTTCACCTACGACCCGGCGGGGCGGCTGGTGGAGGCCGTCGGCCCGGATGTGGCGCTGACGTACCGGCGGGACCGGATGGGCCGGGCCGTAGCGGAAGTCGTCGGCGACCGGGTCCTCACCCGCGCCTACGACGCGCTGGGCCGCCCCGTGCGCCGCACCACCCCGTCCGGCGCGAAGTCCACGTTCGCCTACGACGCGGCGGGCCGCCGCACCACGCTGACCACCTGCGGCCACACCCTCGACTTCACGTATGACGCGGCAGGCCGGGAAACCGCCCGCCGACTTGGGCCCAACGCCTCCCTCGCGCAGATCTGGGACCCGGCCGGACGGCTGTCCGAGCAGACCCTGACCACCGGCCCGGCGGACGACATCGCCCAGCACCGCGCCTACACCTACCGCCCCGACGGCCACCTCACCGCCACCCAAGACCGGCTCAGCGGCCCGCGCGCCTTCGACCTGGACGACGCGGGCCGGGTCACGGCCGTCCGGGCCGAGGGCTGGACGGAGACCTACGCCTACGACGAGGCGGGCAACCAGACCCACGCCACCTGGCCCACCGACCACCCCACCCCGGAAGCCACCGGCCCCCGCGCCTACACCGGCACCCGCATCACCCGCGCCGGACGCGTCCGCTACGAACACGACACCGCGGGCCGCCTCACCCTCCGCCAGAAAACCCGCCTCTCCGCCAAGCCCGACACCTGGCGCTACACCTGGGACGCGGAGAACCGCCTCACCGCCCTCACCACCCCCGACGGCACCCACTGGCGCTACCTCTACGACCCCCTCGGCCGCCGCACCGCCAAACAACGCCTCGCCGACGACGGCGAAACGGTCCTCGAACAAACCGACTTCACCTGGGACGGCCCCACCCTCGTCGAACAGACCACCGCCACACCGGACCACCCCCATCCGATGACACTGACGTGGGAACACGACGGCTTCCGCCCCCTGACCCAGACCGAACGCGTCACCGAGGCCACCAGCCGGCGCCAGATCGACCACCGGTTCTTCGCCATCGTCACCGACCTCGTCGGCACCCCGACCGAACTCATCGACGAGACCGGCGACATCGCCTGGCGGACCCGTACCACCCTGTGGGGCACCACCACAGAAGACCGCACCGGCCGGCCGCACACCCCCCTGCGCTTCCCCGGCCAGTACCACGACCCCGAAAGCGGCCTCCACTACAACCACCACCGCTACTACGACCCCACCACCGCCCGCTACCTCACCCCCGACCCCCTCGGCCTCGCCCCCGCCCCCAACCCCGTCGCCTACGTCCCCAACCCCCACCGCCGGGTCGACCCCCTGGGGCTGTCGGCCTGCCCCCTGCTGGACGGCTTCCCCGGAGAACGAGCGGACGGCGAGCAGGTGATCGCCGGCCATGGCGGCCTTGATTCGGACCTGCCGACGTTCGAGATACCCGAGGGCACGAGCGTCGCCGTGTACTCCGATCACGGCGAGTTCCTGACGAACTGGGACGCCAACCGCATCATTTCCGGATACCCGGATCCGCCGATGGTGGACGAATTCCTGCCGGGGCAGATGATGCCGGACTACATCCTGGCCCCACCCGACGGCCTGGTGCTCAAGGGCAAGTACATCAGCGCGGACGACGGATGGGTCAATCTGTCGTCCCTGCTCAAGCCGAATATGGGCCGCGTGCACTGGGCCGCCTGCCGGACGATGATCCCGGACTGAACGGAAGCGAGGAACACACGACATGACCGACCCCGTCGAGCTGGTCTGGCCGACCGCCTTGGACGAGGCGCTGCGCGCGAGGACGCACCGTATGGTCCACGCCGTCAGCGAGACCGGCGGGGCCATCGGCTACCTCGCGCCGCCCAGCCGCACGGAGACCGACGCCTGGCTCGACGGGGTGCTGGCCGACGTACGGGCCGGGGACGCGGCGCTCGCCCTGGCGGCCGAGGCGACGTCGGCGGACGGATCGGGTGAGGTGCTGGGCTGTGCGCTGTGGCGGCGGCGCGCCTCCGTGGCCAGCTACCGGCACAGCGCCGAGCTCCAGCAGGTCATGACCCACCCCGAGGCCCGGGGCCGGGGCATCGGCCGGCTCCTGGTGACCGCGCTGATCGACGACGTGCGCGCGGCCGGTCTTGAGCTGCTGCTCCTGGGCGTGCGGGGGAACAACCACGGCGCGATCGCCCTGTACGAGGACCTGGGCTTCCGGGAGTGGGGGCGGCTGCCGAGCGGGATAGCCGTCGGCGACGAGCGCTTCGACGACGTCAAGATGTATCTGGAGCTGGGCCGCCCCGAGGGAGTCGCGGTGCACGGCTCGGCGGCGGTCGGCGCGGGGGCTTCGCGGCGCCGCGCGTGAGCGGGGCCCCGGCGCCCGGCCGGAAAACCGGACGCCGCACCCAGCAGCGCCAGGGGCGCGCGATCAGGGACCGGATGCGGGCGACCAGAGCACGCCGGGTATCCCGCCCACGGTGAAGTCGCGTTCGACGACACCGTTTTCCTTCCACGCTCCTGGTGGTTCAGAATCCGATGGCTTCGCGGAGCAGCAGGACGGTGCCGCGTCCAGGCTGGTGCTCCGCGTTGAGGATGAGAAGGCGGTTGACGGCGCTCGGCCACCCGTAGGCTTCCTGGGTGCGGACGCTTTCCAGCGGGAGGCAGTGGTCTTCGACGCGCCGCAGCGCGGTGTCCAGGTCGGGTACCACCTTCTGCGCCCCGACGACCCAGATCGCGTCGGCGGCGCCGCCGGCCATGCCGGGCAGCTGGCTTCCGCTGCCCGAGGCGATCACGAGGGAGCCGGTTTCGGTGACCGCGTGGACGCTGCCCACGATGACGTCGGGGCTGGCGAGCAGCCGCCGGATCTCGTCCATTTGGGTGGCGCGGTCCATGGCCAGGGCGCGTGGCTTGATGGCCTGGTACCGTCCGCCGGCGTTGATGTCCTCTTCGATGCCGGACAGGCGGAGGGTCTCGCTGGCCCCGGTGAAAACGCTGGCGCCCTGCGGTATCAGATCTTTGACGCGGGTACGCGCGGCGGCGGCGTCGTCGAGGATTTCCACGGTGAAGCCGTGTGCGGCCAGCGCGGTGGCCGCCCGCTCCAGGCGCTGCTCGGACGCCGGGTCGGCGAACGGTGTTGCCGGCAATGAGGTCGTCATGATGTCTGTGAGCTCCCTGTTCGCTGGAGGAGTGTTCCCCTCACCGTCCGACAGGACAGCCCCCCGGAATGTGAGGCGATCCACCGGCCTCACATTCCGGTGGGCTGTTCCGTCGGACTGGTGAGGGCAGATGCGACCAAGGGAGCTGTCGGAACCATGACCACCCGATGCGAGCCAGGACACGGCCGGCCCGATCCGGCCCTGGACGCGATCATGAGCGAGCGGCGCCAGCTGATCAATCTCGCCTACCGCCTTCTGGGCTCCCTGGCCGAGGCCGAGGACGCCGTCCAGGAGACCTACGCCCGCTGGTACGCCATGTCCCGGCAGCAGCAGGACGCCATCGAGTCCCCCGGCGCCTGGCTGACGACGGTCGCCAGCCGCATCTGCTTCAGCCTGCTCGGCTCGGCACGGGTCCGGCGGGAGACCTACGTGGGCGAATGGATACCCGAGCCGCTGCCCGGACGTACGGAGTGGATCAGCGGGCGGCCGGGCGGCACCACCGTCGACCCGGCCGACCGGGTCACCCTCGACGAGTCGGTCAACATGGCCTTCCTCGTTGTGCTCGAAACGATGACCCCGGCTGAACGCGTCGCGTTCATCCTGCACGATGTCTTCTGCCACTCCTTCGCCGAAGTGGCCGAGATCCTCGGCCGCACCCCGGCGGCATGCCGCCAGCTGGCCTCCTCGGCCCGCCGCCGCATCCGGGCCGCGCAGCCTTCCACGACTCCGGCAACCCAGCGCGCCGGCGTCGTCAGGGACTTCAAACAGGCATGGGAGGCCAAGGACATCAACGTCCTGATCGGCCTGCTCGACCCCGACGCCACGGCGATCGCCGACGGCGGCGGCCTCGCCACCACCTTCCTGCGCCCCATCGAAGGCGGCGAGCAGATCGCGCACGCCTGGATCGAAATCGCCTGCCGGAAGCCCGACAACATGACGTTCCTGGAGCGTACGGTCAACGGTCAGCCCGGTCTGGTGGCTCAGCAAGACGGCGTCACCGTGACGGTGTTCGCGTTCGACGTCGTAGGCGACCGGATCACGCGCATCTGGGCAGTACGCAACCCCGAGAAACTCCGTCAATGGACGACGGGCTGACGCGCTCTGGGTTTGTGGTGGGTTTGGGACGGCGACACGCCGAAGCGACGTCGTGTCGCTCCCTGGGTCAGGCGTATTCGCCGGTGCGGATGCTTATACCGCCGCACACCGCGTGCGCACGGCGGGCCCGTGCCCGCGCGGCTCACCCGATGGCCTCCAGCACCGTCGCGTTGGCGAGCCCGCCCGCCTCGCACATCGTCTGCAGCGCGTACCGCGCGCCCCGCTCGCGCATGGCTCCGACGAGGGTGGTCATGATCCGGGCGCCGCTGGCGCCCAGCGGGTGGCCGAGGGCGATGGCGCCGCCGTTGACGTTGACCTTGGCGGGGTCGGCGCCCGTTTCCTGCTGCCAGGCCAGGACCACGCTGGCGAAGGCCTCGTTGACCTCGAACAGGTCGATGTCGGAGAGGCCGAGCCCGGCCCGGCGCAATACCTTCTCGGTGGCCGGGATGACGCCGGTGAGCATCAGCAGGGGATCGGAGCCGGTGACGGCGAAGCTGTGCAGCCGGGCCTTGGGGCGCAGGCCGAGTCGGGCCGCGGTGTCACTGCTGGTGATGAGGAGCGCGGCCGCGCCGTCGTTGACCGCGCTGCTGTTGCCCGCCGTCACCGACCACTGGATCTGCGGAAACCGCTCGGCGAACCCGGGGTCGGCGAAGGCGGGCCGCAGCCCGGCCAGTACCTCGGGTGTGGTGGCGGGGCGGATGGACTCGTCCGTGTCCACCGTGCGCCCGCCCGCCGTCAGGGGCGCGAGCTCGGCGGCGAACCGCCCCTCCGCGGTCGCGCGGGCCGCCTTCTGGTGGGACGCGGTGGCGAACTCGTCCATCTGCTCGCGCGTCAGGGACCACTTCGCGGCGATCAGTTCGGCGCTGATGCCCTGTGGCACCAGCCCCTCGGGGTAGCGGGCCGCGATCCCCGGCCCGAACGGGTCGGCGCCCGCCGGGACGTTCGACCACATGGGCACCCGGCTCATGGACTCCACCCCACAGGCCACCACCAGGTCGTACGCCCCGGAGATGACGCCCTGCGCGGCGAAGTGCACGGCCTGCTGCGAGGACCCGCACTGCCGGTCCACGGTGGTCGCCGGGACCGTATCGGGGAATCCGGCGGAGAGCCATGCGTACCGCGTGGTGTTCATGGCCTGCTCGCCCACCTGGTCGACACACCCGCCGATCACGTCGTCGACCAGAGCCGGGTCCACCCCGCTCCGCTCGACGAGGGCGCCCAGCGTGTGCGCCAGCAGCTCCACCGGATGCACCCCGGCGAGCGCGCCGCCGGGCTTGCCCTTGCCGATGGGGGTGCGGACGGCTTCGACGATGACGGCGTCGCGCATGGCGATCGCCTCCTCTTCCCGCGAGGACGAGTAAGTTTGTTTTTCCAACGAACCTGCCTACTGAAGGGTAGCAAGGGGTGGGGGCCATCACAACCAGGGAGTACGGGAATCGGGCCCGGCAGCCCTCCTGGCGCTCTCCCGGTCCGTCACGCACCCAATCGACTTGTCGTATCTGATGGTTACGGTCAGGCAACGCGAGGGTGAGGCCCCGGGAAACCGGGGGAGGATGTATGCGTGAGCGTGGCGCATCGGGCCATGGAGCGACTGCGGGACTGGCCGGACCTCGACGTGGGCCCGGCCTGCTGTGGCATGGGCCACGCGGTGCGGACGGCGGAGTGCGAGATCGTGCACTTCCACTCCGACCGGGACGCCGACCTGCACCTTACCGAACCGGCCATCCGCCACCTGGCCGTCCACCTGGGGCGCTCCACGGCGATCCGGCTGGTGCCGGACTCGCAGTGGGTGACCGTGCACCTGGACAACGAGCGGGACGCGGATGTGCTGCTGTGCCTGGTCAGCGTCGCGCTGCAGGCGCATGCGCGATGTGCCGGGGCCGCGCCGCGCCGGTGCAATCTCAACCGGGTGACGTTCCCGGACCGGCGGGACTACCAGATGTGCTGACGCACGGCGGCCGGATGCGCTGGCAACTGGCCGCCGTGCGGTGGTCGTACGGCCCCGCCCTTCAGCGGATCTCGACCCTGCCGCCCTCGCCCGCCGGGCGCTGCCCGCCGCTCTTCTGCGCCTTCTCCGCCTTCTCCGCCTTCTCCACATCACCCTCGGGCGAACCCAGGTTGCGCCGCACCGAGTCCAGGATCGTCAGACCCTGCCCGACCAGACCCGCCGCGATCTCGCCCAGTCCGTCGGCGCCATTGAGGACGTTGACATTGGCTCCGGAGAGCCCGGAGGCGGCCTCCTTGACGATCTGCGGCAGCTGGTCGATGAGCATGCGGTCCAGCGCGACCCGGCCGTGCGAGGCCGCGGCCTCGGCCTGGATCCGCATCCGCTCCGCCTCGGCCAGCGCCAGCACCCTGATCCGCTCGGCCTCGGCCTCGGCGGGCTTCACGATCTCGGCCACCAGCTGCTGCTGGCGCAGATCGGCGGCGCGCTGGGCCAGTTCGGTCCGCGCGGCGAGCACCTCCTGCTGCGCATGGGCCTCAGCCAGCGGCCCGGCCTGCCCGGCCTGGGCCTGCGCGCGCTCCACCTCCGCCGAGTACTCGGCCTGCACGATGGCGGTCTGCCGGGCGTATTCGGCCTGCTTGCGCGCGGCCGCCTGCTCCGCCTCGGCCGAGGCCTGCGCGGCCTGGGCCTGGGCGATCTGGGCCTGGCGCTGGATGGCGGCCTTGTGCGGGGCCGACATCGCCGCGATGTAGCCGGTGTCCCCGTCGTCGATGGACTGGATCTGCAGCGAGTCCACGATCAGACCGATCTTCGCCATCTCGGTCTTGGAGGTGTCCAGGACCTCGGTGGCGAGCTTCTGCCGCTCGGTGATGATCTCCTCGACGGTCATCGAGCCGATGATGGCGCGCAGGTGTCCGGCGAAGATCCGGCCGGTCAGCACGGACATCTGGTCCTGGTCGGAGAGGAATCGCTGGCCAGCGTTGACGATGCTCTCGGTGTCGTTGCCGACCTTGAAGGCGATCACGGCACGGACCGTCAGCACGATGCCCTGCTTGGTGACGCACTTCTCGGCGACCTCGGCCTCGCACATCGCCAGCGTCAGGAACCGGGTCTTGCGGAAGACCGGGAGCACGAACTTGCCGTGCCCGGTCACCACGCGGAACGGCGCACCCCCCTGGCCCCGCCTGCCACCGGAGATGAGCATCGCCTCGTCGGGGGCGGGAACGCGGTAACCGAACATTTTTCGTCTCCTCAGCCGGCGTTGCCGGTCTCGCCGGCCAACGCGTTCAACGGATCAGCCCACTCGACGACGTCGACCTGGCGCGCGCCGCGGCAGTCGATGACGAGCACGGACGCCCCCTTGGGCAAGGGCTCGTCGGACCAGGCGAGGAAGGTCTCGGAGCCGCCTCTGACCCGTACCAGGACCTCACCGGGCCCCGCGGCACCGCGCGTGCCGATGACCAGCACACCGGTACAGCCGCGTACGGCATCGTCCGTCGCCATGGATGGCCACGCCCCCTCGTCCTGCTGACCTCGAGGCTCGGACACTACGCCCGTGGCGTCAACGCCTTTGACGGGGGTCGGTGTCGGGGTTGCCGAGGTGGTGGGGGTTCAGATCCGCGTGAGGCCGGTGGGGTCCGGGTCGTGCGGCCGGGTGCACAGGTCCACGAGGCGGGCGCGGTGCTCGGGGTGGCCCGAGAGCCAGCGGCCGAGCTGGTGGTCGGCGCCGTCCAGGACCAGCTTGGAGAAGCGGGACCTGGTACGGAGGGCCTGCTCGATCCCGGCGGTGACCTCGGGCGGGATGATCTCGTCGCGCTCGGGGACGACCAGGACGGAGCGGCCGGTGAAGGCGCCGAGCGCGTCGAAGACCGTGCTGGGGCGCCAGCTGTCGGGCCGGCGGA
Source organism: Streptomyces sp. NPDC007917 (assembly GCF_042959105.1). Classification (NCBI taxonomy): domain Bacteria; kingdom Bacillati; phylum Actinomycetota; class Actinomycetes; order Kitasatosporales; family Streptomycetaceae; genus Streptomyces; species Streptomyces sp. NPDC007917. The sequence continues at coordinate 159,841 of NZ_JBIBKK010000020.1, forward strand.
TCAGCTCGGTGAAGCCGTCCCCGAACGGCACCGGCCACGCCTTTGGCCCGTACGCCGCCGGTGCGCACAGGCAGATCGCCTCGACCCGGTCGCCGAGGCGGGAGGTCAGATCGGCGACGGTCTGCCCGCTCATACTGAAGCCGACCAGCGCCAGCGGGCCGCAGTCGGGCGCGAACGCCTCGATGACGCTGAGCGCCTGACGGAACCTGCGCTCCAGGCTCAGCTCCGCCGGCCTCCCGGAGCTGTCCCCGTGTCCGGAGAAGTCGAACGCGAGGGAGGGGTGGCCCGCGGCGGCGAAGTCGCGGGCGAGCGGGATGCTCCGCTCCTTGCTGCCGACACCGGCCCCGTGCATGATCACCACGCGGGCGCGGCCGGCGTCGGACGCCGCGGGCCCGGTGGGCTCGAAGGAGGCACAGCTCAGGGCTTCGCCGTCGGCGTGGTGGATGAATTCCACGGGCACTCCCACTGGTCGGATGCGGCGGCATCGTTGTCTCGGCGGCAGCGTACTGGGCGGCCTCGGGCGGCCCGCGGAGCGCGAGCGGGCCCCGCCGACCGCGTTCGGTCGACGGGGCCCGCCGAGGGGAGCCGGGGCTCAGGCCTGCGCGGCCGCGGCTTCCTTCGTCAGGCGGGCGAGCACGTGGGTCAGCTGCTCGGTGACCTCGGCGTCGTCCGACGGGTGCTGCTCGGCGAAGCGGGTCAGCGAGCCGGGGATGGAGAGCTTGATGTCCTCGACGACGGTGCCGCCGGCGATGCCCACGGACTTGCGGGCGTCGTCGTGGGCCCACTGGCCGCCGTACTGGCCGAAGGCGGTGCCGACGACGGCCACCGGCTTGCCGGAGATGGCGCCGGCGCCGTACGGGCGGGACAGCCAGTCGATCGCGTTCTTCAGGACGCCCGGCATGGTGCCGTTGTACTCGGGCGAGAAGAGCAGGATGGCGTCGGCCTCACCGGCAGCGGCGCGCAGCTTCGCCGCCGCAGCGGGGACGGACCCCTCGACGTCGATGTCCTCGTTGTAGAAGGGCACGTCGGCCAGGCCCTCGTGGATCGTGATCTCGACGCCCTCAGGGGCGAGCTTCACGGTGGCCTCGGCGAGCTGGCGGTTGGTCGAGCCGGCGCGGAGGCTGCCGACCAGGGCGAGGATGCGAACAGACATGAGTTCTCCAAGATCGATAAGCGCCCGCGGAGCGGACCTCGTTAGTTGAAGGTTGTACCAGATAATCGGACCGCGGTCCACTTTAAACTAAGCGGACCGCGGTCCGCTACGATCTCCATCATGGACCCGTCAGCGCCGCCCCAGCCCCCGCCCCCTCCCGCCTCGTCATCCGCACCCGCGGACGTGGCCGGGCGGTCGCTGCTGCCCCTGGCCGGCCAGGCGCCCCCGATGCGGGCCGACGCCGTGCGTAACCGGGCCCGGCTGCTGGAGGCCGCCGCGCGGCTGGTGGCCGAGCAGGGGGTGGACAAGCTGACCATGGAGGCGGTCGCCTGCGCCGCGTCGGTCGGCAAGGGGACGGTCTTCCGGCGCTTCGGCGACCGCACCGGTCTGCTCCAGGCCCTGCTCGACCACTCCGAGCGCGCCTACCAGCAGGCGTTTCTCACCGGCCCGCCCCCGCTCGGACCCGGCGCCCCGGCCGTGGAGCGGCTGGCGGCGTTCGGGGTGTCCACCCTCCGGCAGATGTCCGCGTACCTCGACCTCTACCTGGCCGGCGATCCGCCCGCCGACCGCCGCCTGTCCGTGGCCCCGCGCCAGGTCCGGCTCACCCACATCACCATGCTGCTGCGCGAGGCGCACGCCGACGGCGACGTGGCACTGCTGGCGGAGACGTTGATGGGCTACCTGGAGCCCGCGCTCATCCACCATCTGACCCGGCAGCGCGGCATGGCGCTGGAGCGGCTGGAGGCGGGCTGGCGCGACCTCGTCGCCCGTACGGTCGGGCCCGCCGCCGCCTGAGCTGTCCCGGGCGGTTCGACTGAACCTCGCACCACCCACGGCCCGTCCTCCAGGGTGACGCGGACATGCTCTTGGCGTGGGTGAGCACGAACGGCCCGCCGTACGGCCTACCATGACGCGCTGTCGAGAGAGAGTCGAGAACGCCGTTGAGTGGTTTGCCGGGCCGGGGAGGGCCGATGGTGCTGGACCCTGGGGAGGGGGCCCATGCCGCGCAGCGCTGGTCGGCGCGGCTGTCCCTGGCCGCCGCCGCGCTGGGGCTGCTGCTGCCGATGATCTTCGCCGGGACCGCCAGCCTGATCCTGGTGGTGGTCGGTCTCGGCGGCATGGCGGTCACCGCCGCCGCCGTCTGGTGGGTGCTGACCCGCCGTGGCGTGGTCCGGATCGCGGCGGTCGTCCTGGCGGTGGCGGCGCCGCTCACCGTGATCGGGTTCTACGACGCGCGGAACCTGCTGTGGGTGGTCATGGTCGCCCTGGGCCTGTGGGGGGTGGCGGTCTGGGCGGGGCGGGCCGCGATCCGCAGCACCGGCTTCGGCGCCGTACCGGTGACGGAGTACCGGACCCCCGCGCCGCAGAGCCCCTTCCTGATCATGAATCCGCGCTCGGGCGGCGGGAAGGTGGGGCGGTTCGGGCTCAAGGAGAAGGCCGAGCGGCTGGGCGCGCGCGTGGTGCTGCTCGACCCGGACCACCCGCGGGACGTGGCCGCCCTGGCCCGGGAGGCGGCTGACGCGGGCGCCGATCTGCTGGGCGTGGCGGGCGGCGACGGCACCCAGGCCCTGGTCGCGGCGGTCGCGGTGGAGCGCGGACTCCCCTTCCTGGTGATCTCCTCGGGCACCCGCAACCACTTCGCGATGGACCTCGGCCTGGACCGCGAGGACCCGTCGGCCTGCCTGGACGCGCTCACCGACGGCGTGGAACTCCGCGTCGACCTCGGCTACGCGAACGAGCACCCCTTCGTCAACAACGCCTCCTTCGGGGCGTACGCGGCGGTCGTCCAGAGTCCCGCCTACCGCGACGACAAGGTGCGCACCACCCTGGAGCTGCTGCCCGACCTGCTGACCCGCCAGCGCGGCCCCCGGATGGTCGCGCAGGCCGACGGGGTCAAGATCGCGGCTCCCCAGGCCCTGCTGGTCAGCAACAACCCGTACCGCACCGGCGACCCGGCCGGACTCGGCCGCCGCGAGCTGCTGAACTCCGGCAGGCTCGGCGTCCTCGGCGTCAAGGTCGACAACGCCGCCCAGGCCGCCGGGCTGCTGCGCGGCCGGAAGGCGGCGGGCCTGACGGTGCGGACCGCCCAGGAGGTGGTGGTGGACGCCGACCGCGAGGAGATCGAGGTCGGGGTGGACGGGGAGGCGCTGATGGTGTCGGTCCCGGTGCGCTGCCGCATCGCGCCCGGTGCGCTGCGGGTCCGGGTCCCCAGGGTCAGGCCCGGGGTCCCGGCGGTGAAGCCGCCCCTGGACTGGCGGCGGCTGCGCAAGCTGGGCGCGGTGGTGGGGCGTACGGCGGTTGGCGGGCGCGGGTTCTGAGCGGCCCGGCGCCTCGGCGGCCGTCGGGGCGTGGGTCACTTCCCGCCGGGGCCGAACCGGTCGGCGAGTCGTGCTGCATGGGCAGGCGGCTGCCGACGCCCCGGGGCGTCGAGATCGCCACCTTCGGTGGGAAGTTCACGAACAGGTGGACATAGTCGGCCTCGCCGTCGAACTCCACCGCCTCGGTTCCGAAGTCTGCGCACACGCTGCGCGTGACCCCTTCATGTGCGTCGGTGAACACTTTTTGTCGTGCCTCATTGCGAAAACCAAAAACATATGCGAGAGAGAGTGCAATGTTCGCCAGTTCCGATCGATCCATGCTCGTCCATAAACCAACCGTATTACGGTGATCGGTATGAAGCTCCGGTACAACTTCCGCGTGTACCCGAGCGCTTCTCAGTGCGGCAAGCTGGCGAGGGCGTTCGGGTGCGCCCGCGTCGTATGGAACGACGCCCTCCGTCTGCGCCACGACGCCCACGCCAAGGGCCTGCCGCGCCCGAAGGCGGCCGAGCTGTCCAAGCGGGTCATCACCGAGGCGAAGAAGACCCCTGAGCGGGTCTGGCTCGGCGAGGTGTCCGCAGTGGTGCTCCAACAGTCCTTGCGCGACCTGGAGAGGGCGTACAGCAACTTCTTCGCCTCGAAGGGTGGCACCCGCAAGGGCCCTTCGATGGGCCCGCCGAAGATGAAGAAGAAGACCGCCCGGCAGGCGATCCGATTCACTGCGAACGCCCGCTGGTCTCTCACCAAGGGCGGGAAGCTGCGGTTGCCGAAGATCGGCGACATCCAGGTGTGCTGGTCCCGAGAGCTGCCCTGCGAGCCCACGTCCGTAACCATCATCAAGGACCCGTCCGGCAGGTACTTCGCCAGCTTCGTGGTCGAGGTGGACGACAAGCCTCTGCCCGGGCTGGATGTGGAGGAGACGGACACCGGGATCGATCTGGGCCTGTCTTCCTACGCCGTGCTGCGCGGCCGGAAAATCAAATCCCCGAAGTTCTTCCGCCGCCAGGAACGCAAGCTCAAGCGGGCCCAGCGTGCCGTGTCCCGTAAGCAGAAGGGATCGAACAACCGGCGCAAGGCCAGGCAGGCCATCGCCAGGGTCCATGCCCGCATCGCTGACCAGCGGCGCGACTTCATCGAGCAGGAGACCACCCGCATCGTCCGTCAGAGCCAAGCGGTCTATGTGGAGGACCTGAACGTGAGGGGCATGGCCACCCGGCGCGGCAGGCTCGGCAAGAGCGTCTACGACCAGTCCCTCGGCACCTTCGTCCGCGTTCTCGAAGCCAAGTGTGAACGGTATGGTCGGACTTTCGCCAGGGTCGATCGGTGGTTCCCCTCCACCCAGCTGTGCTCCCAGCCCGGGTGCGGTCGCCTTACCGGCCCCAAGGGCCGCGAGCAGCTCCACATTCGTACCTGGACCTGCACGGGGTGCGGCACCCGCCACGACCGGGACGAGAACGCCGAGGTCAACATACGCGCCGCTGGACGGAAACGTGTCGCTGCGATGCGGCACGAGGCGGAGCGTCAAAACGCCTGTGGAGAGCACGTCAGACCCCGCATGCCGGGGCAGCGCTCGTCGAAGCAGGAACCCACCCGGAGCCCTACCGCTGCATGCGGCGGGGCAGGCGGGAATCACCCACGTTCACGTGGGTGAGGACGTCAATTCGAACGGGCGGCGCCCGCCCTGCGCGCGGCGACCGCTGAGACGAAGGGCTTGGAGCCCGTCGGCACTCGCTGACGGGCCCCGCTGACCGACCTTCATTGACCAGTCCCGCGTACTGGCCCACCCCCGACCGCACAGTCGGGACGGTCCGCCGACTGGCTAACCTGACCCGGTGACCACCGAGCTGACCCTGCTGTCGCGGGTCTCGTGCCGCGGCCGCGAGATCACCGGGCCCCGGCTGCGCGGCCTGCTCGCGCTGCTCGCGGGCGAGCCGCGCACCGGCTGCGGCACCGCGCGGCTGGTGGACGGGGTGTGGCCGCGGGAGCGGCCCGGGGAGCGGCCGGAGAACCCGACCAAGGCGCTCCAGATCCTGGTCTCCCGCGCCCGCTCCCAGCTGGGCGCCGATGTGATCGCCAGCACCCCCACCGGCTACCGGCTCGCCCTGCCCGAGGAGCAGGTCGACAGCTCCGCCGTCCTGCTCAGCGAGGCCGCGAGCGCCCGCCACGCGCGCGCGGGCGACCACGCCGCAGCGCTCGCGCACGCCGAGGCCGGCCTCGCGCTGTGGGAGGGCGACCCGGGCGGCGAGGCCGAGGGCACGGAACACAGCGCGATGGCCGAGGACCCGCTGGCCGCCCTGCGCGCGGAGCGGGCCGCGACGTACCGGGCGCTGGTGCGCGCCCGCGCGCTGGCGCTGTCCCGGCTCGGCCGCCGGGCCGAGGCGGCCGGGCCGCTGGCCGGCCTGGCCCGCGAGCGGCCGCGGGACGAGGAGGTGCTGCTGGAGCTGTTGCGCTGCGAGGCGGCCACGCTCGGCCCGTCCGCGGCGCTGGCCAGGTACGACACCTACCGCCGCGCGCTGCGCGATCAGCTCGGCACCGACCCCGGCCCCGCGCTGCGGGCCGTCCACGAGGAACTGCTGCGGGGCGAGGCGCCGGTGGTGCGCCACGGCGTCCCGTACGAGCCCAATCGCTTGCTCGGCCGCGACGAGGACATCGCCGCGGTGGCGGGGCTGCTGGACGCCTCCCGGGTCGCCTCGGTCGTCGGGCCGGGCGGCCTGGGCAAGACGCGGCTGGCGCACGCCGTGAGCCGCCGGGCCGGGCGGCGCACCGTGTACTTCGTCGGGCTCGCGGGCGTCGCCTCGGACGAGGACGTGGTCAGGGAGGTCGCGTCGGTGCTCGGCGTCGGCGACGCCCCGCCCGTCTCGGTCGGCCCTCTGGGCCTGCCGGCGGACGTCCTCACCGGCATCCTGGGCGCTCTCGGCCCCGGGCCCGTGCTGCTGGTGCTCGACAACTGCGAGCACGTGATCCGCGGCGCCGCCGAACTGGTGCGGCATCTGGTGTCCCAGACCCAGGACCTGCGGGTGCTCACCACGAGCCGGGCGCCGCTCGGCCTCTCGTCGGAGGCCGTGTATCCGCTGCCGGAGCTGAGCCCGGCGACGACGGTCGAGCTGTTCGAGCAGCGGGCACGGGCGGTGCGGCCCGGCGCCGAGCTGCCCGCGGGCGCGGTGGAGGAGCTGTGCCGCCACCTGGACGGACTGCCGCTCGCGGTGGAGCTGGCGGCCGCGCGGGTCCGGGTCATGTCGGTCGCGGAGATCGCCCGCCGCCTGGAGGACCGGTTCACCCTGCTGCGCGGCGGCGCGCGGGACGCGCCGAGCCGCCACCGTACGCTGCACGCCGTCGTCGACTGGAGCTGGAACCTGCTGGACGCCACCGGGCAGGCGGCGCTGCGGGCGCTGTCCGTCTTCCCCGGCGGTTTCACGGCGGACGCCGCGCGCCATCTCCTGGCGGCGGACGACGACGCCCTCGAGGTGCTGGCGGACCTGGTCGACCAGTCCCTGCTGGGGGTCGCCGACACCCCGTCGGGGGCGCGCTTCCGGATGCTCGAGACCGTACGGGAGTTCAGCACCGCCCACCGGGAGGCGGCCGGGGAGACCGACGTGGTGATCGGCCGTTTCCTCGCGTGGGCCCGCGACTTCGGCCTCGCGCACCACGAAGGGCCCCACTCCGTCGACCCCTTCGCCCCCCTCGACCGGATCCGGGCCGAACAGGACAACCTCGTCCACGCCCTGCGGCACGGCCTCGCCCGGGCCGACGGCGCCGCGGTCGCAGCGGTCGCAGCGGTCTCCGCCGTGCTCGCGAGCCTGTGGACCGTCGAGGGCAACTACGCGCGCGTCGCCGTGCTGGCCGACGAGACCAGCCGTCCGCTGTCGCACTTCCGGCCCGAGCGGGAGTGTGACCCCGCGCTCGTCGAGGCCACCCGGACCGCCACCGCGCTGTTCACCGCGAACGCCTTCACGGTCATCGGACTGCACGCCGGCCGCCCGCTCGCCACCCTGCGCCGGCTGCCGCCCGCCGCGCCCGACACCCTGCCCCGGGCCGTCGCGACCGTCCTGGCCGCCGCGCCCGAGGTGCTGGGCGCCGACCCCGCCCCGCTGCGCGCGCTGTGCGACAGCGACGAGCCGCTGTTGGCGGGCGTCGCGAATGCCGTGGCGAGCTATGTCCTGGAGCGGGCGGGCGACCTGGACGGCGCACTGCGGACCGCCAGGAGGATGCTGGACGCGTTCTCGGGCCGCAGCGCCGCCTGGGTCCGTGTCCTCGCCCACTCCCGGATCGGGGAACTGTGCCTCCAGGCGGAACGGGGCGAGGAGGGCAGGCGCCATGGGGAGGCGGCGCTGCGGCTGCTGGAGGAGAGCATGCCGTGGGGGGACGTGTCCGGCGTCAAGGCGGCCCTGACCCTCGTCAATCTGCAACTGGGCGCCATCGACGAGGCGGAGCGCCGACTGCCGCTGACCACGTCGGACCGGATCGACGAAACGGTCGGCGTGCTCATCTTCGACCTCGGCATGCGGGCGGAGCTGCTTCTCGCACGGGGCGAGAACGAGGCCGGTCTTCGCCTGTGGCGACGGGCCGTCGAGGCGTCGCGCAGCGCCGAGAACGCGTTCTACCGCACCGATCCGCCCGGCCTGGAGCCCTGGACCCTGGAGGTCGAGGCCACCGCCATGGTCGCCCACGCGCACCACGGCCGGCTCGACCAGGTCGAGGAGAGCGTCGGCGAACTTCCCCACAAGCTGTGGACGATGCTCAGCCACCCCGTGGAGAAGCCCCCGGCCTATCTGATGGAATTCCCGGTGTGCGGGGCGCTGCTGCTGGCGCTGGCCCTGGTGGAACTGGACCGCGCGGAGCGCACCGGGGACGCGGCGGCCCGTGCGTCCGGCGCGCGGCTGATCGCCCTGGCGGAGCGGTTCCGCTTCCTGCGCGGATTCCAGCCGACCATGGCCTCCGCCCGGGCCCGCCAGGCCGCGGAAGCGGCCGACGGGGCGGCGTACGCGGAGGCGGTGTCCTCGTACACCGCCCTGGGGCGGGACGATCTGCGGGCCGCGGCCCTGACGGCAATCGAGCCCCTGACGGCCGCCCCGCGGGAGTACCGCGGGTACGGCGGGCACTGCCGGGCCCGCGAAGATCGCCCGGCCGGGGGCTAACGCCTCGGCTCCCGCCTGAACACCGCCCGCGCCCAGAGGAAGCCGACCAGGGTGAGCCCCACGCACCAGGCCACCGCGATGACGCCGCTGTTCCCGATCTCCGTGCCCATCAGCAGCCCCCGCAGCGTCTCGATGATCGGGGTGTAGGGCTGGTACTCGGCGAACCAGCGCAGCGCGGTCGGCATCGAGTCCGTGGGGACGATCGCGCTGCCGAGGAGCGGCAGGAACTGGAGCGGCATCGGCGCGTTGCTCGCCGTCTCGGGGCTCCTGCACACCAGCCCCATGGCGGCCGCGAGCCAGGTGAGCGCGACGGTGACCAGCGTCAGCAGGCCGAACACCGCGACCCACTCGACGGCGGTGGCGTTCGGCCGGAACCCCATGAGCAGCGCGAGCCCGGTGACCAGGGCGATGGCGACCAGCGTCTGGAGCACACAGCCGACGACGTGTCCGACCAGCACCGACGACCGCGAGATCGCCATGGTGCGGAACCGGTTGATGATGCCCGCGGTCATGTCGACGGAGATGGCCACCGCCATCGCCAAAGACCCGGAGGTCGCCGCCATCAGGATGATTCCGGGGGCGGCGTAGTCGATGTAGTCCGCGTCGCCGCCCGCCCCGCCCATCGGGCCGACACCGGTGCCCAGCGCGCCACCGAAGACATAGACGAACAGCAGCAGCATGATGATCGGCATCGCGGCGACGGAGATCGTCATGGCGGGGTAGCGCAGGGCGTGCCGGAGGTTGCGCCGCAGCATCGTCATCGAGTCGCGGAGGGGGTGGGTCACGGCGCTGCTCATCACGCGTTCACCTTCTGTGCGGTGGTGGTGGGGGTGCCGGGCTTTTCGGTGAGGGCGAAGAAGACGTCGTCCAGGTCGGGGGTGTGGACGGACAGCTCCTCGGCCTCGATCGACTCGGCGTCCAGCCAGTCGAGCAGGGACCTCAGCTCCCGGACACTGCCGTCGCTCGGCACCTGGAGGGTGAGCGCTTCCTCGTCACGTGACACCTCGCCGAGGGCGCGGGCGGCCCGCTCCAGATCGCCCGGCACGGCGAACCGCAGCCGGACATGGCCCCCCGGAATGCGCCGCTTGAGCTCGTCCGCGGTCCCCTCCGCGACCAGCTTCCCCCCGTTGAGCACCGCGATCCGGTCGGCGAGCTCATCGGCCTCCTCCAGGTACTGCGTGGTCAGGAACACCGTCACCCCGCCCGCCACCAGGTCGCGGACGATCTGCCACATGCTGTGCCGGCTGCGTGGGTCGAGGCCGGTGGTCGGCTCGTCGAGGAAGATGATGCGCGGCTCGCCGACCAGGGTCATCGCGATGTCGAGCCGCCGCTGCATCCCGCCCGAGTAGGTGGCGGGCGTCCTCTTGGCCGCCTCGACCAGGTCGAACCGCTCCAGCAACTCCGCGGCCCGCCGCCGCCCCTCGCGGCGGCCCAGGTAATTCAGGTCCGCCATCAGGAGCAGGTTCTCCTCGCCGGTGAGCAGGTGGTCCACCGCCGAGAACTGCCCGGTCACCCCGATCGCGGCCCGCACCGCGTCGGGCTCCTTGACCGGATCGTGCCCGGCGACGCGGATCTCGCCGCCGTCGGCGCCGATCAGCGTGGACAGGATCTGGACCATGGTGGTCTTGCCGGCGCCGTTGGGCCCGAGCAGCGAGAAGACCGTGCCTTCGGGGATGTCCAGGTCGATGCCGTCGAGCACCACCTGCTCGCCGTACGCCTTGCGCAGCCCGGTCGCCGTGATGGCCCGGGGGGATCGGGAATTCGTCATGCGGAAGAGAGTGCGGGCGGCCGGGTTCACGGCGGTTTCACGGCGGTTTCACGGGTGCCGGGGCCAGTGCGCACGGGGGTTGCGTGGCTTGCCACCGGCTGTGCCACGACTGGGACGCGGTGCGCTGCCTGGTCGCTGAGGGCGTAGGGCCGCAGGTCGGGGTCCGGGGGCCAGGGCCGGATCCGCCCCGTTTTCGCGGACCAGGCCCTGGAGGAGCCCCTGGGCGTATGACACACATCCGGGATGTAACAGATCCCGGGAATGTGCTAACTCTTCCTACGCGCCGTGGCGCCCCCGGCCGCGGCGGCGCAGGAAGAGCAGGCCGCCGGCGACGGCGGTGACGCCCGCGGCGGCCGTCCACCCGACGATCTCGCCGGAGCCGGTCGCGGCGAGGTCGCCCCCCGCGGTGGGGGAGGCGGAAGCGGAGGCCGATGCGGTGGCCGCCGTCTGGGGCCGCGGGTCGGAGGCGGCGCCCGAGGCCGGGGCCGAGGCCGAAGCTGCGGGCTTCGGTGTGGCCTTGGTGTCCGTCGCCTTGTCCCGCGTGAACGCCAGCGTCCCGAAGCCGAGCTGGTCGAATCCGCCGCTGTTGGGCCCGTAGTCCCCGCCGCCGCCCTCGGGCCCGGCCTTGGCGGCGATCTGCGTGAGGTAGGTGGCGGACAGCCCGCGCCGCTTGGTGTAGTGGTTGGCGACCATGGCCCAGACCGGCCGCACCTGCGTCGGGTCGGCGGGGGCGACCTGGGTGGGGGTCTGGATCCCCGGCCGATGGTCCACCTGGGCGTAGGGCGTGTACGGCACGTTTCCGCCCAGGCTCCACTTGGCCACGTACTGAGCGCCCTTGAGGAAGCGGTTGTCGTCGTAGCCGTACAGGTCGATGCCCTGGTTCCAGGCCATCTCGCAGAACGTGGCCATCAGCCCGACGCCCATCAGCGAGTGTCCCTGGTCGCGCCCGGCCTCCATCCACTCGGCGAGCCCGTCGTCGTGCACGACCGGGATGGCGTGCTTGATCGAGCCCATGCCGACGCCGTGCTTGAAGTACTCGACGGCCCGCTCGACCTTGGCCTGGTCGTCGCAGAAGATGCCCGTGGCCAGCGCGCAGGCCATGTTGCACAGGTCCCAGTTGGGCCAGTAGTGGGGGTCGGGGGTGCCGTTGTGCCTGACGAGAAAGTCCTCACTCAACGAGTAGAAGACGTCGACCAGCATCTTCTGGAATCGCTCGAGTTCGAAGTCGTCGCGGTCGCGGACGAGCTCGGCCGCGTTGGCGGCCTGGTACCCGTATATCCCGGCGGCCAGCCACCGGTCGGCGTTGCCGTGGACTTTCGTCAGCTTCGCCGACCAGGCGTTGAGGATCGCGACGGCGGTGTCGGCGTGGGCGCTGTCGCCACTGACGTGGTAGCGCAGGGCGTTCTGGTACGCGGCGTGGATGTCGTTGTAGAGGGTCCAGTAGTTCTGCTTCCACGTGCTCGGGGGGCGCACTTCCACGCCCCGGTACACGACGGTCTGCGGATTGGCCGTCCAGTCGCTCTGCGAATGCCGGTTGGCGGTCAGTTTCGCGTACCCGGCGGTGTAGGGGGAGGCGCCGGCCTTCACCTTGGCGGCCATACGGGCGAGGTCGGCGCCGGTGTGGAGGAGGCCGGGGTGCGCGAAGGCCCCGCCCGCGGCCACCGAGGGGGTGGCGACGGTGGCGAGGCCGACGGCTCCGGCTGCGGCGCCCGTGGCCTTGAGCATGGTGCGGCGGCTGATCTGTCGTGTCGCATGCATGCTATGGAGACGGGCGGGGGCGACGCCGATAACGAAAACTGGACGGGCCGTGGTGCAAACGCCCCCGCGCCCCGCCGCGTCAAGCGGTCCGCGGCCTGAACAGCCCCGGCCACTCCTCGGTCAGCCATCCCCGCTCGACCAGCCACTTCGCCCGAAACCGCGCGGCCTCCTCCGCCTCGGCAACAGCCGCTTGGACCCACTCCAGCTCTGACGGCGTCCCCCGACCGGCGGGTTCGAGGGGCCGCTCGCCTCACTGGCTGGTTGTCGTACGCGTCAGGCGGAGAGCTCTCCACCCCTGACCGCCGCGACGAACGACGACCAGGACGGCGCCGGGAACAGCAGCGCCGGACCGTGCGCAGGGCGGCCACCCTCCGCACGGTCACGCGCGAAGCGGGCCCCGGCCGTCAGGCGCGGGCACGGCCACGCGATGCCGTTCGCCCCGTCGCGCGGCGGGACCCCTCCCGGCCTCATGGGCCTACTGTCGCGCCGTGCCCGAAAGTCACTGAGCCGTGTCAAGTCTGCGTTTATCACGCATAGTTGGTCCTTATAGTGCTCCGAACGAATTGACGTCACGGCCTGCGGTGGCAGGGCAAGGACGGGGGCGACATGGAACGGGCGTTGGATGACGCGGTGGCGCAGCTCACGATCAGGGACCGGCTGCGCGTCAGACGGCTGAAGTTCCCCCGTAGGGCCGGAGCCCTGATCCTTCAGCTCGAGGGCGAGGGGCCGGCCGTCCGGGACTGGCCCCGTCTCTTCCACGAGCGGTACCGCGGCGTCCTGCCGCTCAACTGCCCGGACAAGCTGCCGGAGGAGGAGGACCAGGAGCAGGAGGTCGTCACCGAGCTGCTGGCCATCGTCCAGGGCTGTGGGTACGACGGCCGCCCGGCCTACCGACTGCCCATCGTCTTCCCCCGCTTCGCGGCGGCCTTCGCGGCGCTGTACGTCTGGCGGCCGGACGACGGGCAACTGCCGGCCAAGCAGAACACCAAGGTCGCGCGGATGGTCAAACAGGCGATCGCCGAGGAACGGCGCTACAACCTCAAGGAGATGAAGGAACGGGCCGAGGCCCTGGCCCGGGACGAGCAGGTGGCGCAGCGGCTGGGCGGGCTGGTCGGGGTGATGGTGAAGGTGGCGGACGTCTGCCGCTTCCCGCACCGCCGTACGGTGCGCTGGTACCGCAGGAAGTGGTTCAGGGGCCGGGTCGTCACACAGCTCGAGGTCTTCCGGGAGTTACGCGCCCGGCAGCAGAAGCCGGTGGAGGAGAAGCAGCTCCTGCTCGTCGAGGCGCTGCTCGCGGACATCGACGCGCATTACGGCTTCTTCCGCCGCCTCAACCGGGTGCGGCGCCCGGTCGTCCTGCTGCCGGACGTCGACCTGTCCGCCGCGCGGCGGCTGATCAGGGACCGGTTGCTCAAGGCCTACGAAGACGGGGCGCGCGATCTGCGGGTGCATCCCGTCGTCATCGCGACCTCCGCCCCGGGCGCCGCGCCGCCGCCGCGGGGGGAGAAGCCTGCCGTGACCGCGGAGGAACTGCCCGCGGCGGTGCCCGAACGGTTCCGCGAGCGGGACGAGGCGGTGGAGCGGTTGCGGCGCGGTCTGGAGGGAGCGCTGCCGAGCCGGGTGCTTCAGGTGTGCCTCGTCTCCCCGGCACCGGCCCCGCTCCCCGCGCTCAGGGCCGGCCGGTGGGGGCCGGCGACGTTGTCCGCCGGGACCATGGGCGTGGCCCTCGCGGTGCTCGCCGCGCTGCTGAGCTGGGCTCCTTGGGATCGCGCCGACGGCTGTGGCGAGCGGCTGGTGATGCGGGGCGCGGACTGCGTCGGGGCCTCGGACGGGACGGGCGTGTTCATGCCCCGGGTGCCCGGCATGCGTGAGGTGTTCGCCGGGATCGAGGCGGAGAACGAGCGGATCGCCCACAAGGCGCACGCGACCGTGGCGCTGATGATTCCGATGGAGTCGGACAACGCGGCCGTGCGCCGGCAGATCGTCAGCGAGGTGCAGGGCGCCTATCTGGGACAGCTCCAGGCGAACGGCTCGGACGCGGCCCCGCCCATCCGGCTGGTGCTGGCCAACCCCGGCCGGGACTACCGGGCCTGGCGGTTCACGGTGGACCGGCTGGTCGACCAGGAGCCGGAGCTGCGGATGGTCGTGGGCTTCAATCTGAGCCTGGACAGCACCCAGGCCGCCATGCGCTACCTCACCAACGACCTGAAGATCCCCGTCGTGGCCGGTCTGGTCACCTCCAAGGCCTTCGCCAACACCGACGGTCCGGGCCCCTACCGGTATCCGGGCCTGGCCCGCGTGGTCTCCACCAGCAAGGACCAGGCCGCCGCGCTGCTGAACTACGACCCGGGGCTGGCCCGGACGCAGACGGCGCTGGTCGCCGACACCCGGCCGGGCGACAGCTACAACAAGTCGCTCCGCGACGCGTTCACCGAGGCCCGGGGGGCCGGTTCCGGAGCCCAGGACATGACCTTCACCTCGGAGGGGCCGGAGATCGCGGGGGTCACCCCCAACGAGTTCGAGACCTTCGCCCTGAACCTCTGCGAATCCAAGGCGCGCGTCGTCTACTTCGCGGGCAGGGCCTTTCACCTCGATCTGTTCGTGAAGAAGCTGGCCCGCACCTACTGCGCCCGCAAGCAGTCGTACACCGTGATCACCGGATCCGACGCGACCTCGCTCGACGAGCGCCTCGGCCGCGAGGAACGCGCGCTGCTACGGGGCGACCCCAAGGCCGGCACCCCCACCGTCAACGTCCTGTACGCGGCACCGGCGCACCCCGACGCCTGGGATGTGGAACTCGAGCGCTGGAAGAAGCACGCGGGTGCGAAGGGGACGGACACCAAGAACTACCCGCGCTATCTGGTGGAACCGCAGCAGGCGATGGCGCGACTGCGCGCGGAGGCCAAGGCCCACGAGGGAAAGCTGGGCAAGGTGAGGCTCGACGACGGACGGGCGATCGAGACCCACGATGTGATCCTGACCGCCGCGAAGGCCCTCACGAAGGCGGCGGCGACCACCAGAACGCCCGTCCCGTCGATGGAGAGGATCAAGGAGGACTACGAGAACCTGAACTCCAGATTCCGGGTCGAGGGAGCGGGTGGCTGGATCTGTCTGACGAACGCCGGCAACCCGTACAACAAGGCCCTGGCCATCGTCCGCCTCGACCCGATGCGCGCCAAGCTGACCTTCGAGGCCCTGGCCTGGCCGAAGGGCACCCCGGCCCAGGACGACCGCTGCGTGGTGCCGCAGAACCCCGAATGACATCAGAGAGGCGCAGTGGCTCCGTCGGGGGCCATGAGCGCGTCGGCCACCGCTGTGCGCGCGTACAGCACCGAACGGCCCGCCCGGTGCGCCGTCACCAGCCCCGCGCCGCGGAGCGCGGTGAGATGCTGCGACACCCCCGCCGCCGACATCCCGACGTGCGCCGCGAGCTGCGTCGTCGACGCCGGGGTGTCCAGCTCCGCGAGCAGCAGGGTGCGGGACCGGCCCAGCACCGCCGCGACCGCGTCGACCGACCCCGCCTGGCGCGGCTCCCACAGCGTGCCGATGCCCCGTGCGGGATAGGCGAGTTGCGGGGGGTCGGGCGGTACGGAGCGGGTGAGCACCCGTGGCCAGGCGAAGGCGGAGGGCACCAGCAGCAGCCCGGCCCCGGCCTCGGCCCGGCTCAGCCCGCAGTGCCGGCGTACCAGGCGCAGCGTGCCGTCGTCCCAGCGCACGGTCTCGTGCAGCTCGCTGAGGACCTGCCCGGCGCCGTGTTCGGCCACCTGCCGGGCCCGGTGGAAGACATCCGCCTCCAGCAGCTGCCGTATCCGGCCCCAATAGGGCGCGAGCGCCAGCTCCCAGTACGTCTCGATTTCGGCGGCCACCTTCTGGAGCGCCGCTTCGGACGCCTCCCGGAGCAGCCGGATCCGTGGCTGCCGGACCAGGTCCCGTTCGGCGCCGAGCATGTCCAGTTCCGTGCGTACGCGCTCGGCCGGGGTCTGCCGGATCGCGTCGAGTTCGGCGGCGAGCGTGGGGAAGGGGGCCGTGGGGGTCGGGTTGAGGAAGTCCGCGAGATAGCCGCCCTCGGGAATCAACGTGGCCAGCCAGCCGCGGTCGAGCCCCGCCTCCGCCAGCCGCGGCCGTACCTGTGCCGCCCACCGGCGGTGCGGTGGCGGCTCGCCCTCGGCGCCGCGCAGCAGCCGAAAGCTGGTGACGACTTCCCACATCGGAGAGACCGCGAAGCGCGTCTGTGCCAGGTCCGCGGCGGAAAAGCTGAGCCCGGTCTCCATGCGATCTCCCTGCCGACGACGCCCACTGCCCCTCATGGATTCGGTCTGACCTTAATCAATGGCAAGGCCGCTGGGCGATCGCGCACTCTCCCGGCATGCTCTCCACATTCCGCGGCCTGCCGTCCGTCGTCTGGACCGTCTTCGCCGGCACGATCGTCAACCGGCTCGGTTACCTCGTCACCCCCTTCCTGGTCTTCTTCCTGGCGGCGCGCGGCGTCACCGGAGCCGAGACCACCTATGTCCTGGGCGCCCTGGGCGCGGGCAACCTCCTCGGCCCGGCACTCGGCGGCCTGCTCGCCGACCGGATCGGCCGCCGCTCCACGATGCTGATCGGTCTCCTGGGCGCATCCGCCGCGCAGGGCGCCCTGTTCGCGGCGCCAGGGGTGCTGACGATGGCGGCCGCCGCCCTGCTGCTCAGCGCGGCGGGCGCGATGATCAGCCCGGCCGCGTACGCGCTGCTCGCCGACTCCGTGGACGCGGGCCGCCGACAGCGCGCGTACGCGCTCTTCGGCTGGGGTGTCAACATCGGAACGGCCGTGGCCGGCGTTCTCGGCGGTTTCCTCGCCGCACACGGCTTCTGGCTCCTGTTCGCGGTCGATGTGGCCACCATGCTGGTCTACGCGGTGATCGTCGCCACCCGGCTGCGGGAGACCCGCCCCGCCGGGAAGGACGACAAGGGCGCGGCGGCGGACGGCATCGGCTACGGCGTCGTGCTGCGCGACCGTCTGCTGCTCGCCCTGCTCCCGCTGTTCGGAGTCCAGCTCTTCGTCTACTCGCTGACCGAGGTCGCCCTGCCGCTGGCCATCCGCGACAGCGGGCTCTCACCGGCTGTCTACGGCGCGATGGCCGCCGTCAACGCGGTGTTCGTGGTCGTACTCCAGCCGGTCGCCACGGCCACTCTGGCCCGGCTTCCGCAACTGCCCGTGCAGGCGGGCGGCAGCGTGCTGATCGCCGTGGGCGTGGCGCTGACCGGTGTGGCCGACAGCGTGGCCGCGTACACCGTGTCCGTGGTCGTCTGGTCCCTCGGCGAGGTCGTGGTCGCGGGGATCGCCGCGTCGATGGTCGCCGGACTCGCCCCGGCCCACGCCCGCGGCCGCTATCAGGGGGCCTTCCAATGGACCTGGGGAGTGGCCCGGTTCGGCGCCCTCACCCTGGGCGTCACCGTCTACACGTCCCTGAGCCCCGCCGTCCTGTGGTGGAGCGCCCTCCTCGCCGGCGTCCTGACCTCGGCCGTGACCCTCGCGCTCCGGTCCCGGGTCGACCGGCGCATGGAGCACGATCTGGCCGCCTGATGCGTCTTTGCCAAGTCTTGTGCGCCCGTTTCCCGCGGCGTGGCCGACGGAACGGCCAGCGGTCATACGATCAGTCCGCCTCGGGAGGGGAACGCGTTTTCTGACCGCGTTCGTCCGTATAGCGGGCGGTGTGGATGCTGCCGTTGTCCGGCCGCTTCTCCCTGTCCGGGCGCGAGTCGATCCTTCACCGACAGGAGACCTGAGTGTTCGCTGCCCAGAAGCGGGAGCGGCGCAGAAGGCGGGCGCGAAGAGCCCTCCCCGCCGCCGCCGTCGCGGTCGCCGCCGGCTTCGCCGCCGCCGCGCTTCCCCTCGCGCCCGCCCACGCGTCGCTCGCCCATGGCTCGCCCGAGCCGGTGACGGCGCGTGGCGCCGGGCCCTCGCACACCGAGCTGCTGGCGCGAGTCAAGGGCGCGCTGAGGGCGGATCAGCGGCAGGGGGCTTCGGCGGAGGCGAACCCGTCCGCGCACGCGAAGCCTTCAGCGGGCGCCACCTCCCCGTCGGGCACCACCTCCCCGTCGGGTACGACCTCGCCGTCGGACGCCACCTCGCCGTCGGGTACGACCTCGCCGTCGGGCGCCACCTCGCCCTCGGGCACCACCTCCCCGTCGGTCACCGCCGATCCCAAGATCATCGGCGGTACGGAGACCACCATCACCACGGCCCCATGGATGGCGCAGCTCTGGTACTCCGACGACAAGGGCACCACCGACACCTCGGACGACATCGGCTTCTTCTGCGGCGGCACCGTCGTGTCCCCCACGAAGATCCTGACCGCGGCGCACTGCGTGAAGGGCTACGACTGGAACGCCAACGGCGCCGTCATCACCGGCACCGCCCAACAGCCGACGGACAACAGCGACGGCTCCGTCGACGTGCACGGCGGCACCGTCTCCGCGGTCTGGCGGCAGTGGAACCACCCGTCGTACAGCGCGACCACCATCGACAACGACATCGCCATTCTGACGCTGCCCGGCCCCGTCACCGCCAAGCCCGCCCCCATCACCACCTCCAACGACACCGCGTCCTACGCCGCGGGCACCCAGGCCACCCTCTACGGCTGGGGCCGCACCAGCTCCACCAGCCAGGACATCTCCGAGACGCTGCGCACCGCCACCCTGCCGATGGTCTCGGACACCACCTGCGCCACCACCTACGGCACCCAGTTCATCAAGGGCCACATGGTCTGCGCGGGCGAGCCCGCCACCGGCTCGGACACCGGCACCGTCGCCGCCTGCAACGGCGATTCGGGCGGCCCGCTGATCGTCGGCGGCAAGGTCGTCGGCGTGGTCTCCTGGGGCGCCACCGACTGCGTGGCCGAGGGCTCGTACAGCGTGTTCACCAAGGTGAGCACGTACGTCGGGGCGGCCTATCCGCGGATCGACGACACCAACCTGAACGGCGACGCCAGGGCCGACCTGTTCGTGCGCCGCGCCTCGGACAACACGGGCTACGAGTACGACTCCAAGGGCACCTCGTTCGCCACCCGGGTGTCCTGGGGCTCGTACAGCGACAAGAACGTCGTCCTTCAGACCGACCTCAACCGGGACGGCTTCCAGGACCAGATCATCCGCCGCGCCTCCACCGGGGCGATCTACTGGCGCCACTGGGTCCCGGTCAGCGGGAGCTGGGCCACCACCCTGGTCTTCGGCAACTGGTCCACCCGTACCAAGGTCGTCGCACCGGGTGATGTGACCGGCGACGAGCTGCCCGACCTGCTGTCGGTGACCGCGAGCGGCACGCTCTACATCTACCCCGGCAAGGGCGACGGCACCTTCGCCTCCCCGGTCGCGGTCGGCAGCGGCTGGAACCAGTACAACCGGCTGCTCGGACACGGCGACTTCACCGGCGACGGCAAGCCCGACCTGATCGCCCGCGGCAGCAGCAACTCGTACGTCTACCTCTACCCGGGCACCGGCAAGTCCGGCTCCGGGGCGTTCGCCACCCGGATCCACGTCCGTACGTGGAGCCAGTACGACGCCTTCGCCACGGTCGGCGACATCACCGGCGACGGCAAGGCCGACCTGGCCGCCCGCACCCCCGCGGGCACGCTCTACCTCTACCCGGGCACCGGCAAGGCCACGTCCGACCTCTTCGGCACGCCGGTCACGATCGGCACGGGCTGGCAGCAGTACAACCTGTTCGGCTGAACCGGCTGAACTGGCCGCAAGAGGTGGTTTATCGGGCGCCCGCCCCCTAGCTTGATCTTTAACCTGTGCGGCGTGGCCGTGGGGTTGTTGACTTCCTCTTGCGCTGTTTTGGTGTGTCTGTTTTGCGGACTGTGTGCACGT
>NZ_JBIBKK010000021.1:0-164782 GCF_042959105.1 Streptomyces sp. NPDC007917
GGCGGCGGGTCCGCGCGGTTAAAGGCAAACAAAACTACCATGTTTTTAATACCGGTTGCGGTCGCGCAAACCACAACCCCCCCACTAAAAACCCCGGGGGCCCCCCCCCCCCCCCCCCCCCGCTTCTCGCAGTTTCCTCTCTCCCCAGGGCCAGCCGTGGGCGAGACCAGCTCGCCGAGCCGGCCCCAGCCGAGATCAGCCCCGGGCGAGATCAGCCCCAGCCGGGACCAGCCCCAGCCGAGGCCAGCCCCGGGCGAGATCAGCCCTCCGCGAGCCGCCGCTTGACCGCGGCGGCCACCCGGCCGCCCTCGGCCCGGCCCGCCACCTTCGGGTTCACGATCTTCATCACCGCGCCCATGGCCCGGGGCCCCTGCGCACCGCCCGCCGCGGCCTCCTGCACGGCCTCCGCCACCAGCGCGTCCAGCTCCTCGTCCGTGAGCTGCTTCGGCAGATACTCGGCGAGCACCTCGCCCTCGGCCCGCTCCCGCTCGGCCTGCTCCGCCCGCCCGCCCTGCGCGAACGCCTCGGCCGCCTCGCGCCGCTTCTTGGCCTCGCGCGTGATGATCTTCTCCACCTCGGCGTCGGACAGCTCCCGGGCGGTCGCGCCCGCGACCTCTTCCTTCTGGACCGCGGTGAGGGTCAGCCGGAGCGTAGAGGAGCGCAGCTCGTCACGCGTCTTGATCGCTGCGGTGAGATCGTCCTGCAGCCTGGACTTGAGCGTGGTGGTCATGTCGTCGAGTCTGCCAGCCCTGGCCGGGAATCACCCGAAGATTTCTCGCCCGGCCACGGTCTGCGACCATGGTGACCATGCGTGCGCGATACGGAGTACCCCTGGGAATCACGGCGGTCGGCGCCGCCGGCCTCGCCTATGCCGCCGGCTTCGAGGTCCGGTCCTTCCGCCTCCGACGGGTGACCGTCCCCGTACTGCCACGCGGCCTGCGGCCGCTGCGCGTCCTCCAGGTGTCCGACATCCACATGGTCAGCGGCCAGCGCAAGAAGCAGCGCTGGCTCCAGTCGCTCGCCGGGCTCCGCCCCGACTTCGTCATCAACACGGGTGACAACCTCTCCGACCCCGAGGGCGTACCCGAGACACTGGACGCGCTCGGCCCGCTCATGGAGTTCCCCGGCGCGTACGTCTTCGGCTCCAACGACTACTACGGCCCCAAGCCGCGCAACCCCGCCCGCTATCTGCTGGAGAAGGCCAGCGGCAAGCACGGCCTGAACGGCAATCCCCCCGTGGTCGGCGCGATCCACAACCCCTGGGAAGAGCTCCGCGACGCCTTCGACGCGGCCGGCTGGGTCAATCTGTCGAACACCCGCGGCCGGCTGAAGCTGGACGACGTGGAGATCGCCATGACCGGCCTGGACGACCCCCACATCAAGCGCGACCGCTACGGCGAGGTGGCCGGCGGCCCCGAATCGGACGCCGATCTCTCCCTGGCCGTGGTCCACGCCCCCTACCTGCGCGTCCTCGACGCCTTCACCGCCGACCGCTACCCGCTGATCCTCGCCGGCCACACCCACGGCGGCCAGCTGTGCATCCCCTTCTACGGCGCCCTCGTCACCAACTGCGACCTGGATGCCCGCCGCGTCAAGGGCCTCTCCACCCACCACGCCGCCGGCCACACCTCCTACCTCCACGTCTCCGCCGGCTGCGGCACCAACCGCTACACCCCGGTCCGCTTCGCCTGCCCCCCCGAGGCCACCCTCCTCACCCTCACCCCACCCACCCCCTGACCCCCTCCAGCCACCCCGGCCCGTCCCCCGGCGCCTCCCCGTCCCCCGGCGCCTCCCCGGCGCCGGGCCGGACGGATCCCCCGCCCCGACCTGCGAGGCCGCGAAAACCGGATTTCGTCTCTGGCCACGGGTCCGCTAAAGTAGAGCTCGTTGCTTCGGGGTGTAGCGCAGCTTGGCAGCGCGCTTCGTTCGGGACGAAGAGGTCGTGGGTTCAAATCCCGCCACCCCGACACAGGTCAGAGGGCCGCCTACCAGTTCTGGTAGGCGGCCCTCTGCGTTACAGTTCCTCCCCCGCTTCACGCCTCCAGCACTCACCCGCTGGTACGACGCCGGTAATAGGCGTACGTCACCAGCCCCAGCAGCGGCCCCCAGCCGAGCAGCGGCAGGTAGCAGGCTGTCAGGACGACTTCTTCGGTCGCCGTGTGGCCGGAGGGAAATCCGCTGAAGAGGATGCTGAGGAAGAAGTAGTACACAACGCCAGTGGAGGCGAGGGCACCCAGCGTGGCCGGGACCACCGCGGCGAGCGGGCGCACAGGGCGCCCGCCCAGCAACGGGATCCAGCGCGGTACCGTCTCCCCCCAAGGCTGGATCAAACCCAAGGTGAGCAACCCAAGCCCCTCGGAGACCGCGAAGAGCGCGATCAGATACAGGTCAAGCCCGGCACCATGGTCCCGCGCCTCGGCCGTTCCGAAGCCCGGCACGGCCAGCATCACGCCCATCCGCCACAGTCCCGAGGGCAGGATGATGAATGGCACGGCGTGCGCCGCGATCCGCGCCCAGCGCGGCACGTCCGATGACGGGGATCCGATAGTGGGGACTGGTGCGAAGTCCTCTTGCTCAGTCACCGCTCCATGCTTTCCAACAGCTCCTGCCGGCACATCCTTCCGGCGAAGCAGCACAGCTCAGCCGAGCGGCGGAGACGTATAACCCCCAGGGGTGATCAGCACAGGGCAGAGGGCGACCTACCGGTTTGGGTAGGCGGCCCTCTGCGTCGGCCGATTCGCGGGGCGTCAGCGCAGCGCGGCCTCGCCCGTACGGACGGCGCGCATGGCGCGCTCGGCTGTTTCCTGGTTTTCGCCGACCGGTGCCACGTAGTCGAGGACGTCACGCGCGGCGTCCTCACCGAGGGTTCGGGTGATCACCCATGTGGCGAGGTACTGCGATGCCAGGCAGCCGCCCGCCGTGGCGATGTTCCCCTCGGCGTGGAACGGCGCGTCCAGCACGGTGATGTCGCAGGCCTCGACGAAGGGCCGGCTCTTGATGTCCGTGCAGGCGGGCATGTTGTCCAGCAATCCGAGCCGGGCGAGCACCAGCGCGCCGGAGCACTGTGAGCCGATCAGCTGTCGCGAAGGGTCGAGCGGCAGCCGGGAGAGCAGCCGCTCGTCGGCGACCACGTCTCGTGCCTTCACCCCGCTGCCGATCAGCACGGCGTCGGCTTCGGTCACGAACTCCATTGGGCGCTGGCCGGTTGTCTCGACGCCGTTCATGGAGGTGACGACCGGCGTCGGCGTCGTGATGAAGGCCTCCAAACCGTCCTTGCGGCACCGGTTGATCAGCGCGGAGGCGATGAAGCTGTCGAGCTCGTTGAATCCGTCGAAGGTGACCACGGCTACCTGCATGACATCCCCTCAAGTGCTGCGGTGGAAGGCCAGGTTCTCAGGCGCCCGGCCCCCGGGTCGCGGGCCAATCGGCAGTCGGTGGCTCAGCCATCGGCGTGTTCACCGGCTTCGTGCCGTGAGGCCTTCAGGCCGAGACGAGTCGAAGGAGTGCGGTGCCGCCCGCGCCTGGTATCACCTGCAGTACGACCGCTCCGTCCACCTTGTCCGGCGGCGGCCCCGCCGCCCCGCACGAACTGCTGCTGCCGCCGCTGCGGAAGACGGCGACACAGCCGCTGCCTTCGCCGCTCGCGCCTCCGCTGGTCTTGCTGTTCGCCGAAGTCACCTTGTAGTCGACCTCGTTCTTGCCGACCTTCGTCAGGGACAGCTTGGCGGGACCGTCCGGGAGCTTGATGCGGATCGTCACCGGCTTGGACACCGCGATCTCGCAGTTGCCGTCGGTGCATGCCGCGGGGTTGCTCCCGTCGGCCGCTTTCACCGTGGGGGGCGGGCTGGACGTGGCGGGAGAGGGGCTGCGCGAGGCGTGGGAGGCAGAGGGCTTGGCGGAGTCGGTGCTCTCGTCGGAACTGCCGCATCCCGCCGCGGCCAGCGCGGTGACCGTGGCCAGCAGGACGCGGCCGGCCGCACGTCGTGTGCGCCCCACCGTGGTCGGATCCGACATGGCATGCCGCCCTTCGTACGCGTCTCATCCGGAGTCAGGAGTCAGGAGTCAGGATCCGGAGTCCGGGCCCGGGGCCCGGCAGCGAGCTTATGGTCCGGGGGCCGGGAGGGGTCCCGCTCCGTGCCCGCACACTTGGCCGTCGGAGCCATCGCCGGCGGCCCGGTCGGGGGCCCGGGTCGGAGGCCGGGGCCGGGGGTCACGGGCCGGCGTTGCGGTACTCCGCGCCGTTCCATTCCGCGCCGCCCGGCTCCGTGCCGTCCCGCTCCGCGCCGCCCCGCTCCGTGCCGTCCGTCCCCGCCTCACCCGGCGACCCCGTCGCCTCCCTGCTCGCCGCCGCGATGCTGAAGAGTCCGCCCTCCGGGTCACGGAGGGCCGCGATGCGGCCGTACGGGGTGTCGGCGGGGGCCGAGATGATGCCGCCGCCGAGGGCGGTGGCCTGGGCGGCGACGCGGTCGACGTCGTCGACGCAGAAGTAGACGTGCCAGCGGGGGCGGACATTGGGGTCGGGGGTGGCTTCCAGGGCGCCGCCGCGCAGCCCCGCGACGGCCTTGCCGTCGATGTGCAGAACCACGCGGTCGTGCTCGAAGCGGACGTCGCAGCGGTCCTGGCCCTGGGCGTCCCAGCCGAAGACATGGCCGTAGAAGAGCGCGGCCTCGAAGGCGTCGCGGGTGCGCAGTTCGAGCCAGACCGGGGCGCCCAGTCGGCGCTCGCCCCACCAGGCGGAGGTGAGCTCGCCCTCCCAGATGCCGAAGACGGCGCCGTCCGGGTCGGCCGCCCAGGCCACCCGCCCGCTGCCGAATTCCAGCGGCCCGACCGCGACGGTGCCGCCGCGCTCGCGCGCTCGCCAGGCGATCTCGTCGGCGCTGTCGGCCGCGAAGTAGGTGGTCCAGGTGACGGGGAGGGTGACCCCGGTCGCGGCCGGGACGCCCATGCCGACGGTCGGGGCGCCGTCTTGGGTGAACGCGATGGTGTAGCGGCCGTGGCCGTGGCGGCTGGGGCGGAAGTGCCAGCCGAGGAGGTCGCCGTAGAAGCTCTGGGCGCGGTCCAGGTCGGTCGCCATGTGGCTCACCCAGCACGGCGCGCCTTGGACAGCGCGGAATCTCTCCCGCCGCTCCCGCCTCTCCACGCCCGCTCACCTCACTCCGCCTCCGCGTACGCGGAGTGGTCGCCCTTAGTGCCCCGTCCGCGTGCGCGCAGCCCTCACCGTTCGCACATGATGCCCGATGGCTCCACTTTCCTCCGTTTTTTCGGAGCGCGCCACCTCGGCCAGGCACTGGGGCGCGCGCCGGGCGGCGCCCCTGCGCGCCCGCTGTGGCGCATCACACCGGGTGCGCTACCAGACACATTACGGACACCCAGCCAAAGCAGGGCAGTATTGCGGCCATGTCGAATCTCCGCTCAAACATCGTCACCTGGCTGGGTCGCAAGTATTTTTCGAGAATCCAGAAGAACGGCTTCGATCTGTCCAAGTTGTCGTTTTTGCCGAGCGCCACACTGGCTCCGCTGCGCCGCAATGGCCTGGACCCCGTGGATGAATTGTCTCGTACTCGGGCAAAAGAGCCCATAAGCAAGCTTCCGCTGCCTTTCGGGATGAAGGGCTGGCTTGTCACCGGATACGACGAGACCAAGGCCGTGCTGGGCCGGGCGAACGGATTCAGCTCCGATTTCACCAACCTCGCGGAGAAGAACATCGGCATCGCCGCCCAGCAGAATCCGGGCGGCCTCGGCTTCAGCGATCCACCGACACATACGAGACTGCGCCGCCTGCTGACGCCGGAGTTCACCATGCGGCGCCTCAGCAGGCTCACCCCGCGCATCCACTCCATCGTCGAGGAGCGGCTCGATGAAATGGCCGCGGCGGCCGCGGCCGGGGACCCGGTCGATCTGGTGCAGGCCTTCGCCCTCCCCATCCCCTCCCTGGTCATCTGTGAACTGCTCGGCGTGCCGTACGAGGACCGCGCCGACTTCCAGCAGCTGAGCATGGCGCGATTCGACCTGTTCGGCGGGGCCGACGCCTCATTCGGCGCGATATCCGACTCGCTGTCGTACCTCCTCGACATCGTCAATAAGCAGCGCGAGACGCCCGGCGACGGGCTGCTCGGCATGCTGGTCAAGGAGCACGGCGACAAGATCGACGACCAGGAGCTGGCCGGGCTGGCCGACGGGGTGCTCACCGGCGGCTTCGAGACGACCGCGAGCATGCTGGCGCTCGGCACGCTGGTGCTGCTCCGCGACCCCGAGCGGTTCGCGGAGATCCGCGACAACGACGATGTGGTCGACCGGTACGTCGAGGAGCTGCTGCGCTACCTGACGGTCGTCCAGGTGGCGTTCCCCCGGTTCGCCAAGGAGGACATGGAGATCGCCGGCACGAAGATCTCCAGCGGCGATCTGGTGCTGTGCTCGCTGAGCGGGGCCAACCGCGACGAGAAGCTCGGCCCGGACATGGAGCGGTTCGATCCGCACCGCCAGACCCCGTCCCACCTGGCCTTCGGCCATGGCATCCACCGGTGCATCGGCGCCGAGCTGGCCAAGATGGAGCTGCGCGCGGCCTATCCCGCGCTGGTGCGGCGGTTCCCGGAGATGCGGCTGGCCGTTCCGCAGGAGAAGCTCGCGTTCCGGAAGCTGTCCATCGTGTACGGCGTCGAGGCGCTGCCGGTGATGCTGAAGCAGCCCCGATAGCAGCCGACAGCCCATAGGCCACAGCCCATAGCTCACAGCCCACAGCCGACAGCCTTCATCGACCCGGATCATCGGCCGGGTGCCCCGCGAGGGCGCCCGGCGGGGCCGGGGTACGGGGGCGTGGCCGCGGCTCAGCGGTACGGGTCGTCCCGGCCCGGGTCCGTGCGCCCGCCGGAGTCCCTGCCCCCGTCCGGCAGGTGGTCGAACTTGAGGCTCCCGGGGCCGTCCACGATCTGGCGATGCATGACCGAGCTGCTGCCCCGCAGGTCGAATTCCTGGGCAAGCCCGGTCCGGTGCAGCCGGCCCATCTCCTCGTCCGAGAAGGTGACCCCGGCTATCTTGGTCTCCTTTCCCGAATCCCAGTTGTAGCGGTCCCACGCGTTGAGCTGGTAGTCGAGGCCCACATGAGGTTTTCCGTCGGCCCCGGGCGTCACCGTGACCACACCGCTGACGTTCGTCATGACCGAGCCGACAGCCAGGTACCAGTTCTCATCCCCCGACCGGTTGAAGCGGTAGGGGCTCCGCGGCGTGGGTGACCAGCCCCGTAATGGTCTCGGCGTACCACTTGATCAGGTCCTGGGTGCGCTGGCTGTCGCTGTCGATGTTGCACAGCGTCTCGGACACCCGCACCGAGCCGTCGCCCGAGTCCTTGACCACCAGTCCGGGCTCCTCCTTGGCAGCGTCGGAGACCAGCTTTCTCGCCCGCCGCTGGATGCCCCGCAGCTCGGTGTTCGCGTCGTCCAGGACGCTCCAGACGCTCTTCGCCTCCCGGTGCAGATCCCGGAGCTCCTTCGCCGTTTTGCGGACGAATTCCCGGGTCACCGTGGCATTGAGACCGGCCCATTTCGCGGCGTCCGACTTCCGTAGCAGACCCCGGTCGGCATCCGTCCCGAGTTTTTCGAGCTCGCTCACCATCGTCTTCCAGTCGGCGACCGCCGTGCCCAGCTTCCCGAGATCCATTTCGAGGAGATTCGTATAGGTGAACGCCGCCATGTTTTCAGCCCCCGTACCAAGCCGGATCACGCCGTACCACGCCGTGTCGGTCCGCGCTTCGCTTCATGCCTGCGGATGGGTGCGCACGTTAGCAAGGATCACGGCGATCGGCGCCGTCCGATCGGGTTTGATCGCCGGTCCCATCGGGTTTGATGGGGGGATGAGTGATGCACAGACCACCCCCGATCAGCCCGATTGGGAGAAACGCTTCCGGGCCCCGCGCGTCTCGCTGCCCGACTGGGCGGAGGACGCGCCGGACCGCGCGCTGTTCGTGTCCAACGCGACGGGGACGTACGAGCTGTACGCGTGGGACCGGGCGACCGGGGCGCAGCGCCAGGTGACCGACCGGCCGAACGGTACGACGGACGGGGTGCTCTCCCCGGACGGCCGGTGGATCTGGTGGTTCTCGGACACCGACGGCGACGAGTTCGGGGTCTGGATGCGCCAGCCGTTCGTCTCCCCCGAAGGAGAACCGGAGGACGGCGCACCCGACGAGCCCGCCACCCCCGGCCTCGCCCCCTCCTACCCGGCCGGCCTGGCGCTCGGCCGTGACGGCACCGCGGTCGTCGGGCGGTCCACCGACGAGGACGGCTCCACCATCCACGTCGTACGGCCCGGGGCCGCGCCCCAGGAGATCTACCGCCACCGGGAGTCGGCCGGGGTGGGCGACCTGTCGTACGACGGGACGCTGATCGCGATCGAGCACACCGAGCACGGCGACGCCATGCACTCGGCGATCCGGGTCGTACGGCTGGACGGCACGCCGGTCGCGGAGCTGGACGACACGAAGGGCGGCACGGAGGAGCTGGGCCTGTCCGTGATGGGGTTCGCGCCGGTCGCCGGGGACAACCGGCTGCTGGTCGGGCACCAGCGGCGGGGCCGCTGGGAGCCCATGGTGTGGGACCCGGGCACCGGCGTGGAGACGGCGCTGGCCATAGACCTGCCCGGGGACGTCGGCGCCGACTGGGTGCCGGACGGGACCGCGCTGCTGGTCGAGCACAGCTACCAGGCGCGCAGCGAGCTGTGGCGGTACGACCTCGCCTCCGGCGAGCTGACCCGTCTCGACACCCCGTCCGGCACCATCTCGGGGGCGACGGCGCGGCCGGACGGCACGGTCGAGTTCCTGTGGTCCTCGGCGGCCGAGCCGCCGCAGGTGCGGTCCACGAGCGGGCGGGTGGTGCTCGACCCGCCGGGGCTGCGGGCGCCCGGGTCGGTGCCGGTCACCGACGCCTGGGTGGAGGGGCCCGGCGGGCAGGTGCACGCCCTGGTGCACAAGCCCGCGGGCGAGGGCCCCTTCCCGACCGTCTTCGACATCCACGGCGGGCCGACCTGGCACGACAGCGACGCGTTCGCGGCGGGCCCGGCGGCCTGGGTGGACCACGGCTTCGCGGTCGTACGGGTCAACTACCGCGGCTCGACCGGGTACGGGCGGGCCTGGACGGACGCGCTCAAGCACCGCGTCGGGCTGATCGAGCTGGAGGACATCGCGGCCGTGCGCCAGTGGGCGGTCGGCTCGGGACTCGCCGACCCCGAGCGGCTGGTGCTGGCCGGCGGCTCCTGGGGCGGCTATCTGACGCTGCTGGGGCTCGGGACCCAGCCCGAGGCGTGGGCGCTGGGGCTCGCGGCGGTGCCCGTCGCGGACTACGTCACGGCGTACCACGACGAGATGGAGGCCCTGAAGGCGATGGACCGCACGCTGCTGGGCGGCACCCCGGAAGAGGTCCCCGAGCGCTTCGAGGCCTCCTCACCGCTGACGTACGTGGACGCGGTGCGCGCGCCGGTCTACATCTCGGCGGGCGTCAACGACCCGCGCTGCCCGATCCGGCAGATCGAGAACTACGTGGAGCGGCTGGCGCGGCGCGGCGCCCCGCACGAGGTGTACCGGTACGACGCGGGGCACGGCTCGCTGGTGGTCGAGGAGCGGATCAAGCAGTTGCGCTTGGAGATCGAGTTCGCTCAGCGTCATCTGCGGCCCCGGCCGGATCAGCCGGACCAGCCGGATCAGCAGCGGCAGGAGGCTCCGACGGGATGATCCCGAGCGCCAGGTCGCGCGCCGTCTCCGCCTCGCGGCGGAACAGCCGGAACCACATGAACACGACGAAGCCCGCGAAGACGAACCACTCGCCGGTGTAGCCGAGGTTCTGGAACGCCTTGAGATCGAGCCCGGTGCCCTCCGCCACGACCGGGGGCA
The DNA here is from genome assembly GCF_042959105.1 of Streptomyces sp. NPDC007917. Classification (NCBI taxonomy): domain Bacteria; kingdom Bacillati; phylum Actinomycetota; class Actinomycetes; order Kitasatosporales; family Streptomycetaceae; genus Streptomyces; species Streptomyces sp. NPDC007917. The sequence goes on from NZ_JBIBKK010000021.1 coordinate 9,878, forward strand.
CCGGCTTCAGGGCGCCGGGGGCGGTCGCGGAGGTGACCCACGCGTCGTACACCCCGTACGGCACGAGGTTCACCAGCGAGGCGGCGCTGATCATGCCCAGCTGGCCGCGCGGCAGCCCGCCGCTCGCCACCACCCCGTTGCCGCCCTGGTGCTCGGACGCCTGCAGCGCCCCGGTCACGGTCACCTCGCCGGCCGGGGGCGCGGGCACCTTGGCGGCGGCGGCCTTGTCGTCGGCGTCGCCGGGGAGCCAGCCCCGTACAACGGGCAGCGCCTTGCCCCCGTCCGTACGCAGCAGCGTGAGCACGTAGAAGCCGTCGCGGTCGCCCAGCCGCCGGTCCGGGACGAGCAGTTGGTGCGCGGCGTCATAGCGCCCGGTCGCGGTGGCCGACCGCCCCGCGGTCTGGTCGGTGACCGGCAGCAGGGAGCGCAGCGGCTCGGCGGTGTCCTCGGTGGCGGAGCCCTTGTCCTGCTGCTCGTTGTGGGTCTCGACGCGCGCTTCGAAGCGGCTGAGCTGCCAGCTGCCCATGAACAGACAGACCGGGATGGCCAGCACGGTGAAGACGTTGATCACCCACCAGCGGGGCGTCAGCAGGAACCGATACACACCACCACGGTACGGGCCCGGCGCCGCGGCCCCTTCTTCGGGGGCTCGGTCAGCGGCCTTTGGGGGCTCGGCCAGCGGCCGCCCGGCGGCGGCCGCTCGGTTCGCCTTGAGAGGGCTCGGTTCGCCGGGCTCGATTCGCCGGGCGGTCGTCCTGTACGGCCGCCTATACAGCCGCCTATACGGCCGCCAGCACCCCGGTGCGGTAGATCGTCCCCGCGCACGCCCCGCTGAGCGTCGCGCTCGCCGCGGCCGGGTCGCCGGCCTCGGGCGTGTAGCTGAGCAGGACGCTTCCGGCCGGCTGCTCGCCGCCGTCACCGCCGCCGCTGCCCGAGCCGTCGCCCGGGCCGTCCGAGGGCCCGCCGTCCCCCGCGTCGGCCGAGTCCGGCGTGGGGTCGGGGCTCGGCGTGGCGCTGGTGTTGGAGCAGCCGGAGGTGCCGCCGCCCGACTGCGGGACCCAGGCGAACCTCACCTCGTACGCCTGGCCGGGCTTCAGGATGAGCTGACCCGGCGCGGTGGACGGGTCGGGCAGACCTGAGGCCGCGTCGCCGGAGGTGTGGTCCACGACGAAGATCCGGGAGCCGTCCGCGCCGCCGAGCGCGCTCGGGCTGATGGAGCCGCCGCCCACGACCGTGCACGGGGTGTCCGAGATGTTCGCGACCCGGAACGAGCCGTAGACCCGCCCCTCGGCGTCGGCCGCCCCGACCGTCCCGGACGCGTTGCCGAGCTGGGGGCGGGAGCAGGTGGGCGAGGTGGCGTTCAGCGTGCTGGAGGGGTCGGGGGCCACGCCGCCGCCCGAGTCACCTTCCGGCTTCCTGGACGGGCGGTCCTTCTTCCCGTCCTTGCCCTTGTCCTCCGTGCCCTCGCTCACCGTGTCGGAGGGCCGGCCGGTCTCCTTCCCGCCGCTTGCCTCGCCGTGCTTGTCCCGGTCGGGATCGGGCGTGCGCTGGCTGCTGCCGGCGATGGCCGGGCGGTCGTCCGAGCCGCCGGTGCCGGCGACGTGGACCAGCGCGGGGAGCGCGGCCCCGCCGAACACCACCGCCGCCACGGCGCCGACCAGTGCCTGGCGGCGGCGCGTACGGCGGGCGGGGACGGCGCGGCGCAGGTGCTCCAGGGATTCGGGAGACGGCTGCAGTTCGTTGACGGCGCTGTGCAGGAGGCGGCGCAGGGCGTCCTCGTCCATGCCGCCCGCGCCGTTGCCGTCGTCGGGGCCGCGGCCTTCGTCGGGGCCGTTGCTCTCGTCGCTCGGGCTGTTCGTGTCGTCCGTACGGTCGCTGCGTTCGTGACCGTCCCGCCGGTCGGGGTCCCCCGAGGCCGGCTCGTATGTGTCGTCGTTCATGCCGGAGCCTCCATTGCGACGCGAAGCGCCGCGATGCCACGCGATCCGTACGCCTTGACCGAGCCGAGCGATATGCCGAGCGTCTCGGCGACCTGGGCCTCGGTCATGTCCGCGAAGTAGCGCAGCACGAGGACCTCGCGCTGGCGGCGCTGCAGTCCTTTCATTGCCTTGATCAACTGGTCGCGCTCAAGCTGGTCGTACGCCCCCTCCTCGGCGCTGGCCATGTCGGGCATCGGCTTGGAGAGCAGCTTCAGTCCGAGGATGCGGCGGCGCAGCGCCGAGCGCGAGAGGTTGACGACCGTCTGCCGCAGATAGGCGAGCGTCTTCTCCGGGTCGCGGACCCGGCGCCGCGCGGAGTGCACGCGGATGAACGCCTCCTGTACGACGTCCTCGCAGGACGCGGTGTCGTCGAGGAGCAGCGCGGCAAGACCGAGCAGCGACCGGTAGTGCGCGCGGTAGGTCTCGGTGAGGTGATCGACTGTGGTGCCCGCTGCCATCGTGTCGTCAGCGTCCTCGCGCCCTGTCGTCGAGAGCTGCGGCGCGGGGCGAGTGGTCGACCATGGCGCGATCACCGGCATGCCGCCAGGGGTGCGGGGACGCGGGGGCCGCACTGCCGTGCCGCCGCGCCCAGGAACCGTTGCGATGCCGAATACCTCTGCTGCCACGCCAGTTGGACACGCTTCCCCCCGTCAGGGTTGTACGCGTGAGGCACTGCTTTTGACGAAGCAACGAATGCCCCCATACACACCAACCCGTCCCCAATGCCCCGGTTTGCCCAACGCCCGCTGGCGGGCGGCTGGAAAGACGCTCCCCGCCCGCTGCCGGTTGCAGCGGGCGGGGAGGGAATCTTATCCGTAGATCTTTGCCCCGGTTTGATCCTCGTTCAAGTGGTCCAGGCCATTGTCCGGGTCACAGAAACCTCACAGTTTCGGGGACCAGGGGCTGGAGGGCCACCACTGTACGCGGCGGCCGGGCCGCGACCATGTGACGGATCACACGGCCGCCGCACCGTCAGGTGGCCGAACCTTCAGGTGGCCGAACCGTCAGGTCACCGAACCCTCAGACCGTCAGCTCCGCCGCGACGAGCTCCGCGATCTGCGCGGTGTTGAGCGCCGCGCCCTTGCGGAGGTTGTCACCGCAGACGAACAGCTCGAGCGCCCTGGGGTCGTCGAGCGAACGCCGGACCCGGCCCACCCAGGTCGGGTCGGTGCCCACGACATCGGCCGGGGTGGGGAACTCCCCCTCCGCCGGGTTGTCGCAGAGCACCACACCGGGCGCGGCCGCGAGGATCTCGTGCGCCTGGGCCACGGTCACCTCGTTCTCGAACCGCGCGTGCACGGCCAGCGAGTGGGTGGTGATCACGGGCACACGGACGCAGGTCGCGGTGACCCGCAGCTCCGGCAGCCCCAGGATCTTGCGGGACTCGTTGCGCACCTTGAGCTCCTCCGAGGACCAGCCGTCCTCCTTGAGCGAGCCCGCGAACGGCACCACGTTGAGCGCCATCGGCCCGGGGAACGGCCCGGTGTCGCCGATCGCCCGCCGTACGTCGCCCGGCTGGGTGCCCAGCTCCGTACCGGCGACGAGGGCAAGCTGCTCGCGGAGGGCGTCGACGCCCTCCTTGCCCGCCCCGGAGACCGCCTGGTACGAGGAGACGATCAGCTCCTGGAGCCCGAACTCGGCGTGCAGCGCGCCCATCGCGACGATCATCGAGAGGGTGGTGCAGTTGGGGTTGGCGATGATGCCGCGCGGGCGGAGGCGGGCCGCGTGCGCGTTCACCTCCGGGACCACCAGCGGCACGTCCGGGTCCATCCGGAAGGCCCCGGAGTTGTCGACGACGACCGCGCCCTTGGCGGCCGCGATCGGCGCCCACTGCGCGGAGACCTCGTCCGGCACGTCGAACATCGCGATGTCGACGCCGTCGAAGGCCTCCTCGTCCAGCGCGACGACCTCGACCTGCTCGCCCCGTACGGACAGCTTCCGCCCGGCCGAGCGCGGCGAGGCGATCAGCCGGATCTCGCCCCAGATGTCCGCACGCTCGGACAGGATGGACAGCATGACGGTGCCGACGGCCCCGGTCGCGCCGACGACGGCGAGCGTCGGCTTCCGGCCCCCGGCACCGCCGTGGCCGGTCATCGGCCGGTCCCTCCGTAGACGACGGCTTCCACGCTGTCGCTGTCCAGGCCGAAGGCGGTGTGCACGGCCCGGACCGCCTCCTTCACGTCGTCGGCGCGGGTGACGACCGAGATGCGGATCTCGGAGGTCGAGATCAGCTCGATGTTGACCCCGGCGTTGGACAGCGCCTCGAAGAAGGACGCGGTGACGCCCGGGTTCGTCCGCATACCGGCTCCGACCAGCGAGATCTTGGCGATCTGGTCGTCGTAGCGCAGCGAGTCGAAGCCGATCGTCGGCTGCGCCTTGGTCAGCGCCTCCATGGCCTTGTGGCCGTCGGTCTTCGGGAGGGTGAAGGAGATGTCGGTCAGGCCGGTCGACGCAGCGGAGACGTTCTGCACCACCATGTCGATGTTGAGCTCGGCGTCCGAGATCGTACGGAAGATGGCCGCGGCCTCACCCGGCTTGTCCGGCACTCCGACGACCGTGATCTTGGCCTCGGAGGTGTCGTGGGCAACACCCGAGATGATCGCCTGCTCCATCGGCTGGTCCCCTTGCGGCTCGTTGCTGACCCACGTGCCCTTGAGTCCGGAGAAGGACGAGCGGACGTGGATCGGGATGTTGTAACGGCGTGCGTACTCCACACAGCGGTGGAGGAGCACCTTGGAGCCGGAACTGGCCAGTTCCAGCATGTCCTCAAACGAGATCCAGTCAATCTTGCGGGCCTTCTTCACGACCCGCGGGTCGGCGGTGAACACACCGTCGACATCCGTGTAGATCTCGCAGACCTCGGCCTCGAGAGCGGCCGCGAGCGCGACGGCGGTGGTGTCGGAGCCGCCGCGGCCCAGGGTGGTGATGTCCTTCTTGTCCTGGGACACACCCTGGAAGCCCGCGACGATCGCGATGTTGCCCGCGTCGATCGACTGCCGGATACGGCCGGGCGTGACGTCGATGATCCGCGCCTTGTTGTGGACCGAGTCGGTGATGACACCGGCCTGGCTGCCGGTGAACGACTGCGCCTCGTGGCCGAGGTTTTTGATCGCCATCGCCAGCAGGGCCATGGAGATCCGCTCTCCCGCGGTCAGCAGCATGTCGAACTCACGCCCCGACGGAATCGGGGACACCTGCTCGGCGAGGTCGATCAGCTCGTCCGTCGTGTCGCCCATCGCGGAAACCACGACGACCACCTGGTGGCCGTTCTTCTTGGCTTCGACGATTCGCTTGGCAACCCGCTTGATGCCCTCGGCATCGGCAACGGAAGAGCCTCCGTACTTCTGCACGACAAGGCCCACGTGCGCTCCCTGGCTCTCAGTAATGCGGTCGGCTCAGTTTAACGAGTGGCCGGAAATTACCCCGCCAATATCACATTGCGAGACACATGGCTCACCTTGCGATGAGCGTCCGTGTATTTCCGTTTCCTACCGCGCACCACCCGCTCAGCGACGAACCCTGCCCGCTGCGCACCAAAGCACACGGAAAGGTAACCCAGGTCACACCTTCGGGGCACGCCGTCTCATGGCTGGACGGGATCTCAGAGGCCTGGACGGGATCTCAGGGCTGGATGGGATCTCAGGGCTGGACGGGGCCTCAGGGCTGGATGGGATCTCAGGGCTGGATGGGACCTCAGGGCTGCGCGGACCGGATGCCGAGCGGGGCCGCGATCTCCGCCGCCATGACCCGTCCCGCCTCCTCCGCGAGCTCCTCGTCGCCGCCGGTGTTGCTGTCGGTGTCCAGGCCGTCCAGCTCGTCCAGCGGGCTGTCCAGGCGTACGTGGGCGACCAGCGACTGCAGCGCGCGCAGGGCGGCGGAGGCGGTCGTACCCCAGTTGGACAGGTACGAGAACTGCCACCACCACAGCGCCTCGCTGATCCGGCCGTCGCGGTAGTGGGCCATGCCGTGGCGCAGGTCGGTGACGATGTCGGCCAGGTCGTCGGAGATCCGGCAGGCGACGGGCTGGCTGCGCGGCACGTACGGGTCGAAGACCTCGGAGTACACGTCCACCGGGTCGAGCAGCCGGGCGAAGCGCTCGCGCAGCTCGTCGACGTCCGGCTCGGGGCCGACGTCCGGCTCGTACCGCTCGTCGGGTACGAAGTCCTCGTGCGCGCCCAGCCGGCCACCCGCGAGGAGCAGCTGGGAGACCTCGAGCAGGAGGAACGGCACAGCGCTGTCCGGTTCGTCGCCCTTCGCCACTTCGGTGACCGCGACGATGAAACTCTCGATCTGATCGGAGATCTGGACCGCGAAGTCGTCCGGATCCGGGTGGGCGGCGTGCAGCGTTGCGTCAGACATCGAGAAGTCTTCTCCCTTCGAAGGCACGCCCCAGCGTGACCTCGTCGGCGTACTCCAGGTCCCCCCCGACTGGGAGACCGCTAGCCAGCCGGGTCACCTTCAAACCCATGGGCTTGACCATGCGCGCCAGGTAGGTGGCGGTGGCCTCGCCCTCCAGGTTCGGATCGGTGGCCAGGATCAGCTCCGTGACCGTACCGTCCGCGAGCCGCGTGAGCAGCTCCCGGATCCGCAGATCGTCCGGGCCCACACCCTCGATCGGGCTGATCGCGCCACCGAGTACGTGGTAGCGGCCGCGGAACTCACGGGTGCGCTCGATCGCCACGACGTCCTTGGGCTCCTCGACCACACAGATGACGGCCGGGTCGCGGCGCGGGTCCTGGCACACCCGGCACTGCTCGGCCTCGGCGACGTTCCCGCACACCGCGCAGAACCGCACCTTGTTCTTGACCTCGGTCAGCGCATGCGCGAGGCGGCGGACGTCGGCGGGCTCGGCCTGCAGGATGTGGAAGGCGATGCGCTGCGCGCTCTTGGGACCGACGCCGGGCAGCCTGCCCAATTCGTCGATGAGGTCCTGGACCACGCCTTCGTACACGCCGCTTCCAATCTCGCGCTGCCACGCGGTGGCTTCTCTTCTTACAGACTTCGGTATAAGGCCCGGGTCAGGGCCCTGGACAGACCGCGAACGCCATTTTCTGGCCGCGTTCGGAACGGAAGGCCGCTCTCAGAACGGCAGACCGCTCTCAGAACGGCGGCATGCCGCTCCGGCCACTCCGGCGGAAGGCCGCCGTCAGAACGGCAGCCCCGGCATGCCGCCGAGGCCCTGGGCGAGCGGGCCGAGCTTCTGCTGCTGCAGCTGCTGCGCCGCGTTGTTCGCATCGCGCACGGCAGCGACGACGAGGTCCGCGAGGGTCTCGGTGTCCTCCGGGTCCACCGCCTTCGGATCGATGACCAGGCCCTGAAGCTCACCGGCGCCGGTCACGGTCGCCTTCACCAGGCCGCCGCCGGCCGAGCCTTCGACAGGGGTCCTGGCCAGTTCCTCCTGCGCCGCGGCAAGGTCCTGCTGCATCTTCTGGGCCTGCTGAAGCAGCTGCTGCATATTGGGCTGGCCACCACCGGGGATCACGAGCTCACTCCTGCGCTGTCGACAGAGTTCTTCTTTCCGATAGCCCGAGCCTACGTGCTCACGGGGCGCCCCGCCCTACACCGTAGGGAGGAGGGCGGACAGCGCACGAGTACTCAACTCAGGCGCCGCGCAGGGCGGGCGACACGCACAGGACCCCCACCCGTCACGCGCCCCGGACGCGGCCCGTACGCCACTCGTCCCCTGCCCGTCGTCTGCTCGCCCCCTCCTCGTTCCGACTCGTTCCTACTCGTTCGCGATCTCTTCAATGACCGTCGCACCGAGCTCGCGCACGATCAGGTCATGGCCGCTGAGCACGCTCTCGTCGAGATCCGGGTCGTCCTCGGCCGGCATGTCGTCCTCGGGCGCGATCGGCGGGGGCTCGGGCTCCCGGTACGCCGACGACTGCGCGGGCGGCCCCGCCGATTCGGCCGGCGACCCGGCGGGGGACGACGACGGTCCAGGGGCGGCGGACGCGGGAGCGGACGCCTGGGCCTGGGGCCGGGGGGCGGGCTGCCGCGGCGGGGCCGCGGGGGCGCCACCGCCCCCGAAGCCGCCCGCGCTCGCGCCACCGCCACCGCCGCCGAAGCCGGAACCGCCGGAACCGCTGAAGCCCCCGGCACCCCCGGCGCCCCCGGAACCGCCGAAGCCACCGCCGCCGCCACCGCCGGGCTCGCCCTGCTGTCCGGCGCCGCCCGAGGGATCGACGATCGCCTCGATCCGCCACTGCACGCCGATCGCGTCGCTGAGCGCCTGGCGCAGTACGTCCTCGCTGCCGCCGCCGACGAAGCTGTCGCGCGCGCCGGCATTGGAGAAGCCGAGCTGAAGGGTGGTGCCGTCGAAACCGGTGACGGTCGCGTTCTGACTCAGCAGGATCCAGGTGAAGCGACGGCGGTTCTTGACCGCCTCCAGGATCTCCGGCCACATCTGCCGCACCTGCATGGCGCCCTGCGCCATGCCCGGCGCGGACACGGCGGGGGCACCGGCGGGGCCGGGGGAAGGCGCGGAAGGCGCGGAGGGGCCCGAAGGGCCCGAAGCGCTCGGGGCACCGGAAGAGCCGGAGGGCCCACCCGACGGCGCCCCGCCCTGCCCCGGCGCGGTGGCCGACGGCCAGCCGCCGGGCTGCCGCCCCGCGCCCTGGGCGGAACCGGGGGCCGCGGCGGTCGGCCAGGCCCCGGGCCGCGGCGCGGACGGGCCGGGCGCCCCGCCACCTTCCGTACCGCCACCCTCCGCATGACCTCCGGCCGCACCACCAGCGGCCGGACCACCAGCTGCGGGACCACTAGATGCCGGGCCTCCTGCAGCCGGACCAGCCGCAGCCGCACCACCGGATGCGGGGCCCCCTGCCGCCTGGCCGGCCGCAGCCGCGGGCCAGGCGCCGGGGCGCTGACCGCCGCCGTTCGCCCCTGCGGGCTGGGCGCCCCCGGGCCACGCGCCGGGCTGCTGTCCCCCACCTCCCGCATCGGCTCCCGCCGGAGCCGCACCCGCCCCGGCACCACCACCGCCGGGACCACCACCCGCCGGACCACCCGCCGCACCGGCTCCCGCCGCGGCCGGAGCCCCGCCCTGGCCAGCCCCGGGCCCGCTCTGGCCGGCCCCGGACCCGCCCCGGCCGCTCATCGCCGCCCGCGCGGCCGCCGGGCCGGAGGGGCCCGCCGCCGGGGCGTGTGCCTCGGGCCCCGGTACGTACCCCATGGCGGGCCCTTGGCCCTCCGCGCCGCCGGGGCCTCCCGGCAGACCCACTGCCCCCGCACCCGGGGGGAAGCCGCCGCCCAGACCGCCCGCCAGAGCCCCCCGCTCCAGCTTCTCCAGCCGCGCCTGCATCGACCGCTCGTCCCCGAACGCCGCCGGCAGCAGCACCCGCGCGCAGATCAGCTCCAGCTGCAGCCGCGGCGAGGTGGCGCCGCGCATCTCGGTCAGGCCCTCGTTGACCAGGTCGGCGGCGCGGCTGAGCTCGGCGGCGCCGAAGACGGACGCCTGGGCCTGCATCCGCTCGACGACATCGACCGGGGCGTCGATGAGCCCCTTCTCCGCCGCGTCCGGCACGGCCGCGAGAATCACCAGGTCACGCAGGCGCTCCAGCAGATCGGCGACAAAGCGCCGGGGGTCGTTACCCCCCTCGATCACCCGGTTGACGACCTCGAACGCGGCCGCGCCGTCGCTCGCCGCGAAGGCGTCCACGATCGCGTCGAGCAGCGAGCCGTCCGTATAGCCGAGCAGCGACGTCGCCATGGCATACGTCACACCGTCCGCACCCGCGCCCGCGAGCAGCTGGTCCATGACCGACATGGAGTCCCGGACCGACCCCGCCCCGGACCGCACCACCAGCGGCAGCACCCCGTCCTCGACCGGGATCGCCTCCCGCTCGCAGACCTCGGCCAGATAGTCCCGCAGCGTCCCGGGAGGCACCAGCCGGAAGGGGTAGTGGTGCGTGCGCGACCGGATGGTGCCGATGACCTTCTCGGGCTCCGTGGTCGCGAAGATGAACTTCAAATGCTCCGGAGGCTCCTCGACCACCTTCAGCAGGGCGTTGAACCCCGCCGAGGTGACCATGTGCGCCTCGTCGATGATGTAGATCTTGTACCGGCTCGACGCGGGCCCGAAGAACGCCTTCTCCCGCAGCTCACGCGCGTCGTCCACACCTCCGTGAGACGCGGCGTCGATCTCGATGACATCGATCGACCCCGGCCCGTTCCGCGCGAGGTCCTGACAGGACTGGCACTCCCCGCACGGCGCCGGGGTCGGCCCCTTCTCGCAGTTCAGACAGCGGGCCAGGATGCGCGCGCTGGTCGTCTTGCCACAGCCGCGCGGACCGCTGAAGAGGTACGCGTGATTGACCCGGTTGTTGCGCAGCGCCTGCTGCAGCGGGCCGGTGACATGCTCCTGGCCGATGACCTCGGCGAAGGTCTCGGGGCGGTAGCGGCGGTACAGCGCGAGGGACGACACGCTTACGACGATATCGGTGCCCACCGACATCCGAAGCCGCCCCGCGCCCCCTCTCTCCCCCGCCCCCACAACGCAAGGGCCCCCCACGCACCCGCCAGAGCCCACTTACCCTTGCTGCCTTCCGGCCCTGGGGGAGTTCGGTGAGATAGCGCCACGTGAGGGGCTGGCCCCCACCCTAGCGGATGGAAGGGGGTGGGAACGAGTTCGCATCCACTGCTCCTGGTCTTGTATTGTTTCCGGCGGAGGATTCGCCTAGAGGCCTAGGGCGCACGCTTGGAAAGCGTGTTGGGGGCAACCCCTCACGAGTTCGAATCTCGTATCCTCCGCACCCGCCCGCCAGGGCGGACGAGGGCCCCGACCGATCATGGTCGGGGCCCTCGTCGTTGATCCACCTGTTGCGCCGGCTTCCGCGGCATGGGCCGGTGACGTGCACGTGCCGGATCCGCATCCGGGCTGCTCCCCCGGCTCCCGCTCCATGATCGCGGTTGCGGAGGCCGGCGCTGCCGGGCTCAGGGTGTGTCGGAGCGCGTGAAGGTGAAGGTGATTCCCGCCTGGCCGGCCAGTTCGCCGCCGGAGCCGAGCAATGACACCGTGCCCTTGGCGCTGACCTCGGCGCTGAAGGTGACCTCGTTGAGGCGGAACTCGCCCGCTCGCTGTGGGAGGGAGGCGATCAGGCCCTGCATCGTGGTCACAAAGGCGTCGAGGCGGACGCGGAGTTCCTCGGCGGGGATCTCCGTGCGGGCGGCCCGCCACTCCTCCAGGCGGCGGAAGGACAGGCGATCGGTGCGGCCCTGGTCGGTGTCCTCCAGGCCGAGGACGCTGATCGTCCCGTCGGCGCCGGCGTCAGGGGTGGGCTTGGGCACGGGGTATCTCCTCAGGGGTGGGGCGGACGCGCAGGCCGGGGTCGGCGTACGCGGCGTAGGTCAGGCCGAGCGGGTTGCGCAGCGTGTGCAGGAGGTGCAGGCGGGACTCGAGGACGGCTCTGCCCAGGGGCATCCGGCGGATGAGGAAGCGTTCGTACAGCGCCTTGGAGAAGGCCGCGGCGATGTCGTCGGGAATCTCGGTCTCGGTGCCGATGAACCCGCGGTTGTGGTTCTTGAGGAAGAGGTACGGGAACGACGGCGCCCCCGGGGCGCGCATCCGGCCCGAGCCGCAGGCGTTCATCACCACCAGCGGCAGGTCGAAGGTGCGCTGCTCCCGGCTCGCGGCGAGGGCGAGGAGGTCCGCTCCGAGGTCGCCGAGCGTGGTGCGGGAGTGGTGGCCGGCGCCGCTGAGTTCGATCTCGGCGGCGAGTGTGTCGTCGGAGCGGGTGTAGCAGTGGCAGGCGAAGTGCTGGACCTGGTCCGGCAGGTCACGGCGGCTGCCGTCGAGGAGGAGCCGGGGGTCGAAGATCTGCTCGGCGAGGCCCGGTGCGCGTTCCGCACCGTTGGGGTAGGGACCTTCGAGGTCGATGTGGTGCTTTCCGGAGTCGGCGAACCACGCCAGTTCCTCGACGGCTCCTTCGAGGTGCTCGTAGTAGAGATAGCGGGCGGGGACACGGCCCTGCGGCCCGGTGTGCAGGACGAGCCCGCCCTCGACAGGGGCGGGGAGCAGGGCGCGGCGCACCACGCACGAGAAGCCGACGAGGGTCCGGCACGCGGCGGTGAAGTCGCCCCGGGTCTCGACGGGATCGCCCGGGAACATCCGGAACAGTGGCAGGAACTCCAGGGGCAGGAAGCCGTCCTGACCGCCGGCGCATTCGACGAGCGGGGGCGGCAGCGTGGGGTTCATGCCGTATGGCAGGGCCTTGTTCCAGAACGTCTGGAGCCCCTGGAGGACGGACTGCTCCAGGCCGAACAGGGTGAAGAGCAGGGTGCGGCCGAGGCGGTGCAGGCTCTGGAAGACCCGGTCGAGATCCCCGTCCTCGACGTCGAACCCGGTGAGCTCGTCCTTGAGCCGGGTCAGCCCCTTGTCCAGTGCCTCGCGGGCCTGGATCAGCGCGTTGCCGCCGACGAGGCTGACGCGCAGCGGCGCGACTTCCCTGCGGAGGGCGGTGAACTCCAGTTGGGTCCCCCCGTCGGTGGTCAGGGCCCGGACGGAGACGTCGGGCAGCCGTGCCTCGCTCATGCGTCGTCCGTCGCCCCTGTCGCCTCGATCTTCAGGGCGACGACCTGGACGAGGTGGCCGGCCTGATAGAGCTGCATCCAGATCTCGTGATTGCCCTCTTCCGGCACCTGGAACCCGAAAGCCGTCTGCTGCTTGTCTTCGACGTGGAGGTTCTTGCGTTGGGGCAGCGGTGTGAGCGTGGAGCTGTCGGCCATCACGTCGAACGACGCGGCGCCGGCGTCCCTGCCGCCCTCGACACGGACCGGTTCCATGACGAAGAAGTTGCTGCCCGGCCGGCTCGCGATCACTGAGGGGAAGTCCCGCATGTGCTCGTCGCGCACGACGGAGACGACCAGCCGCAGGCGCCGCCCCCCGGGTGCCCTGATCGTGCCGCCCTCGGCTCGTACGTCCTGTGCGTCGCTGTCTTCCAGTTCGATCGCGAAGTAGCCGACGAAGTTCGTCAGGGGCGGGCCGGTCACGGCCTCCGTCAGGGAGGTGTGGATCAGCGACCGCATGTCCTGCTGGAACTTCCGGTGGAGAGTCGACAGATGACTCTCCAGGCGGGCGCCGACCGGGACCGTCGTCGAGCGGGCGATCTCCTTGGCGAGCAGGGACAGTTGGCCTTCCGTGAAGGGAGCGCCGCCCGGAGTCCGCGCTGCCTGGGACAGGCGCTCGTCCCGGATCGCCTGACGCACGGTGGCCCGGATGTCCGCGCTCACCATGCGTGCGACGGCGGCGAGTTCGTCCGCCCTGGCGCGATCGTCCGCCCTGGCGCGATCGGACGCTCTCGGCTCGGCCCTCCGCCGTTCCGCGTACGGATCGGGATCCCGCTCACCGCTCAACTCGGCGGCCAGCCGGCTCATGTCCGCATCCGAGGGGTCCTCCGGCACGGAGAGGCGCATCCTCTTCGCCAGGTCGTACCGGTACAGGCCGACCGCGTGCGCCTTGGCCTCGTACACCTCGACCAGCGACCTGCGCGCCTGCGCCAGCGCCACGGCCGCCACCGCCAGGGGTCCCACGACGGGCAGTACGGCCACCCCCTGCTCGACGTGGAGACCGCCGAGGCCGGTGAGCGCGATGAGCAGCCAGACGCCCGTCGTGCACACGGCGCTCGCGACCGTGATCCGACAGACGAGCACGCCCCGTTCCCCGCGCCGCAACCGGCGGTTGACCTCGTCGGGGGCGACCAGTCCGATCCGGGGCCAGATGTCGTCGACAGCGAGCCCGGTGTCCAGGGCGGTACGCAGGTGGAGGGCGTTCAGGGCGGTGGACTGGAGAGGGTTCATGAAGCGTTGCGGGACAGTGAGCCGGGTGAGGTCGTCCGTCTCCCGGCTCCTGTATTCACGTGGTGTCGTGCGGACCATGTGGGCCAATCTGGACGCCCGGTACGCCAACGGCGCCGTGCTCGTCCAGACCAGCACTCCGTACTGCGTCACCAGCAGTACAGCCGCCGCCACCGCCAGCCAACCGGCCTCCAGCAGCCGATCACCCGAGTCCGGCCCGCTCCACGGCTTCCCGCTCCACATCGCCCACGCGAGGCTGCCCAGCGGGACGAGAATCCCGGCGAGCTGTGCCCCGGGCGGAACCGTCGCCCCACGAGCGGGCCCGGGCCACCGCAGCGACGACACCGTGACGACGAGCAGCGGACCCCCCACCGCCACCGCGCCCACCCACCACGCGGCCGCCGTCTCGCCCCGCACCGCCGAACGCGCCACCACACCGGCCACACCCAGGAGCGCGGCGGAACCGAACACCTTCAGGTACCTGGACTCGGCGGCGCCCCAGGCGTCGGAGTCGGACAGCCAGAAACCCCCCGCCAGCACCACCACGGCGCAGCCCAGCACCCAAGCCGCCCACAGCGGCCCCTCCACGGCGAAGCGGGCGGTGAGCCAGCCGCCGCAGCCCTCGGCGAGGACGAAGGCGACGGCGCTGGGGAGGCTGTCGGAGGGCGTGTATCCACCGCTGCCGCTGCCGCTGACCGAGGCGATGCGCCAGGAGGCGCCGGCGACCAGCGCGAGGAGTACGCCCCCGGACGCCCACGCCGTCGCGTACTCGTGATCGCGAGCCAACCGCGCTCCGATCAGGGTCAGTTCGGCCACCAGGGCCGTCGCCAGGATGGCGATCGTGTCCAGCCGCAGCGTCCGGAAGTCGTTCGCACTGCTGGTGGACGCGCTGCTCCGCCCGAGAGCCAGTTCGGCGCACCACCCGGCGGCCCCCGCGAGCGCCAGCCAGCCCACGAGCAGCCACAGTCCACCCGGCGCGACATCGCGCACGGGAACCAGCACGGCCCCCGTGCCTCCCGCCACGACCGCGACCGCGGCGGCGGTGCCGAAGAGGGCGCCGCGCCGCGTCGTACCTGTCCTCGCCCTCATCGCGTCCCCGCCGGCTGTCCGATGTCTGCCGCAATTCACTGAAGAGTATGACCAGTTCGCGCGCCGGCCGGGAGGGGACTCAGTCGCACAGGGCAGCACACAGGCATGAGCGGCCCGCCCCTTCGGTGGGGGGGCCGCTCGGGTGTGCGGTCAGCGGGTGGCGAGGAGCTGGAGGGTGTCGATCACGCGGTTCGAGAAGCCCCACTCGTTGTCGTACCAGGCGACGACCTTGATGTGGCGGCCGTCGACGCGGGTGAGGGCCGAGTCGAAGATCGACGAGGCCGGGTTGCCGGTGATGTCGGACGACACGAGCGGGTCGTCCGAGTACTCGAGGACGCCGGCGAGCGGTCCCTCCGCCGCGGCGCGGTACGCCGCCAGCACCTCGTCGCGCGTCACGTCGCGGGCCACGGTGGTGTTGAGTTCGACGATCGAGCCCACCGGAACCGGCACGCGGATCGAGTCGCCCGACAGCTTGCCGTCGAGGTTCGGCAGGACGAGACCGATCGCCTTGGCGGCGCCCGTCGTGGTCGGCACGATATTGACCCCGGCGGCGCGGGCGCGGCGGGGGTCGCGGTGCGGGCCGTCCTGCAGGTTCTGCTCCTGCGTGTAGGCGTGCACCGTCGTCATGAAGCCGTGCTCGATGCCGGCGAGTTCGTCCAGCACCGCGGCCAGCGGCGCGAGCGCGTTGGTCGTGCAGGAGGCGTTCGAGACGATCGTGTGCACGTCCGGGTCGTACGCGTCGGTGTTGACCCCGTACGCGAGCGTGACGTCGGCGCCGTCCGAGGGCGCGCTGACGAGCACCTTCTTCGCGCCGGCGTCGAGGTGGGCACGGGCGGCCTTGGCCGAGGTGAAGCGGCCGGTCGCCTCGAGCGCGACGTCGACGCCGAGTTCGGCCCAGGGCAGCTGCGCCGGTTCACGCTCGGCGAGCACCGTGATGCGACGGCCGTCGACGACAAGGGCGTTCCCGTCGACGGTCACCGGGCGGCCGAGCCGGCCGGCCGTCGTGTCATAGGCGAGCAGCCGGGCGAGGGTGGCGGGCTCCGTGAGGTCGTTGACGGCGACGATTTCAAGGTCGCTGTCGCGTTCGAGCAGTGCGCGCAGCACATTGCGTCCGATGCGGCCGAATCCGTTGATCGCGATGCGAGTCATGAGTGGTGTCCCTTCGGTTTGCCACCAGCGTCGCGTGCGGCATCCGCCATGTGACAGCGGCGTGATCGCCACTGTTCAAAAGGATCGCGCCAGGTGGCGGCGGGCTACTCGCCCTTGGTGAAGACGCGCCGGTACTCGGTCGGCGTGGTGCCGAGGATGCGCTGGAAGTGCAGCCGTAGATTCGCGCCGGTGCCCAGACCGACGTCGGCGGCGATCTGCTCGACGCTCCGTTCCGAACGTTCGAGCAGCTCACGGGCCACGTCGATGCGGGCGCGCATGACCCACTGCATCGGCGTGTACCCCGTGTCCTCGGCGAAGCGCCGCGAGAACGTACGCGGCGAGACCGCCGCATGCCGGGCGAGCACCTCGAGGGTGAGGGGCTCGCCGAGCCGGTGCAGCGCCCACTCGCGGGTGGCGGCGAACCGCTCGCCGAGCGGCTCGGGGACGCTGCGCGGCACGTACTGCGCCTGACCGCCGCTGCGGTAGGGGGCCGCGACCAGGCGCCGGGCCGCGTGATTCGACGCGGCCACTCCGAGGTCGCCGCGCAGAATGTGCAGACACAGGTCGATGCCCGAGGCGGCGCCGGCCGACGTCAGCACGCTGCCCTCGTCGACGAACAGAACGTTCTCGTCGACCTGGACGAGGGGGTGCTTCGCCGCGAGCGCCCGCGCGTAGTGCCAGTGCGTCGTGGCGCGCCTGCCGTCGAGCAGGCCCGTGGCGGCGAGCGCGAAGGCGCCCGTCGAGATGGCGGCGAGCCGTGTGCCCCGGGCGTGGGCGGCGATCAGCGCGTCGACGACGGCCTGCGGCGGGTCGTCGCGGTCCGGGAACCGGTAGCCGGGGATGAAGACGATGTCGGCCCACTCGAGCGCGTCGAGGCCGTGGGCGACGGAGTACGACAGGCCGTCGCCGCCGGTCACGAGACCGGGCGCCGCCCCGCACACCCGCACCTCGTACGGCATGCTCGCACGGGTGGTGAACACCTGGGCGGGAATGCCGACATCGAGCGGCTTCGCACCCTCGAGCACAAGGACGGCGACGCGATGCAGACGGGAGGGTGGCACGGGTACCAGGGTACGAGTGATCGCCTGCTCGCCAGGCCCGCCACCTCCCGCGCATCACGCGGCGTACGTCACCTGTGATGGAGCGTGACCACTGCCGTCACGAGCAAGATTGCGATCATGATGGCGTACCAGGTGATGACTTCCGGGGCTCGGGTGGCGGCCTCCGTCACTCCGGCCGCCGCGCCGAGAAGCTGTCCGTCTGCGATGTTCATCAAGATCGCCTTCTTCTGGAGAAGCGGACCGGTCCAGGTGCTCTCGCCGCCGGAACGGCGTGATCCGTCTCTTCCCCTGGTTTCATTGAACACCTGAGAGCCGGGCGTCGTCAGGGCGAGCCGCGCGCGGGCCGCCCTGGCCGGCAGGGTGAGGGTGGTCGTGGTGCTCGCCCGACGGCCGGACGGCTCAGGAGTGCTGCAGCGCGGCCAGGGCGATCGGCAGCTTGCGGGGGTTGCCCGAGGCCGACTTGGCGTTGGTGGAATTGACCACGTAGACCAGGGTGCGGTCGATGCGGCCGCGGGTGTCCAGGGTGGCACCCATCCCGGTGGCGTAGCCGTAGCGTTCGCCGGTCTTGCCGTAGCAGACGGTTCCGTCGGGGAGCACCGAGCGGGTGAGGCCCATGGTGTACGACGCGGGGTCGGTGCTCTCGTACATGGTGATGCCCTGCGGGACCTCCAGCATGTGGCGCAGCTGGGCCTTGGGGACGACCCGGCCGCTGAACAGCGCCACGGTGAAGCGCTCCAGGTCGGCGGCGGTGCTGATGACGTCTCCCGCCGCCCAGCCCGCGGAGACGTTCCAGTCGGTGACGTCGACGACTCCGGCGGCGGTGCGCTGGTAGCCGAGGTTGTGCGGCCCGGGGAGGTACGGGTCGGAGCCGGGGTAGGAGGTGTCGCGCATGCCGAGGGGGGTCAGGACGCGCCGCTGGACCTGGTCCTCGTACGAGTCGCCGGTCACCTTCTCGATGAGCAGGCCCAGCACGGTGTAGTTGATGTTGAGGTAGTGCTGTGCGCTGCCGGGGGTGAACTCCAGCGGATGGGCGGTGGCGGAGGCGATCAGCTGCTGGGGGGTCGTGGTGTCGAAGCGGTGTGCGTACTGGGCCTCGAAGGAGTCTCCGGGGCCGTCGGCGGGGTGCAGTCCGCTGGTGTGGTTGAGCAGCTGGGCGACGGTGATCGGCGGGTAGTCGGCGGGGAGCAGTTCGGGGAGGTAGCGCTGGACGGGGCGGTTCAGGGCGACCTTGTGCTCGGCGACGAGTTGCAGGACGACGGCAGCGGTGAGGACCTTGGTCACGCTGCCCGCGCGGAAGCGGCCGTCGGCCAGGACCGGCTGCCGCGATGCCAGGTCGCGGACGCCGGCGGCGCCCTGCCAGCTTCCGGCTCTGCCGCCGACCCGGATGACCGCGGCGGTGGCGTCGTCGGCCGGGAGGTTGGCGATCGTGCGCCGCAGGGCCTCGGTGTCCAGCGCCCCGGTGTGCGGAGTGGACGTCGAGGACGTCGAGGACGTCGGTGCGGGGTGCGCCAGGGCCTGGGTGGTGGCCGGGCCCGCGGCGATGGCCAGGGCTACGGCGGCGGCGGTCAGGGCGGTGCGGGGGCGGATCCTCATCGGTGTGCTCCGTGAAGGGGGTCGGTGTCGGGAATGACCCCATCCTGGTGATCACGCGCTTTCGGCGGATCGCCGGAGCGACCGATCTTGGGCGGTGCGGCACTCCCTCGTGTGAGGGAGTCCCTTGTCTGAGGGAGTCGGTCACCCCACGGTGATCAGGCCCGTCTCATAGGCGCAGATGACCGCCTGGATCCGGTCGCGCAGCCCGAGTTTGCTCAGCACATTGCTCACATGCGTCTTGACGGTGTGCTCACTGACCACGAGCTCCGCGGCGATCTCCGCGTTGGACAGCCCCCTGCCGAGCAGTTGGAGGGTTTCCCGCTCCCGCGCGGTGAGCGCCGACAGCCGGTCGGCCCGCGGTGGGGCGGCCTCGCCCGAGGCGGCCTCCCCCGACGCGGCCTGCCGGGGGTGCCGGACGAAGTCCGCGACCAGGCGCCGGGCCACCGAGGGCGCCAGGAGCGAGTCGCCCGCGGTCACCACCCGGACCGCGTGGACCAGATCGTCCCGGCGGACGTCCTTGAGCAGAAAGCCGCTCGCCCCGGCGTGCAGGGCGTCATGGACGTACTCGTCGGAGTCGAAGGTGGTCAGCACGATCACCCGGCACTCGGTCTCCCGGCAGATGGCCGCGGTCGCCTCGATGCCGTCCGTCCCGGGCATGCGGATGTCGAGCAGCGCCACGTCCGGGGCGTGGCGGCGTACGGCCTCGATCGCCGCCGCGCCGTCCCCGGCCTCGGCGACCACCTCGATGTCCGGCTGGGCGTCGAGGATCATCACAAAGCCGCTGCGGACCAGTTCCTGGTCGTCGGCCACCACCACACGGATCGTCATTTCCCCACCCCGAGACTCACGAAGACCTCGAACCCCTTGCCGCCCGGCCCGGGTCCGGTGCGGGCGGTGCCGCCGTGTGCGGCGGCCCGCTCCCGGATGCCGATCAGGCCGTGGCCGGGAGAGCGGGCTCCCGCGGAGCCGCCCGCGCCCGGCCCGCGGCCGTCGTCGGTGACGGTGATGCCGAGCGTCTCACGGCCGTAGTCGAGCCGGACCGCCACCCGGCCGGCGGCGGCGTGCTTGACGACGTTGGTCAGGGCCTCCTGCACCACACGGTAGACGGTGGCCTCGGTGTCCAGGGGCAGGGGCCTGACCTGGCCTGTGGTGTCGTACGAGACGGTGACCCCGCTGCCCGAGACGCGCTCGAGCAGCGCGGGCAGCTCGGTGACGGTGGGCTGCGGACCCCGTTGGTCCGTGGCGTCCTCGCGCAGCACCCCCAGCATCCGCCGCAGCTGGACCATCGCCTCCCGGCCGGTCTCCGAGATCGCGTCGAAGGCCGCCTCGGCCCGGTCGGGGGCGGTGCGGACCGCGACGGGGCCGGCCTCGGCCTGCACCACCATCAGGGCGACGGAGTGGGACAGGACGTCATGCATCTCCCGGGCGATCCTGGCCCGTTCGCGGACCACCGCCCGCTCGGCCGCCCTGCGCTCGGCGGCCTCCGCGTAGGCCTGGCGGGTGCGGGTGAGGGTGCCGAGGGTGCAGGCGCCGAAGAAGACGATCAGGCTGAAGATCAGTTCGCGGACCTCGCCCGTGTTGAGGGCCACGGCGACCGGGATCAGCAGCGCCGCCAGGGCCATCATGGCGATGCGGGTACGGCGCGGGGAGAGGGCGGCCACGGTGTAGGCGGCCACCAGGCCGGCGTACGGGAGGGGCTGGCCCGGGCCGTCGAGGGTCAGCTGGTAGCAGAGCTGCGCGAGGCAGATGAGGCAGAGCACGGTGAACGGCGCCCGCCTCCGCCACACCAGCGGCAGCACGACCAGGGTGGTCATCGCGTACGCGGACCAGGTCGCGGGCGGCAGTCCGGGGCCTCGGGGGACGACGAACGGCATGGTGGCGGCCAGTTGCACCAGCAGCGCCAGGCCGAGGTCGAAGGTTGCCGGGGGGAGGGTCCGCAGGGTCCGCAGTACGCGAGGGCCGTGGCTCGTCGGGACGGTGACGGACGGTGGATCATGGACATGCCGCTGATCGTGCATGCCGCCGATCGTGCCAGGGGCGGGTCCGCCGAGACGGGCCCCCTGGTCAACACCACGGGTCGGCCGCGACGGGCACGGCCCTGGCCAACTCCACGGGTCGGGCCTCGGCGGGCGCGCCCCTGGCCGACACCACGGGTCGGGCCTCGGCAGGCGCGCCCGCGGCCGACACCACGGGTCAGGTCCCGTTCGGCGCCCCGGTTGCCGCCGTCACCGCGATCGTGCCCTGCGCCACCGCGCACAGGGTCGCCGTGCCCGCGCCGTCCACGGTGGACAGGTCGCAGCGGCATACGACGCGGGTGCGGCCGGCCCGTACGACCCGCGCCTCGGCCCGCAGCAGCGCTCCGTCGGCGGGGCGCAGATAGTCGATGGTGAACCCCGCGGTGAGCACCCGCGCGCCGACCACCGAGCCCGCGGCGAAGGTCAGCGCGTTGTCCGCGGCGTAGCCGAGTACGCCGCCGTGCAGGAAGCCGTGCTGCTGGCGCAGGTCGTCGCGGACCTCCAGCTCCAGGGTCGCCGCGCCCTCGCCGAAGGCCACGAGGCGGGCGCCGAGCAGATTGCTGAAGGGCTGGGCCGCCAGCAGCTTCCGCGCGAGTGCCACGTCCAGGGTCTCGTCCACCATGCCGCCTCACTTCACCAGTGAAGTGACCCTGCCGTGCGGCCCTCGCTTCTGTCAAGATCGGCCCCATGCCCGAGCACCGGCCCGCACCCGACCAGCGCCTGTTCTTTCTGCTGCAGCGGGCGGCACACCAGCTGCGCACGGTCGCGGACCGCCGCTGTCTGGCCGCCGCCGGGGTCACCACGGCGCAGCTCGGTGCCCTGTTCGCCGTACGCGACCAGCCGGGCATCACCCAGCGGGAGCTGGCGCACGCCCTGGGGCTGCGCGAGTCCGGGGTCACCGCGCTCGTCGCCCGGCTCGCCAAGGCCGGCCTCGTCGTCAGGCGGCCCCATCCGCGCGAGCACCGCGCCGTGGTGCTGGAGCTGACCGACGGCGGCGGCGCCGCCCTCCGCGCCGCCCAGCCCGAAGTCGACCGTTTCAACGATGAGGTGCGGGCCCTGCTCGGCGATCAGGGGTTCGACCGGACCGCCGCCGCGCTGCACTCACTCGCCCACTGGGAGTTCTGACCATGTGAGGGCCCCCGGGCCCCGAGGCCGTCAACAGAGGGGAACAGCGACGGCGTTGAAGGTCGTCTCCGGTGTCTGGGGCGAGGTAAAGCGGGCGTTGACGATATAGAGGCGGTCGCCCCAGCGGGCGGCGGTGGTGGGGACGTCGAAGCGTGGGTCGGTGACCGTACGGCGCACCGTCGCCGTACGGGCCCTGGCGTCGAGGTCGAAGACGGTGATGAGGTTCAGCCGGTTCTGCACGACATACAGCGTGCGGCCGACACGGAGGAGGCCGTCGCCGTTCGCGACGTCGGCCGCGCCGACCAGCGCGATCTCCGTGGCGTGACCGGTTCTCAGGTCCACGTGGTAGAGCCTGCCGGGCGAGCTGCTGACGACGATCAGGCCCCGGCCGTCGGGCGTGCCGACGACGCCATTGGCGTTGTTGACGCCTGGCGTCTGCACCCAGTCGCCGCTCAGCGGCAGGCGGCGGACCTCTCCGGCGCGGCCGCGCGGTACGCCGTACAGGACGGCGTCGCGCGAGTCGGTGAACCAGGCGCGGTCGCCGAGCAGGATGACGTCGTTGATGAAGTGGCCCGTGGGGTCGGTCAGCTGGTACGAGGTCACCAGCTCGCCCGAGCGGGAGTCGACGACCCGCACCGAGCCCCCGCCGCCTCCCGAAACGTAGAGCAGGCCGTCCTCGTCCAGCTTGAGCCCGACGGCCACCGTGCCGGCGGCGCCCTCGTGGATGCCCCCGCCCTCACCGGTGCGCAGATCGGTGCGGTAGACGGCCCCGTTGACCCGCGAGCCCATATAGGCGTACGGCCCGCGGCCGATCGTGATCCCCTCGGGCAGGAAGCCGTCGGGGAACGCCGGTCGCCGCCGCGAGCGCGGCGCCGGCGGCTCGCGACACCGCGCCGGTCCCGCACCCCCACGGTGAGCACCCCGCGGGTGCCGCACCGGCTCAGGCCCGGGGATAGGGTGGAGGCCATGGGCACGGGCACGGGCGAGGGCGGACACGGCGGGCCCGCCGACCAGCTCGGGCGACCGACGTCGCGTGATGTCGCCCGGCTCGCCGGGGTGTCCCACACCGCCGTCTCCTTCGTGTTCAACGACCGCGCCGAGGGGAACCTCTCGGCCGCCACCCAGGAGCGCATCCGCCAGGCCGCCGCCCGGCTCGGCTACCGCCCCGACCCCGTCGCGCGCGGTCTGCGGCGCCGCCGCACCGCGGTGATCGGGCTGGTCACGGACGAGATCGCCTCGTCGCCGTTCGCGGGGCGGCTGCTGCGCGGGGCCATGGAGACCGCCTGGGACAGCGGGCATCTCGTCCTCACCATCGACTCCGGCGGCGATCCCGCCAAAGAGGACGCGGCGGTAGCCGAGCTCCTGGACCGGCGGGTGGACGGCATCATCTACGCGTCCATGTCGCTGCGCCGGGTCCGCGTCCCCGAGGGCCTGCACCGCACGCGCTCCGTCCTCGCCAACTGCCTGGCCGAGGACGACTCCCTGCCGGCCGTCATCCCCGCCGAGCGCGCCGGAGGCCGTACGGCGGCCCGGCTGCTGCTGGACGAGGGGCACCGCAGGGTCGCCATGGTCGGCGGCCAGGACGACATCGCGTCGGTCGAGCGGCTGCGCGGCTTCCGTGACGCCGTACGGGCCAAGGGAATCCTGGTCCCCAAGGAGTGGGTGCTGCGGACCGGAGGCGAGATCTCCGGCGGGTACGAGGGCGCGACGCGGATGCTGGACGGGGTCCCCGCGGACCGGCGTCCCACCGGCCTCTTCTGCTACAACGACCGGGTCGCGGCGGGCGTGCTGCACGCCGCGGCCCGGCTGGGGATCGCCGTCCCCGGCGAGCTGTCGGTGGTCGGCTACGACGACCAGGAGCACATGGCCGCGTTCCTGGCACCGCCCCTCACCACGGTCGCGCTGCCGCACCGGGCGATGGGCGAGGCCGCCGCCCGGCTGCTGCTGGAGGCCATCGACACCGGGCGGACACCGCTGGCCACCACCCGGCGCCTGGCCGGCCCGGTGATCAGCCGGGCGTCGGTGGGACCAGCTCCCACCCGGTGACGGCGGCCACGGCACCCGTCACGACGAGTTCGCCCACATCGTCCGGGCGCCGGTAGACGCGCTCGGTGACCGTGGCCCGGTCGTCGACGAACAGCTCGAACAGCGAGCCGTCGACGAGCACGCGCACCTCCCTCCCCGGTGCCCGCACCACGATCGGTGCCGACCCCCGGGGCCCGGTGCCGGGCCTCCGGGGCCAGTCACCGCGGTCCAGCGTCACGGTGCCCCGCTCCGGGTCCAGCCGCACCGTCAGCTGCCCGCCCGAGGCCGACCGCAGCAGACCCACCGTCGTCAGGCCGCGGGCCGTGACGGTCAGGTCGTACGCCTCCGGGAGCGGAACCCGGCCCGGCGCGGTCCGGTCCGGCGCGGTCCGGCCCGGCGCGGTCCGGCCCGGCGCGGTGCGGTCCGGCGCGGTGACGAACGGTTCGGCCCCGCCCAGTTCGGCCCCGCCCAGTTCGGTGACGAACGGTTCGGCCGCACGCAGCAGTTCCAGCTCCGGAGCCGGTACGACGCGCAGCGCCCCGTCCGGGTGTACGTCGACGACCCTCGGCGCGGTGAGCACACCGGCCCACCCGGCGCGCTCGACCTCGCCGCGCTCACGGGCCTCCCAGGACCAGCCCCACATCAGGGCCCGGTCCGCCTCCTGGAGGACGGCGGGCGCGTAGAAGTCCCGTCCGTGGTCGAGCCGCCCGCCGGTGCGCGCCTCGAAGCGCGGAGCGCCCGAGCCTCGGCCGTCCGCGCGCAGACGGCCCGTCAGGTATCCGGTGGAGCACGGGTCCCCGTCCCACAGCGACACCACCAGCACCCAGTCCCCGCCCGCCGTCGCGTACAGCTGCGGGCACTCCCAGCCGACCGCCTCGTCGCCGAACGCCTCCGCCGCGACCGGGTCCCGGCCGTCGGCGAGCACACCGGCGAACCGCCAGTCGGTCAGGTCCTCGCAGTCGTAGAGCAGCACCGACGGGGTCCCGTCGGCGTGGCCCGCGCCGACCAGCGCCCACCGCCGCCCGCCGTACCGGAAGACGAAGGGGTCGCGGAACATCACCACGTCCAGGCCGGTGGGCGGGCCGGTCACCACGGGGGTGGGCAACGGCTTCCACTCGGCCAGCGCGTCGTCGTCCGGGTCGGCCGCCCGTGCCAGGCAGATGGTGCCGAGGCCGGTGTGGTGGCGGTCGACGCCGGTGTAGACGGCCGTGGGCACGCCGTCGTCGTCGACGACGCACCCGGACCAGCAGCCCGCCTCGTCCGGGCCGCCGGGGGCGGGGGTGAGCGCGATCGGATGGTGCTCCCAGCGGACCAGGTCGGGGCTGGAGACATGGCCCCAGTGGACGTGGCGGTGGACCGGGGCGTCGGGGTTGTGCTGGTAGAACAGGTGGTGGCGGCCCCGCCAGAGGAAGGGCCCGTTCGGGTCGTTGATCCAGCCCGCGGGCGGGCGGACCCGAAAGCGCGGGGCGTTCGGGTCCAGGGACGAGGCGGCAGGGCTCAACGGTTGACTCCCGCGGAGGTGATGCCCTCGCGAAGAGGGCGCTGGCCGACGACGAACACGGCGACGGCGGGGATCATGGAGAGGACGACACCGGCGAGCACCACCGAGATGGAGCCGGTGCCGAGGTTGCCCTGGAGCGAGACCAGACCCAGGGGGAGTGTGTAGTTCTGGCCGGAGGTCTCCAGGATCAGCGGCCGGAAGAACTCGTTCCAGTGGTAGTTGAAGGCCAGCACGCCGACGATCGCGAGGCCGGGGGCGGCCAGCGGGGCGTACACCGACCGGAAGATCCGCCACGGGCCGCAGCCGTCCAGCATCGCGGCCTCCCCCAGGTCCTTCGGCATCCCCAGGAAGTACTGCCGCATCAGGAAGGTCCCGAAGGCGGTCGGGAAGGCCGGAATGATCAGGCCGAGGAGGGTGTCGGTCAGGCCCATCGACTTCAGCACCAGGAACACCGGCACGATGGTGACCTGGAGCGGCACCATCATGGTCGCCAGGACCAGGCCGAACAGCGGCTTCTTGAAGCGGAATTCCAGGCGCGCGAACGCGTACCCGGCCAGGCCCGCCGTGATCATCTGGCCCACCGCGATCAGCGCGGTCACCAGGGTCGAGTTGAGGGCGACCAGCCATACGTCGATCTGGTCGAAGACCCCGCGGTACGACTCCGTCGTCGGGTGGGTCGGGATGATCTTCGGCGGCAGGTCGAAGGACTCGGCCGGGGTGCGCAGCGAGGTGGAGACGGTCCAGATGACCGGGCCGAGGGTGAGCAGCGCGCACACCGCAAGACCGGCGATCCGGGCCCAGGGCGCGAGCGCGTGCCGCACACGGCTCGGGTTCGTCGTCGCCCGGCTCAGGGTCGGCGGGCGCATGGTCGCTTGGCTCATGGGACTCACCCGGCTCACTGGTAGTGGACGAAGCGCCGGCTGAGCCGGAACTGGAGGGCGGTGACCGCCATGATCAGTACGAACAGCAGCACGCCCACCGCGGACGCCGGGCCGAAGCGGAGCTGTTCGAACGCGGTCTCGTAGATCACCATCACGACGGTGCGGGTGGAGTCGCCCGGCCCGCCGTCGGTGAGCACGTACGGCTGCTCGAAGACCTGCAGCGCGTTGATGATGCCGACCACCGACGCGACCAGCAGCGTGGGCGACAGCAGCGGCAGCGTGATGGCGAGGTGTTTGCGCGGCCCGGTCGCGCCGTCGAGCGAGGCGGCCTCGTGGATCTCCTTGGGGATGTTGTTCAGACCGCCGACGAACAGCAGGAACGAGAACCCGAACTGCTGCCAGACATAAACCAGGATCACCGTGGCCATCGCCCCGTTCTCCGACGTCAGCCAGGGCACCGGGGCGATCCCGACCAGGCCGAGCAGCCAGTTGACGACCCCGAAGTCCTGGTTGAACAGGTACTTCATCACCACCGAGATCGACGCGGCGGACAGCACCAGCGGGAAGAAGAACGCCGACCGGAACACCGAGCGCAGCCACATGGGCATCCGCCCGTTCACCGCCAGCGCCAGCGCCAGGGCGATGAACAACTGCAGGGCGACCGCGAGCACCATGAACACCAGGGTGTTGCGGAAGGACACCATCACGGTCGAGTCGGAGAACACCTCACGGTAGTTGGCGGTCCCGGCGAAGCTCGGGTCGTCGATCACGTTCCAGTGGAAGAGGCTGAGGACGACCGAGCCGGCGATCGGTACGACCGTGAAGACCACGATGCCGACGATCGTGGGCGCCAGGAACAGCGCGGCGAGCAGCCGGGTGCCCCGGGTGCGGGCACCGGGCCGCGGGGGGCCGGCGGGCGGTGCCGCCGGCCGCGGCCGTGCGGCCGGGGCCTGCGTGTTCGCCTGCGAGTTCGCCTGCGAGTTCGCCTGCGTGTTGGTCGTCATACGTCACGCTCCATGGCCCTCTCCAGGTCGCCCTGCATCCGGCGCAGCGCGGGTGCCACCGCGCCCCGGGAGGCCAGGGCGGTGCCGGTGTGCTTGAGCAGCACCTGCTCGACCTCGGCGACCTGCGGCGGCGCGGGGATCGGCCCGGTGTCGGGGAACTTGTCGAGGGTGTCGTAGAAGACCTGCCAGTGGCTCGGACCGGTCTCCCGGTAACGGGCCTCGGTGAGCATCGAGCGGCGGGCCGGGGTGGTCTGGTTCGTCGTGAACAGCCGCGTCAGGGTGTCCCTGCGGGCGGCGTACTTGATGAACTCCCAACCCTCCTCCTGCTTCTTCGACGTGCGCAGCAGCGCGTAGCCGGCGGCGCCGAACTGCATGCGCTGGGTGCGCCAGCGCGGGAAGTACTGGACGTCGTAGTCCGTCGCCTTCATGCCCGCGAGATGCAGACCGCCCGCCCAGAAGCCGCCCGCGGGCGTGACGCCGACCCGGCCGGTGGAGAAGACACCGACCAGGTTCTGGCCGTTGCCGCCCTCGGGGCGGGTGCACAGGTCCTCCTGGATGAGGGAGGCGAGATAGTCGTACGCCTCCTCCACGCGGGCGTCGGTGGCCTGCGGGGTCGTCCACCGGAAACCGCCGCCGCGCCCCTGCCGTTCGGCGGCCGGGTAGAAGGAGTCCCACAGCCAGGACCCGCCCGGCGCCTTGGACTCGGCGAGCAGATTGGTGCCGCCCGCGAACAGCCAGGGCACCACGCCGCCCCACAGCCGGTTGGTCCAGAAGTAGGGCGTGAAACGGGAGCCGCTCGCCTTCTTCATGTCCCGCAGCAGCGCGGTGAAGTCGTCGCGGGTCCAGTCGGCCGCCGGGAAGCCCGCCCCCGCCCGCTTCAGCACCTGCTTGTTGAGGTACATGTCGGCCGCGTTGAACTCGACCGGCAGCTGGTAGAGGCTCCCCTCGTACATCATCGACTCCACCAGCGAGGGATGGACGTCGGCGAAGTACTCGCGCAGCTCCTCGGCGTCCCGCCGCACCCAGCGGTCCAGCGGGACCCCGAGGCGCCGCGCGAACAGCTGCACGCCCTCGGTGGCGACGTAGACGAGGTCGGGGGCGGTGCCCGCCGCGATCTGGGTGAGGATCTTCGCGAAGAAGTCGGACCAGTCGACGGCCTGCACCGCGTTGATGCGGAGCTTGATGTCGGGGTGCTGCTTCCTGAAGCCCTCGGTGAGCGTGCGGATGGCCTCCGGTCCGTAGGCGGGGCCGAGGGTGGCCACGACGAGGGAGCCGTCGTTCCGGCCGGGGATGTCGGCGCCGGTGAGGCGGTCCCAGTTCGCGGCGACGCCGCCGAGGGCCGCGGCCGTGGCGCCGTACGCCCCGTACCGCATCAGTCCGCGGCGGGAGATGAGCGAGTCGGTCATCGACGAACCTAACTCGTGTTAGGAGAAAGTGACCCCCCGATGATGAGAACCCTGTTACGAGGCTGTCAAGGCGTGCGAAAGGGTTGACCTTTAACGAGTTAGGTCTACAGTTCCGGACCACTGAGCCGCAGTCCCGACGACGACGTCGGGGAAGGAGCCGCACCACCATGGTCCGTACACCGGGCGTACCCAACGGCACTGGCCCGTCCAGGAGATCGCTCCTCGTCGCCTCGGCCGCGGGCGCGGCCGGCGTGTTGCTGCCCGTCGCGGCGAGACCCGCGGCGGCGAAGCCCAAGGCCGCGGCCGCGTGCTCGGGCAGCTACCGCGCCGGATACCACTTCACCGTCCCCGACCAGTGGATGAACGACCCGCAGCGGCCGATCTGGATCAACGGCGAGTACCACTACTACTACCTGTACAACCCCGACTACTCGACGGGTGGCACGACCGCGGGCACCACCTGGCGCCTGGCCACCAGCACCGACCTGGTCTCCTTCACCGACCGTGGCATCGCCGTGCCGAAGGACACCACCCCGGCCGGCGACGTCTGGTCCGGCTCGGCGGTGGTGGACACGGACAACACGGCGGGCTTTGGCGCGGGCGCGGTGATCGTCCTGGCCACCATGTCGCCCGACGACAACGCCAACACCCAGGCGCAGTACCTGTTCTCCTCCACGGACGGCGGCCGGACCTTCACCCCCCACGGCACCGCCCCGGTCCTGCCCAACCCCGGCGTCCGCGACTTCCGCGACCCCAAGGTGATCCGCGACGAAGAGCACGGCCGGTGGGTGATGGCGCTCGCCGAGAACAACAAGGTGGGCTTCTACCACTCCGCCGACCTGAAGTCGTGGACGTACGTCAGCGGATTCATCAAGGACGGCATCGGCGTCCTTGAATGCCCCGACCTGTTCCGGATCACGGCCGAGGACGGGGCCCGGAAGTGGGTGCTGGGGGTGAGCGCCAACGGCAAGGGCTCCGGGCTGCCGAGCACCTACGCGTACTGGACCGGCGCCTTCGACGGCACCACCTTCACGGCCGATGCCTCCGCCCCGCAGTGGCTGGACCACGGCTGGGACTGGTACGCGGCCGTCACCTTCGAGAAGCGAGACGCGAACGGCACTCTCGATGCGGGCGCGCGCTACGCGATCGGCTGGCTGAACCACTGGGACTACGCGAACACCACTCCCACCATCGAGTGCGACGGCTTCAACGGCACCGACTCGATCGTCCGCGAGATCACGCTGCGGCGCGCCGCGAACGGCACGTACTACCTCGCCTCCCGGCCCGTCCCAGCCCTCGACGCCCACGTCTCCCGCACGGTGAACCTCGGCGACCTGGAGGTCGACGGACACCGGACGCTGGACTACACCGGCACCGCCTACGAGCTGACGACCGAGATCGCCTGGGACCAGCTCACGGGCGCGGGGGTGCAGTTGCGCCGCTCTCCCGACGGCGTGCGGCACATCGACGCCGGGATCTACGGCGACTACGCCTTCGTCAACCGCGGCTACACGGTGAGCCCGGACTCCTCCGGGCGGTGGCAGGAGAGCAGGAGCCCCTTCGACCCGTCCGCGCGGACGGTCCGGCTGCGGATCCTGATCGACCGCACCTCCGTGGAGATGTTCATCGACGACGGCCGGTACGTGCACTCCTCCGAGGCCTTCCCGGACCCTGCCGACACAGGGATCGCCCTGTTCACGATCGATGGCCATGCGGTGTTCAAGAACACCGTGATCCGCGAATTCACGCTCTGAGGCACAACACACGGGCCGGCCCCGGGCAGGTCACTCCGGCTCGGCTAACAGGCGGTGCGCCACGCACGCTTTCGGGTGGCCGGCCCGTGGGCGCTCCACGCCGAACGGCCGTGTCGGTGAACGATCGGTTGACCAGTCGACCTCGAGGCGACCGAACCATCGACCGTTTCAACCGTTTCGACCGTTTCGCGAAGGCAGGCCACAGTGATCAACAGGCGGGACGTACTGCGGACAGGCACCTTGGGTGCCCTCGGCGCCGGGGCGGTGGCCGTGACGGCGCCGCCCGACGCGGCCGCCGCGACCGAGACGGCGGAGCGGGTCAGCCGCCAGGACTGGAAGCGGCTGGCCGCGTCCCTCTCCCCCGGTGCCACCCTCTACCGGCCCTCGAACTCCGGCTACCCACCGCTGGCGATCCCGTTCAACCACCGGTACGCCGGAATCCACCCCGCCGGCATCGTCGCCTGCGCCACCACGAGGGACGTACGCGAGTCGATCCGCTGGGCCCGCGCGGTGGGACTGCCCGCGGTGCCGCGCTCCGGTCTCGGCCACAACTACGCCGGCTACTCGGCCACCACGGGCCTGCTGCTCAACATGAGCCGGATGAAGAACATCGTCACCACCCCGCTGCGTGGCGCCGCCCGCTCCCGGGCCTACGGGCCGATCAAGGTCGTCCACGGCGCGGGCACCGTCACCGTCGGGGCCGGGGTCACCAACGGCGACCTGCACCCGCTGCTCGAGGAACAGGGCATCTTCGTACCGACCGGCCGCTGTCCCACCGTCGGGGTCGCCGGTCTTGTGCTGGGCGGCGGTATCGGCTTCAGCGACAAGATGTTCGGCCTGACCTGCGACCGGCTGGTCGCCACGACCGTCGTACTCGCCAGCGGCCGAGTGGTCGAGGCCAGCGCGGCCTCGGAGCCCGATCTGTTCTGGGCCTGCCGCGGCGGCGCGGGCAACAACTTCGGCGTGCACACCTCGTTCACGTTCCAGTACGAGCGGTTCCAGGGCGATGTGGGGTTCTACCGGCTCGGCTGGAGCCTGGACTCCGTACTGCCGGTGATGGCGACCGCACAGCGGATCGCCCAGGAGACCTCGGACAACAAGCGGTTCCACCTCCGCCTCGGCATCGGCACCCACGGGCGCACCCGGAACCAGATCCGCACCAACGCGGGCGTCAACGCGATCGGCCAGTACTACGGACCCCTCGACGAACTGCGGACCATCCTCGCCCCGCTGCTCGCCATCGGCACGGCCGACGAACGCGCCCGCAACTGCGCCGCCCTCCGCGAGGTCACCCCGGCCGAGGCGAGCACCCTGCTGAGCGCCACCACCCCGGTGGAGAAATTCGCCTCCAAGTCAGCGGTCCTGAACTCCCGGACAACCCTCACCGAGCGGCAGGTCAGCGCCGCGGCCCAGCATCTGCTCGACTGGCCGGGCAGCGGCAACCCGGAAGGGGCCGGGTTCGCGATGTTCGCCCTTGGCGGGGAGATCAACCGGGTCCCGAGGCGGGCGACCGCCTTCGTGCACCGCGACGACCTGTTCATCCTGGCTGCCGAGACCTCCTGGGCGGACTACGACTCCCCCGAGGTCGCCGCCGCGAACCTGCACTGGCTCCACGACTTCTACGACGCCCTCTTCCCCGGGGCGCCCCCTGAGCACTCCTACCAGAACTTCCCCGACCCCAAGCTGAGGGACTGGCGGGAGGCCTACTACGGCGTCAACTACCCCCGGCTCGTCCGCGTCAAGCGGAAGTACGACCCGACCGGCTTCTTCCGCTACCCCCAGGCAATCGGCTCCTGACCGCTCTCACAACGCCGCCCGGCCCGGGCCCCGCCAGGCCGGGCCGGGCCCGGGGGACAGGCCCGGCCTGGCCGGGAGGGGTCCCCGCAGGGGCGTGCCAGGCTCCGCCGCATGAAACGCTGGAAGTCCGCGATCGGGCTCGTCATCTCTCTTGGCGTGACGCAGCAGGCCAACGCGCCGGGCGCACTTTACTATTCGGCCGTATGGCAGGACCTCGGCCTGATCGGAACCGTCGTCTTCCTGGTCGTGCTGTGCATCGGTCCGAGAAAGAACGGGCGAGAAAAATAACGCTTGGACGCCACCTCCAGAACACCCAGCCAAGTCGAGTTGTACGCTCAAGCCTTTGACCGGCTTTCGCAGGGGGCTGTGCGGGGAGCCGCGGCGCGTTCTCTTGTGGTGAGTGCGTTGGCTTCGCTGGACTGAACAGCCGACTGGCCACACAAGGCGCCGCTCAAGAGGGCGAGAACTCGTACTGCAGCTCATAAAGATGACCTGCCTTGGCCATCACCGTGGCCTCGATGGGCCGTTCACCATCGCTGTACACGACCCGCAACGTCCGCAGGACGGGCAGATTCCCCGGCAAGCCGAGCACGGTGTACTGCTCCTGTGTGGGTACCCGGGCGGACACCTTGTCCACGCTGAGCCGTGGCGGGTACCCCAGCTCCGCCAGCAACGCCGGGGTACCGCCCTTGCTCTTGCGGCGATCCATCATCGCCGTCCCGCGAGCGAGCTCCAGCGGATAGTAGGACTTCACCAGCTCCACCGGCTCGTCATCCAGCGACAGCACCTGAGCCCGCAGCAGCGCCGTCCCGCCCTCCGGAAGCCGCAGCGCCTCCGCCACATCGGCGGGCGGCCTCACCTCGGCGACCTCCAGAAGGCGGCTGCTCCCGCGCGCCTGATGCCCGGTGGCCGCCTCGCTGATCCACCGATACGGCTCTCCTGGCGCGGCCGGCGCCATGTACGCGGCGGGCCGCATGGTGCGCTGCCGGTGTTCCCGGACGGTGACGGCCGCCCCGGCGCGGCCGACCGCCAGGCCTTCGTCCTTCAGCAGTTGCAGTGCCTTCTGCACAGTCGCGTTCGACGCGCTGAACCGCTCCTTGAGCTGCGCGGTCGAGGGAAGCCTGGCGCCCGGCCGGAGCTCGCCCGACATGATCTCGTCCCGCAGATCAGCGGCGATTCGCTCATGCAGCGACCGCCGATCGATCGCGTCCTGATCGGCCTTGGGCACGGTCATCCCATCCTGAGTTCGTAACGAAGTCGCTGGCGGTTGGCGGGCATGGTGATGAGATCGGCCTGAATCGGCCGATCGTCCTGGTCGAGGACGACCCGCTCAAGGCACATCACCGGCTCCAGCTCGCCGGTCCGCAGCAGCTCACGCTCCTGCTCGTCGGGCATCCGCGCCGTCACATCCTCCCGCACCCGACTCCCCACGTAACCGAGTTCCGCGAGCAGAGCGACCGCTCCCCCACGGATTTTCGCCGTACCCGCGAGGCCGGTACCAGCCGCGATGTGGGCCGGATAGTAGGAGTCGGTCAACTCGCAAGGCTGCTCGTCCAGATACATGATCCGCCGCCGCACGACCACTACGGCCCCCGCCTCTACCCCCAGCAGCCGCGCCACGACCGCAGGAGCGGACACCTCCCCGGCCTGGACGATGCGCTGAGTACCCCGCCGCCCATGAGCCGCGGCCTCCTCGCTCCACACATCGCCTCGGCCACCCCCGGCGGGCCGCAGGTAAGGCATCGCCGTACTGGTCCACGCTTCGCCGGCCAACGGGCCCTCCTCGTGTCCTGGTCGGCCGTCGCCAACCTTGCTGCTTTACACAGTAAGCGAACCGTTGGCCACCACCCAGGGCTTCCTTGCCGCTGCGCTGCTACGGCTGGTGTTACCGCCGTCAGGCGTCACCGCGCGGCCGACGGCCGTCCCGCCGTGCAGCACCATCACGAGCCGACGATGCGCACAGCGCGGGTACCCGACACATCCGCGCGACCCAGGCCGGCGGAGCGCGTGAACACCTCCATCGTCCAGTTCCGCCCGGCCTCCGGGCCGCCGGACGGCCATGGGGCCGCCCTGATCCGGCCCTACGGCGTCGCGCACGAACAGCTGCGGCTACTGGAACGCGCCGAGCGTCGGCTGCGGCGGCAGCGTCGGCAGGCGCTGTGGCTGGCCGTGCACGGGATCGATGTCGGGCCGCGCCTGATCCCCGGCGTGAAGGTGGCGGCGTAGATGGATTCACCGATGACGTCCCCGCCAGAGAAGGCACAGGACAACGGACAGGGTGGGCAGTAGACCACACCCCCGGCCGCCGGCACCCGAGTTTGCAGTGAGTATGGGACGGCGACACGCCGACGTCACGGCGTGTCGGTGTCTCATACTCACTGCAAAGTCGCCCCGCGGCCGAGGACGGAGCCTTCGATCTGGAGATCTTCGAGGACAAGAGGAACTATCGGCGGTGAACGCGGCACAATTCCTGATCGACACCAGCGCGGTGGCTCGCTTCTTGCGCGGCGACGCGGAGCAGTACGGCTGGGACCGGGCCGCCGCGGCCGGACTCATTGCCACCTGTCCCATCACCGAGCTCGAATCCCTCTACAGCGGGCGCTCCACGGCAGATCGCACGCGGGCCATCGATGATCTGCGGCTGCTGTTCGGCTGGGTGCCCGTCGACGACCGCGCCTACGATCGCGCGTGGCAGGTCCAGGAAGCGCTGACCAAGCGTGGACAGCACCGTAGCGCCGGAGCCGTGGACCTGGCCGTCGCCGCTACGGCGGAACTGCAAGGGCTGACTCTGCTGCACCGCGACCGGGACTTCGAATGCATCGCAACGGTGACGGGCCAAGCACTCCAGTGGTACGGCCCCGAAGCCGGCAAGTGAACGGGGCGGCGAGGGTCACCGCGCTGAGCGCGCGCCGCCGCGACGGGCGACCCGGCCCCGGATTCCCGGGCCGGCTGGGCCGGCCGGCTGGTCGGCGCGCGGGGTCACGCCGAGGCCCTTGAGGCGTTCGAAGTCCGCCGCGTCGATCTTCTCCAGGACCTGCAGCTGCCGCTCCAGCGCATCGGACTGCGAGCCGAAGTCCTCGTGTCTGCGCAGCGCGTTCGCGGTGGTGACGTGGTAGCGGGCGAGGGCGACCTTCAGGCTGCGGCTCTCCAGGACCATGCGGTAGATCGTCTCCTCCGCCAGGGCGTCCTGGACGGACCGGACGGGCCGGGTGAAGAAGAGGGTGACGATCTGCCCGGCGCCGAGGGCGCCGAGGATCGCGGGGCTCTGCCAGCCGACCCGGCCGGGGAAGACGACGCCGAGGAGGGAGAGCAGGAGGGCGGTCAGCAGCAGAGAGGTGCCGAGGCCCAGCAGGAACTTGGCGGCGAAGCCGACGGTGCGCTGGGCCTGTCTGAGGCGTTCGGAGGTCTGGATGCGGTAGTCACGCAGCCGGGCGTCCTCGTAGGAGAGGATGCCCTGCTTGTCCTGGATGTACGAGGAGTAGCCGGCGAACTCCGCGTCGCCGCCCCGGGCGAGCCGGCGGTCGTCGTCCGGGCGGGAGCCGAGGAACCGGGCGAGTTCCGCGAGCCCGGTCATCACCTCGGTGCGCAGCACGCGCTGGCAGAAGTCCAGGGCGGTGAGGTGGCGTTCCAGGGTGCGGCTGGCGGTGAGGGCGTCGGAGACGACGAGTTGCCGGACGTCGTAGCGGGAGCGGATGCCGGTCAGCAGCAGCTGGATCTTGATGTCGGTGAGCACGCCGATGACGACGACATGGGTCGTCTCGTGACGGCCGTCGGCCAGGAGCCCGTCCAGCAGCACGGCCAGAGGGGAGGGCTCGCGGTGGCCGGGGCCAGGTGGGTGTGCGGGGGTGTCCTGGAAGTCGTAGAGGGTGTTGGAGCGCACGTGGTGGACGCGCAGTCTGCCGCCCCAGCCGTCCTCGGCGCCCCCGGGCGGCGGCTGCGGGGCCAGCAGGTCGGCGAGGCCGTCGATGTACGCCGCTCCCCAGGTGTCGGCCTCGCAGTGCGCCCCGTACTGCCTGCGTTCGAGGTCGTACGCCTCCCCGGGGATGTGCCAGTCGCGGATGTTGATCAGGTGGAGTACCCCGTCGCCGTGGCCGCGCGTACGGGAGCCGACCGTGGCGTCGAGGAAGCGGGCGAGGGGTGAGTGGCGCAGTTCCGCCTCGGGCAGGACGCGGCGGTGGCCCTCCGTGCGGAGGGTGTCACCGCCCTCGCAGTCCAGCAGCAGCTTGGACACCGCGCTCTCCGGCAGCGACAGCTGACAGTCCAGATTGAGGAAGAAGTCGTTCTGCAGGCACTGCGTGATGAGGATGTACTGCTCCTCGCCCGCCGGTTCCATCGGTCACCCACCCCTCAGTGCGGCAGCAGCGGCCACTGCTGGGACAGCCGCATCGCGGCCTCGGTCACCGCGGGGTCCGCGGACTGGCCCGCGAGACCGTCCAGATAGGCGTGGGCCGCGGCCTCGTACAGGTCGTCGACGGCGTAAAGACGCGCCTCGTGGGCCGCGCGGCGGGCTCCGGCGCGGGCGTCCAGGGTGGCCTCGGCCTCCTTGGCGCGCTCGGCACCGGCCATGTCCGCCTCGGTCTCCCGCTCCAGCTCCCGCAGCTGCTCGGCGGTGGTGCGGTACGCCGCGAGATACGGGTGCTCCTCGCCGAGCCCGAGCAGGAAGGCGATGCCCCCGGAGAGCAGCAGCAGCGCGACGAACATCAAGGAGACGCTGTGCGGGTCCAGGTGCAGGGACTCGATGAGGCTCGGCGGATCGGCGACGCTGTCCCCCACCGACGCGGCCACATCGGCCGGCAGCTCCAGCGGGGGCTCCTCCTTGAACGCCACCTTCGCCCGCAGATCGCCCAGCGCCCAGGCCCCGTACGCCCAGACGCCGATCAGCGCGAGGGCGGGCACGGCCGACAGCCGGACCGCGCCGGTGGCGGAGCGGTGGCGCAGGATGCGGCCCCCGATGTGCGGGGCGAGGATCATCGCCACGGCCACGGCCACGGTGAGGCTGACGGAGAGCAGATTGGCGAAGGCCCCGACGCCGTGCAGATTCTCGAACACGGTGTAGTAGACGGGGAACTCGACCGCGATCAGCAGCCCCAGCACCCCGATCTTGATCCAGCGCGGCATACCGGGGCGGGCCGCCGCGCCCTCCCAGGCCGCCCTGGTGGACAGGGCCCGGTCGGTCGCGTCGGGCTGGTCCCGCTCCGCCGGGTCGTGCTCGGAGACGGCCTGCCAGTGGGCGTGGCCCCGGGCGGTCTGCGGCTCGTCGTCGCGGTCGCGGTCGCGGTACGGAGCGGTGGCGCGGCGGTCGGCGGCGGGGTCGTTCGCGTGCCGGGTGGCGGCAGTGCCGTCGGCGCCGTCCATACCGTCGGACCAGTCGGGGGGCATCCGGTTGCGCAGCCAGCGCCGTTCGAAGCTGCCCCGCACGGTGTCGCGGAAGGTCTGCCACCGGTCGGCCCGCCGCGCCAGCCGGTCCAGCTGGGCGGTGGTCACCATCTGCTGCTGTTCCAGGACGGTGCGCCGCCGGTTCGCCCGCGTCAGCCGCTCGCCCGCGGCAGTGGCCGCCGCCCGCACCCGGCCGGCCTCCAGCGCGCCGTCCTCCTCGGCCCGCGCCGACTCCTCGGCGAGCCGGTGCCTGACGCGGTCGCGCAGGCTGGCCAGCTCGGCGAAGTACGGAATCCGGTCGGCGCTGCCCAGCACCCAGGGGTCGTAGACCTCCCGGGCGCCGGCCGCCGCGCCGCGCTTGCGGGCCCGGTCGAGCAGCCAGTCGCTGTCGCCCGCGCGGATGAGCTCCGACTCGACGGGCTCCGGCTGCGGCAGTGCCCCGTCGGGGAAGTGGCGCGCGGCCGCGCGGCCCCGGCGGCGTCCGCGGTCGGAGTCGGGCCTGCGGCGGCGCAGTCTCAGCCGCCGCGGCTCCTCGTCGTCGCTAACGGTATGTGGTGTGGACACGTGCCTTCACCCTCCCCTCCAAGAGCTCCGTCCAGAAGGAGTTGAACCGGTCGTACCGGGCGGTGTCGGTGCCGTACTTCATGCCGTACCCCACCGGATAGACATCGGCGCCGGACAGCTCCGGCTTGTGGTGGGACTTGAGGAAGGCGTCGATGGTCTTCGCCCGGCTCGCGGCGGTCGACAGGTCCTGCTTCCCCAGCCGGAAGTCCGGGTCGCCCTGGTCGAAGTCGCTCACCACCAGCACATCGAACGAGTCGTCGTCGGTCGGTTTGGTCAGCGCGATGCGCGACAGTCCGCCCAGCACATCGGAGCCGGGCTCCTCGTCCTGCGCGCAGCGCAGCAGCTTCAGCGCGTTGGAGAGGGCGACCGCCCGCATGGCTTTGCGGGTCCGGTCGCGGTCGGCCGTCTTCGAGGTGTCCGGGTCCAGGTCGAGCGGGCTGACCTGGCACTTGGACGCCTGGGAGACCTTGGTGATCGGGGCGAAGGACGTCTTGCGGCACTTGTTGTCCGACAGGAAGGTGTTCAGCACCGCCCTGAGCTTGGCCTCCGCGTCGAAGCCGGTTTTGGTGGCGGCGGCCGAGCCCGAACCGTCGACCACCACGCCGCACGCCTGGGAGTAGCGCTCGGGTTCGCCTGACACCGCGTCGCAGGCCGTGGCGGCGGTCGCCGCCAGGGCGAGCACCAGTGCGGTGGACGCCGCGCGGCGCGTCTTCGGTGCCCTCGGCGCCTTTGGTGTGGGGATGTTGGCGGTCATCACGCACTCCTCCCGTCCGCTCGGCGGGTGTTCTGCCGCTCGAGTATCTGGAGCGCCCGGGACGTGGCCGTCCGGGCGCCCTCGTCGTCCGCCAGCAGCCAGACGTCCGGCCGGTACCAGGACTGGTCCAGCTCCACCCGGCCGGGCAGCCAGTCCCCGGGCGGGCGCCGGACGAGGCGGACGAACTGGGGGTGGTGGGCGCGCACCGCGTCCCAGTAGCACGCGAGTTGCTGATTGGCCTCGTCAGCGACGGCCTGCGCATGGGACCGGCAGCGGTCGACGCTGGTGCGCCACTCGCCCACCCACTGGCCGTACCGCGCGAGGGCGGCGGGCCTGGGGTCCTTCCGGACGTCGTACTGAGTGACCACGCGCACCGACTCGGCGCGCAACCTGCTGATGAGGGCGTGTTCCTGCCCGATCATCGAGGCGCGCATCTGCTCCATGGCCCGCCGGGCGGTGGTCCGTACCTCCATGACGTAGGCGGGGAGCGGCAGTTCCTCCGGGTCCGGCGGCTCGATGAGCTCGGGCGGCTCGTCGCGCCGCCCCTCGAAGTGCCGGACCGGGATGCGCGGCACGCCCCGCTCGCCATCGCGCTTCCCCCGCCATGTGGCCCTGAAGCGTGCGGCACGGCCGAGGTGTCCCCGCCGCACCACACGGTTGACGCTGTCGGTTCTGATCATGGATTTCTGTCCCCCGATTTCCCTCGGCGTGGAATTCGGCCCCGGACGGCCGCCTCACGGAAAGCAGCACTCCGCTTCCCTTCCCAAAGCGGTACGGCAATCGAGCCGAATACCTGTTCAGACCGTAGCGGTCAGCTCATACCCGGGAATGCTCCCCGCCCGGGCCGCTCCCGAAAACGCCCGGAAGCCGACCGGAGAACGCCCCCGTAGTCGCCTGACGCCAGGTCATACTGGAATGGTTCCGGGGACTTCAGGTTATCGATCAATGAATATCGATCATGGAATTCGGAACACGTCGGCCGAGCCACGGCGGGAAAGGAGGCAGGCCGGTGGAGAACGTCCCCCCGGGCCCGGAGCCGTTGCCGCTGCGCGTCAGCGCGACACACTTCCCGGTCGAGACCCTGGGCCCCGGGCGTCGGCTGGGCATCTGGCTGCAGGGGTGCGGGCTGGCCTGCGCCGGATGCATGTCACGGCACACCTGGGACCCGCGGGGCGGCACCTCCCGCACGGTCGCGTCCCTCCTCGCGCTGTGGCGCGCGGCGCTGCGGCAGGGAGCCGACGGGCTGACGGTCAGCGGCGGCGAACCGCTCGACCAACCGGGCGGGCTGGCCGCCCTGTTGGCCGGAGCGGCCGAGGCCCGCGCGGAGGCGGTGGCGCCGGGCGGCCCGGCGGCCGGCCGCGAGATCGACTTCCTGCTCTACACGGGATACGAGGAGGAGGAAGTGGAGCGCGACGCGGCGCGCTCCACCGCCGTCCGCCACGCGGATGTCGTGGTGACCGGACGCTTCCGGGTGGCCGAGCCCACCGAGTTGGTGTGGCGCGGCTCGGCGAACCAGCGCATGCTGCCGCGTACGGCACTGGGGCGGGCGCGCTACCAGGCGCATCTGGCCCGGACGGCGAGCGGATCCCGTCTGCAAGTGGTCGAGGGGGAGGGCGATGTGCGGCTCTACGGAGTGCCGCGACGCGGCGAACTGGCGGCGCTGGAGCGCCGCCTGCGACAGGCGGGGGTCCGCCTCACGGGGCCCAGCTGGCGGCCCTGAACGGCGGCCGGCGGCGGTAGGGCCCGCGTGGCGGTTACAGCGCGCCCACGGCTTCGGCTATCTCCCGGGTCCTGACCACCAGATGCACCCGCCAGTGGGCGTCCCGGGCGAGTTCGTCGCGGATCGCCCAGCGCAGCCAGGTCGCGCTGACCGCCGGCGACAGGCCGCCCCGGCCCGCGCCCAGGAGCGGAAAGCAGATGGACGACAGGGCGGGCTGGTAGCGGTCGCGCTCCGCGCGGGCGAGCGCGAAGCACGCGCCGACCGCGCGGGCGATGCTCTCCGGGCGTACGTGGTAGGTGTCCTCCTCCGGCATGGCCACCGCGGCGTGGTAGATCCGCCGGACGCCGCGCGCGGCGAGCGCCCCCGGGGACGTGGGGACCACCGTGCCCGGTCGGACCGGCAGGCCGGGGCGGCCATGGGCGCGCAGCCAGGCGGCGAGTTCGCGGGCGAGCACGTCCTCGACGATCTCCCCGGCCGGGTCGCGTACGGCGGCGGCGAGGCGCAGCGCGCCGGACACGGTGGGGCGGAAGGTCTTCGACATCTCCAGGTAGACGTTCTCCGAGGAGACCAGCACCTCGATGTCCCGCAGCAGCTCGATGGGCGAGACATGCACGGTGAGGGTGCTACGCGCGTCCACCGGCACGCCGTCGACCCGCAGCGGAGGCTCCTGACCGGCCCCGCCACCCTGCCTGACCGGCCCCCGAGGCCCGCCCTGGCCGCCGGGCCCGCTCTGGCCACTCAACCCGCCCGGCCCACCCGGCCCACTCAACCCACCCGGCCCCTCGGAGGGCGGCGGGCCGGCCGGCGGCTGCCCGCCGGGGAGGCCGAGCCGCTCCCGCAGGACGGTCAGCACGGCCTCGGCCAGCTGCTCCATCACCTCGCGTTCCTGCCGTTTGCGGAACCCCTCGGTGCTGACCCCGTACACCGCGGCGGCCAGCTTGCGGCGGTCGGAGGCGGGGTCGCCCCGGCGGTCGGGGAGCAGCCCGAAGGTGTGGGCCGCGGCGCGGCCCAGCACACCGTTCTCCCCGAGCCGCCGGACGGCCTCCTTGAGCAGGGCTTCGATACCGGCGGGGGCGTCGTCGGGGCCATCACAGAAGCCACCCGCCAAGGCTGCCGCGCGCAGCGCCGGCCGATCGGTTCTGCGCAGGTCGGCCAGTCCCGGCCTGCGGATGTTTTTCAGTTCGTTCAGGAGTTGATCGTATGTGGGCAGATGTGATGGCAATGGCTCCTGACTCATGGTCACCAGGCTAACGACGGCCGACGGAAGAGGAAATCATTCAATTCCCGGCCGCACGGGAACACATTTCCGAATTCCGGGGCCATGACTTTCTTGATCGACGGAGACCACATCCGCCCACGTACGAGGTGACCCACATGACCCAGCCCCTCGAGGACCCGCCCGCCACGGAATACGAAGACCACGAACAAGACGAACAAGACGAGAAACACGCCTCCGCCGGAGAACACAGCACCCCCGACGAGTACCAGGAACACAACGCCGGGCCACCGCCCACCGAACACGAGGAGCCGCCGCCTCCGGAGCCACCGCCGACCGCCTCGGCCGCCGCGGCGCCCACCGAGGCCGAGCTCCCCGGGGAGGCATCCGCGCAGGTCGCGCACGGGGGACGCGACCTGCGCGGGGACACCTCGCTGCTGCCGCTCTCGCTGCGCGACCGGTTCCGGCTGCGGGCCGTGCTGCGCCGCCCCGAGCATCCGTACCAGGCGGCCGTCTACCGCGTCGAGGACGACCGCGGCACCCACATCCTCAAGTGGTACCACCGCGGGCACGGCCCGGACCGCACGGTGTGGGAGCTGCTGGGCGACCGCCCGCGCCGGCACCTCACCCACTTCACCGAGACCGACGACACGGGGGCGGACGGCCATCCGTACGACCTGGCCCCGTCCTACGGCGAGACCGACCTGGCGAGATATCTCAAGGACAACCCGGGCCCCGTCGACCCCGCGCTCATCCACCGCGTCGTCGAGCAGCTGCACGAGGCCCTGACGACCCTGCACGAGCTGAACATCGTGCACCGGGACCTCAGCCCGGCCAACGTCGTGCTCGGCAGCCTCGACCCGGACGCCCCGAACGCCCCGGACCTGGTCCTCGTCGACTTCGCCGTCTCCGCGTACGAGCCCGCCGAGCGCTACACCCGCAGCGAGCGCTGGGTCGGCACCGCGCTCTACATGTCCCCGCAGGCGTCGCTGCGCAACCAGCTCATCCACCCGCCCGCCGACTGGTGGTCGCTCGGGATGATCGTGGCCGAGATGGCCGGCGGACGGCACCCCGTCCCGTTCACCGACAACGACTTCGTCCGGGAGGAGATCAGCTCCCGCGCGCCGGACCTGGCGCTGGTCACCGACGCCCGGCTGCTGCTGCTCTGCAAGGGGCTGCTGACCCGCGACCCCGAACACCGCTGGGGGACCGACGAGGTGGCGCAGTGGCTGGTGGGCGGCGCGCCGCCGCTCGCCCCCTGGGAGGAGGGCACCGCCCCCGGTGCGTCGGACCCGGCCGAGGACCCGGACATCGAGCCGTTCGCGTTCCTCGGCGAGCAGTACACCCGCCCGAAGCAGCTGGCCAGGGCGTTCAGCGAGAACTGGCGGCAGGCCCGGCACACCCTGGGCCGGCGGCGCGCCCGAGGGGAGTTCACCCGCTGGCTGCGCCAGTTCGAGGACAGGCCGGGCTTCGACGCCGACGAACTGGCCGCGCTGCTCGTCCTCCTGGAGGACGAACCGGGTCCCGCCGCGCTGGTCCGCCTGATCTCCTGGCTCGGCCCCACGCTCGACGCCTCCTACCGCGGGGTGCCGTTCGACCCGGCCGGGCTGCGGGAGTTGCTGCGGGCGGCCGGGCGCGGGGACGAGTTCGCCCTCTCCGTCGTCAAGGACCTGCAGGACCACACCATCCTGCCGCTGCTGGAGACGCGGCCGGGCGGCGAAGGGCTCCGCGAGGTGCACCAGCGGTGGCTGACGGCCCGGTCCCGCTGGGAGCACACCGTCGAGCAGGTGGTCGAGGAGTCGCCGCTGCTGCGCGCCTCGCGGGCCGAGGTGCGCGCCGCCACCCGGCTCGACCGCACCCGGCTCACCGCGCTCCTGTCGCTCGCCGCGGCCCCCGAGGCACACGGGCGGCGGCTCCGGGACCGGACCGCCCGCCTGAGGGCCGAGCTGCCGCAGCCCGTGGCCTGGTACGGCCGGCTGGTGCGCGACCCCGACGACCTGGTGCGGCTGCAGCTGGCCGAGTGGCTGGCCGGGTTCGCCGCGCGGGAGTCGGACGAGGCACAGGGCCGGATCGACGAAGAGCGCGCCGCCCTGCGCATCGAGCGCGACCTGGACGTGGCCACGCTGTGGGTACGCAGACAGGACATGCTGCCCACGCTCGGCTGGGCCCTCGGCGGGGCCATGGTCCTCGTCTGCCCCTGGATCGTCATGATCGGGATGAGCGACCTCGCGGGATGGGCCGCGCAGAGCAGCGTGCCGGCGGCCTGGATGCTGGCCCTCCCGGCGGCCGCGGCCGTCCCGGCGCTGGAGATGTGGGCGGCGTACCGCATCGGCAGCCCCTTCTACCACCCGGACCGCTCCCTGGCCGGGCTGGTGATCCGCCGCGCGCTGCCCGCCGCCCGCTTCATACGGCGCCCCGGCGTCCGCTTCCCGGTCCGCGGCCTGCTGCTCCTGCTGCCGCTCGGCCTGATGTGGCTCACCGTGGTCTACGCCGCCTGGGTGTGGCCGCTGGCCACCGTGGCCGCCCTCGCCTGGTGGACCTGGCACCGGCTGCGCCGCTGGCGCCGCTACGTCACGCGGCTGCGCGGCCGGGACGACCGGGCCCACCCCGGCCGCCGGGGGACGGCGGCCACCACGCCACGGACAGGAAACGTCATATGAGTTCAGCAGCAGCCCTCGCCAGTGTCGACGACGTGGTCCCCTATCTCTTGGAGCCCCCTCCGGATTTCGGCCTCATCTCGGAACCCGGCACCCTTCCGCAGGCCGTCCCGGACACGGTGCCGGACACCGGGGTACCGCACGACGCCGCCCAGAACACCGGGCTGACGGGCCATATCGACACGGGAGTCGGCCGGCACTTCGCCGACG
The DNA here is from genome assembly GCF_042959105.1 of Streptomyces sp. NPDC007917. Lineage (NCBI taxonomy): Bacteria > Bacillati > Actinomycetota > Actinomycetes > Kitasatosporales > Streptomycetaceae > Streptomyces > Streptomyces sp. NPDC007917. The sequence goes on from NZ_JBIBKK010000021.1 coordinate 54,547, forward strand.
CCGTCAACAGCGCCACCGACCACGCGGTCGACGCGGCCATGGACCAGCTGCACGACATGATGATGCCCGCGCTGATCGGCCTGAGCGCGCTCGGCGGGGCCCTGCTCGTCGGCCGCGCCACCATGGCCGGTGCGCAGATACTCGCGGCCGCCGCCATCCGGGCCGCGGAACACCAGGCCGAGCTGGAGAAGCGGCAGCTGGACGCCCGCCAGGCGGCCGCCTGCTGGCGGGACGCCGCCTTCGCCGCGGCCCGGGCCAACGCCCGCCGCGACGCACTGCGCGCCCGGATGCGGCGGTCCGCCCCGCCCCCGGGCCCCGACGGCCCGCCCGGCCCGCCTGATCTGCCTGACCTGCCGCCGCCGCTGGACCTGAGGGGCCTGAGCCTGGAGCAGGTGTGGTGCCGGCTGGCCGACACCGACCGCCGGCTGCGCCGCGCCGAGGCCGCGTACGCACGGGCCACGATGGAGGCCGCCGGCGGCCCGGCGTCCGTGCCCCACCCCGACGGCGACGACGGCTGGCACGCCAAACTGCGCGCCAGGCGTCACCGGGCGCTGGAGGAGTACGAGCGGGCCGCCACCGAGGCCGACGCGCGGAGCGCCGCCCCGCTGCCGCGGCCCACCACGGCCGCGCTCACCGAGGACGAGGTACTGCGGCGGGGCGCCGACCTGCTGGCCCTGCTCCCGCGCAACGTGTCCGCGGCGGATTACCGGTTCGTGGAGGAGAAGGTCACCAGCGCCGCGGAGGTCGCCGCCCGGCGGCCCTCCACCGCCAAGCTCCATCTGCGGGAGGCCACCCGCTTCGCCGAGCGGCTGACCCGCGAGGCCGAGCGGCGGCAGGAGACGGAGGAATGGGCGGCCCAGCGGCTGGCCTTCCTCCGGGACGTCCCGCCCGACGTCCCCGGCCCGCTGCCCGACGCCACGGCGGAGATCGCGATCCTGGAGGGAATCCTGGACAAGGGCGGCACGCCGGACGAGACCGAGCGCGTCCGGGTCGAGGCCCGCGTCGGCGAGCGGGTCGACGCGTACCAGCGCGCGTACGCCGTGGAGGTGATCCGCACGGCGGTCGAGCACGCGGAGCCCGAGGCGGTCACGCACTCGGCGTCCGGAGCGGTGCAGGTGATCGACTGGACCCCGCCGGACTGGGGCGACGACCACTGGCTCCGCGTCAGCGTGGACGCGCACGGCTCCGCCCGGGTCACCACCATGCACCGCGACCGCGACCCGGCCGAGGAGACCGACGCCGACCGCGACCTCGACTGGCGGCGCTGCGTCGAGGCCTCCGGGCATCTGCGGGAGTTGCAGCGGCTGACCGAACGGGCCGGCCTCAGCCTGCCGTTCGTCTTCGACGAGCCGCCCGAGCGGCCGGTCCCGCGCGAGAAGGACCGGTCGGCCCGTGACGACCGGCCCGCGCCCAAAGCCCGCCACCACGACGACCAGGAGCGGCGCCGATGACCGAGACAGGACCGTCCCCCGCCTCCCCGGCGGCCGGCCGCCGGGAGCGCAGCCTCCCGGCCTTCGCCGAGGAACTGGTCGGCACCCTCAGCGTCCACTCCCAGTACGTGCTGCACGGCAGCATCCGGGACGTCCACCTCGTCCGCCACGACAAGAACCCCGACGAGGGCGGCGCGGAACGGCACTACGACGCCCACCACACCCTCACCGAGGTCCTGTGGAACGCCCTGTGGCAGGAGGGCTACGAGGCGCTGGTCCGCTTCGACATCGCGGACGGGTTCACCGTCGTGACCGGCCCCGCGGCCCAGGAGGTGCGCGAGCTGCTGCACGGCCGGGACACCCCCGGGGCCGTCCGCGCCCAGCGCCCCGACACCCCCGTGCACCTGGCCGACGCCGAGCGCACACTGCGCTCGATCGTCACCGGCTGGAAGCAGCAGGGGCAGCGGCAGAAGAAGACACCCGAGGTCCGTCCGCGCCCCGATGCGCCCCAGCGGCAGGACCCGTACCGCGTGGTGCTCCTGATCGACTACGCCGCCCGCATCCCCACCGACGTCACCCGCCTCAGCGACCCCGAACGGGACTTCTTCCTCCGCTGTCTGAAGCTCGCCGAGGACGCCAGGCCGATCCGGGACCCGGAGAGCGGACGGCGGCTGTTCAACCCCGTGATCTGGCTCGCCGACGGCGAACGCGACCTGCCCACCTGGCTGGTGGCCGGCAGCGAGCGGGTCCGTACGATCGGCATCCCGCTGCCCGACCTGGGCAGCAGGCGGCGCATGGCCCAGCTGCTCGCTCAGGAGCACATCGCCAGGTCCGGCAGCGAGGGCGCGAACGGGCCGGTGCGGCTCGACAAGGAACTCCTCGGCAAGGAACTCCTCGACAAAGAGCACTCCGACGGGCAACGGCCGCCGGACGAACACGACGTCGACACCTTCGCCCGGGCCACCGCCGGGCTGACGCTGCGCGCCATGCGGGAGAGCGCCCGCATGGCCCTCGACCGCGGGCTGACGTACGCCGAGATGCGGGACGCGGTGCGGGTCTACCAGCTCGGCGTCAAGGACAACCCCTGGCAGGCGGATTACGTCCGCGAGCAGATCAGGAAGGGCGAGGCGTACATCCGCTCGCGGGTGAAGGGCCAGGAGAAGGCGGTCGGCAAGACGCTGGACATCCTCAAGCGCGCCGCCCTCGGCCTCTCCGGCGCCCAGGCCTCCCACCCCGGCAGCCGGCCGCGCGGTGTGCTCTTCTTCGCGGGCCCGACCGGCACCGGCAAGACGGAGCTGGCCAAGTCGGTGGCCACGGTGCTGTTCGGCACCGAGGACGCCTGTCTGCGCTTCGACATGAGCGAGTTCTCCGCCCCGCACTCCGTGGACCGGCTGCTCGGCGCGCCACCGGGATACGTGGGCTACGAGGCGGGCGGCGAACTGACCACGGCGGTGCGCAACGACCCTTTCCGGGTGGTGCTGTTCGACGAGATCGACAAGGCCGACAAGGGCGTGCTGGACAAGTTCCTGCAGGTGCTGGAGGACGGCCGGCTCACGGACGGGCAGGGGGTCACCACGTACTTCAGCGAATGCGTGCTGATCTTCACCTCCAACCTCGGGGTCAGGAAGCGGACCGGGGGAGGGAGCGGGCGCTCGGGGCGGGTGGCCGAGCCGGGCATGCCGTACCACCAGCTGGAAGAGATCATCCTGACCAACGTCAAGGAACACTTCGTCGAGGAGATCGGCCGCCCCGAGCTGATGAACCGGCTCGGCGGCAACGTGGTGGTCTTCGACTACATCGACGCGAAAGTCGCCGCCGAGATCTTCACCTCGCAGATCGGCAACATCCAGCGGGTGCTGCGGGAGGAGCAGGGGGTGCATCTGCGCCTGTCCGACGCGGCACATCAGGCGCTCTCCGCCTACTGCACGGCCGACGCCGACAACGGCGGCCGGGGCATCGGCATGCTGCTGGAGACCCATCTGATCAACCCGCTGGCCCGCGCGCTCTTCGACCAGGAGGCGCTGGCGGGCACGGTGGTCACCGTCACCGGCGTACGTCCGGCCGCCGACGGGACGGTGGCCCTGGACCTGCGGGTGGTACGGGATGGTGGCCGGTGAGCAGGGACTCCTGGGTGCGCGTTCCCGAGGCCGGGGACGAGGACGACGAGGAGGAGCAGGGGCAGGGCCAGGGGCCCGGACAGGAACCGGGACCGGACCAGGACCAGGAACAGGACCCGGAGCCGACACCGACACCGACACCGACACCGGCGCCCAGACCCGGGGTCGAGCAATCCACACCCTGCTGGAACTGCGGTGCGCCGGTCACCCCTCGGGACCCCCACTGCACTTCCTGCGACCGCACCCGCACCCATGCGCTGCTGGTCTGCACCGACCCCTGTCTGGAGCTCAGACACGGCCCCGGCCCGCCGCTCACCCTGGGCCGTCACCCGGACTGGGCTCCGGACACCGCCGCGCTCTTCGCCGACCGGCCGAAGGTCTCCCGCCGCCATGTGTCGATCACGGTGGCACCGGACGGGAGCGCCTGGGCCGAGGAGCCCCCCGAGGGCAGCCACAACGGCACGTTCATCAACGGCGCCAAGCTCATGCCGGGCGTCCGCACCCCCCTGCGCGACAACGACCAGCTCCGGCTCGGCCTGCGGATCAGCATCACCGTACGGCTTTACGGCCCCGACCCCCGCGACGGCACTGGCTGACCCGGGCCGGGCCGAGCGGGGCGCGGGGCGGCAACCCCCGTGCCGCCCCGCGCGCTCACATCCGCATGCCGGGCGGCACGACGACCGCCCGCAGCGGAGCCAGGAGTTCGTTGGCCACGCTCGCCCCCTCGAAGGTCCCCAGGTTGTGGGCGTGGCCCGGCACCGCCTTCAGCGGCTCCGCCCCGCAGCGGTCGCCGAACAGCACCAGCGCCCGGCGGTCCCGGTGCCGCCGCGACTCCCAGATCAGCCCCTGGGCCCCTGGCGCCTGGCGCCGGATCTCCCGCGCCCAGGCGCGCGTCTGCGCATAGCCCGGCCCGTCGGTCTCCAGCAGCCACGAGTTCTGGAACACCCCGGCCAGGTCCTCCTCCTTGACCAGCCGCACCAGCGTGAGGTCTTCGGTCACCCGCAGCTTGGAGAGCGAGCGGATCGCCGCCTTCGCCCACGGCACCTGGCGCATCCCGGCCGGCCAGGTGAACTCCATGTCCCGCAGCAGCACCTCGGCCAGCGTGGTGGCCGGCTCCAGGGCCGCGTACAGATACGGATACGGGTCCTCGGCCGTGCCGTCGAAGCGGCTGCCGCCGAAGTGGGAGTGCGCGGTGACCGGGTTGAACGCGGTGCAGGGGTACGCGGTTTCATGACACCGCCACAGCTCGGTGCCCGCGTCCAGAACGACCAGCGTCGGACTCATGCGCGCGTCCTCGAAGGGGGCCTGCTCTACCATGCGCCATCCCCCACCAACGCGGCGGCGGCCTCGGTCAGCAGCGCGTCCGGGACCCGCCCCACCAGGGCGGCGGGCGTGTCCCGCAGCCAGGAGTTGCCGGCGAGCCACCAGTCCGCCGCGCCCCAGGGGTCCTGGTCGGACAGCAGCAGCCTGTTGATCCGCTGCACGACCGGGCGGGGCTCGCCGGTATCCGGGTCGAACTGGAAGTCGGGGTAACGGTCGCCCAGCTCGGGGTCGGTCAGGCGGATGAGCCCGGCCCTGGCCGGGTCCTCGGCGGCGGCGCCCGTAAGCTCCTCCGGGCCGCGCGCGGGAGCGGTCAGCAGCCGCTGTCTGACCCCCCGGGCGATCGCGGCGCTCGCGGGATCGAGTGCCGGCCAGTCCACCGACTCCAGCAGCCGTATCAGCGCGTCCAATTGACCGGCGTCGGGCAGCACCGCCGCCGGTACGGCCCCCGCCGAACGGAACTGGTCCAGCCGTCTGCGCAGTCCGTGCTCGCGCGGCAACGGCAGCAGACACAGCCGCACCTCGCGCAGCGCGAGGCGCGTGGCCCGCGCGTCGTCCCCGACCTCCCGCAGCCGTCGCACACTGTCCTGGAAGCGGGCGAACTGCGGGGCGGTGAGCGACGCGCGGATCTCCGGCAGGTGCCGGCGCAGCAGTTCCAGCAGATCGTTGGTGGTCATGGCCGTCCTCCCGCCACGGTGGCCTGGGCCGCCGGGTTGCCCTGGTGGATGAACCCGGCCCAGGACACGACCCGGGCGAGCCCCCTCACATTGCCCTCGGTCTCCGTCAGCAACTCATCCCTCAGCCCCGGCACGGGGCGCCTGTCCGGATCGAGCATCCACAGCTGGGCGGCGCGCAACGCGTCCGGCGGCGCCAGCCCCGTCACGGTCAGGTGGTGGTGGAAGACCACCATCAGCGCGGCGGACGCGCTGTCCGGCACCTTCCACCGCGAACCCACCACGTCCGTGGCCCCGCGCGCCAGCAACGCCGTCGTCGGGGTCAGCGCCTCGTCGTGGTCACGGCTGCTGAGGTCCGTCTCACAGGCGCTGAGCACGACCAACGGCCCGGCGGCGGAACGGCCCTCGGCGGACACGGCCGGTACGTCGAGGATGCGGGTGACCGTCAGCCGACCGGAGCCCTGAGCGCCCTCGGCGAGGTGGAGGGCCGAGTCGGTGGGGCGCAGCCCGGCCAGGCCATGGACGACGAGGTGCAGCAGCGAGGCGGGCGATGGACCGCCGGGGAGGTGCGAGAGCACGTCCTCGGGCGTACCCAAGGCGTCTTCGTGCCACCCGTACAACCGCGCGCCGGGATAGTAGGCCGCCCGCAGAGCCGCCACCTCGTCCCGCGCCCACATCAAATCGCCGCTGGGATCGGCCACCAGCACCACACGCTCACCCCGGACGCCGGGCCGGCCACGCCGCGCCGCCCGCAGGAACTCCCCGCCCGACGCGGCGTACGACACGACCACGCTCTCGCACACATACCTGTACGCCGACGGCGCGGGGAACCGGGCCGCGTGCCAGGGCACCGCACCGAGATTGCCGCACGGCACGAGCACGAGCCGGACCGGGGCCTGTTCATCCGGGCCGTCCGCCGTACGGACCCCGAGCGCGTCCAGCACCGGCCCGAACACCGCGGGCCCCGCCCAGTTACACAGCCCCTCCAGCGCGGTCTCCCACTGCCGGTGGGCCTTGTCGTACGCGTCCAAGTCGCCCTCAGGCACCGCCGACCGCGCCGCGCCCGCGTCCAGATAGCGCTCCAGCGGCTCGCGGCCGAGCGCGCCGAGGCCCGGCAGTTCCAGCGCGGCCGGCGGGGCCGTACGCGGTACGAGCACGGCCACACCGTCGGCCGTGCCCTGCCCGGGCACCAGGTAGACCAGGGCGTCGGCCCCGGCGGCCCGCAGCCCCTCCCGCAGCTCCGTGAGGCCGGGCGCGCCGAGCAGTCCGCGCAGCCCCTCCGCCCCGCCGTCCGGCCGCCGCAGGGCGTCCAGGGCGCGGCGGCGCAGGGTGCTGGGGATGGCGAGGCCGGCGGCGGGCCCGGTCGGCATGATGCGGGCGAGCGCGCTCCGGACATCCTCCGGAGCGCCGGTGCCGGTGGCGATTCCGGCGCCGCCGTCCGTCGGGGCGGCCGGGGGCGGGAGGTCCCGTACGGCGGTCCGCCACTGCTCGGCCAGCTCCGCCTCGCCCCGCGCGGCCAGCTGCTCCGGGACCCCGGCCGCCGCTGCGGCGGCGCGCAGCACCAGCCCCCGCCCGTTCTCCAGCGACTCCACCGCCTCGCCGATGCGCCCGTCCACCGCTGCCCAGCCGGCGGCGAGCAGCGCGCGGCCGGCCCCCGCCCTGGCCACTTCGAGGCCGTGTTCGGCGCCGAGCTGGAGCAGGACGTCCTCGGCGAGCACCCGCAGCGACTCCTGCGCGGTGGCGAGGGCGGCGCCGAGGTCGTCGCGCTCCCGGTCGCCGCGCAGGTGGTACGCCTCGGCCAGGTCCCACAGCACCTTCTGGTGGGTGTCCGGGGTGGTGCGGTCGGTGAGGTCGCGGCGGGCCTGTTCCAGCTCGCCGATGGCCTCCTCCAGCACGGAGGGGTCGCCGGTCGACTGGTGGACGGTCAGCAGCGCGTACACGAGGGCCTGGCGGATGCGCACATGCCAGTCGGGCGTCGAAGCGGGGCCGTCCAGGGCCCGCCGGGCCCTGGCCACGGCTTCCCGGGCCCGCGCGGGGTCGGGTTCGACCACGGAGAACAGGGTCAGCGCGGGGGCCCAGGCCGCGTCCATCATGGGCCGGGCGAAGGCCGGGACCTTCGGATGCCGCGCCCCCTCCTCGAGATAGGCGACGGCGGTGCGCAGGGCGGTGACCCCGCCGTCCAGCAGCGCCAGGCTCAACTGGACCTGGCCGAGCAGGAAGAGCACCAGGAACTGCCATTCGCTGTGGTCCTCTGTCTCCTCCAGCAGATCGAGCAGTTCGTCCAGCAGCCCCTCCAGCTTTTCGCTGTCCCGCTCGTCCAGGGCCTGGCTGGTGCGCAGGTGAAGGTGCATGCACTGGTTGCAGATCCGCAGCCCCGCCGCGGCGGGCCCGGTGGCGTGTGCCGAGTCGAACACCGAGGAGGCGGGGTCGAAGAGCTGGTCGAGGCGGGCGCGCGCCTGGTCGCGGTCCTTGAGGTTGCCGCCCAGGGTGGTGGCCGCGGCCAGCAGGCCGGGCGAGATGAGGCCGGCCATCCAGTCCACCCGGCTGGAGCCCCCTTCTCCCACCGCCCCGTTGATCAACTCCGCCGCCTCGGCCAGCCGGTCGGCGTCGCCCGTGCGCACGCCGTGGGCCATGCGGCTGAGCGCGGCCCGCATCGCGGTCTCCGCCTCTTCCCCATCCGGGCCCCGGCTCACCGTCTCGACCAGGGTGTCCAGGTCCTCCGGCCGGACGGTGCCGGGCACTTGGAGCTCCGTCAGGAGAACGACCTGCGCGAAGGTGAGGGCGGCCTCCTCTTCGGTGAACTCCTCCGGCGGCTCGGCCGCACCGTCGTCCGTGGCGAATTCGGCGGCCATGTCGCTCAGGGTCCGCAGCAGCTCGGAGTAGCCGCCCGGCAGCCGCTCCGACGTCCGGGCGGCCAGGTCGGCCATCTGGTCGAGGTCCCCGGAGCGCCCTGCGGACTGGACCAGCTCAAGAATCTCGACAGCCCACGACAGGGGTTCTGAGAGCTTCTCGGGCAGCTTCGGCGCCAGTTCGGTCAGCAGTCCGGCCAGCTCCGCGAGGTCACCGGTGAGTTCCGGGTCGCCCGCCGATATCCGGCGGCCCACCTGGAAGGACTCCATGAGCTGGGACAGCGTGCCGTTCCGCCCGGTCACCATGGCGGGCGTCAGCAGCAGCTGCGTCTGGTCGAGCGCGGCGAAGGTCTCATCCCGCGGGTCGAGCGCCCCGGCGGCGCGGGCCGCGCGCAGCAGCCGCAGCCCCCGGGCCCGGTCCTCGTCCGTGGGGGCGCGCTGGTAGCGGTCGGCGTACAGGCCGCCGAGCCGGGCCCGTACGGTGCACAGCAGCGGGTCGGTGTCCGGGACGGCGGCGGTCAGCTCCGCTTCGAGCGCGTCCAGTTCGGACCGTACGCGGTCGGCTCGCGCGGGGTCGGGTGGCGCGGAGGCTGATGGCGCGCCGGCGGTGCGGTTCGACGCGGTGTGCGCCAGGGCCTCGGCCGCGGCCCGTTCGGCCCTGTCGCGCAACGCCACGACGTCCTTCTCGCGCATGAGCCCGTCCCCCTTCGCCTCGCGAGGCTTTGTCCATCATCAGCCCACAGGCTCGGACGCAGGAGGGGGTTGATCGGCTCTGCCGGAAACCGACCGGAAGACGTCCGCGAATCACCCGGAGTGCTTCTCGCGCAGGACGTACAGGCCCGCCGCCGACGCGAGCACCACGACGCCCGTGCCGACGCTGACGAGGATCTGCGTGACCCCGCTGAGCGTGATGCTGGTGAAGACGTTGGCGACGAGGGCGAGGGTCAGGAGGGCCCAGAGCAGAGACTTCATGGCGGGTTCCTTCGGTGAGCGGTTCCGGTGGGCTTGTGTGATCCACAATGCCGCCCCGGCACAGGGGTGTTCGAGGGAGCGCCCTCCCGAAGTCATGGTGTAGCGCGCTCCACCAACGGCCGGGTACCACGATCGCCCGCGCCCCCGCGGCAGGTCACCTAGCCTGAGGCCATGCGCGAGACGGTGCGGCAGGCGGGGCGGGCCACGGCCCACTTGATGAGGGGGGCCGGGCTGGCCCTGGCGTCGTATCTGTTCATCGCGCTGCTGCTGTTCACCGCCGTCGCGACGGCCCTCGTGGTCGGCGCGGGTGTGCTGCCCGAGACGGTGCTGCTGCTGCGCAGGATGGCCGGGTTCAAGCGGCGGGAGGTGGCCGCCTGGTCGGGGAAGCCGGTCCCGGAGGCGTACCGGCCGCTCACCGGTGAGCTCTTGGAGCGGGTGCGCACGGCGACCCGGGACCCGGGCACCTACCGGGATCTGCGCTGGCTCGTCGCGCACTTCGGCTACGGCTTGGTCCTGGCGTACGTCTCGCTGATCGTGTGGGCCGTGGGTCTGTTCGTCGACGGGGTGTGGTGCGGGCTGCTGAAGCGCCGAGCCGTGGTGCTGCCGCTGCTCTCCCGCCTCGCCGACCTCGACGCCTCCTTGTCGACCGCGCTGCTGACCCCCTCGCCCGAGGCCCGGCGCAGCGCCGACCTCGCCGAGCGGGTCGAGGAGCTGACCGTCACCCGGGCGGGCGCCGTGGCCGCGCACGGCGCCGAGCTGCGCCGTATCGAGCGCGATCTGCACGACGGCGCCCAGGCCCGGCTGGTGGCCCTGTCGATGCGGGTGGGGCTGGCCAGGCGGGCGTACGAGAAGGACCCCGAGGCGGCGCGCAGACTCCTCGACGACGCGCAGAACCAGGCGGAGGAGGCCCTGACCGAGCTGCGCCATGTCGTCCGCGGCATCCACCCGCCGATCCTCACCGACCGCGGCCTCGTCGGCGCGGTCCGCGCGCTGGCGGCCAGCAGCGGTCTTGACGTGGCCGTGGACGCGGACGGGGTCGAGGGGGACGGCGTGCCGCGCGCCCCCGCCGCGGTCGAGGCGGCCGCGTACTTCGTGGTCGCGGAGGCGCTGACCAACGCCGCGAAGCACAGCGGGTCCCGGCGGGCGCGGGTGGAGCTGATCCGTACGGCCGGGCGGCTGCGGCTCGTGGTGCGCGACGAGGGCAAGGGCGGCGCCGAGACCCCGGCCGCGGGCCCCGGCGGGGGGATGGGCGGCAGCGGATTGCTCGGGATGCGGCGCCGGGTGGCGGCACTTGACGGGACCATGGAGGTGAACAGCCCCGCCGGGGGGCCGACCGTGATCGAAGTGGAGCTGCCGTGCGCGTGGTGATCGCCGAGGACAACGCCCTGCTGAGGGAGGGGTTGGTCCTGCTGCTGACCTCCGCCGGGCACGAGGTGGTCGCGGTCGCCGGCAGCGGCCCCGAGGTGCTGCCCGCGCTCCTCGAACACCGCCCGGACGTGGCCGTCCTCGATGTGCGCATGCCCCCGGGCTTCCGCGACGAGGGCCTGCGGGCGGCGCTCGCGGCGCGCAAGGAGATCCCCGGTCTGCCGGTGCTGGTGCTCTCCCAGTACGTCGAGGAGACGTACGCCGCGGAACTTCTGGGCGGGGGCGCGAGCGGGGTCGGCTATCTGCTGAAGGACCGGGTGGGCCGGGTCGACGCGTTCCTGGACGCCCTGGAGCGGGTCGCGGCGGGCGGCACGGCGCTGGACCCGGAGGTGGTCACGGAGCTGATGACCCGGCGCCGCGACGATCCGCTGGACTCCCTGACCCCGCGCGAGCGCGAGGTGCTGCACCTGATGGCGGAGGGCCGCGACAACACCACGATCGCCAAGACGCTGGTCGTCTCGGACCGCGCGGTCAGCAAGCACATCGGCAACGTCTTCGCGAAGCTGGGCCTGCCGCCGAGCGACAGCGGGCACCGCCGGGTGCTGGCGGTGCTCGCGTATCTGAACAAAGGGCGCGTGTGAGTTTGCGGTGAGTATGAGACAGCGACACGCCGTGGCATCGGCGTGTCGCTGTCTCATACTCACCGCAAACCCACGTGTCGGACGCCCCTCAGCCCCCCGCCGGGCCCGCACCCGGGTAGCGGCCGCGCAGCGCGGCGCGGGCCGGGGGCAGGATTCCGGCGGCCGTGGTCACCGCGACCACGGTGACGATCACCAGGCCCTGGACCGGTGGCAGATAGGGCACCGTACGGGCCATCGCCACGCTGAAGGCGAGGAGCGGCACCGACGCCACCACCGCGCCCACGGCCAGGCCCGTGACCGCCGTGGCCCCCGCCTCGAGCCGCAGCATCCGCCGCAGCTGGCGGCGGCCGGCGCCGGCGAGGCGCAGCAGGCGCAGCTCGGGGCGGCGGCCGATCGTGATGAGCGAGAGGGTGCTGAGGACGGCGATCACCGTGTAGGCCCCGATCGCGGAGACCGCGGCGACCGTGACCACCTCGACCAGCTCCTGGTCCTCCGGCTCGACCCGGATCGGCGCGGGGTCCGGCTCCACGCGGGCCCCGGGGACCGCCGCGGCCAGGGCCTTCGCGACCGCCGTGCGGTCGGCGTCGGGCGCGGCCGTGACCAGGACCCGGCCGGCGCCGGGCAGCGAGGTGTGGGCGAGGAGTTCGTCGCGCGAGAGGAGGAAGTCGCCCAGCGCGAGGGAGCGTTCGTAGGTCGCCACGACCCGTAGCCTCGCCTCCACGCCGTCCCCGAAGCGGAGCGTCACCGTGGAGCCGGGGCGGGCGTCGAGGGAGCGTGCCCGGTCGCCGCCGACGGCGACGGTGCCGGGGCGCAGGGCCCGCAGGGTGCCGTTTTGCACCCCGGCGTCGAGGGTGTGCGGCAGCCGCTGCGGGGTGACGCCGAGGACCGGCAGCCGTTCGAGCCGGGGCTCGCCGGTCTCCCGCCGGGCCAGCACCACCGTGCCGCGTACGACCTCGGTGGCCGCGCGCACCCCGGGCACGTCCCTGATCCGCTCCACGGCGCCGCCCGGCAGTCCGCCGTCCGCGCGCACCGCGAAGTCGGCGCGCATCGCCTCGCGGGCCTGGGCCCGGCCGGCGTGGGTGAGCGTGGCGCCGCCCGCGAGCTGTACGGCGGCGAAGGCGGTGACCAGGATGATCGGGGTGAGGGCCGCGCCCAGGCGGGGGGCGGCGGCCGTGCAGTTGGCGGCGGCGAGCCGGCCACCGGGACCGCCGAAGCGGCGCAGGGGGGCGCCGAGTATCCGCATCGCGCCCAGGGCGATCCACGGCCCGAGCACGGCGCACCCGATGACCATGGTCACCGCGGCCGCCCCGGCCGCCATGGCGGCGGCCTGCCCTGACTGCAGGACGGCCGTCCCCGCCGAGCTGGCCCCCAGGGCCAGCAGCACAAGACCGGTGACACGGCGCGGCGTGCCGGGAGCCGACTCGCGCAGCGCCTGGGCGGGGCGGAGCTTCGCGGCCCGGGCGCAGGCGATCCACGCGGCGGCGCGCGCGATCAGGACCGTGATCCCCGCGGTGACCAGGGGCGCGGGCCACAGCCAGAGCGGGAAGGGGAGTTCGAGGCCGGACGGCAGCGCGCCGCGCGCGCCCAGCAGCCCGCGCAGCCCGGCGTACGCGGGGAGCGCGCACCCGGCGCCCAGCAGCGCCGCGCGGGCCGCGACCCGCCCCACCTCCCGGCCGACCGCGCCGCGCAGCTGCCGCGGCGTCGCGCCGACCGCGCGCAACAGCCCGATCTCGTGGGAGCGTTGCCGCAGCGCCTGGACGACCGTGGACGACACGACGAGCAGCGCGACGAGGACGACGGTGGCGGCCACGGAGGCGAGCAGTTCCAGCAGGCCCGTGCGGGCCGGCGCGGCGGCCAGGAACTCGGGCCCGCCGCGCCCGTTCCCGGTCAGCACCCGGAGCCCCGCCGAGTCGCCGTCCGCGCGCCGCCCCACGCTGTGGATCCCCGCCGCGTCCAGCGCGTGCCGCACCCGGGAGTACAGCGCGTCGGTGCCCACGCCGGATTCGGCGATCACCCCGATGGCGTCCAGGGTGCCCGGGTGCCCGGCCAGGCGGCGGGCCTCGGCCGCCCGGAAGTAGACGGCGGCGCGCGGGCCGTCGGCGGTACCGACGACGGTGTACGCCGCGTCGGCGCCGGCCACGCGCAGCGTGACCCGCTCGCCGAGGCGGGCCCCGCCGCCCACCACGACCTCGTCCGCCCGGCGCGGTGCGCGCCCGTCGCGCAGTTCGTACGGCGCGAGCCGGGCCGCGTCCCAGGCGCGGCCGGTGACGGCCCGGCCCGCGCGCCCGACCTGGAACACGTCGTCGGCGACGGCCTCCCGTACCCCCGGCACCTTCCGCACCACGCCCAGCGCGCCCGCCGGCACCCGCACCCGCTCGGTGAGCCCGGCCCGCGCGGTCTGGGGGTCGCTGCCCCAGGGCTTGGCGGTGAAGCGGGTCTCCTGGTCGCCGGTGACGACGAGGCCGGCCGCCGCGTACCGCTCCACCCGGGCGTGGCCGAGCCCGGCCGAGGCGAGGGCGAGCGCGAAGGAGCCGAGCAGCAGGGAGGTGAGGGCGAGCGCCGCGAACACGGCGGCCCACGCCTTGCGGTGGGTACGGGCGGCGCGGGAGGCCAGCAACTTGGTCACGCTCATGCCAGGTCCCGCATCACGCGGCGCACTTCATCGGCCCCGGGCCGGTCCAGCCGCCCCACGGCCCGCCCGCGCGCCAGAAACAGGGCCTCGTCCGCCCAGGCGGCCGCGGCCGGGTCGTGGGTGACCATCACCACCGTGTGGCCGTCGCGGTCGACGGCCTGCCGCAGCAGCGCGAGCACGCCGTCCGCGGTGGCCGGGTCGAGCGCGCCGGTGGGCTCGTCGGCGAAGACGATGTCGGGCTCGGTGACCAGCGCGCGGGCGATCGCGACCCGCTGGGCCTGCCCGCCGGACAGCTCCGCCGGCCGGTCCTCGCCCCGCTCGGCGAGCCCCACCGCCTCCAGCGCCCACACGGCCCGCCTGTCCGGCGGCGCGCCGCCGAGCAGCAGGGGCAGGGCGACGTTCTCCGCGACGCTCAGTGACGGGACGAGGTTGTGGGCCTGGAAGACGAACCCGATCCGCTCCCGCCGCAGCCGCGTCAGCGCGGCCTCCTTGAGCGAGGCCAGCGCCGTGCCCCCGATGCGCACCGTGCCCGCCGTCGGCCGGTCGAGCCCGGCGGCGCACTGCAGCAGGGTCGACTTCCCGGACCCGGAGGGCCCCATCACGGCGAGGAACCGGCCGCGGGGCACCGTGAGATCGACGGGGTGCAGCGCGGCGGTGCCCCGCCGGTACTCCCTGCTCACCCCTTCCAGCGCGAGCGCGTCGGCCACCGCCCCCGCCCCCACCGTGCTCACCGTCCCCGAACCGCCCCGCTGCCTGCGCATGTGTACGCCCCTCCCCAGTGATCGGCCTGGATCGGCCTGCTCGCTTCGTCCGCTCACGAGGCTAGGAACGGGCAGGGGTGCGGGGGCAGAGAGAGCACTCCCGTTCCGGGGGTGCAGCGGGCTACACCCTTCGAGAATGCGCTGGTATCAACGTCAGCTGTTCCGGGCTCCAGGGGGCATACGGGCCGGAGGAACCGCTGGGCCCCTGGCGGGTCCCGCGGCGCCCCAGTCCCACAGCGCCTGCAGGACGGGGCCCAGCATGCGGCCGTGCGGGGTGAGGCGGTAGCTGACGGTGGGCGGCCACCCCGCGCTGCGGTTCCTCTCGACGACTCCCGCCGTGACGAGCCGGCCGAGACGGTCGCTGAGGACTTTGTCGGAGAGGGCGGGAAGGCGTGCGGCCAAGTCGCTGTAGGAGCAGCTTTCCTGGCGCAGCAGTTCACGTACCACCAGGGTGGTCCAGCGGCCGCGCAGGGCGGCGAGCGTGATCTCCACGGGGCAGGTGGGACTGGGAGCGGCGAGCCGCGCGCCCGGCGCGTCGGGCAGGCCGGGAGCCGGGGCGGCCGTCGGGGGGTGGCCTACCGTTCGGTGAGTCACGATGCCGTCTCCTACCGTTGTCGCGTCCCGGGCGCCCACCCGATTCGCCGGACAGGAGACACCCATGACACATCCCAGCACAGGCTCCGCCCGCCCGCTTCCGACCCGGGCGCAGGATGTGCCCGCCGCCTTCGCCGACCGTTTCAACCACGGTGATCCCCAGGCGGTGCAGGAGCTGTACGAGGCGGAGGCGGCCTTTGTGTCCGAGTCCGGGGTCACGGTGCACGGCACGGCCGCCATCGCCCGCCAGAACGCCCCGTTCCTCGGCCTGGGGCTGCCGATCTCCGTACGCCCCCGGCGCGTCCATGTCGCGGGCGACATCGCCCTGTTGATCGTGGACTGGGAGATCACGGGCAAGGTGTCGGGGACGGCCACGGATGTGGTCCGGCGCGGAGCCGACGGCTACTGGCGCTATGTTGTCGACAGTCCGTTCGGTGGCGTCTGAGGCGGCGCCTTTGACGGTGGCGAGCACCCGGCCCGCGCGTCGCCGGGCGGGGGGATGGGCTACTGTCACGGAGGCACATCCATTTACCTGTCTCATGCGTCTCTTGAGCAAGCGGCACTTTCATATCGCCGCCCCGCAGGGGCATTTGGAGTATCAGTCTTGAAAACCGGCATCAAGGGCATTCGTCGCGTATCCGCCGTGGCCATCGTCGCCGCGGGAGCCGTCCTGTCCGCCGGGGCGCTCGCCCCCGCGCAGGCCACCACGGTCGCGACCCCCACGATCACCGCCAAGGGCGGGTTCGTGATGAACAACGGCACGGGGAAGTCCCTCTACACCAAGGCAGCGGACACCCGCCTCTCCACCGGCTCCACCACCAAGATCATGACGGCCCGGGTGGTCCTGGCCCAGCCGAACCTCAACCTGGACGCGAAGGTCACGGTCCAGAAGGCGTACAGCGACTACATCGTCGACAACAACTGGGCCTCCTCGGCGCGTCTGATCGTGGGCGACAAGGTCACCGTCCGCCAGCTGCTGTACGGGATGATGCTCCCGTCCGGCTGTGACGCGGCGTACGCGCTGGCCGACAAGTTCGGCACCGGGTCGACGCGGGCGGCGCGGGTGAAGTCGTTCATCGGCAAGATGAACTCGACCGCCAAGAGCCTGGGCCTGACGAACACGCACTTCGACTCGTTCGACGGCATAGGGCACGGCGCGAACTACTCCACGCCGCGCGACCTGACCAAGCTCGCCAGCAGCGCGATGAAGTACTCCACGTTCCGTACGGTCGTGAAGACGAAGTCGACGAAGCAGAAGGTCACCACGAAGAGCGGTGGCTACCGCTACATGGAGTGGACGAACACCAACCCGCTGCTGGGCACCTACTCGGGCACCATCGGCGTGAAGACCGGCTCGGGCCCCGAGGCCAAGTACTGCCTGGTCTTCGCCGCCACCCGGAACAACAAGACGGTCATCGGCACGGTCCTCGCCTCCTCCTCGGTGGACAACCGCACGGCGGACGCGAAGAAGCTGCTGAACTACGGCTTCGCCAAGTAACGTCCGAACACCCCTGGGCCCGCCCTCGACCGGCATCCGGTCGAGGGCGGGCCCTTGTGGTGCCGTGGCCGCCCGTGGGGCTCAGGCGATCTTGGGCGCGGCGCGCATGCCGATGTAGCAGCAGGCGGTGGAGTCGGACAGGGTGGAGAACACGACAGGCATCCAGTCCTCGCTGAAGGAGGGGCCGGCGCCGGAGGCGGCGAAGACGGTGTCCGAGAGGGGGACCAGATCCGCCTCGATCGGCGGGGAGAAGTCCTTCATGCCGTCGACGAACTCGTACGTCAGGTGGAGCGCGCCCGAGCGCTCGGTGACGGTGACGGCGACGCCCTCGCGCCGGTAGGTGCCGAGGTGCGGGGTGATGTCCACCGCGGGCGGCCGGGCCGCCGGGGCGAAGGCGTCCGGCGCGTACTGCCCGATCGAGGCCCGTCATGACCGTAGCGACTGCGCGAGCAGTACGCCGGCCTGCGCGACAAGGACCCGCGCGAGATCCGCGACGACAAGTTCGACTACGGACTGCAGCGGGTCCTCGACGGGCCGGCGACCCGGCTCGGCTGAGCCGGGCCCGCAGCCGCTACTCGTCGATCACCAGGCCCTTCGCCTCCAAGACGGCCGCGAGCCCGCTGACCTCGATGACGCTCTTCCCGGCGCGATAGGAAGCGATGTACGCCTCTTCGGCGTCGACCCGCTCCTGGGACGTGCGGACGACGTCCGCCAGCTCTTCCCGGCGTACGACCACCACCCCGTCGGCGTCCGCGCGCACCACGTCCCCGGGGCGGACGAGCTCGCCGCCGATCAGCACGGGCTCGGCCATCGGGCCGACGGTCTCCTTGACGGTGCCCTTGATGGACACGCTGCGGGAGAACACCGGGAAGCCGAGCGCGCGCAGCTCCCGGGTGTCGCGGACGCCGGTGTCGGTGATCAGACCGCCCAGGCCCTTGGCCACGCAGGCGTTGGCCAGGACGTCGCCGAAGGAGCCGGCCTCGGCGTAGTCGCCTGCGGACACCACGATGACGTCGCCGGGGCGGGCGTGGGCGATGGCGACCTGGAGCATGATGTTGTCGCGGGGGGCGCAGCGGACGGTGAAGGCCGGTCCGCACAGGGACATGTCGGGGTCGACCGGCTTGATCACCGAGGCGAGGGCGCCGAGGCGGCCCTGGGCCTCGTGGATCGTGGCGGCCGAGTAGGCGGCGAGCCGGTCGACCAGGGCCGGGTCGGGCCGGTCGAACGCGGTGTTGACGCGGATCATGGGGCTCCGTTCAGGACAGGGCGGCGCAGGCGCGGCCGATGCGCTCGCAGGCTTCGGTGAGGACGTCGTCGCTGGTCGCGAAGGAGACGCGGAAGTACCCCGGAGATCCGTACGCGGCGCCGTGGATCACCGCCACGTGCTGCGACTCCAGCAGGTAGGCCGCGAAGTCCTCGTCGGTGCGGATCTCGTCGCCGGACGGGGTCCGGCTGCCGAGGTGGGCCGCGCAGTTGACGAAGGCGTAGAAGCCACCGCTGGGCGGGGTGCAGGACAGGCCCGGGATGTCACCCAGCAGCTTGGTCGTCAGGTCTCTGCGCGCGCGGTACACGGCGACGGTCCGGCGTACGAACTCCTGGTCGCCGGTGAGCGCGGCGGCGGCCGCCGCCTGGCTGACGGACGACGGGCAGGAGGAGATCTGCGACTGCAGGGTGTTGATGGCCGTGACGAGTTCGGCGGAGCCCGCGCCGTAGCCGATCCGCCAGCCGGTCATCGCATAGGCCTTGGAGACGCCGTTGGTGAGGAAGACCCGGTCGGTCAGCCGTGGTTCCACGGCGGCCAGGCTGGTGGCCCGGCCCGGCTCGTACCAGATCTCGTCGTAGATCTCGTCGGTGAGCACCTGCACCTGGGGGTGGGCGAGGAGTACGTCGGCGAGCGCGCGCAGTTCGCCCGCGCTGTAGGCGGCACCCGTCGGATTGCCCGGGGAGTTGAGGACGACCCAGCGGGTCCGGGCGGTGATCGCGGATTCCAGCCGCTGGGGGGTCAGCTTGAACCCGTCGGTCTCCGGGCAGGGGACGATCACCGGGGTGCCGTCGTTGGCGAGCACCATGTCCGGATAGGACACCCAGTACGGGGCGGGGATGACGACCTCGTCGCCGGCGTCCAGGGTGGCCGCCAGCGCGAGGAAGATGATCTGCTTCGCGCCGCCGCCCACGGTGATGCGGTCGGCGGCGTAGCGCAGCCCGTGCCGCCGCTCGAATGTGTCCGCGATGGCGGCCCGCAGCCGCGGGGTTCCGTTGACCGGGGTGTATTTGGTGTCGCCCTGCCGGATCGCCGCGATCGCCGCGTCCTTGACGTGGTCGGGGGTGTCGAAGTCGGGCTCGCCCACGGTGAGGTCGAGGATGTCGCGGCCCTGGGCCTTGAGTTCGCGTACGCGCTGGGCGGCCGCGGTGCTGGGCGAGGGTTTGACGCGGGCCACGCGCTGTGCGACGCGCTGTGCCGTGCGCATCAGTCGGCCCGCCTCTCGAAGGTGAGTCCGCCCGGCACCTGGAACGTCGGCAGGATCTCCAGGTGGCTGACGTTCACATGGCGGGGCGAGGCGATGGCGAACTCGATCGCGTCGGCGATGTCCTCCGGCTTCAGCGATTCGTAGCCGTCGTAGTACCGGCGCCGGGCCTCTTCCATGTCGCCGAGGAGCCGGCCGAAGATCTCGGTCTCCACCCGGCCGGGGCAGATCTCGGTGATGCGGACGCGGCGCCCGTATCCGTCGACGCGGAGCTGGCGGGAGAGGGTGTGCACGGCCGATTTCGTGGCGTGGTAGATGGTGTTCCCGCCGAAGTTGTAGACGGCGGCGATCGAGCTGATGTTGACGATGTGCCCGAGGTCGCGTTCGACCATCCCCGGCATGATGAGCCGTACCAGGTGCAGCACCGCCTG
Source organism: Streptomyces sp. NPDC007917 (assembly GCF_042959105.1). NCBI lineage: Bacteria > Bacillati > Actinomycetota > Actinomycetes > Kitasatosporales > Streptomycetaceae > Streptomyces > Streptomyces sp. NPDC007917. Next base: position 74,296 of record NZ_JBIBKK010000021.1, read on the forward strand.
GATGTTGACCGCGATCTGCTCGTCGACGGCGAACTCGTCGGCGGTGAGGATGTTCCCGGGGCGCGAGACCCCGGCGTTGTTGACGAGGACGTCCACCTCGATGCCGCTCAGCAGCGCGGTGAGCGCGGCGGTGTCGGTGATGTCGACGGCGTGCGGTACGCAGCCCGTGCGCCGGGCCAGGTCGTCGAGCCGGCCGGCGTCGCGGGCGACGGCGTGGACCGTGAGGCCCTGCTTCGCCAGTCGCTCGACGACGACCGCGCCGATTCCGGTGGACGCACCCGTCACCAGGGCGGTCCTGTAGTCGGAGAAGGGCATGGGGATGTGCTCCTCGGGGAGAGGTGGGTGGTTCTGGTCGGTGCCGGTCGCCCGGAGGGGGCCTACGCGTCGCGCAGCGGCAGATGCGCCCTGTCCTGCACCCGCGAGACGGCGATGAGCGTGCCGAGGGCGGTGACGACCGCGTAGAACGCCGGCATGTTGACGTTGCCGGTGCGGCTGATGAGGTAGGTCATCAGCAGGGGCGCGGTGCCGCCGAAGAGGGCGGAGGAGATGTTGTAGCCCAGGCCGTACGCCGAGTAGCGCAGCCGGGTGGGGAAGAGTTCGACGAGCAGGATGTGGATGACGCCCGTGTGGCCGGCGAAGATGACCGCCATGGCGCAGGCGCCCAGAATGGCGAGCGCCACGTTGCCGGTCCCGATGAGCAGGTAACACGGAATCCCGGCGACCGCCATGGCCGCCGCGGCGCCCGCGAGGACCTTCTTGCGCCCGATCCGGTCGGACAGCGCGCCCATGAAGGGGATGGCGACGGAGATCGCCACCAGGCTGGTCGCGGTGACGAGCAGGCCCTGCACCTTGGTGAAGTGGAGCTCGGTGTTCATGAACGTCGGCATGTAGCTGAACAGCACGTAGTAGCCGGACCCGTTCATCAGCGGGATGAACAGGGCCAGGAGCATCGCGCGCCGGTGCTCGGCGGAGGAGAACGCCTCCTTGAGCGGGTTCTTCGACAGGCCGCCCTCTTCCTTCAGGCGCGTGAAGTTCGGCGTGTCGCTGATCCGCTTGCGGATGTAGATACCGGTGATGCCCAGCGGGATGGCCAGCAGGAACGGGATTCGCCAGCCGTAGGACTCCATGCGCTCGGCGCCGAGGCCGCTGGTCATTCCGGCGGCGATCAGCGTTCCGGTGAGCAGGGAGAGGAAGGAGGCGATCTGGGCGTAGCTGGTGTAGAGGCCGCGCTTGCCCTCGGGGGCGTGCTCGGCCAGGAAGCTCATCGCACCGGACGCCTCGCCGCCGACCGAGAAGCCCTGCAGCACGCGCAACAGGATGAGCAGGGCGGGAGCCGCGATGCCGATGCTCGCGTACGTCGGCAGGAGGCCGATCGCCGCGGTCGCGACGCTGATCAGCAGGATGACGAAGACGAGCATGCGCTGCCGTCCGATGCGGTCACCGAGGTGGCCGCAGATGACGGCGCCGAGGGGGCGGAAGAAGAAGGAGACGGCGTAGCCCAGGAAGACGAGCTGTACCTGGACGGCGTGGGCCGCGTCCGGGAAGAAGACGGCGCCCAGAGTGCCCGCCATGAAGCCGAAGATGCCGTTGTCGTAGAGCTCGGCGAAGATGCCGACGCAGCCCGCGAGGGTGACCTTCCGCGCGGTTCTCGGGTCGACGACGTGGGGTGCCGGTTGAGCGGCCACGGTAGTCATGGCTGTCTCCTTTTTACAGGCAGATGCACGGGCAGAGGGGGACGGGGTGCTGCGGGGACCGGGCGCTGCGGGCGGGTGCGGGGGGTTCTGCCGGCGGACGGGGGCAGGGAGGCTCAGGGGGCGGGGGTGGGAGCAGGGGTGGGAGCGGGGATGCGCAGGGCGTCGAAGACCGTGCGCACACGGGTTCGCAGGGCGTGGACGGCGTGGCGCTGGGACCGGTGGGCGGCCACCGCGTCGGCGACCGTCCGGCGCCGGAACCGTACGGTCTGGCCGGGCCTGACCTGCCCCAGGGCCGACAGGCCGGTCGCGGTCACCACCGCCAGCACCGGGTAGCCGGCGGTGACGCCCCGGCCGCGGTGCAGGACCAGCAGTTCGTCGCCCGCGGGCACCTCGACGGCGCCGACCGGCACTCCCCGGGAGAGCACCTCGCCGCGCGCCACCCGCCGCGGTACGTCGCCGGTCATGCGCAGCCCGATGTGGTTGCTCCGCGGGCTCACGGTGAACTCCGACCGCAACAGCCGGCCGGCGGAGTCGCCGAACTCCTCCAGGTCGGGGCCGTCGGTCACATCGATCGTCCAGGATTCGCCGAAGCGCGGTACGGGTGCGCCCATACGGAACAGCGGGATGCGGAAGACCGGGTGGTCGACGGGCGGGCAGCGCGTCCGTACGGCCAGTTCGTCGCCGTCGCGCAGCGAGCGCCCGAACCCGAGGACGGTGTCGGGGGCGCAGCTGCCGAGCAGGGACGGAGCCTCCACCGAGCCGAGCACCGCGAGGTAGACCCGGATACCGGACCGGATGCGGGTGACGCCGATCGTCTCGCCGGCCCGCACCGGGACGGGCTCCCACTGCGGTCGCGGGACGCCCCCCACCGTCACGTCGGCGGGGGCGCCGGTGACCGCGATGAGCACATCGGTCCGCGGGGTGGCGCTGAAGTCCAGGGCGGTGATCTCGATCAGCGGCGCGCCCTCGTCGTTGCCGGCCAGCACATTGGCGACGCGGGCGGAGTGCTGGTCGAGCGCGCCGTTGACCGGCAGGCCGTAGCGGGAGTGCCCGAACCGCCCGAGGTCCTGGACCACCGAGATCCCCGCCCGGTGGACGGTCAGGGTGTCAGCCATGGGCCGCCGCCAGGGGCGCGCCGGCGTGGTCGTCCCACTGCTCGGGGGAGATCGGCACGAACCGGAAGGCGTCGCCGGGCCGGTACGGGGTCAGCGGCTCGGCGTCGAGGTCGAGCACGCGCAGCGGGGTGCGTCCCAGCAGCGGCCAGCCGCCGGGGGAGCGCATCGGGCAGATCACGGCCTGCCGGCCGGCCACCGCTATCGAGCCGGGCGGGACGCTGGTCCGCGGCGAGGCCAGCCGGGGGACCGGCCGCGGGAACGCCGGGCCGTCCGTCATCGGGGCGCCCGCCGGCGCGCCGAAGCAGCGGACCGTCAGCGGCGCGCCGGAGTGCAGCTCCACCACCTCCCGCTCGGACAGCCCCAGCTGTTCGGCGACGACGGGCAGATCGGGGCCGTGCTCGCCCCCGTACACCACGGGGACCACGAACGTCCTGGCCGCCGGCGCCCGGACCAAGCCCGCGCCGAGCCGGTCGGCCTCGTGCCGCAGGGCACGCCGGACCGTCTCGTGGTCGGTGCGCAGAGCGTCGAACTCGACGAGCAGCGAGTCGTAGGTGGGCACGATGCCGTACACCCCGCCGGGCCGGGCCGCCTCGATCGCGTCGGCCAGGGCGTGGACGGTCCGCCAGGCCCGGTCACGGCCTAGGCCCGCGGCCTTGACCACGACGGCCGAATCGCCGCAGTCCGCGATCACGACGCCGCCGTCCATGTCAGGCGCGCCCATCGGCGAGCTGGGCCGCTGCCCGGCCGGCCCTGGCGTCCAGCACCTCGGTCAGCGGTGCGATCCGCACCCCCGCGGCGAGCAGTTCCTCCCGGACGCGGTGCGCGAGCGCGATGGCCCCGGGGGTGTCGCCGTGCAGCAGCACGGTGTCGCAGGCGACGGGGATGTCGCGGCCGCCGACACCGCGCACCACGCCCTCGGTCACCATCCGGACCGTCCGCGCGGCGATCTCCCCCTCGTCGTGGAGCACCGCGCCCGGCTCGCCCCTCGGCACCAGCGTGCCGTCGTCGCGGTAGGCCCGGTCGGCGATCCCGACGATGCCGACCCGCAGGCCGCGGGCGCGCGCGGCCTCGGCGAGCGCTCCGTCCTGCGCCAGGACGATCAAGGACCCGTCCAAGGAGGCGACGGCGTCGGCCACCGCCGCCGCGTAGTCCTGCCGGACCGCGACCAGGTTGCCGAGGCGGCCGTGCGGCGCGACATGCCGGACACGGGTGCCGTGCGCGGCCGCGAAGGCCTGGAGCGCGCCGATCTGGTAGAGCGTGTCGGTGCGGACCTCGTCCGGCGTCAGGTCCATCGCGCGGCGGCCGAATCCGGCCAGATCGGGAAAGCTGGGGTGGGCGCCCACGGCGACGCCGCGCTCGGCGCAGTGCCGGACCGTGGCGTCCATGATTCTCGGGTCGCCGGCATGGAATCCGCACGCGATATTCGCCGAAGTGAGCACGGACAACAGCGCCTCGTCGTCGCCCATGGTGTACGCACCGAATCCCTCGCCGAGGTCGGCCACGAGATCGACCGTATTCATCATGACGTCCTCCGAATAATTGAGGAAAGCGACTTTCGGGAATCGGTGTTTGGGTGAACGTAATACCGGCGACACGAAGCGGCAAATACACGTTGTATGTGACGTGATCGCCGCTGGGTATGACCCGGCGGCGTACGCACCGGCGTCCCGGCCGCCCGGCGACGCCTACCATGAGGCTCCGCCCAGCTGGAGGCTCGCCCATGGACACCAGGCGTCTCTACTCGTTCGTGAAGATCGTGGATGCCGGGAGCATCACGCGCGCGGCCGACATCCTGCACATCGCACAGCCCGCGCTCAGCCAGCAGCTCTCCATGCTGGAGGCGCAGTTCAAACAGCAGTTGCTGATCCGCAGCAAACGTGGGGTGGCGCCGACCGAGGCGGGCCGCGCGCTGTACCGGCACGCGCAGCTCGTCCTGCGCCAGGTCGAACTCGCCCACGCGGCGGTCGACGTGTCCGGCCGGGCGCCGGCCGGCAGCGTCTCCGTGGGCCTGGCCCCGTACAGCATGGGCGCGGCGCTCGCGCTGCCGCTGCTGCGGAGCGTGCGCGAGCGCTATCCCGACATCCTGCTGCACATCAACGAGAACTTCGGCGGCGTCATCAGCGAGGCCATCATGACCGGCCGCATGGACATGGCCTTCATCTACGGGGCCGGCCCGCTGCGGGGCGTGCAGTTCGAGCCGCTGCGCACCGAGGACCTGTACCTGATCGCCGCGCCGGGCGGCGCGGCCCCGGCGTCCCGGGGCGAGGACGTCTCCCTCGAGGAGCTGGCGGATGTGGGCCTGCTGCTGCCCAGCCGCATCCACACCATCCGCCAGGTCGTCGAGGCCGCGTTCCAGCAGGCCTCGCTGCAGCCGAGGGTGGTGGGCGAGATCGAGTCGGTGCTGACGCTGGTCAGCGCCGTGGGCGCCGACCTCGGGGCGACGGTGCTGCCCTGGTCGGCGGCGCGCGCCATCCTCGACGTACGGAACCTGGTGGTGCGCCGGATAGTGAACCCGACCATTCAGGTCAAACTGTCCCTGTGTACCTCCGACCACCAGCCGCTGTCGGAACCCGCCCATGCCGTGCACGACCTGTTTCATGAACTGATCGCGGCTGCCTGATCAGGTCCGGGTATTCCGACCGCCGATCGCGTCACGCAAAACATCTATTGGTTGCCGAACCGCACGCTGACTAACGTTTTTCCGTATATCGAAAAACGCTGTAACCGCGGTACAAGCACTGGAGAAATAGATGAAGCAGCGTGTGCTCGTCACCCGTGCCGGCCTTCCCGGCGGGGGCCTTGCCCGCTTGGCGTCCCGGGCGGAGGTGGTGTGCCCGGCCGGGGCGGACAAGCCCGGCCCGGCGGAACTGGCCGAACGGGCCGAGGGCGCGGCCGCGATCCTGGCCCTGGGCAACGACCGGGTGGACGCCGCCCTGCTGGACGCGGCCGGGCCCGCGCTGCGCGTCGTCGCGCTGGCGAGCATGGGGTACGACGCGGTCGACCGGGAAGCGGCGGCGGCGCGCGGCGTCGTGGTCACCCACACCCCGGGCGTGCTCGCCGAGACCACCGCCGACCTCGCCTTCGCCCTGATCCTCATGGCCCGCAGGCGGCTCGGCGCCGCCCGCGACGCGCTGGCCGCCGGGCGGTGGGACCTGTTCCGGATGGATGACTACCTGGGCCTGGATGTGCACGGCTCCACGCTCGGCCTGATCGGCTACGGCCAGATCGGGCAGGCTGTGGCCAGGCGTGCCCGGGGATTCGGCATGCGGCTGCTGCACCACGACCCGTACGCGGCCGCATCCGGGGCCGCGTACGCGTCCGGGGCCGGGACCGGTCCGGAATCCCGGGCCGTGGACCTGCCCACCCTCCTCGCCGAGGCCGACGTGGTCTCGCTGCACGTCCCGCTCACCCCGCAGACCCGCCATCTCATCGGCGCGGCGGAACTGGCCTCCATGAAGTCCACTGCCACACTGGTCAACACCTCACGCGGGGGCATCGTCGACGAAGATGCCCTGCTCCAGGCCGTACGGGACCGTGCCATCCACTCGGCGGCCCTGGACGTCTTCGCACGCGAGCCCATGGGGGCCGAGCTGTCACCGCTGGTCGGCGAAGCCCATGTGATCACGCTCCCGCACATCGGTTCGGCCACCGAGGCCACCCGTGCCGCCATGGTGGACCTCGCGGTGGACAACGTCCTGGAGGTACTCGGCGGGCGGCCGGCGCGCACTCCGCTGCCGGGCAGTTCCCCCGTCCCCGGCACACGCGATTGACAGAGAGGACAGAAAGGCCACCCCATGGACGTCACCGCCCGTATCGAGTCCGTGTACGCGCAGATCGTGCGCCGCAACCCCGGGGAAGCGGAGTTCCACCAGGCCGCGGGCGAGGTGCTGCACACCCTCGCGCCCGTGCTCCGCGCGCATCCGGACCATCTCGACGCCCGGATCGTGGAGCGGCTGTGCGAACCGGAACGGCAGATCGTCTTCCGGGTGCCCTGGGTCGACGACCTGGGGGACATCCACGTCAACCGGGGCTTCCGGGTGGAGTTCAACAGCGCCCTCGGCCCCTACAAGGGAGGCTTGCGCTTCCACCCCAGCGTCAACCTGGGCATCGTCAAGTTCCTCGGCTTCGAACAGATCTTCAAGAACGCGCTGACCGGGCTCGCGATCGGCGGTGGCAAGGGCGGCGCGGACTTCGATCCCAAGGGGCGCTCGGACGGCGAGGTCATGCGCTTCTGCCAGTCCTTCATGACCGAACTCCACCGCCACATCGGCGAACACACCGATGTGCCGGCCGGGGACATCGGGGTGGGCGGGCGCGAGATCGGCTATCTGTTCGGCCAGTACAAGCGGTTGACCAACCGCTTCGAGGCGGGCGTGCTGACCGGCAAGGGGGTCGGCTGGGGCGGCTCGCACGCGCGCACCGAGGCCACCGGATACGGCACCGTCCACTTCGCGCAGGAGATGCTGCGCACCCGCGGCCGCCAGTTCGACGGCTGCGATGTGGTGGTCTCCGGCTCCGGCAATGTGGCCGTCTACGCCATCGAGAAGGTGCACGCCCTCGGCGGCCGGGTGGTGGCCTGCTCCGACTCCTCCGGCTATGTGGTCGACCGGGGCGGGATCGACCTGGACCTGCTCAAGGAGGTCAAGGAGGTCCGCCGGGCGCGGCTCGGCGACTACGCCCGGGCCAGGCCCGGTGCGGTGTTCTCCGACCGGGGCTCGGTGTTCGAGGTGGAGTGCGACATCGCCCTGCCCTGCGCCACCCAGAACGAACTGACCGAGGAGCACGCCGTCGCGCTGGTGAAGAACGGCGTACTGGCCGTGGCCGAGGGCGCGAACATGCCCTGCACCCCGGCGGCCGTCGAGGCACTGCGGGAGGCCGGGGTGCTCTTCGGCCCCGGCAAGGCCGCCAACGCCGGCGGAGTGGCCACCTCCGCGCTGGAGATGCGGCAGAACGCCGCCCGCGACCGGTGGACCTTCGAGGAGACCGAGGCCCGGCTCGCCGCCGTCATGACCGACGTCCACGCGCTGTGCCGGGCCACGGCCGAGGAGTACGGGGCGCCCGAGGACTACGTCCTGGGCGCGAACGTCGCCGGGTATCTGCGGGTGGCGGAGGCCATGGCCGCCCAGGGCGTGGTCTGATTCCGACGCCGGACCCTCACGCCGGGCACACCCGGCCGGACGGCTGGTCCGGCAGATGGGCCGAGCGCTCCCGCCGGGTGAGGTCCCGGTGGACGGCCTCGCAGATGCCGCTGACGGCCTCCTGGGGACCGGGCAGGAAGACGTCCCACAGCCGGGCCGTGCCGTCCAGACTGCCCGTGGCGAGCGTTCGGCCGTCGCGGCTGAACGCCACCACCTTCACGGTGCCGGTGTGGCCGGTGAGGGCGGCCCTCAGCCGGCTCCCGGCCACGTCCCACACGCGCACGCCGCCCTCGTAGCTGCCGACGGCGAGAGAGCGCCCGTCCGTGCTGAAGGCGACGGACGTGGCCGCGTCGACGTGTCCGGTCAAGGTCGCGCGGTGGTCGCCGTCCGCCGTGTCCCACAGCCGGGCCGTGCCGTCGGAATCCCCGGTGGCGAGCGTCCGGCCGTCCGGGCTGAACGCCACCGCTCCGGTGCCGCTGGTGTCGAGGGTGATCCGGGGCCTGCCCCTCTTCAGGTCCCACAACCGGACCCGGTCGGCCGTCCGGATGCCGCTGATGGCCAGGGTCCGGCTGTCCGGGCTGAACGCCAGCGCGTTGACCCCGAGCCTGGACGCCGCGAGCGTGGTCCGTACCCGGCCCGAGGCCGTGTCCCACACCTGTACGTCCTCCGCCTCGTCGCTTCCGACGGCCAGCATGCGGCCGTCCGGGCTGAACGCCAGCACGTCGACGTTGTGGCGGATGTGGTTGGTGTACCGCTCGATGGTCCTGCCGGAACGCAGATCGTGGAACCGCACGCGCCCGTCGCTGGTTCCGACGGCCAGGGTCCGGCCGTCCGGGGCGAAGGCCACCGATTCGGCGTCGCCCGAGCCGCCGCTGACGGGCACCGTGCGGGACTCGCCGGTCCTCGTGTTCCACAGGCGGGCCGGTCCGCCGCGGTCCGTGGTGGCCAGGGTGCGTCCGTCGGGGCTGAGCGATGCCGCCCATACGCCGTCCGTGTGGCCACCGAAGCTGAGCCGGGTCTTGCCCCTGGCCAGGTCCCACAGCCGCACCGTGCGGTCGCGGCCACCGGTGGCCAGCGCGCGGCCGTCCGGGCTGAAGGCGATGGACAGCACGTAGTCGGCGTGGCCGGTGAGGGTGGCCCGGACCCGGCCGGTGGAGGTGTCCCAGAGCCGGACGGTCTGCCGTCCGTCGCTGGTGGCGAGGGTGCGGCCGTCGGGGCTGAGCGCGCCCGCCCAGATCCGCCCGGTGTGGTCGCGGAAGGTCCTGCGGGTGGTGCCCTCGGCCACGTCCCACAGGCGCGCCGTTCCGTCGTAGCTGCTGGTGGCCAGGGTGCGGCCGTCCGCACTGAACGCGACCAGACCGACGACGCGGGTGTGCCCGGCGAGCGTGTGACGGGTCCGGCCGGTGGCCGGATTCCACAGCCGCACCGTCCCGTCGCCGCTGCCGCCGGCGAGCGTACGGCCGTCGGGGCTGAACGCCAGCGACCTGATGTTCCCGGCCTCGCCGGTGAGGGTGGTGCGCCGGCGCCCGGCGGCGGCGTCCCACAGGCGTACGGTGTCGTCGAAGCTGCCGGCGCTCGCCAGCGTGCGGCCGTCGGGGCTGAACGCCAGGGCCTCCACCCGGCCGGTGTGACCGGTCAGGGTGGACCGCGGCTCGCCGGTGGCCGCCTCCCACAACCGCACCCTGCCGTCCTCGCCGCCCGTGGCCACCGTGCGGCCGTCGGGGCTGAACGCCAGCGCGTCCACCCGGCCGGCGCGGCGCGTCAGGGTGGACCGCGGCTCGCCGGTGGCCGCCTCCCACAACCGCACCCTGCCGTCCTCACCGGCCGTGGCCAGCGTGCGGCGGTCGGGGCTGAAGGCCACGGAGGTCACCACGCCGGTGTGGCCCGTCAGCCGTTTCCGCAGCGGCAGCGCGGCGGCCGCGTACAAGCCGGCGGTCGATTCCTCGGTCTTCCGGGTCCGGTAGGCCTGGACCGCCAGCAAGGAGGCCAGGTCCGGATCGCTGTCCAGCAAGGCCGCGGACTGGGCGGCCAGTTGCCGCGACTGTGCCACCTGTTGTGCGGCCACCGCTCTGTCCTGTGCGGTGAGGGCCGTGTTCCGCTGCCAGAAGGCGACGCCGGCGGCCACCAGGGCGAGACACAGCGCCACACAGACCGCGGTCAGGACCTGGCGCAGCCGGCGCCGCTCCTTGCGCAGACCCGCGCGGCTCTCGGCGAGGAAGGCGTCCTCGACCGGGATGAGGTCCGCGGCCCGCTCGGGCGGGCCGAACGCCTCGTCCGCCTCCGCCAGCCGTACGCCCCGGTAGAGCGCCCCGGGGTCCCGGCCAAGACGCTCCCAGGCGGTGGCGGCCTCGGTCAGCTGACGGTGGACGCGCAGCCGGCGGCGGTCCTCGTCGATCCAGTCGCGCAGCCGGGGCCAGGCGGTGATCAGGGCCTCGTGTGCGAGGTTCACCACCTCGTCGTCGAGGGTGATCAGGCGCGCGCGGGCCAGTCGCTCCAGCACCGCGGCCGCCTCGCCGGGCCCGCCGGCCCAAAGTTCGGCGCGGTCCGCCGGGCGGCGGGTGTCGGGCGCGCCCTCGCCGGGGGTGACCAGCCGCAGCAGAATCCGCCGGGCGGCGCGCGCCTGGTCGGGCGGCAGCCGGGTGTAGAGGTCCTCGGCGGTCTGGGCGACGGCTCCGTGGATGCCGCCGGTGGCCTCGTACGCGGCCATGGTCAGCGCGCGTCCGCGGCGGCGGCGCCAGGTCTCCAGCAGGACGTGGGACAGCAGCGGCAGCCCGCCGGGCTCGTCGGCGACCTCCTCGACGAGCCGCGCGGTCAGGGTGCGCTCGACGATCAGACCCTCGGCGGCGGCCGGTCGGACGATGGCCTCGCGCAGCTCCTCCGGGGTCATCGGGGCCACCAGCAGCGTGGCGTCCCGCAGCGCGTCCGCGAGCGCGCGGTGTCCGGCGCAGTGGCCGAAGAAGTCCGCGCGGACGGCGATCACGACCCGTAAGCGGCGCTCGGGGTCGCGGGCGGACAGCAGCAGGTCGAGGAAGTCCGCCCGCTCGGCCGGGTCCTGGCACAGGGTGAAGGTCTCCTCGAACTGGTCGACCACCACCACCGTGTCGCCGTCGCCCTCGGCCGGGGCGAGGAGGTGCGCATGGCTGCGGGCGGGGTGCGGCCCCGGGGTGAGGATGCGCAGGGCGGCGGGCCGCCCCTCCCCGGCCCGAGCCGCCGGCCGCCCCTTCCCGGCCCGAGCCGCCGTCCGCCCGTCCCCCGCCGGTCCTCCGTCCCCCGCCCGCAGGGCCGGGATGAGCCCGGCGCGCAGCAGCGAGGACTTCCCGCTGCCGGAGGCGCCGACCACGGCCGCGAACCGCCGCGCCCGGACCAGCGCGACCAGGTCCCCGGTGAGCCGGTCGCGGCCGAAGAACCGCTCCCGGTCCTCCGGCTGGAAGCGCCGCAGCCCGGGATACGGCGGGACGGCGTCGTCGTCCTCGGGCGGCTCGGCCAGCAGCTGGTCCGTGACCTGCTGCCAGCGCCGCTCCCACTCCGCGCGGTCCCCGCCGCACGCGGTCACATACGCCAGGGCGACCGGCAGCGAGGGAAGCCGGTCGCCGGAGGCCGCCTGGGCCAGGGTCGCCGTGGAGTACTCCGTCCTGCGCGCCATCGCCCGATAGGTCAACCCGCCCGCGCTCTGCCGCAAGGCCCGCAGCTCATGGGCGAACCGCTCCACCGGCCCGGCACTCGGATCCAGCGGGCTCTCCCGACGCCCCATCTGCTGCCCCTCCCCCGTCGTCGCCTGGGTCCAACTTAATTGTCCAGCGCGGCGAATGGGGCCTGCCAGACAACGTCAGGACCGCAAAACTCGAGGTCAGACGGGGTCGCACCGGCCGGACAACGCGGCGGGACCGCGCACCTCGTCCATCCATCGCGAACGAGGGGAAACAAGCACATGCACACGAAGATGCGACTGGTGGGCGCCGCTGTGGCGGGGGCGGTTCTGCTCCCGGTCGGCGCATCGTCGACGGCCTTCGGCCAGTCGGCGCCAGCGGGGGCGCCGGCCGCTCGGGGCTGTGTCTCGAAGTCGGCCGACGACGTCAAGGCACAGACCCAGCAGGTCACCGCGCTCATCCAGAAGCTGCACAGCCAGGGTCTCTCGCAGGAGCGGATCGACGCGAAGCTGGCCGCGGACTACTGCCTGGACCGGGCGGACGGGGGCGGTTCGGAGCTCAGCACGCTGAGCAACCCGGACCAGGAGATCAAGCTCTCGAAGCCGATCATCTACAAGGCCAGTGGGAAGGACCGCTACATCGCCGCGGCCGGCTGGAAGTGGAAGAAGATCCCCTCCAACACCAAGGGCTACGACGCGTTCGCCATCAGCTTCAGCAAGAAGGTCACCCCCCTTGCGCACTCTCTTGTCTACCAGGGCAATGGGAGGGTCTACGGCAAGAAGAAGATGGACCAGGCGGAGAAGTCCGGCGCCTCTGGAGCCGGGTTCCTCTTCAACGAGGGCCCGCACGTGACCAGGACCGACATGCAGGGGTACCAGGGCCTCATGGGTATCTCCTTCAAGGCCAGCCGGAGCGGCTGCTGGAACCTCCAGGCGTTCTCCAAGTACGGCCACTCCTGGAAGTCCCAGAGCGCGATCGGCATAAGCCTCGGGCTCACGAGCATCGGCTTCACCTGGGAGAACAACAGCAACAAGTGGACCCAGGCCCCCCAGCCCAGCAAAGAGGTGAGGGTGTGCCGCCGCTAGTGGCGGCCTAGGCGGCCGACCCGACGACGAACGCTTCAGGTCGCGTTCGTCGTCGGGTCGGCGGCCACGGGCGCGGCGTCGGCGGCCGGGCCCGCGGCGGCCGGCTTGCGGAGCAGCAGCAGCGCCGCGTCGTCGTGGAGCCGGCCGCCGACGTGTGCCAGCAGGTCGGCGTGGAGGGCAGCCAGGGTGCGGGACGGCTCGTCGCAGGCGTGCCGGGCCACCCGCTCGGCGAGCGGGTAGAACGCCCGGCCGCCGTCGCGCGCCTCGGTGACCCCGTCGGTGTACAGCAGCAGCTGGTCGCCGTCGGCGAAGGGCAGCACCTGCAGGCTCGGGCGGCGGATGACGAGGGTGCGCAGGCCCAGCGGCGGGGCCGGGTGGATCGGCTCGACGGCCGTGACGGCCGTACGGTTGACCAGCAGCGGAGGGGCGTGGCCGCAGTTGACGACCTCCATCCGGCCCGGCTGCGGGTATCCGGCGATCACGGCGGTGACGAAGTCGTCGGAGCCGAGGTTGCGGGCCAGGCTGCGCTCGATCCGTTCGACGACGTCCAGCAGGTCGGGCTCGTCGTACGCGGCCTCGCGGAAGACGCCCAGCACCAGCGCGGTGGTGCCGACCGCGGGCAGCCCCTTGCCGCGCACATCGCCGACGATCAGCCGGACGCCGTACGGGGTGGGCACCAGCGCGTACAGGTCGCCGCCGATCCGGGCCTCCGCGGCGGCGGCGCTGTAGCGCACGGCCACCTGGAACGGGCCGACCGTCGCGGGCACCGGCCGCAGCAGCGCGTTCTGGGCGGTCTCGGCGACCGAGCGGACGGCCGCCAGCACCCGCTCGCGGCGCCCGCGCAACAGGCTGGCCAGCGCGCTCGCCAGGGTGACGGCGGCCAGCGCGGCCAGCGTGACCGCCAGCTGGCGGACCGGCTCACCGGTCTGGGTGCCGAGGACCGCGCCCAGCCCCGTGGCGAGGATGCCGATGCGCAGCACGCCCCAGGGCCGGCAGGTGGCGGCGGCCAGGGCGGGGCCCACGGCGAGCAGCGGAAGCCAGCTCATCCCGGCGTCGCCGAGCAGGACGAGCAGCGCGACCAGGGAGGTGGTCACCGCGGTCACCACGACCGCGATGTACGCCCCGCAGCGGGACTGGTCCAGGGAAGCGACCAGGGATGCGGGGTCCGGCCGCCGGGTGGGCTGCCGTTGGGGCCGATGGCCATGGTGATGGTCTCGGGCCTGGCTCATATCTCGGGTCTGAACTCTCTCCGCTCGTGGCAGACACGCACACCTGGATGTCCGCGATGCCCGTGATGTCCGTATCCCTAGACAACAGCAGGCCGGGCGGTGCCACAAGAGGCCGCATTTCAGATAGTGAATTTCAGACGGTGAGCGAAAGACCCCTGGTCACACGCTTTCCCGCCGGGATCAGCCGGTCCTGGATCTCCCCCAGGCGCGAGGACGCGAGGAGCGAGGCCCCGACGCGCGAGGACCCCAGGCGCGAGGACGGGGCCACCTGCAGCGAGACCCCGAGCGAGCCGATCGTCTCCCCGCTGTAGACGGGCACCGCGAGACAGACCGTGCCGAGCGCGTACTCCTCGCGGTCGAGGACGGGCACGCCGGCCGGGGCGGTGTCGAGCCACCTGAGCAGTACGTCCGGGCGGGTGATGGTCCGGGGGGTGAGATCGGTCGGCGGGTGCCGGGACAGATAGTCCTGGCGGGACTCGGCGTCCAGCTCGCGCAGCACGCATTTGCCCAGGGCGGTGGCGTGTCCCGCGTCCTCGAACCCCACCCAGAGGTCGCCCCGCGGCGCCCGCGGGCTGTCGACGATGTCGGCGACCCTGATCTCGCCGTCCTCGTAGAAGGTCAGATACGCGGCGACCGCCAGGTCGTCCCGCAGCGCGGTGAGCGTGGGGCGCACGCGGGTCAGCAGCGTCTGGTCGCGGCTTCCGGTGCTCAGGGCGTCGACCTTCTCCCCGATGACGAAACCGCCGTCGCCGAGCTTGCGCGCGTACCCGTCGTGACACAGCGTGCGCAGAAGGTGGTAGGTGGTGGCCAGGGGCAGCCCCACCTCGCGTGCGAGCTGTTTCGCCGGCGCGCCGCCCTCGTGCGCGCCGACGGCCTCCAGCAGGCGGAGGGCCCGCTGCACGGATGTGATGAGCGTGGGGGCCGCCTGGGCGCTCATGACTCCAGCTTGCGCCGGGTGCGCGGGGCAGGCAAGGCCCGGCGGCGGCCGCCCGCGCCCCGATCATCCCGATGCCCGCTTCGTCCGTCGCAACTACGGCTGCTTCACGGTTACTTCACACATTCGCGGGTTTGTTAAGTATCCCTTGTCGTGCCCCTTGGCGCGTGTCATCGTGCTTTCCACTCACTCTCCGTCGATCACTTCCGCTTCCCACCCCGCCCGGAGCTCAAGTGTCCGCCGAACCGAAATCCGCCCCCGAACCGCCCGCCGAGCGTCCCGAGTCGGACGTCGGCAGACGGGTGCACGCGTTCCGGCGCCTGCGCCGGATGTCGCTGCGCGCCCTCGCGGAGCGCAGCGACGTCAGCGGGAGCTTCCTCAGCCAGCTCGAGCGCGGGCGCAGCAGCGCCTCCATCTCGACGCTGGCGCGCATCGCCTCCGCCCTCGGCATCACCATGGCCGAGCTGTTCGACACCTCGGCCATCGGCCCCACGCCCCTGCGCGCCCAGGACCGGCCGGTGCTCGACTGGGTCGGCGGCGGGCGCAAGACCTCGCTCACCCGAGAGCCGCTGTCCGGGTTCGGGGTGTACGAGGCCGAGTTCGCGCCGGGGGGCTCGACCGGGGACGAGCAGTACAGCCACCCCGGGTGGCACGAGGTGGTCGTGGTGCTGACCAACCAGGTGACCGTGGAGCTCGACACCGAGCGCTTCGTACTCGGCGAGGGAGACAGCCTGGACTTCGACTCCAGGCAGCCGCACCGCATCGTCAACGAGACCGATGCCCTGTCCGTCGTCCACTGGGTGCTGGGCCCCATACAGCCCGGCGACAAGGAGTAGCAGATGTCCCCCCGATCCCCACTCTCCGGAGCCTCCCCCCGCACCCGGACGTCCCGCTCCGCCCGGACCCGGCGGCCCGCGCTGGCCGGGACCGCCCTCGCGACCGTCGGTGTGCTGCTCACGGCCGGCTGCGCCCAGGGGGGACCCGGCAAGGACGCGGACTCGGCCGATCTCGTCGGCCAGCCGGCCGGCACGGTCAAGAAGGACGCGCTCAAGGGTGTCCGGATGACCTATGTGTCCTACGGCGGGGGTATGCAGGACGGCCAGGAGGGCGCGTTCGTCAAACCGTTCGCCAAGGACTCCGGCGCCGATGTGCTCACCGACGGCCCCACCGACCCCGCCAAGGTCAAGGCGCAGGTGAACTCCAAGAACGTGCTGTGGGACGTGGTGGACACCACCCCGTGGGACGCCGCGGCCAACTGCGAGACGCTGTACCAGAAGCTGGACTACAAGATCATCAACACCAGCCAGCTGCCGGACCAGACGCCCGAGTCCCCCTGTATGGTCCCCTCGCTGATCTACGGGTACGGCCTGTACTACAACGCGGACAAATACGGGGACAACCCGCCCACGACCTGGGCGGACTTCTTCGACACCGAGAAGTTCCCGGGCAAGCGGGCCGTCGACGGCCGCCCGACCCCCACCCCGGGCATCTTCGAGGCCGCCCTGCTGGCCGACGGCGTGGGCCCGAGCAAGCTGTATCCGCTGGACACCAAGCGGGCGCTGCGCAAATGGGACGGCATCAAGTCCGACCTCACGTACTGGAAGACCGGCGCCCAGCAGACCCAGATCGTGCAGTCCGGCGAGGCGGACATGGTGATGGCCTGGAGCGGCCGCATCTACGAGGCCAATGCGAACGGCGCGAACTTCCGCCCGGTGTGGAACAACAGCTTCATCCTGTACGACGTGTTCGCCGTGCCGAAGGGCTCGAAGAACACCAAGGCCGCGATGGGCCTGATCAACTACGCGCTCGGCGCGCAGCAGCAGACCAGGCAGTCGGAGTACACCAGCTACGCGCCGGTCAACGTCAACTCCAAGCCCGCGCTGTCCCCGCAGGCCCAGAAGCTCGACCCGACGCAGGAGAAGGTGCTCAACCAGTCCATCACCCCGGACTTCACCTACTGGGGACAGAACCGGGACAAGCTGTCCACGGCCTGGACCGACTGGCTGAACCGATGACAGCGCTCTCCCCCGGTACCACGCCCGGCCCCGCCGACCGGCAGGCCGGGCCCGCCCGGGGCCGCTCCGCCGCCACGGAGCGGGCCCCGGGCTCCCGGCGCTGGCTGCTGCTCGGTCCGACGGTGCTGCTGGTGCTGGCCGGCTTCGGCTACCCGGTCGCCACGATCGTGGTGCGCAGCGTCACCCAGCCGGAGCCGGGGCTGCAGAACTTCTCCTGGCTGCTGCACGACGCCACCTCGCTCGAGGTGCTGGGCCGCACCCTGGCCGTCGCCGCCGTGGCCACGCTGATCACCCTGGTGCTCGGCTATCCGTACGCGTATCTGATGACGGTGTGCGGACCGGCGCTGCGCGGGCTGCTGATGCTGGCCGTGCTGATGCCGTTCTGGACCAGCCTGATGGTGCGCGTGTTCGCCTGGGTGATCATCCTGCAGGACCACGGCGTGCTCAACACCGTCCTCGACGCCCTGGGCCTGGGCAGGACGCGGCTGCTCGGGACCACCACGGGCGTGCTGATCGGCATGTGCCAGATCCTGATGCCGTTCATGGTGCTGCCGCTGTTCAACGCGATGCGCTCGATCGACCGGCGGGTGGTGCAGGCCGGAATGATCTGCGGCGCACCGCCCTGGAAGGCGTTCTGGCGGGTCTTCGTCCCGCTGTCGCTGCCCGGGGTGTTCGCCGGGTCGCTGATGGTGTTCATCCTCTCGCTCGGCTTCTACATCACCCCCGCCGTCCTCGGCTCGCCCCGCCAGGAGCTGCTGCCCAACGCGCTGTACACGCAGATCAGCGAGTTGCTGAACTGGGGCCGCGGCGGGGCGCTCGCGGTGGCGCTGCTGCTCACCGCCGGCGTGCTGCTCGCGGTGACCGCCTGGGTGTCCAAGCGGGTGACCGGTAAGTCGGCCCAGGTCACGGGAGGTCTGGAGCTGTGAGCAGGCGCATCCCCCTGAAGATCTTCGGCGCGCTGGTCGCGCTGTGGCTGGTCGCCCCGACCCTGGTGGTGATCCCGCTCAGCTTCACCGGACAGCGCTCGCTGGCCTTTCCGCCCGAGCGCTGGTCCCTGCGGTGGTACGAGACCTTCTTCTCGGACAGCCGCTGGGTGGCCGATCTGCTGAACTCGCTGCAGATCGCCGCCCTCGTCGGGGTGGTGGCCACGGTGGCGGGCACGGCCGCGAGCTACGCCCTGACCCGCGGCCGGTTCCGGGGCCGCGGGGCTGCGGGCGCGCTGCTGATCGCCCCGATGCTGGTGCCCACGGTCGTCTTCGCGGTGGGCGTCTACGCCCTGTTCCTGGAGCTGCGGCTGGTGGGGACGTTCACCGGGTTCCTGATCGCGCACACCGTGCTGGCCCTGCCGTTCGTGATCATCCCGGTGTCCTCGGTGCTGTCGCGGTTCGACACCACCCTGGAGCGCGCGGCGGCGATCTGCGGGGCGAGCCGGGGGCGCGCCTTCGTCAGCGTCACCCTGCCGGTGATCGCGCCCGGTCTGCTGTCCGGGTTCATGTTCGCCTTCGTGACCTCCTTCGACGAGGTCGTGGTGTCCATGTTCATCTCCAGCCCCTATCTGGAGACCCTGCCGGTGCGGATGTACAGCAGCATCCAGCGCGACGTCGATCCCACCATCGCCGCCGCGGCCACCCTCATCATCTGCTTCACCAGCGCGCTGATCGCGATCGCGCTGCTCGCACAATCCCGGAGGCGACGTGTCAGCTGACCTCAAGCGCGGCGGGGCCGCCGACCTCACGTCGGCCGATCTCACGTCGGCCGACCTCAAGCGCAGCGGGGCCGCCATCGAACTGCGCGGCCTGACCAAGACGTACGGGTCCAGCCGGGCCGTGCGCGGCGTGGATCTGACCATCGAGCCGGGCGAGTTCATGACGTTCCTGGGCCCCAGCGGCTCGGGCAAGACGACCACGCTCAACATGATCGCCGGGTTTGTCCCGCCGACCTCGGGCGACATCCTGGTCGACGCCAAACCGCTGAACTCAGTGCCCCCGCACCGGCGCGAGATGGGCATGGTCTTCCAGGGGTACGCGCTGTTCCCGCACCTGAGCGTGTGGGACAACATCGAGTTCCCGCTGCGGCAGCGGAAGTTGCCGAGGGCCCAGCGCCGCGAGCTGGTGCGCGCGGCGGTGCGGACCGTACAGCTGGAGGGGTTCGAGCGGCGCCGCCCCGCCCAGCTCTCCGGTGGCCAGCAGCAGCGCGTCGCCTTCGCCCGGGCCATCGTCTACCGGCCGCCGGTGCTGCTGATGGACGAGCCGCTGGGCGCGCTGGACAAGAAGCTCCGCGAGGCCCTGCAGGAGGAGATCCGCGAGATCCACCGCAAGGTCGGCACGACCTTCCTCTACGTCACCCACGACCAGGAGGAAGCGCTCACCCTCTCGGACCGCATCGCCGTCTACGACGACGGGCGGATCGTGCAGGTCGGCACGGCCCAGCAGCTGTACGAGCGGCCCGAGTCGCTGTTCGTCGCCCAGTTCCTGGGCGAGTCCACGCTGCTGCGCGGCGTCGTCCACCCCGACGACCCCAAGCGGCTGCACGCGGGCGCGTACGGCATCCCGCTCCCGGACGGGCACGCGGTGCACGGCGACGCCGTGGTGGTGGTCCGCCCCGAGCGGCTGCGGCTGTCGGCCGAGGAGCCGGCCCCGGGCCGGGCCGGGGTGCCGGTCACCGTGCGCGACGAGACCTATCTGGGCCACTCGCGCAAGCTGACCGTCGAACTGCCCGGCGGCTCCACCGGGCTGGTCCGGGAGGGCCCCGGCACCGCCTCCGGGCTGCGCGTCGGCGACACCGGCTTCGCCACCTGGGACCCGGCCGTGGCCGCCGTGGTCCCCGACAAGTGACGTCTCGTTAAGGACAATTGACGTGATCAACGGTCAGGTCTCCTACTGGATGCAGGACACGGCCGACTCCGCACGCCCCGAGCGCCCGCCGCTGGACGGGGACACCACGGTCGACATCTGCGTCGTCGGCGCCGGATACACCGGGCTGTGGACCGCCTACTGGCTGCGCCAGGCGCTGCCCGACGCCTCGATCCTCGTCGTCGAGGCGCGCCACGTGGGCTACGGCGCCTCCGGCCGCAACGGCGGCTGGCTCTCCGGCAAGATGATCGGGCTCTCCCGCCACCTGGCCGAGGGCCCCGGGGGCCGGCAGGCGGTGCTCGAACTGCGGCGCGCGGCGGTCGACGCGTTCGGCGAAATCCTCGGGATCATGGCCGATCACGACGTGGACGTGGACGCCGCGCACGGCGGCTATCTGACCATCGGCCGCACCCCCTCCGAACTGGCCCGGCTCCGGGCGGCCGTGGCCGCCGAGCGCGACTGGGGCATGACCGAGGACGACGTACGCCTGCTGTCCGCGGCCGAGGCGGCGGACCGGATCAGTATCGACGGAGTACTCGGCGCCCTGTACAGCCCGCACAACGTGCGGCTGCACCCCGGGAAGCTGGTCACCGGCCTCGCCTCGGCCGTCGAGGCCGCCGGGGTCCGGATCGCCGAGCGCACCCCGGCGCTGGACATCCGCCCCGGGCAGGTGCGCACCGCCGACGGCACTGTGACCGCCCGCCACATCCTGCGCGCGACCGAGGGGTACACCGCGCGGCTGCCCGGCCGCCGCCGCGACCTGCTGCCCATGAACAGCTCGATGGTCATCACCGAGCCGCTGTCCGAAGCGGACTGGAAGAACATCGGCTGGGCCGGCTGTGAGGCCCTTTCCGGCGCCCAGCACACCTACTTCTACGCCCAGCGCACCGCCGACGGCCGGATCGCCCTGGGCGGCCGCGGCCTCCCGTACCGCTTCGGCTCCCGCGTCGACCGCGACGGCCGGCTCGACCGCTGGACCATCGGCCAGCTGGCGGGGGTCCTGCACGGCCTGTGGCCCGGCGTGCGGTTCGAGCTCGCCCACGCGTGGTGCGGTTCGCTGGGCGTACCGCGCGACTGGTCCCCCTCGGTGGTCTGGGACCCGGCGTCGGGCCTCGGCCACGCCGGGGGCTACGTCGGGCAGGGCGTGACGGCGGCGTATCTGGCCGGCCGCACCCTCGCCGACCTCGTGGCCGGCAAGGACACCCGCTACACCCGCCTGCCCTGGTCGGGCCGGACCTCCCCGCGCTGGGAACCGGAGCCCCTGCGCTGGCTGGGCTCCTACGCGATGTACGGCCTCTACCGGATCGCCGACCTGAGCGAGGGCAGCACCCGCCACGAGCGCACCTCGGCCTTCGCGCGGCTGGCGGACACGGTGTCCGGCCGGCACTGAGCTCTCTGGGCGCGGCCCGGTGACGGGCTGGTACGGCGGAACCTCACCGCTTTCGCGGCGGACGCCCATGAGAGGAATTCTAGCGCCGCTAGACAACGGACCACCGCTCGTCTAGCATTGCTAGAAGATTGAGCGCCGCTCGACATGGGGTCGGCGCCAGGAGACGAAGAGAGCACCCGCCATGCCTACTGCCGCCACCACCGCCGCCACCGTCATCACCTGGGCGATCGCCGTCGGGATCATCCTCATCGGCGCCCGCCTCCTGTGGTCCCCGCGGGCCGCGGCAGACTTCGGAATCCCCGGCACCCGCACCGAGGACCCCACCTTCCGCGCCTGGTTGTCCGTCCTGGCCGTCCGCGACATCGGCTTCGGCGTCTTCATGCTGATCGCGCTGCTCGGCGCGGGCACGCACCTGCACGGCTGGATGATGCTGGCCGGCTCGCTCGTCACGCTCGGAGACGCGACCATCACCAAGCTCAGCGGCGGACCCGCCAAGGCGTACTACGGAGTCCACGGCGGCACCACCGCCGTCATGGCCGCCACCGGCGCCGTCCTGCTGCTGTCCTGACCGCGGCCACCGGCGCGGACCGTGCAGTGACCGTCGGCCCGCGCACGGCGATCTGCCTGCTGCCGTTCCTCGCCGACCGCGCGCCGTAACCACCCCTTCGGCCCGCTGTGCGCGCGGCGGCGGCCCGCCGCCCCCATGCTGAGAAGGCCCCGCCGTCCCACCGCTTGGTGGACCGGCGGCCCGACGCGGGCTGCGCCCGGTCCCCGCCGACGTCCCCGACCCCTCCCTGCCGACCGTGACCCTCAGCGGCTACTCGCCGACCGACCGGCGGATCGTCTTCGCCCCCGCCCGGGCCCAGGGGCCCCGCTCCCCGGAAGGACACTCCGTCATGACGCACGGCACGTATCTGCGGAAGATCACCGACCACGCCAACCGCGCCGACCCCTACCCCCTTTACGCCGAGCTGCGGAAGACGCCCGTGCTGCGGGACGAGGGCGGCCCGTATTTCGTCAGCACGTACTGGGAGATCCACGGCCTGCTGCACGACCCCCGGCTCAGCTCCGACCCCCGCAACCTCGACCCGGAAGCCGCCGCCGCGCTCGCCGTCGCCGACGAGGCGGACGACCCGAGCCTGCCGCCGAGCTTTCTGCGGCTCGACCCGCCCGAGCACGACCGGCTGCGCCGGATCGCGACATACCCCTTCGGACCGCCGCACACCCCGCGGCGAATCCACGACATGCGCGGCGAGCTCGCCCGGATCGTCTCCGACCTCATCGACGGCTTCCAGGACCGGGACCGGGTCGACCTGGTCGACGACTTCGCATACCCCTTCCCGGTGACCGTGATCTGCCGGCTGCTGGGGGTGCCCCGCGCGGACGAGCCGCTCTTCCACGCCTGGACCGACACCCTGCTCACCAGCCTCGACCCCGCCGCGGACGCCGATATCGCCGAGCGGCGCCGGGCCGTCCGGCAGGCCCGTACCGAACTGAGCACGTACATGTCCGAGCTGGTGGAGGAGCGCCGCCGCGCACCGGGCGAGGACATGCTCTCCTCCCTCGTCCACGGCGACGGCCCGGACGGCCGGATGAGCCACGGCGAACTGGTCAGCACCGCCGTGCTGCTGCTGATCGCCGGGCACGAGACGACCGTCAACCTGATCACCAACGGGATGCTGACCCTGCTGCGCCACCAGGACGTCCTCAAGCGGCTGCACGACGACCCGCACCTGGCCGTCCCGCTGGTGGAGGAGGTGCTGCGCTACGAGCCCCCGGTCCAGATGCTGCCGCAGCGCACCCCGCTCACCGACATCGACATCGCGGGCGTCACCATCCCCAAGGGCGCGGCCGTCTGGCTGCTCCTGGCCTCCGGCAACCGCGACCCGCGGCGCTTCCCCGACCCCGACCGGTTCGACCCGGACCGCAAGGACAACCAGCACCTGGGCTTCGGCAGCGGCATCCACATCTGCTACGGCGCGCCGCTGGCCCGGCTGGAGGGGCAGCTCGCGCTGGCCGAGCTCGCCCGCCGGCTGGAGAACCCCCGGCTGCTGGAGGACCCGCCCCCGTACCGCCGGAACGCGGTGCTGCGCGGCCCGCGCCACCTGCCCGTCGGCTTCGACGGCGTACGCGCGGCCCGGGAACCCTGAACGCGGCGCTGGCGAGAGCGGATGCGGACGCGGATCAGCCGCGGCACCGCCTGAAGCGGGCCGCCGCCCCGGCGAGGTCCACGATCGGCTCGGGGTAGGCCAGGGCCGCGCGCTCCGGGCCGGGCAGCCGCCAGGGGCGGTGCACGGCCGGGCCCTGGACGGCGGCGAGTTCGGGCACCCAGCGGCGCACGTAATCCCCTTCGGGGTCGTGGCGCAGCGCCTGGGCCAGCGGGTTGAGAATCCTGCCCGGGCGGGTGTCGGTGCCGGTGCCGGCCACCCACTGCCAGTTGAGCTGGTTGTTCGCGATATCGCCGTCCACCAGCAGCGCGAGGAAGTGCCGGGCCCCGGTGCGCCAGTCGATGTAAAGGGTCTTCGCCAGGAAGCTCGCCGCCAGCAGCCGCGCCCGGCCCGGCATCCAGCCCTCCCGCTCCAGCTGGCGCATCGCCGCGTCCACGACCGGACAGCCGGTCAGCCCCGCGCACCAGGCGGCGACCTCGTCCGCGTCATGGCGCCAGCGGTCGTGCCGCGGGCGGTAGTCGCGGTGGGCGGCGTCCGGGCGCGCGGCCAGGACCTGGTGGTGGAAGTCCCGCCAGGCCAGCTGGCGTACGAAGGCCTCGGCACCCGGCCCGCCCGCTTCCAGCGCCCGGCAGGCCACCTCCACCGGCGACAGACAGCCGAAGTGCAGATAAGGGGAGAGCCGGGAGGTGGCGTCCCCGGCGAGGTCGTCCTGCCGTTCGGCATAGTCCGCCAGCGCGCCCGCCACCCAGAGCCGCAGCCTGCGACGGGCCGCCGTCTCACCCCCGGCGGGCAGATCGGGGGAGGCCGCGCCCGGCGCCAGGGACGCCGCGGTGGGCAGGGCGGCGGAACGGACGGCGGGCACGCGCACCGCGCGCGGCGCGGGGAGCCGGGCGCGCCAGGGCTCGCCGCGCCATCGGCGGTAGTAGGGGGTGAACACCGCGAAGTGATCCTTGCGCCGGCCCGCGCCGGACATCCCGCCGCCGCTGCCCGAGGGGACGAGCACACCGGGCGCGACCACCGTCATCGCGCCGTCGTGCACCCGCAGCTCTCGCCGCTCGTCCGCCAGCGCCGCCCGCAGCCGCTCCTCGCGCCGCGCCGCGTAGCCACTCACCCCGCCCGCCATATGCACCGTCCCGGCCCCGACGCGCGCCGCCACCCGGCAGGTCTCCCGGACCACCTCGCCGCGCCGGACCACCAGCCGTCCGCCGCGCGCCCGCAGCGCCGCGTCGAGATCGGCGAGGCAGTCGGCGAGAAAGGCCGCCCGATTGGGCACGACGAAACCTGCTTCCCGTATCCCGGAATCGACGACGAACAGGGGCACCACGCTCTCCGCCTCCCGCAGCGCGCCGTCCAGCACCGGGTTGTCGTGCACCCGCAGATCCGCGGTGAACAGGGCGATGCTCACGCGCACGGCACTCACCCACGCTCAGCCGGGCACGGCCGCGTGCGCCTCGGCCCGGGCGGCGACGTTCCGGGCCATGCCGTCGAAGACCAGACCGCCGCAGGCCGCGCCGGTCCAGCCGCACAACTGGCCGGTCAGCCCGTGCGGTTCGAAGACGGCGTGCTGCCGGTACACCGCGCCGCCCGCCCCGTCCCCGCCCACGGAGATCTCCAGCCAGGCCGGTCCGGGCAGTGGCAGTTCGGACCTGAGCCGCAGCCGGCGCCGCGGCTCCACCTCCTCCACCCGCCAGAAGCGCAGCCGGTCCCCGGCCCGCAGCGGCACCGCCTCCCGGCGGCCCAGGTGCAGGCCCACACCGCCGACCACCGTGTCCAGCCAGCCGTAGAGCGCCCAGGCGGGCGGCAGGGACTGCCAGCGCCGCCCGCGCGCGATCCCCTCCACCGCCTGCCAGAGCTCATCCGGCGCCGCGTCCACCACCCGCTCGCGGTGGTCGACGCGGCGGCTGCCGCCCGTCCAGGGCGGGTCCGTCGGCAGCGGGTCGCTCGGCTCGGGCGGCGCGGCAGGCGGCCGCAGCGCCAGCCGCAGCGCCTGGTCCAGGGAGAGCGGGCCGCCCGGAGGGCCGGCCGGCCACCCGTCCGGGGAGCCGCCCGAAGGCATCGGGACATACCGGGTGATGTCCCCCTCCCGGCAGACCACTTCATGCCGCAGCGACTCCACCAACGGGCGGGCGAGGGCGCCCGGCACGGGCGTGACCAGGCCGACCCACAGACTGGAGAGGCGTGGGGTGAGCACCGGCACGGGGATCACCAGCCGCCGCGGCAGCCGGGCGACGGCCGCGTACTGCCGCATCATCTCGCGGTAGGTGACCACGTCCGGCCCGCCGATGTCGAAGGCGCGGTTCACCTCGTACGGCAGCCGGGCGCAGCCCACCAGCAGCCGGAGCACATCGCGGACGGCGATCGGCTGGGTCCGGGTGCGCACCCAGCGCGGGGTGACCATCACCGGGAGCCGTTCGGTCAGATGGCGCAGCATCTCGAACGAAGCCGAACCCGAGCCGATGATCACACCGGCCCGCAGTACGGCCGTGGGCACCCCCGACGCCAGCAGAACGCGGCCCACCTCGGCCCGCGAGCGCAGATGGGGCGAGAGTTCGCGCTCGGGCACCCCGGAGGGGGTCAGCCCGCCGAGGTAGACGATCCGCCGCACCCCGGCGGCGCGCGCCTGCTCCCCGAAGACCCGGGCCGCCCGGCGGTCGGTCTCCTCGAAGCCGGGGCCGGTCCCCAGCGAGTGCACCAGGTAGTACGCGACGTCCACGCCCTCCATCGCCGCCCGCACGGACCGCGCGTCGGTCACATCCCCGCGCGCCTGTTCCACCCGCGCCGCCCAGGGGTGCCGGCGCAGCTTGTCGGGCGAGCGGACCAGGCAGCGCACCGTGTGCCCGGCCGCCAGCAGCTCGGGCACCAGCCTGCTGCCGATGTAGCCGGTCGCTCCCGTGACCAGGCAGCGCGGCGGCGGGGACGAGGGGCCGAGGTTGTGGCGATCTGCCATACCGGACTCCGTGACTGACTCCGTGACCGATCTCAGTCACGGATCTCCGTGACGGATCTCCGTGACTGCGAGACTCCGTGGCCGGTGACCGTGGCCGGTGACCGTGGCCGGTGACCGCGCGGCCGCGCGGCTCCATCGCCTCCCCCGTGCCATCGCCTCCCCCCCTGCCATGCTCCGGGCCTCCGTCGGGCGGCGCAACCGCCGGGCGCGTGGAGTGGCCGCCCGGCGGAGGCCGTCGGAGGATGAGAGCAGGCGATGTTTGGAGGGCACGGTGTTCGAGGCCGACGACATCCGGAAATGGCGTGACCGCGACGTAGTGGACAGCCGCGGCCGCAAGATCGGCACGCTGGAGTCGATCTATGTGGACACCGCCACCGACAAGCCGGCCTTCGCGACGATCACGGTCGGCATGCCGACCCGGCGGCGGCTGGTGTTCGTGCCGCTCGAGGGCGCGAAGGTGGGCCCGGGGTACCTCAAGGTCACTTATCCCAGGGATCAGGTGCGCGACGCCCCGTCCATCGGGACCGACGCGGTGCTGCCCGCCACCGAGGAAGAGGCGGTCTTCAGGCACTACGAGCTGAGCTATCAGCCGGGCACCGGCGGCGAGCGGCGGCTGGCCCGCCCCTGAGCCGCCCGCCCCTGAGCGGGAGAGGGCGAGATGACGCTGTTCTGGCTGCTGCTCCTGGCGGCCGTCGCGCTCGGGATCACCGGGGCGGTCGTCAACGGGCTGCTCTACCTGCTGATCATCGGCGTGGTCGTCTTCCTCGCCGACATGGTCTTCCTCGGCACGCGGCTGCACCATGGCGGCCGGCGCCCGGCCCGCTGACCCGCCCCGCCCAAATCCGGGCAGAACAAAACCTGCGAGGTGGGCTCCCTTCGCCGGCATTGTCCGGATCAGGTCTTGGAGGTCGCCATCCGGTCTCCCCGACCTTCTGGCCTCTCAGCCCGACCATCTAGGACGCGTCCATTCCGGAGAACCGACATCCTCCGTTCAGAAGAACCTGAGTCCTTTCTTCCTGGAGAACCGCTGTTCCCTTTCCAGAACGTGTCTCCGGTCGAAGCTCCCTCGCTCGCCCCGCAGGCTGTTAATTACGTTACTCCCGCACCTTCTGTGCGACTAGTCCCGCTCAAACATTTTTTCCCGATTTGCCGACTTTTTCGCTTCTGCCCCCTCGCGGCGGCCCCAGGAACGGGCCCGGGGCGGGCGCGCGGCGAGCGAAGCCACCCGGGACTCCCGTGCCTTGGCTGCGCCGGGTGCCGCTTGCCCGGTAGGCTTTCCGTGTGATCTTCAAGCGCATCGGAAACGGTCGGCCGTACCCCGACCACGGCCGGGAAAGCACCCGCCAGTGGGCGGATGTCGCCCCACGCCCGGTACGTCTTGACCAGCTGGTCACCACGAAGCAGCAGCTCGACCTCGAGACGCTGCTCGCGGAGGACTCGACGTTCTACGGGGACCTCTTCGCCCATGTCGTGAAGTGGCAGGGCGATCTGTATCTGGAGGACGGGCTGCACCGCGCCGTGCGCGCCGCGCTCCAGCAGCGCCAGGTGCTGCACGCGCGCGTCCTGGAGCTCGGCTGACCGGCCGGCCACCTCCCGGCCCCACCCGCTCGCCGCACACCTCCCCGACGGGCCCGTTGGCCCTTTCGGGTTGGGCTGCGCGGCAACCATTGATCATTTAGTAGGCATCGTCACCGAGCCGCACTACGCTGCGCCTATGAGCATGCTCACCCCTCCCGGCATGGGCGGAAAGTACCGCATCACGGGCAACCGTTACCCGCGTATGCGCCGACCCCGAGGCCGCCGTCGGCTCGTGTTCGCCGCGATGGGTGCGGTCGTCGCCCTCGGCCTGGTCGGCTGGGGAACGATCCAGCTCATCGACGTGTTCTCGGGCGGCGACGACAAGACGGTGCGCTCGGCGCGGGGCACGGCGGACTGCAAACGCGAGCCCGCGGCGGACCACAACAAGACCGGCAAGGCAGACAAGGCCGGCAAGGCCGCGCGCGCGGCCCAGAAGGCCCCGAAGTCGCTGCCCAAGCCCGCCGAGATCACCGTCAACGTCTACAACGCCACCCCGCGCACGGGGCTGGCCAAGGACACCGCCGACGAGCTGCGGAAACGCGGCTTCAAGATCGGCAAGGTGGGCAATGCGCCCGCCTCGTACGACAAGAAGGTCAAGGCCCCCGGCATACTGCTCGGCGCCCCGGCGGCCACCAACGGGCCCTTCGACGTGCTCGCCACCCAGCTCGCCGGCGCCCAGACCAAGAACGACGGGCGCTCGGGCAAGGACGTCGACCTGATCATCGGGACCGGCTTCAAGAACCTCGTCAAGGAGAGGGACGCCGTCAAGGCACTGGCCGCCCTGACCTCACCGAAGCCGTCGCCCTCCGCCCCGGCCTGCTGACGCCCCGGCCTGCTGACGCCCCGGCCCGCCGCCCGGCGGGCTCAGGGCCGGACCGCGCCGGCCAGGCCGCTCGGGCCGTTCAGGCCACCCCGGCCGCTCGGGTCACCCGGGCCGCCGCTCAGTCGGCCGTCCCGTACATCCGGTCCCCGGCGTCACCGAGCCCGGGGACGATGTACCCGTTCTCGTTCAGCCGCTCGTCGACCGAGGCGGTGACCACCGTGACGGGCGCGCCCGCCAGCTCGCGCTCCATGGTCTCCACACCCTCGGGCGCGGCCAGCAGGCACAGGGCGGTGACATCGTCGGCGCCGCGCGCTATCAGCTCCCTGATCGCCGCGACGAGCGTCCCGCCGGTCGCCAGCATCGGGTCCAGCACATACACCTGACGGCCGGAAAGGTCCTCGGGCATCCGCGTCGCGTACGTCGACGCCTGCAGCGTCTCCTCGTCGCGGATCATGCCCAGGAAGCCGACCTCGGCGGTCGGCAGCAGCCGCACCATGCCGTCCAGCATCCCCAGACCCGCCCGCAGGATCGGCACCACCAAGGGGCGCGGATGAGACAGCCGCACCCCGGTCGTCGCCGTCACCGGGGTCTCGATGTCGACCTGTTCGGTGCGCACGTCCCTGGTCGCCTCGTAGGCGAGCAGGGTGACCAGTTCGTCGGCGAGCCGCCGGAAAGTGGGGGAATCGGTGCGCCTGTCGCGCAGCGTGGTGAGTTTGTGCGCCACCAGCGGGTGGTCGACGACATGGATCCGCATGGCATCGACAGTAACCGAGGGCGGCGACACCCACGCCGCCCGGCCGCCCTTCCGGCGGTGCGCCGGGCGGGCCGGAGGCGCCAGGTGCCGCCCCCGCGGACGTTCCGCTGGTGAGGCCCACGGCGGGCGCCCTACCGGTCGGTTTCGGTCCGCGTGAGTTACATCTCTTTGGACTGGCGCACGACGCAGCGCGGAAGACCTCTCGCGATGCGATGGTTTCTGTCACGATTCCGATTGGGGTGGGGCACTGTCCCGCCCGCCCCGGCACGCCTATGACCAGTGGGAGAGTCACGGTGTACTTCGCCGCATTGCTCGCGCGCACCGCAGAAGGGTGGGAAGCGAGCGACACAGAGCTCGATGACGTGGAGACCCTGACGGATCTGATCGAACTGGCCCGTGAGGCCTCAGACGACGACACGGTGCTGGCCTTCATCGAGCACGAAGACGCGTGGTTCGGCGTCGTCCGCGTGGACGGCGAGGAGGACCCGCACATCTATGTATCGGACGCCGCCGCGGCCGCCCGCAGCTCGTACGGCCAGATGCTCACCGACGAGTTGCTCGGCCGGGGCCCCGACGAGGATCTGGACAGCCTCGTCGACCTGGACGGCACCGAGGACGGTGAGCCCGACGCGCACGACGACGAGGACGCCGACGACGCACCGGTCCCGGCGGGCCCGCTCGGTGACGCCGACATCCTCGCCGACCTGGGCATGGACGAGAAGGAGCTGAAGGCCCTGGACGGGGACGCGCTCGAATCCATCGCCGACATGCTGGGCTGCAGCATGGAGGGGCTGGAGGCGGTGCGCTGACCGCGGCCGGCCCAGGGCCCGCCGACAAGGGGACCGCCCTTCGACGGCAGACCCGGGCCGCGCCGTCGCCCACACTGGTGCCATGACCGATCCGCTGTCCGGCCTCGTCTCCGGTCCCGCCCCCGACCCCCTCCGCGACCCCTGGCGCGCGCCGATGCGCCTCGCGCTGGAGGAGGCGGCGCGGGCGCCGGAGACGGGCGACGTGCCGGTCGGCGCCGTCGTACTGGGCCCGGACGGCTCCCCCCTCGGCCGCGGCCGCAACGAGCGCGAAGCCCACGGCGACCCCACCGCCCACGCCGAGGTCCTCGCGCTCCGCGACGCCGCCGGCCGCCTCGGCGGCTGGCGCCTGACCGGCTGCACGCTCGTGGTGACCCTCGAGCCCTGCACCATGTGCGCGGGCGCGATCGTCCTGTCCCGCCTGGACCGCGTGGTCTACGGCGCCACGGACGACAAGGCCGGCGCCGTCGGCTCCCTGTGGGACGTCGTCCGCGACCGCCGCCTCAACCACCGCCCCGAGGTCGTCTCCGGCGTCCTCGCAGACCAGTGCGCCGCCCTCCTCACCGCGTTCTTCCGCGCCCCTCGCCCATAACCGATTTCAAAGTACGCCGGGCCGTCCGCTAAGCTCTCTCTCGGTAGCGTGTCCGAGCGGCCTAAGGAGCACGCCTCGAAAGCGTGTGAGGGGGCAACTCCTCCGTGGGTTCAAATCCCACCGCTACCGCTCTGCAGTACGAGAAGGGCCCAGCCTGCTCACGTGAGTAGGCTGGGCCCTTCTCGTGCGCCCGGTTTCCGACTCGTCGAGGGGCGCGCCCCGCCGCCGGTCATGTGCCGCTACGCCGCGGGCCAGTCGTCGGGGCCGCCGCCGTGCCACTCGATGAGCCGCGGGTCGTCGATGCGGGTTTCCTCGGCCATTAGGCCCGCGCGGCGCAGCACGCCGCGCAGTTCGTCGGCGCTGACGACGACTCCGACGTCCTCGCCGTCGATCACGACGCGGCGGCGCCCGTCGAGCGGCTCGTCCACCACCACACGGGGCCGGTCACTGGTCTTGTCCTCCATATGACCAGCGTCGCCATGACCGGCGCCGCCCGCACCTCGGGTCCGGCGGGCGGGTGGCCCGGGCGGGTGAGGATCAGCCGTGTGGGCCCGGGGCGGGCGGTGGCGTGGGGGCGTCGTGGAAGAGTTCGGCGGAGTGGTGGACCTGGGCCAGGCGGCGGAGCGCGACGAGGAGCGCGTCGCCGAGGATGTTACCGAGGATCACGGCCTCGGCCATGCCGTCGATGTCGGGGCGGCGGCGGACGAGGTCCAGGTCGGTCGCGGCGATGGCGTCGGCGGCGCGGGCGTAGTCGTCGAGCCGGTCGACGAACTCGTGCAGGCCCAGCCCCGGGGACCGAGGCGCGGTTCACCGGTATGCCCGCCTCGCGGGTCGACATCGTCGACATGATCGGCGAGCGGGCCGCTCGGCTTCGAGGCGATCGGCGCCGTGGACGCGAACTTCCCCGTCCTCATCGTCGCCATCGCCTTCGGACTGGCCATGGACTACCAGGTCTTCCTGCTCTCCCGGGTCCGCGAGCGCTATCTGGCCACCGGTGACCCGGCCGAGTCCACGGCCACCGCGCTGCAGCGCACCGCCGGGACCATCACCAGCGCCGGGCTGCTGCTCGCCGTGCTCGGCCTGCTCGGCCACCGCGCCTGGCGCGGGCAGGCCCCGTCACACGAGGAGCACCGGGCCGTCCCCGCCCTGGAGCCCCAGGGCCGTTAGCCCACGCGGTCCTTGTCGAAGTCCAGGTCGAGCATGCGGATCGCGTTGCCCCGAAGGATCTTGTAGACGGTCTCCGGCGGCAGCCCGGTCACATGCTCGGCCGCGACCCGCTTGGTGTGCGGCCAGGTCGAGTCGACGTGCGGATAGTCGGTCTCGAAGGTCGCGTTGTCGACGCCGACGGCCTCCAGCGAGGCGACCCCGTGCTTGTCGCGGAAGAAGCAGCAGAAGATCTGCCGGTAGTAGTACGTGGACGGCGGATCCGGGATCAGATCGCGCACCCCGCCCCAGGCCCGGTGCTCCTCCCAGACGTCGTCCGCGCGCTCCAGGGCGTAGGGGATCCAGCCCATCTGGCCCTCGGCGTACGCGAGCTTCAGCCGCGGGAAGCGCACCAGGACGCCGCTGAAGAGGAAGTCCATCATCGACGCCATGGCGTTGTTGAAGCTCAGGGCCGCCTGGACGGCCGGCGGGGCGTCCGGGGAGGCGGCGGGCATCTGGGAGGACGACCCGATGTGCATGCACACGACCGTGCCCGTCGCCTCGCACTCGGCGAAGAAGGGGTCCCAGTAGCCGCTGTGGATGCTCGGCAGCCCCAGGTAGGTGGGGATCTCGCTGAACGTCACGGCGCGCACGCCGCGGGCCGCGTTCCGGCGGATCTCCTGGACCGCCAGCTTCACGTCCCACAGCGGGATCAGGCACAGCGGGATCAGCCGCCCGCCGCTGTCCCCGCACCACTCCTCCACCATCCAGTCGTTGTACGCCCGCACGCACGCCAGGCCGACCTCCTTGTCCTCGGCCTCGGCGAAGGTCTGGCCGCAGAAGCGCGGAAAGGTCGGGAAGCACAGCGAGGCCTCGACATGGTTCATCTCCATGTCCGCGACCCTGGCCCTGGGGTCCCAGCAGCCGCGCCGCATCTGGTCGCGGGTGATGCCTTCGAGGGTCATCTCGTCGCGCGAGAAGCCGACGGCCGCGATGATCCGCTTGTACGGGAAGAGCAGCCCCTCGTAACTCCACCAGTCGGTCGGCGGGCCGTCCGGGTCGGTGGTGATCCGGTACTTGCCGCCGATGTAGGCCAGCTCGCCGATCCCGGCGGTCAGGGGCTTGGGGCCGCGGTCCCGGTACTTGGCGGGCAGCCAGGTGTCGAAGAGGTGCGCGGGCTCGATCACGTGGTCGTCCACGCTGATGACCATGGGCAGTTCGGTTGCGCCGTTCGTCTCGCCAGTCATGCCGTCCTCTCCCCTGGCGTCCGGCGGGACCGGACGCCCACTCATCTGACGGTCCGTCAGCTGGAGAGTACGGAGTCAGGCATCAACCAGCAAGAGAAACCGGCAAGGGATACGGGGCAGGCGCGGGCGGCGGGAGCCCGTGCGCGCCCCGCCGCCGGCTTCCGCGCCCGCCCCGCCGCCGAATACCGCGCGCCCGCCGCCCTACGGCGCGCCGCCGGTGATCTCGACGCGGCGCGGCTTGGCGGCCTCCGCCTTCGGAATGGTCAGGCCGAGGATTCCGTCGGCCAGCCTGGCGCTCACCTTGTCGGTGTTCACCTCGCCGGGCAGCGTCATACGGAACTCGAACCGGCCGGTGCGGCGCGTGCTGCGGCGCAGCACCCCGGGGCGCTCCGGCTGCCTCAGCTCACCGGAGACGGTCAGCTCCCGCGCGCGGACCTCGATGTCGATGTCCTCCCGGCGGGCGCCGGGCAGCTCGAGCTCGACCACGTACGCCTCGCCGCCCTCGGTCACCTCGACCGGCGGCGTCCACGCCCGTTCCGCCACGGCGGGCGGCACGGCACCGCCGACGGCGGATTCCAGCAGCGTGCCCATCTGGTCGAAGAGCTCGTCGAACTCCGCCAGCGGGTTCCGCCATCCGGAGAGCCGCTGTTCGACCGGCAAACCGGCTCGTCCTCGTCGTACGGGCACGCTCATCCCCGGTCACCTTCCCTTCTCGGCCCGCTATTACGGATATTTGCCTCATACCTAGACTAAATGAGGCAACAGGAAGGAGTCCCGATGAGCGGCAGCCCCGTGGTGGCCGGAGTCGACGGTTCCGAGCGCAGTCTGGCAGCGGCCGACTGGGCCGCCCGGGAAGCGCTGGACCGAGCGGTTCCGCTGCTGCTCCTGCACGCCTCCCCGCCGCTTCCGCCCCGGATCACCCCGGTGCCGGGCGCGGACGCCTGGGAACACGTCGGCGAGCAGATGATCCGGCAGGCCGCGACGGACCTCGCCGAGCGCCATCCGGGCCTGGAGGTGACCGGCGGGCATGTCGCCGAGGCCGCGGACGAGGCCCTGCTCACGGCGGCGGGGAGCGCGGGGCTCATGGTCGTGGGGGCGCGCGGCTGGGGCGGCTTCGACGGGCTGACGGTGGGGTCCGTGGCGCTGCGGGTGGCGACGGCCGCCGACTGCCCGGTGGTGACGGTCCCCGAGGGGCCCGCGGCCGGGCGGGGCGCGGACAGGGAGGCCACGGGACCGCAGGCCACGGGACCGGAGGCCGCGGGAGGCGGGGAAGACGAGGCCGGGCAAGGCGAGGCCGGGGAAAGCGGGGAAGCCGAGGTCGTGGCCGCCCTCGACGCCCACGGCCACCTGGCCGAAACCGCCGAATTCGCCTTCCGCGCCGCCCTGGCGCGCGAGGCCCGGCTGCGCGTGGTGCACGCGTGGGCGCTGCCCGCCGCCGCTCCCTCCGCGTGGATGATCGGCGTCCTCGAGGAGGACCGCGGCATGTGGGAGGACCAGGAAGGCCAGGCGGTGGCCGACGCCCTGCGTCCCTGGCGTATGAGATATCCGCAGGTCGAGGTCTTCCCGGACGTCGTTCTGCTCAACCCGGCGCAGGCGCTGGTCAGATCGTCCGCGCGGGCGCTGCTGCTGGTCGTCGGCCGCCGTACGGCCGACCGGGTCGCCGAGCGGCACCTGGGGCCGGTCGCCCACGCCGTACTGCACCACGCCCCCTGTCCGGTCGCGGTGGTGCCGCACCCGGCTCAGCCGAAGAAGACGCCGAATTCCGCGTAGAGGGCCGGGTCCACGCCCTTGGTCCCCACCGTGACCTCGGACAGCGGTACGCGCACGACGTCCGTGCCGCGCAGCGCGACCATCGTGCCGAAGTCCCGCTCGTACACCGCGTCGATCGCGCGCAGCCCGAACCGCGTCGCCAGCCAGCGGTCGAAGGCGCTGGGGGTGCCGCCGCGCTGGATGTGTCCGAGGACCGTGGTGCGGGCCTCCTTGCCCGTGCGGTCGGCGATCTCCCGCGCCAGCCACTCCCCGATGCCGGACAGCCGCACATGGCCGAACTCGTCGAGCGAGGAGTCCTTCACCACCATCTGGCCCTCCTTCGGAACCGCGCCCTCGGCCACCACGACGATCGGGGCGTACCGGATCTTGAAGCGGTCCTCCACCCATGCGCAGACCTGGTCCACGTCGAACGGCTGCTCGGGGATGAGGATGACGTTGGCGCCGCCCGCGATGCCGGAGTGCAGGGCGATCCAGCCCGCGTGCCGGCCCATCACCTCGACGACCAGCGTCCGGGTGTGCGACTCGGCGGTGGTGTGCAGCCGGTCGATGGCCTCGGTCGCGATGTTGACCGCGGTGTCGAAGCCGAAGGTGTAGTCGGTACCGGTGACGTCGTTGTCGATGGTCTTGGGCACGCCGACCACGTCGATCCCCTCGT
This sequence comes from Streptomyces sp. NPDC007917, assembly GCF_042959105.1. NCBI lineage: Bacteria > Bacillati > Actinomycetota > Actinomycetes > Kitasatosporales > Streptomycetaceae > Streptomyces > Streptomyces sp. NPDC007917. The sequence goes on from NZ_JBIBKK010000021.1 coordinate 109,878, forward strand.
CCGCCAGCGCCGCGCCGACGCCGAGCGTGTCCTCGCCGCCGATCGCGATGAGCGCGTCGACCCCGTACGCCTCCAGGTTCCCCCGCACCCGGGCCACCCCGTCCTCGCTCCCCAGCGGATTGGTCCGGGAGGAGCCGAGGATGGTCCCGCCGCGCGGGAGGATGCCGCGTACGGCGGGGATGTCCAGCGGCACGATCCCGCCCTCCAGGGCGCCGCGCCAGCCGTCCCGCACGCCGACGAACTCGAAGCCGCGCTCCTGTACACCCTTGCGGACGATCGCCCGGATCGCCGCGTTGAGCCCCGGGCAGTCGCCACCACCGGTCAGCACACCGACCCGCATCTGAGCCCCGTGCATCTGAGCCCCCTTCCGGCCGCTCGCCCGATCGATGCCCTTCCTTTCCAGAATCCACCTTTATGCACCGCTACGACCACCGTGCCCTGCGGTGCCCGCGTACGGGTACGGGGGAGGGGGAAGGGGCGCCGGGAGACACGAGTTGATTCGTAGGACTGATGAGACCACTGCGCCAAACGTGTGGATAGACTCACGCGACTGCACAGAGGTACGCGGGGAGGCAGCACGAGATGGCACAGGCGAAGAAAGTCGCGCTCTACATGCTCATCGTCTTCGTGCTGTACACGATCATCAACAGCCCGGCCCGCGCGGCGGACCTTGTCCAGGTGGGTTTCGAGGGCATATCGGACGCCGCCAAGAGCGTCGGCGAGTTCATGACAGAACTGGTCAACTGACCGGCACACCCCCTCACCCGCCCCACCCTTCGAACACCCGGCAACCCCACCACCAACACGTAGTAATGCGGTGCTTGCACACAGTGCACATGTCTTGTGATGCTATGACCGCTTTGCCGGGTGAGTACATCGTGAAGGGGTGGCGTGACCGTGTCAGCCCGTACCGCGCCCAGAACGCCGCCCCAGGGCGACGGCGGCAGCGACAGCGGCAGAAGCCGCGGGGCGGACGCCAGGGCGCTCACCCAGGTGCTGTTCGCCGAGCTCTCCCGGCTGACCCCCGGCACCCCCGAACACGCGCGCGTACGGGATGCGCTGATCGAGACCAATCTGCCGCTGGTGCGCTACGCCGCGGCCCGGTTCCGCAGCCGGAACGAGCCCATGGAGGACGTGGTCCAGGTCGGCACGATCGGACTGATCAACGCGATCGACCGGTTCGACCCGGAGCGCGGCGTGCAGTTCCCGACCTTCGCCATGCCGACCGTGGTCGGCGAGATCAAGCGCTACTTCCGCGACAACGTCCGCACCGTCCATGTGCCGCGCCGGCTGCATGAGCTGTGGGTGCAGGTCAACGGCGCGACCGAGGACCTGACGGTGCTGCACGGCCGGTCCCCCACCACGGCCGAGATCGCCGAACGGCTCGGGCTCGGCGAGGACGAGGTGCTGGCCTGCATCGAGGCCGGGCGCTCGTACCACGCGACCTCACTGGAGGCCGCCCAGGAGGGCGACGGGCTGCCGGGGCTGGTCGACCGGCTCGGCTATGAGGATCCGGCGCTCGCCGGAGTCGAGCACCGCGATCTGGTGCGGCACCTCCTCGTCCAACTGCCCGAGCGCGAGCAGCGCATCCTTTTGCTCCGTTACTACAGCAATCTGACTCAATCTCAGATCAGCGCCGAGCTCGGTGTCTCACAGATGCATGTCTCACGGCTGCTGTCCCGCAGCTTTGCCAGGCTCAGATCCGCAAACCGGATCGAGTCATAACCGGGACGGGGGACCCTCCCCTCACTCCTTCCGGGCGGTAATGTCGACATGGCGCTACAGCGTGTTGCCGACATGTGACATTCTGCAGGAACCGCGTTTGCCGCGGCCCGACCTCCGGTATTCAGGGGGAGGCTGCGTTCGACGCGACGAGCGCAGCTGGGATCCGTCCGCGACCCAAAGGGGGTGGCATGTCCGTAGAACTGGGCAGCTCGAAGGTGCTCACCAACGACGCACCGCACGTGCTCGACGACTGCGACGCCATCGACACCCGCACCCTCTCCCGCTCCCTGTTCCTGCGGCTCGCCGCCCTCGACCGGGACAGCGCGGAGCGCACCTATGTACGTGACACCCTCATCGAGCTGAACCTCCCGCTGGTGCGGTATGCGGCGGCCCGCTTCCGCAGCCGCAACGAGCCGATGGAGGACATCGTCCAGGTCGGCACGATCGGCCTGATCAAGGCGATCGACCGGTTCGACTGCGAGCGGGGCGTGGAGTTCCCGACCTTCGCCATGCCGACCGTCGTGGGCGAGATCAAGCGCTTCTTCCGCGACACCAGCTGGTCGGTGCGGGTGCCCCGGCGGCTCCAGGAGCTGCGCCTCGCCCTCACCAAGGCCAGCGACGAGCTGTCCCAGAAGCTCGACCGCTCCCCGACCGTCACCGAACTCGCCACCGCGCTCGGCGTCTCGGAGGAGGACGTGGTCGACGGGCTGGCGGTGGGCAACGCCTACACCGCCTCCTCGCTCGACTCCCCGTCCCCCGAGGACGACGGCGGCGAGGGGTCGCTGGCGGACCGGCTCGGCTACGAGGACAGCGCGCTCGAGGGCGTGGAGTACCGGGAGTCCCTCAAGCCGCTGCTGGCCAAACTCCCGCCGCGCGAGCGCCAGATCATCATGCTCCGCTTCTTCGCCAACATGACGCAGTCGCAAATCGGCGAAGAGGTCGGCATCTCCCAGATGCATGTCTCGCGGCTGCTGACGCGGACTCTGGCACAGCTGCGGGAAGGCCTCATCGCCGACTGAGGCACCGCTGGGGCACTGCCTGGGCGCTGACGGGGCACCACCGCACGCACCAGCGCACACCCCCCTGACGTGACGTCATCGGGCCGGTGCACGGCGCCGCACGACCCTGTACACCTGACGGGTCGTCAGCCACACTGGCCCGATGCGATACGCGTGGAGCCGGACAACTAAGTGGCCCCGGGGAAGTAGGGGTGGGTTCCCGCGTCGTCTGGTGCAGGGGGCACCTCCCAGCGGTAGCTGGGGGAGCATCGCAAGGCGGAGGATCGCCCTCGTACTGGGCGTACTTGGGCGACTCCGACAACGCGGCGAGGTGCCGTGCCAGGGGGCGCGGGGGCCTGCCCCTACTTCCCCGGGGTCGCTTAGCCGCCGGGGCACGGCGATCGCCTCCTCGGCGGCCGCGCTGTGCCTGGGCGCGCTGCTCAGCGGCTGCGCCGGCGGCGACGACGGATATCTCGCGGCCGAAGCGGCCGGGCCGGACGGGCCCCGGGCCACGTCCGCGCCGTCCGACGGCGGCGTGAAGCTGGTGCCGCTCGACGGCGACGGGACGGGAGACCGCACGGGAAAGGGCTCCGGCAAGGACTCCGGCCGCGGCGGCAAGGGGCGCTCCTCCGGGCCCGGGGGCACGAAGGCCCCGGACACCTCGCCCGGACGGGACGGGACCGCCGCGACGGGAGCGCCCGGGGAGTCGCCGGGGACGACGCCGGGACGGAAAGGCACCGACGACAGCCCAACCGGCGGCGGCGCTGACGGCACCTCCGGCGGGAGCGGTTCAGGCGGCTCCGGGCCCGCCGGTGGCTCCGGCGGCTCGGGAGGTACGGACGGCGGCTCGGCGCCCCCTCAGCCCACGCCCGGCTCGCCCTCCGCCCCGAGCGGCCCCGCCGAGCTGACGATCGGCCAGCTGGGGCGCGCGGCGGCCGACGACCGCTGGTGCGAGAAGGTCACCGTCGAGTTCCGCAACACCGGGGGTGCCCCGGTGACCTCGGGGACGATCACCTTCGCGACCCACATCATCGACGCCCTCGGCATCGACTGGGCGACGATCGAGTCGAAGCGCGGCCTGCCGGTGCCGATCCTGGCGGGCGGGAAGAAGGAGAAGACCTGGGAGGTGTGCGTGGACGACTGGCGGGTACCGCTGGGAATGCACATCGAGACCCAGGACGCCTCCGTCACATGGACGAAGTGATAGCCATGAGCGAAGCCTGAAGCAGGCCAGGGGCCTGAGCCGGAACGAGCGCCGGGCCCGGGCCGGGAACCAGGCCGGGGCCCGGGCTAGGCCAGGGCCAGCCAGGCGACGCCGGCGACGACGGCGATCGCGACGATCACGCCGACGATCACGCCGATGCGCGGGCCGCCGGAGGAAGCGGGAGCAGCCGCCCGCCGCTGCTGCTGACCGCCGTCGTCGACGAAGGCCCGGAACATCTGGGTCGAGCCGGCCGGGTCGTAGTTGCCCTCAGGACCTTGGGGGTTGTTCGCCATGGCCCACGACCCTAGCGAATGAGCGCATTCCCGCACACCCCCGGGCCCCACCGCCCCCGAACGCCCCGCTCGCCCCACCGGCCAGCCGCTTGACCACCCCCTGGGCGAGCCTTTGCGGGCAATTTACTCAGCGAAGCCCGATTTAATTTGCCTGCAGCAACTAACCACCTTATGGTTGCCCTAAGCAACCGATAGCCCCGATAGCACTGGGAGTCGCCATGGCCGCACGGAGTCAGTACGAGGAGCTGGCACGGCAACTCAGCGCCATCGGCACCGTCAAACGAGGGCTGTCGCGCGTCCTCCCCCCTGACTGCGCGGCCGGCTCGGCCGTCGTCCTGATGCTGCTCAACCGCTTCGGCGAAATGCGCATGAGCAAACTGGCGGAGCTGCTCGACATCGACATGTCGGTCACCAGCCGGCATGTCGCGCACGCCGCCGAACGCGGCTGGATCGACCGGAAGCCCGATCCGCAGGACCGGCGGTCCCGCCTGCTGAGCCTCAACGCAAGCGGCGAGAAGCTGCTCAGCGAGGTGTCCGAGCGCTACGCGCATGCCCTCGCCGCCGCTCTGAGCGACTGGTCCGACGACGACGTCGGCCGTCTCAACGAACTACTCGCCCGGCTGCGGACGAGCTTCGGCGACACCAGGTCCCGGGTTCCCCAGCTCCTGGACGAGAGCACCACCCGTACACCAACGCAACGATAGGAACTCCATGGCAACGACCACACCGGACGGCGGTGTGCGGGGACCCGCGGGGCACCCCGCCCACGCCAAGCACGGCGGCGGAGGTCACCGTGGTCACCACGGCCACGGCTCCGACCCGACGGCTCCGATGACCCACCGGCAGATCATGGAGGCGCTGTCCGGGCTGCTGCTCGGCATGTTCGTCGCGATCCTCTCCTCGACGATCGTCTCGAACGCCCTCCCGGAGATCATCGCGGACCTCCATGGCGGCCAGTCCGCGTACACCTGGGTGGTCACCGCCGCCCTGCTGTCGATGACCGCCACCACCCCGCTGTGGGGCAAGCTCTCCGACCTGTTCAGCAAGAAGCTCCTGGTCCAGATATCGCTGGTCATCTATGTGGCCGGCTCGGTGGTCGCCGGACTCTCGCAGAGCGCGGGCATGCTGATCGCCTGCCGCGTGGTGCAGGGCATCGGGGTGGGCGGTCTGTCGGCCCTCGCCCAGATCGTGATGGCCGCGATGATCTCCCCGCGCGAGCGCGGCCGCTACAGCGGCTACCTCGGCGCGACCTTCGCGGTGGCGACCGTCGGCGGCCCGCTGCTGGGCGGCGTGATCACCGACACCTCCTGGCTCGGCTGGCGCTGGTGCTTCTACGTCGGTGTGCCGTTCGCCGTCATCGCGCTGATCGTGCTGCAGAAGACCCTGAAGCTTCCGGTCGTGAAGCGCGAGGTCAAGGTCGACTGGAGCGGTGCGTTCTTCATCAGCGCCGCGGTCTCGCTGCTGCTGATCTGGGTGACCTTCGCGGGTGACAAGTACGACTGGCTCTCCTGGCAGACGTACGCGATGGTCGGCGGTTCGCTCGTCCTCGGACTGATCTTCCTCCTGGTCGAGAGCAAGGCCAGCGAGCCGATCATCCCGCTGCGGCTGTTCCGCAACAAGACCATCGCGCTGGCGTCGATCGCCTCGCTGTTCGTCGGTGTCGCGATGTTCGCCGGGACCGTCTTCTTCAGCCAGTACTTCCAGCTGGCGCGGGACAAGACGCCGACCATGTCCGGCATCCTGACCATCCCGATGATCGGCGGCCTGTTCGTCTCCTCGACCGTCTCCGGCCAGGTCATCACCAAGACAGGACGCTGGAAGGCCTGGCTGGTCACCGGCGGTGTGCTGGTGACCGCGGGCCTGGGGCTGCTGGGCACCATGCGGTACGACACGCCCTACTGGCACCTGGCCATCTTCATGGCGCTCATGGGCCTGGGCATCGGCATGATGATGCAGAACCTGGTGCTGGCCACCCAGAACCAGGTGGCCCCCCAGGACCTGGGCGCGGCCAGCGCCGTCGTCACCTTCTTCCGCTCCCTGGGCGGTGCGGTCGGCGTCTCGGCGCTCGGCGCCGTGCTCGGCAACCGGGTCACCGACTATGTCAAGGACGGCCTGGCCGAGCTCGGCCCCAAGGGCAAGGCACTGGCCCAGAGCGGCGCCGGTGGCGGCTCGATCCCCGACCCGGACAAGCTCCCGCAGCCGCTGCGCACCATCATGGAGAGCGCGTACGGACACGGCATCGCGGATGTCTTCCTGTACGCCTCGGGGGCCGCGCTGCTGGCCTTCCTCGTCACGGTGTTCATCAAGGAGGTCCCGCTGAAGACCCGGTCGGGCACCCAGGCGGCTTCTTCCGACTCCGCTGAATCCTCCGGTTCCTCCGACGAGGCCGCCCAGGCCGCGGCCCCGGCGGACCAGGCCCTGGCCACCAGCCCGGCGGCCGCCCTGGAGCAACTGGAGCCCGCGCTCGTGGGCGCGCCGTCCGCCGACTCGTCCGACATCTCGTCGGAGTACGCCCTGGCGGACACGGCCGCCACGCAGCGGCTCGCCGCGTACGCCTCCGCCGGTGACGGCGGCGACGACTACCGGCCCCGGCAGGGCGTGCACGGCTTTGTGCGGAACGCCGACCGCAGCGCGGTCCCGCGCGCCGCGGTCACGCTGATCTCGCTGAACGGGCGGCAGCTCGGCCGTTCGGTGGCGCACGTGGACGGCTCGTACGCCCTGGACGCCCCGGGCTCCGGCACCTACGTCCTGATCGCGGCCGCCGACGGCCACCAGCCGCAGGCGTCGACCGTGGTGGTCGGCGACGAACCGCTCGCCTTCGACGTCGTGCTGGCCGCGACCAGCGGCCTGGCGGGCACCGTGCGCGGCGCCGCCGACGGGCTGCCGGTCGAGGCGGCGATGGTCGTGGTCACCGATGTCCGCGGCGAGGTGCTGGCCACCGGCAAGACGGGTGAGCAGGGCGACTTCAGCTTCGATGAGCTGGTCCCCGGGACCTTCACGGTCGCGGTGAACGCCGCCGGCTTCCGGCCCGCCGCGCTGCCCGTCGAGGTCGGCGCCCAGGGTCTGACCCGGCTCGAGATCGCACTGCAGGCCGGTGCGCGGGTGCAGGGCGTGGTGCGGGCCGGGGCGGACCGGCGGCCACTGCCGGACGCGCGGGTCACGCTGGTGGACGCGGCCGGGAACGTGGTCGCCACCGCGACGACCGGGGAGGACGGGGCGTACGCCTTCACCGACCTGAACGCGGGCGACTACACGGTCATCGCGAGCGGCTACCCGCCGGTCGCGGGCGCGCTGGCGGTCCAGGGGCAGGGGGTCGACGGACACGACGTCGAGCTCGCCCATCCCCTGGATTGAAACGCCTGAAGGACCCCCGGGGCCGGGGCGCGTAGAGCGGAGACGCGCCCCGGCCCCGGCCGGGACGGCGGTTGAGCGCCGGGCCCGGAACCCGGATCCCGGCGGCGGTGTACAGCAGGTGGAGGGTAAACCTGCCAGGCAGGGGACGGCCTGACGCCGCCGCCCGGATCCGGTGCACGACACGACCACAGACACACAGCACAGACCCACACGGCACAGACCCACACAGCACAGACCCACACGGCACGGACGAGACAGCCCCGACGGAAACGGGAGCGGGAGCGAGAGCGAGAGGCGGCATGACGACCACTGCAGCAGGAACGGGCGGGAGCGCGGGCGGAGGGCTGCGCGCCCTGATCCGTACGCGCGACGGCTGGGCGGTGCAGCACGCCGTCCTGACCGTCACGGACATGACGGGCGCTCAGGTGCTGCGCGCCCAGGCCGACGAGGACGGCGCGGTGCGCACCCATGAGCCGCTGGCGCCCGGGCCGTACACGGTCATCGCCACCGCCGTGGGCTATGCCCCCGCCGCCTCGACCGCGATCGTCACGGCCTCGGGGCGCGCCGAGGTCGGCACGGTGGTGCTGGCCCGGCAGGGCGGGGTGGAGCTGCCGCCGCCCGGCGCGTGGACGATCGACCCGGCGCACTCGTCGGTGGGGGCCGTCGCACAGCACCTGGGCATCTCCAGCGTCCACGGCCGGTTCACGGAGTTCAGCGGGCGCATCGAGATCGCCGAGGCCGTCGAGAAGTCAAGCGTCGAGGCGGCCATCCAGGCCGCGAGCATCGACACGGGAAACGGCATGCGGGACGGCCATCTGAAGTCGGCCGACTTCCTGGATGTGGAGCGCTTCCCGGTGCTGACGTACCAGAGCACGGGGCTGAGCCCGGCCGGCGCCGACCGCTGGACGGTGCACGGCAAGCTGTCCCTGCACGGCGTCATACGTGAGGTCGACCTGGACCTGACGTATCTGGGGACGGGCCCCGACCCGTGGGGCGGGGTGCGGGCGGCCTTCCGCGCGACGGCGCAGCTGCGGCGCGAGGACTTCGCGATGAACTACAACCAGGTGGTCGCGGCGGGCATCGCCGCCATCGGCACGACGCTGCGGGTGGAGCTTGACATCCAGGCCGTGCAGGGCACGGAGCTGCCGGGCGCCTGAGCCCGGCGGCGCCCCTCAGCCGTTCATCCGTCGCGGAGGGCCTCTATACCGGCGATCGCACAGTCCAGGGCGAAGGTGAAGTCCCGCTCGCGCATCTCCTGGACGGTGCTGCCGCCCCGGGCCTCCATGAGAGCCCGCGATTCGTCGAACTCCGGGCGGCCCTCGATGGTGCCCATCATCTCGGCGAAGAACTCGTCCTGGCTGACGCCCGCCGCCCGGCAGCGGGCGGCGAAGCGGCCCTCGATGGTGCTGAAGCCGTAGACGAACTGGAAGACGAGGGCCAGCGCGCCCGGCACCTGGGAGGTGGGCAGGCCGCTGTTGCGGAGCACGCGCTGCACGGCGGTGGAGAAGGTCATGGCGTTCGGCCCGATGTTCATGTACTCGCCCAGCAGCGGGGGCAGCCAGGGGTGGGTGACCAGCAGCCTGCGGTATTCGGAAGCGATCTGGCGCAGCTGATCGCGCCAGTCCCGCGCCTGGGTCTCCAGGTGCTCATAACCCTCGACCTCCAGGTGCTCATAGCCCCGGGCGGGGCCTAGGCTCCCGGCGGGGAGCGACATCTCGCCCATCGCCGCGTCGAGGGCGAGTTCGAGGAGCTGGTCCTTGGTCTCGACGTACCAGTAGACCGACATCGCGGTGACTCCCAGCTCGGCCGCCAGCCGGCGCATCGAGAACCCGGCCAGCCCCTCGGCGTCCAGCAGCCTGACCGTGGCCGCGACGATCTTCACATGGTCGAGCCCGGCCGGCTGCTGCTCCGCCTTGCGCCTGGGGGCCTTGCGCTCGGAGAGCCAGATGCTGCTCCGCGGACGGATGACACGGCTGCCTGTTGCCATGGCGCGCTCTCCTTCGTCCATGCGCCAGGGCCGCGCGGCTGGGGCGCGCGGCCGATGACGTCTTACTACCCGATGCTATGCCGCTGAGATCTCCTGTGAAGATCGTTCGGCCCGGCGCAGCAGCACCGCCGTCAGCACGCCGCCCGCCAGCACGGCCGCCGAGCCGACCAGCTGGCTGGTCTGCACACCGGAGGCGAAGGCGTCCGCGACGGTGGCCCGCTCCCCGTCGGTGTGCGCGGCGGCGTAGGCGGTCGGGAACGAGCCGGCCCCGGCGGCGGCCGCAGGCAGCAGCGCGGCGAACCGGGAGCCCAGGACCGCGCCGAGTACGGCCACGCCCAGGCCGTTGCCGAACTCGGTGAGCGTGCCGTTGACGCCCGCGCCCACCCCGGCCTTCTCCGGCGGGATCGCCGACATGATGGCCGTGGCCATCGCGGGCATGGAGACCGCGATGCCCGCCCCCATCACGACCAGTCCGAGGAGCATCCCGCCGTATCCGTCGGCGCCGAGCGTCGCGATGAGGGCCAGCCCCAGCGCCAGCAGGCCCATCCCGCAGAGGATGGTGACCGGGGTGCCGAGCCCCAGCAGCAGCCGGGCGCCGACGCCCGTGAGGTTCAGCGCGACGATCACCAGCGCGAGCGGGGCGGTCCGCAGGCCCGCGCCCAGCGCGTCGTATCCGAGCACGAACTGCAGATGCTGGGTGAGCAGGAAGAGCGAGCCGCCCATGCCGAAGGCGACGAGAATGCCGCCCCCGACGGCCCCCACGAAGCGGCGGTCGCGGAAGAAGTGCATGTCCAGCATCGGGTGGGGGACCCGGCGCTCCCACAGCGCGAAGCCGGTCAGCACCACCACGCCCACGAAGGCCGACAGCAGCACCCGCTGCGACGTCCAGCCGTGCTCGGGCCCCGAGATGATCGCGAAGACGACGCCGGTCATACCGATCGTGGACAGCAGCGCGCCGAGCAGGTCGGGCCGGTCGCCGGTCGGGTTCTTCGACTCCGGCACCAGCCAGACGACGGCGGCAAGGCCGAGCAGCGCCACCGGGAGGTTGATCAGGAAGATCGAGCCCCACCAGAAGTGTTCGAGGAGCGAGCCGCCGATCAGCGGGCCGGCGGCGAACCCGAGCGAGCTGACGGCGCCCCACAGGCCGATGGCCTTGGGGCGCTCACCCTCGTCGAAGATCTGCACGACCACGGCGAGCGTGGTGGTCATCAGCAGCGCCCCGCCGATCCCCATCCCCGCGCGTGCGGCGATCAGCTGGCCCGGCCCCTGCGCCAGCGAGGCGATCAGCGAGCCGATCCCGAACAGGGCGAGCCCCGCGGCGAGCATCTTCTTCCGGCCGTAGCGGTCGGCGGCGTTGCCCGCGGTGAGCAGCAGTCCGGACTGGACGAGCGAATAGGCGTTGATCATCCACTGGACGTCGGCCGTGGAGGCGTCCATCTCCTCGGTGAGGGAGGGGATCGCGACGTTGAGGATGGTGTTGTCGAGCAGCACGGTGAGCTGGGCGAGGCAGATGACGCCGAGAATCAGCCAGCGCTGGGGGTGCCCGCCGGTCTGCCGGCTGGGCGGGGTGTCGGACGTGGGTTCGGCGGCCTGCGCCGTCATGGACTCTCCTCGCGGGCTTATACGGTGTACGGGACCGAGCGGCGTCGTACACCGTACAGCGCTTCCCGTACGGCGTACAGGAGATTTCCGGAGAGGGCACGTCCACGGGCCGGTGACGGAGGGATTCCTCCGTCACCGGCCCGTGGACCCGCGCGTTCGGCCGTGTCAGGACGTCGAGGACTTTGCCGCCTCCTGGGTCAGGTCGTAGAGGGTGGTGCCGTCGACCGTGACCTTCTTGAAATTGGCCTGGACCCACGAGCTGATCTGGGACGAGGTGCCGTTCCCGCCGCCGGGACCGCCGCCCATGCCGCCGCCCATGCCGCCCGAGCTGATGAAGTAGTGGATCTTCCCCTGCTTCACGTAGGCCTTGAACTGCGCGAGGGTCGGAGACGGGTCACTGCCGTTGAAACCGCCGATCGCCATCACCGGGTCCTCGGTGGCGAGTTGGTAACCCGCCGCGTTCTGCGAGCCGATCGCCGCGGCCACCCAGGTGTAGTCCCCGGCGTTCTTCTCCAGCGCGGCCTTGACCTTGGAGCTGACGCTCGGGCCGTCCAGCAGACCGCCCATGCCGCCGCCGCGCCGGCCGCCTTCGCCCATGCCGCCGGGCATCATGCCCTGCCGGTTGCCCTGCTGGCCCTGGCCGGTTCGGCCTTGTCCGTTCTGACCCTGGCCGTTGCCGTTCTGCTGGGACTGGCCGCCGCCCGGAAAGCCACCGCCGGGGAAGCCACCGTTCTGGCCGCCCTGCTGACCGCCGCCGGGGATCATGCCCTGCTGACCGCCAGGACCGCCGTTCTGACCCTGGCCGTTCTGGCCCTGCGCGTTGCCGTTCCGCATCCCCGGCGGGCCGCCGTTGGCACCGTCCCGGAAGCCGCCAGGGAAGCCCCCCGGCCCGCCGCCGGGGCCGCCCATGCCGCCCGACACCGCGGGACCGGCCGTGACGATCGAGCCGCCGTGTGGTGTGTCGACCGTGTTGAGCGTGTACGCGATGGGCCCGGCCAGCGACGCCGCGAGGCCCAGGCCCGCCACGCCCAGCGCCAGCCGCCCGCCCAGCCGCCCCGCGGCCAGCAGCCCGGCCGCCGCCGCGAGCCCGCCGATCAGCACCGCCCAGCGCAGCCAGGGGTGCCAGTCGGAGGAGCGGTTCAGCAGCACGTACGACCAGATGGCCGTCACCGCGACCGTGGCGGCGAGCACCATCGACGCGGCGGCGGTGGACCGCCGCTCCCACAGCATCGCCGCGCCCATGCCCACGACCGCCGCGATGTACGGCGCGAGCGCGATGTTGTAGTACTGGTGGAAGATCCCGGACATGAAGCTGAAGGTGGCGAAGGTCATCAGCAGCGCCCCGCCCCACACCAGGAACGCCGCGCGCTGGGTGTCCGTTCGCTTGGCCCGCCACGTCAGCCAGACCCCGGCGAGCAGCAGGATGAAGGCCGCGGGCAGCAGCCAGGCGATCTGGCCGCCCATGTCGGAGCTGAAGAGCCGGTCGATACCGGTCTCACCCCACCGGCCGCCGCCGTTGCCGCCACCACCGCCGCCGACGCTGCCGGTCTCGTTGCCGTTGATCCGGCCCAGGCCGTTGTAGCCGAAGGTCAGCTCCAGGAAGCTGTTGTCCTGCGAGCCGCCGATGTACGGGCGCGAGGACTTCGGCCACAGCTCGACGATCGCGACCCACCAGCCGCCGGCGACGACCATCGCGACCCCCGCGAGCAGCAGTTGGCGGATCCGCTTCCCGGGCTTCGCGGGCGCGCACACCGCGTACACCAGCGCCAGCGGCGGCAGGATCAGCCACGCCTGCAGCGTCTTGGTCAGAAACCCGAGCCCGAACCAGACCCCGGCCAGCACCAGCCACTTGGTGCGCGCGTCCTCCAGCGCCCGCAGCACGCAGTAGACCGCCGAGACCATCAGCAGGCACAGCAGCGCGTCGGGGTTGTTGAACCGGAACATCAGCGCCGCGACCGGGGTCACCGCCAGCGTCGCCGCCGCGATGAGTCCGGCAGCCGCGCTGAACCGGCGGCGCACCGCCGCGTAGAGCACACCGACCGTCGCCACGCCCATCAGCGCCTCGGGGACCAGGATCGCCCAGGAGCTGAGGCCGAACACCCGCACCGACAGGGCCATCGGCCACAGGGCGGCCGGGGGCTTGTCGACGGTGATGGAGTTCCCGGCGTCGGAGGAGCCGAAGAAGAACGCCTTCCAGCTCTCGCTGCCCGCCTGCACCGCGGCCGAGTAGAACTGGTTCGCATAGCCGGACGCGCCCAGGCTCCACAGGTAGAGCACGGTGGTGACGGCCAGCAGACCCCACAGGGCGGGCCGCGCCCAGCGCGGGTCCTCGGGCCGGCCGCGCCACGCCCGGGCCAGGCGCGAGCCCTCCGGGGCCGCCGGCCGCGCGGGGGCCACGGCCAAGGGAGCCGGGGGCGGCGGCCCCGCTGCGCGGAAGCCCTGGTCGTACGTCGTCATCGGGTGGTCCTCGGGTCGTGGTCGGTCAGGTCGTAGTCGGTGACGGTCCCGCTGTGCGGACCGTCCGAGGGGAAGACCCAGGCCCTGAACAGCAGGAAGCGCAGCACGGTCGCGGCGAGGTTGGCCGCGATCAGGACGGCGAGTTCGGTGCTGTGCGCCGGGGTGCCGGAGGCCGCGGCGTCCAGAGCGGCCAGGGAGCCGCTGGTCAGGGCGAGGCCGATGCCGAACACCACCAGCCCCTGGGCCTGGTGACGCATCGCCCGTTCCCGTCCGCGTACGCCGAAGGTGAGCCTCCGGTTGGCCGCGGTGTTGCCGAGCGCCGACAGCAGCAGGGCCAGCGCGTTGGCGATCTGCGGGCCCGTGCCCAGCCGGAAGAAGGAGTAGAGCAGCAGGTAGACGAGCGTGCTGAGCGCGCCCACCACACAGAAGCCGACCAACTGCCGGGCCAGCCCGCCCGGGACCCCGCTCAGCCCGCGGTCGCGCGGATCGTCCCCGAAGGGGCGGCGCAGCCGGTCCAGCGGCAGCGCACCGGTGGCCAGCGCGCGCCCCACCCGCCAGACGCCTTTGAGGTCCTCGGTGGCCGTCCTCACGATGTGGACCGTGCTGTTGGGGTCGTCGACCCAGTCCACCGGCACCTCGTGGATGCGCAGCCCGGCCCGCTCGGCCAGCACCAGCATCTCGGTGTCGAAGAACCACCCGGTGTCCTCGACCAGCGGCAGCAGCCGCTCGGCGACGTCCTTGCGGATCGCCTTGAAACCGCACTGGGCGTCGGAGAAGCGGGCGGCCAGACTGCCGCGCAGGATGAGGTTGTACGCGCGGGAGATGAACTCCCGCTTGGGGCCGCGCACCACGCGCGAGCTGCGCGCCAGCCGCGACCCGATCGCCAGGTCGGAGTGGCCGGAGATGAGCGGGGCCACCAGCGGCAGCAGCGCGTTCAGGTCCGTGGACAGATCGACGTCCATGTACGCCAGCACCGGCGCCCGCGACATCGACCAGACCGTGCGCAGCGCGCGCCCGCGGCCCTTCTGCTCCAGCCGGACCGCGGTGACCTCGTCGAGGGCGTCGTCGAGGTAGGCGGAGATCTCGGGGGTGCGGTCCGTACTGGCGTTGTCCGCGATGGTGATGCGGAAGGCGTACGGGAAGGTGCGGGCCAGGTGGTCGTGCAGCCGCCGCACGCACCGCTCGAGGTCGGCCTCCTCGTTGTAGACGGGGATCACGACGTCGAGCACCGGCTGGCTCCGGCCGACCGTCACATGCGCGCGAGCGGGCAAGGTCTGCAGGGGTATCTCGGGCGGCGCCTCGAGAGGTGTGTGAGTTCGCATGAGGAGGAGATTCACGAGCGGCGCTGTCATGGCTGTGTGGTCAGCCTGTGCCGTGCCTGTGAGTGGGTTACGGAGTGGTGAACGGCCTGGCGGAGGGGGTGGTGGGCGGCCTGGTGGACGGGCGGGTCGCCGGGCAGGCCGACGGGCGGGTCGCCGGGCAGGCCGACGGGCAGGTGGACGCCGAAGACCGTGCGTCCGGGCACGCTGTCCACCGTCACCCGGCCACCGTGCGCCGTGACCACGGCGTGCACGATGGCGAGGCCGAGCCCCGTGCTCCCGGCGGCGCGTGAGCGCGACGCGTCGCCGCGGGCGAAGCGTTCGAAGACATGCGGCAGGAGGTCCGGCGGAATGCCCGGCCCGTCGTCCTCGACCTCCAGGGACACGCAGGGCCCGGGATACGGGGCCGGATACTGGGCTGGATACGGGGCCGGATACGGCGGTGGGTACGCGGCCGGGTACGGCGCCCCGTGCCCCGCCCCGTACGGGCCCTGCCACAGCACGCGCGCGGTGACCGTCGTCCCGGGGGGCGTGTGCGTACGGGCGTTGGCGAGCAGGTTGACCAGGACCTGGCGCAGCCTGGCGTCGTCGCCGTACACGACCGCGGGGTCATCCGGCAGCTCCAGGCGCCACTTGTGGTCGGACCCGGCGGCCCGGGCGTCGCTGACCGCGTCCACGACCAGGGGCGACAGATCCAGCTCCGCGCGCTCGACGGGGCGGCCCGCGTCGAGGCGCGCCAGCAGCAGCAGGTCCTCGACCAGGCCGGTCATCCGCGCCGCCTCGGACTCGACCCGGCCGAGGGCGTGCCGGGTGTCGGGCCCGATCTCCTCGCGGCCGCGTCTGGTCAGCTCGGCGTAGCCCCGGATCGAGGCGAGCGGGGTGCGCAGCTCATGGCTGGCGTCGGCGACGAACTGACGTACCCGCGTCTCGCTCTCCTGGCGGGCCGCGAGCGCCGACTCGACGTGTCCGAGCATGCGGTTCAGGGCCGCGCCGACCTGGCCGACCTCGGTGCGCGGATCGGCCTCGGACGGCGGCACCCGCTCGCGCAGGGCCACCTCGCCGCTGTGCAGCGGCAGTTCGGAGACGCGGGTGGCGGTGGCCGCCACCCGGCGCAGCGGGCGCAGCGAGATGCCGACCATGGTGACGCCGGCGATCCCGGCGGCGACCAGCCCGGCGGCGGTGACGGAGATCTCGGCGAGGATGAGGGTGTCGACGGTGTTCTGCGCCTCGGCCGTCGGAATGCCGACGAGGAAGTCGCCGTGGCCCCCGCCGACGTACTTCACGCGGTACTCGCCCTTGCCGGGGATGTCGACGGTGTGCTCGCCCCCGTCCCGCGGGACGTCACTCAGCGATTTCAGCTGAGCGGCGGTCAGATAGCTGCCCGAGATCTTGGGTTCGCCCGTGTCCGCCTCGTGCTGGGAGCTGATCGCGCCGTCGGCGATCGCGCCGCCCTCGACTTCCGCGGCGACCGTCCCCATCGGCTGGCCCGGCCCGGCGACCACGTCACGGATGTCCTGCGTGCGCTGGCCGTCCCGGGACCGCGGGTCCTTGCCGATGCCGAAGGGCGGGCCGGCGACCCGCATGGCGACGCCGGTGAGCTGCTTGTCCACCTGGTTGTACAGATAGGTGTGGAGGGCGATCGTGGTGACCGTGCCGATGACGGCACAGACGACGGCGATCAGCCCGACCGCGGCGACGACGAGCCGGGTGCGCAGCGACCACGGCCTGCGGCGGCGGCGCGCGGACCGCCTGCCGGCAGGCGGGGACGCGGGCGACGGCGCGGACGCGGTGGATGGCGGGGGCCCGGGGGACGGCTGGGACCCGGAGGACGACGGGGGCCCGGGGGACGGCTGGGACCCGGAGGACGACGGGGGCCCGGGGGACGGCTGAGGCACGGCGGGCACACCGGCGGCAGGGGAGAGGGCCACGGTCCGGCTCGCCTACTCGCCCGGCTTGATCAGATACCCCGCGCCGCGCCGGGTGTGGATCATCGGGCTGCGCCCCACGTCGATCTTCCGGCGCAGATAGGAGATATACAGCTCGACGACGTTGGCCTGGCCGCCGAAGTCATAGCTCCACACCCGGTCGAGGATCTGGGCCTTGCTGAGCACCCGGCGCGGATTGCGCATCAGATAGCGCAGCAGCTCGAACTCGGTCGCGGTCAGATGGATCTCCTGGCCGGCCCGCGAGACCTCGTGGCTGTCCTCGTCCAGGACCAGATCGCCGACGGTCAGCAGCGACTCGCTGCGCGCCGCCGCGGCCCCCGACCTGCGCAGCAGACCGCGCAGCCGGGCGACGACCTCCTCCAGGCTGAAGGGCTTGGTGACGTAGTCGTCGCCGCCCGCGGTCAGCCCGGCGATCCGGTCCTCGACCGCGTCCTTCGCGGTCAGGAAGAGCACCGGCACCTCGGGAAGCTCGTTGCGTACCCGCCCCAGCAGCGTGAGCCCGTCCATGTCGGGCAGCATGATGTCCAGGACGACGGCGTCCGGGCGCAGCTCGCGGGTGATCCGCAGTGCCTCCGCGCCGCTGCCGGCCGTCCGCACCTCCCAGCCCTCGTAGCGCAGCGCCATCGAGAGCAGGTCGGCGAGGGCCGACTCATCGTCCACAACCAGCACCCGGACAGGGCTGCCGTCGGGCCGCAGCAGTTCGGAACGCCCATGGGGCGAGGTCGCCTTCATGGTTCTCACCTTCGGGCGGCCGTCTGAGAGCTCCCTTTCGGCTCTCTGTGAATAGCCTGAGAATCCTGTGCGGTCTCCGTACGGCCGCGGTGTGGCCGGTATGGCCAGGTGTGAACGGTATGGCCGGTGTGGCCGGTGTGGCCGCCGCCAGACCCGCTCAGGTGAGAATCCCGTGCCAAATCGATGTACGGCCGCGCGGCGAGGAACAACCGGATGCCACCTCCGGTTGAATGCCCGTATGGCCTCTCACGACACACAAGGCAACACGCCCGGGACGACGTCTGGCACGGCGCCTGGCACAGCGCCCGCCACACCGCCCGGCAGGGCGCTCGCCACCACACTGGGCAGGACCGGCATCTGGACCGGGGCCCTCCGCACGACGGACCCCGCGGACCAGGGCCCGATCAGGGACGCCGCCGCCGAGGTGGACGAGCTGGGGTACGGAGCGCTGTGGCTCGGCGCCAGCCCCTCGCCGGACCAAGCCGCCTTCCTCCTGGAGGCGACCTCCCGGACCACGGTCGCGACCGGCATCCTCAACATCTGGGACCACGAGGCGACCTACGTGGCCGAGCGCCATTCCGCCCTCGACGCGGCTCACGGCGGCCGCTTCCTGCTCGGCCTCGGGGTGAGCCACGGCCACCTGGTCAAGCAGTACGCCCGCCCGTACACGGCGATGCGGGAGTACCTGGACGCCCTCGACGCCGCTCCGGCCCCCGTCCCCGCCTCCCGCCGGGTGCTGGCCGCGCTCGGCCCGAAGATGCTGGGGCTGTCCCGCGACCGCGCGGGCGGTGCCCATCCCTACCTGGTCACGCCCGAGTTCACCGCCGAGGCCCGCGAAATCCTGGGCGCCGACCCCCTCCTCGCCCCGGACCTCAAGGTCGTCCTCGACCCGGACCTCGACCGCGCCCGCGCCACCGCCCGTGACTATCTCTCCGTCTACCTCCAGATGCCCAACTACACCAATAACCTCCTTCGCTTGGGCTTCACCGAGGACGACTTCCGCGACGGCGGAAGCGACCACCTCGTCTCGTCCGTCTTCGCCCTCGGCGACGCCGAGGCGATCCGCCGCCGCGTCGACGAGTTCCTGGCGGCGGGCGCTGACCACCTGGCGGTCCAGGTCGTGGCCGACGACCCCCTGAACAACATCACGCTGGCCGAGTGGCGCACCCTGGCCGAGGCCCTGCCCCTGGGCCACGGCGACTGACCCCCGGCACGATCTCGGCTTCCCGCCCGCCCACGACCCACGGCTCACAGCACACGGATCACAGCTCACGGATCACGGCTCACGGTCGGGGCGGGCCCACCCCCGTCAGGCCCGCCCCGGCCGCCGCCGGGTCAGTGACGACCGCTGTGCAAGAAGCATGGCACCCGCCACTGACAATCGCCCCGACCTGCGACGTCGCCGCATCCGGGCGCACCGCGCAGCGGCGGGTCACGAGGCGCCCGGCCGACGCGTCACGGCCCCGTCTCAGGCTTGCTGCGGCTTGGTATCGGCGCCCAAGAGGTCTTTTGTCGCGACCATGATGATCTGCAATACAAGATCATCGCGTTCTTCTCGACGACGAACCACGGCCGGCAGTCGACCACCGCAAAGGGACCGTCCACGTGCTCAACCGCTCCACCCCACCCCGCATCGCCGCCCTCGCCTGCGCGGCCGGCCTCGCCCTCCTCGCCACCGGCTGCGAGGACGGCGCCGCCTCCGGGAAGGCGGGGCGAGGGAGGGGACCCGCGGCCTCGGCCGACGGGGCGGTGAACGGGGACGGCGGCGGGGCCCTCGCGCTCGGCAAGGCCACCGCGATCACGTACAAGGGCGGCTCGGACAACGTCCGGGGCACCCTGAAGGTCGCGGCGGAGAGCGTGGTGAAGGGCTCACGGGCGGATCTACCGAAGGCCTCGCTCCAGGGCGCGGACCGGAAACTGCAGCCGTACTACGTCACCATGACCTTCACGAACATCGGCGACGCCTCCATCCACTACCCCTTCCTGAACACCCCCACCAGCCTGGAGGACAGCGCCGGCGCGTCCCAGGAGGTCCTGATCAGCGAGGACGACGGGGTGAAGCGGTGCCCCGGCGAGGACCCCGACGACTTCGGGGCGGGCGACACCGCGACCCTGTGCAAGGTCTTCCTGCTGCCCAAGGGCGCCACCCCGGCCACCGTGACCTACGCCACGGGGGACGGCACCGAGAGGCCGGCGACCTGGAAGGTCCCGAAGTCGCCTTCCCGGTCGTGAACGGGCCTGTGAACGGACCTGTGAACGGACGTGTGAACGGGCCCGTGAGCCGGCCATGAACGGCCGAGGGCCCGGCACTGGTGTGCCGGGCCCTCGTATGAGTAGCGGGGACAGGATTTGAACCTGCGACCTCTGGGTTATGAGCCCAGCGAGCTACCGAGCTGCTCCACCCCGCGTCGGTAGCTGTAACTCTACGTCATTCCGAGCGGCCAGGGAAATCCGTTCCATCTCCCGGTTACTTTGCAACGACGTGGTCTCAGCCTCGCTTCGAGTGGATCATCACCCCTGGCCTGGGGCTTTGTCGCGGTCATGATGTGTGCACCGCACAACGAGGGCCTGGCGTATCCGGCCCGCCACGACGAAATCACCTCAGACGAATTCAACTCAACGGGGACCCATCCATGCGTATCCGATCCACGCGCAACCGCACCGCCGTCGCCGTCCTGTGCGCCGCGGGCTTCGCCCTCGTCGCGACCGGCTGCAACGACAACCTCGCCCAGGACGGCGGCAGCGACACGCCCTCCTCCAAGGCCCCCGCGAAGCCGTCCGCCTCTGCCAGCAAGGCGCTCGACTCCGACGCGGGCAAGACCCTCGCCCTCGGCGAGACCACCCCGATCACCTACAAGCGCTCGGACAAGACGGGCACCCTGAGGATCGCGGCGAAGAGCGTGGTGAAGGGCGCCCAGTCCGACCTGGACAAGGTGGCTCTCAACGCCGAGGAGCGGAAGCTCCAGCCGTACTACGTGACGATGAGCTTCGCGAACATCGGCAAGAACTCGATCCACTACCCCTTCCTGAACACCCCCACCCGCCTGCGTGACAGCCGCGGCGAGGAGGGGAAGTCCCTCATCACCCTGGACGGCGACGTCGCCAAGTGCCCCGGCAAGGACCCGGACGACTTCAACGAGGGCGACACCGCCACGCTCTGCAAGGTCTTCCTGCTGCCGTCGGGCGAGACGCCGTCGGTCGTCTCGTACACGGGCGACTTCGACAAGGAGCCGGTGTTCTGGAAGGCGGAGGAGGACTGACACCTCCTCCTCTCCTCCACCACGCTCGCGGGGAGGCTGGTTCCGGACACCGGAACCAGCCTCCCCGCGTATCACGGGAACCACAGACACCACGGGTGTCCCGGATGTCACGGCGTCACGGGTGTCCCGGATGTCACGGCGTCACGGGTGTCGCGGCGTCCCGGATGTCACGGCACGATCAGCACCCGGCCGAGCTGGGCCCGCTCATCGAGCACCCGGTGGGCCGCGGCCACCTCGTCGAGCGGAAAGCGCGCGTGTACGACGGTGCGCAGCCGCCCCGCCGCGAAGTGGCCGGCGACCTCCGCCATGTCCTCGCGCGCCTGCTCGGGCCGGGCCGCCCGCCAGGCGTACAGGGAGAACCCGATCACCTGCTTCATCGCGACCAGCGCCATGACCCCGACCTCCCCCAGATCCCCGCTCGCCGCCCCGTACTCGACATCCCGCCCCAACGGGGCCAGCAGCTCGACGGTCTGAGGCAGGATCGGCCCGCCGACCGACCCCACGGCCAGGTCCACACCGGCCGGCACGGCCTTCCGCACCTGGTCCGGCCAGTCGTCGTCGGTGTAGTCGACGACGACATCGGCGCCCAGCTCGCGGACGAAGTCGAACTTGGCGGGTGAGCCCACGGTGGCGACGACCTTGCCGGCCCCCAGCACCCGCGCGAGCTGTACGGCGAGATGGCCGATGCCGCCCGCGGCCGAGTGCACCAGCACGGTCTCGCCCTCCGCGAGCCGCCCCAGACGCAACACCCGCAGGGCCACCGGCGCCCCCATCGGCAGCATGCTGGCCGCTCCGACATCGAGCCCCTCGGGCACCGGGGCCAGCCAGGCCGCGTCCGCGACGACCTGATCCGCGAACGCGTCCTCGACGAGCACCGCCACCCTCTCCCCCACCCGCCCCGGGTCGACCCCGGGCCCGACGGCCTCGACCCTGCCCACCACATCCCCGGTGACCGTGCCGGGCAGCGGCCACTCGAAAATGCCCTGTCCCCCGCGCCGGAACTTGGTGTCGACGAAGTTGGCGCCGATCGCCTCGACGCGGATGAGCACCTGCCCCTCGCCCGGAACGGGGGTGTCCACTTCCTCGATCCGCAGCACCTCGGGACCGCCGTACTCGTAATAACGCACACGTCGCATGCTGAAGCCCTCCCCAGAAAACTGGACCGCCAGTCAAGTTAACCAACCCTCGCGACCGTACTGGACCCCCGGTCCAGTTGTCCATGCGGGACACCCCGGAAGCGCGTGACACCATGCGAGACAGTCCAAAGACACGGCCGTACGAGAGGAGAGGACGCAATGACCGGGGGCCGCCGTGAACGCGCCGACGCCGCACGGAACCGGCGGGCCATCCTCTGCGCGACCGAAGAACTGCTGGCCCGTTACCGGCCCGAGCAGATCTCCATGGAGCAGGTCGCCACCGCGGCGGGCGTCGGCAAAGGCACCGTCTTCCACCGGTTCGGCAACCGCATGGGCCTCATGCGCGCCCTCATGGAGGAACGCGCCCTCACCCTCGGCGAGTCCGTCGCCACGGGCCCGCCGCCCCTGGGCCCGGGTGCGCCCCCGCGCGAGCGCCTGCTGGCCTTCCTCGACGCCATGGTCTACGTCGTCACCCGCAACAAGGGCCTCATCGCCGCGCTCGACCACGCCATGACCACCGCCCCCAAGCCCGCCGGGGACTCCCCGGCCGCCGCCCAGGACGCACACCCCGTCTACACCGCCTGGCACCGCCACATCAGCACCCTCATCACCGCGGAACGCCCCGACCTGGACGCCGAGCTCCTGGCCCATGTCCTCCTGAGCGCCCTGCACAGCGACCCGATCCTGGACCTCCTACGCCAGGGCGAAGGCCACCGCCTCACCACGAGCCTCCACACCCTGGCCACGGCCATCCTGGACGCCCCGCCGCGGCCGTGACCCGCGTGCCACCCTTGGCCCATGCTCCTCACCAACCGTGACCACAGCGTCGAACTGCGGCCGCTGCGCTACCAGTTCCCGGCGGTCAGCGGCGACTGGTACGACGACAACTGGCTCGACGTCCAAGGCGAGATCACCACCCCCGAGGGCAGCTGGTCCTTCATCGACCCCTGCCTCCTGGTCGACGAGGCCCACGCCGTCTCCACCTGGCTGCGCACCGCCGCCACCGCCGCGCCGGCCCCGGACCTGTCCTTCATCGAACCCGTCCTGTCCTTCGGCCGGTCCGACAGGCACGACGACGGCACCCTGGCGGTGACCATCCACTTCTCCCACGAGGCCGCACCGCCATGGCTCCACCGCGACGACCGCCTGGACCCTTACCCGGTCCAGTTCACCCTCACCGCCGCCGCCCTGTGTCAGGCGGCGGACACCTGGGACCGTCACCTGGCGCGCTTCCCCACCCGCTGACACCAACTGACCCCCGAGCCCCGCCCCACCCCCCCAATCCCCGTCCCAATCCCCGGATAATCACCCCATGACCACACCCGTGCCGCCCACCCAGGCTCTGATCGTCGTGGATGTCCAATCGGCCTTCGTCTCAGGTCCGTCCGCGGTGCCTGACGCGCCACGGATGCTTGAGCGCGTCACGGACCTCACGGCCAGGGCACGCGCGGCGGGCGCGCTCGTCGTCCACCTCCAGAACGACGGGCCGGCCGGCGCGGCCGACGAGCCGATGACACCGGGCTGGGAGCTGCGTCTGCCGGTCCACGAAGGCCAACGGGAAGTCGTGATCCGCAAGTCGGAGGACGACGGCTTCGAGGACACACCCCTCGGCGAACTGCTCACCGGCATGGGGATACGGGCCCTGGCCGTGTGCGGGGTGATGTCCGAGATGTGTGTCAGCGCGACAGCGCGTACGGCGCTGGCGCTGGGATACCGGGTGGTCCTCCCGCACGATGCCCATGCGACGTATGACATCCCGGCGGCCGCGGGCATCAGCGACGTGGTTCCGGCCGCGATGGTGTCGCGGGTGGCCGAATGGGCCTTGGGCGACGAGATCGAGATCGTCCCGCGCGCCGCCGACGTCACCTTCGAACGCACCGGGGTGCGGTCCGACCGGGTGACGCCGCGCGCGAACGGGTGATTCAGGTGCTTTTCCCATGCGCCAAGTGGAAGGAAAAAAGTGGCATTCATGCGCGAACAAGACGCATGAGCATCATGGAGGAAAGATGCCGATACACGCGAGCGCACTCGCGCGCGGCGGCGCCGTTCTGGCCACCGCCGCCGCGACCGTCGCCATGCTGGCCACCCCTGCCGAAACCACCGAAGCCCCGGCCCACGGCGGGGGGACAGGCGGCGGGAAGGAGGCCGAGACCAGGCAGATCGCTTCCTCGGTCCTGGACGCGGACGACAACGTCCGGTTCACCCTGACCGCGATCCGGTCCACCAAGGACCCCCTCAGGGCCTCCGTCCGCCTGAAGGCCTTCCTACGGGAGCACGGCCGCCTCGTACTCTCGGACGAGGTACGGGTCGGTGCGGTGGACGGCTGGTTCTGGTTCCCGGTCACCGGCCGGGGCGCGATCTGCGAGTTCTCAACGGCGAGCACCAACCCCGCGCCCGTCACCACCAGCCTGTTGATCACCCCGGCGATCGGCTGCTCACCGCCCGAGCACTTCGAGCTAAGGGATGGAAAGTTCACATCCGACGGCCGCGGCACGCGGTCCCCGCACGGCGGAGTGCACGCCGGTGCCGGCGGCATGGCCGAGCACACCGCCGCGCAGCGCGTACGGCCCCCCGCGACATTCGAGCATCGGTAACCCGCTTCCGCCCCGACCACCAAGCCAAGGCCGTTGATTCAAGGTCCGGCTCGGCAGTTCCGCCACCGAGCCGGACCTCGTCGGAGGTACGCCGGCCGGCGCCCGGCAGACGGAGCGACCCCGCAAACGCCCCCGGGAGTGCACACCCCAGCCTCAAAGCCGCGGAAGTGGCGGCAGATTGTCCATGACCCACAGCAGCTTCCGGGCTGCCCGAACCTCATCCACCCGCCCGGATGAGGCGATCCCCTCGATGACCGGCCGCCCCGCGCACACCGCTGCCCTGGCCGCCACCTCCCAGCCGGGCTGCTCCTGGTAGTTCGCATGCTTCGAACTCCGCCCCGCCGCGGCGGCGGAGTGCCACTGCTCGGCCCGGCAGACGCTCTCCAGCAGCCCGACCTACGGCGGGCCTCTGTTGCGCGTCGCTCAGTTCCCCCAGCGGACCCGCGGGACGCCTTTCAGGACACTGCCCATGCGCCGTACAGCTCGATGGTGCCCACCCGCCCACGAGCGACCCGGTACGGGCCGTACGCCATGACCTGGCGCGACTCTGGCCAATCAGCGTCCAGAGCGAAGGCACTGAACCCCTCCGCCAACGCAGGAGCATGACGATCACCCACGAAAGCCCCTCCCTCGCACTCGTCCATGATCGGCCATCCCCTCCGGCCCCGACGGCCCATCTCGGACATTAGTGAGACGTTAGCCGGACAGCGGTAGATCATCAGCGGTGGCCGACAACCTTGTTCTCACGGATCTGAAGCACCACGCCGAGAAAACGGGGAAGATCATGCCGCACCACACCACCCTCCGCCACGCCCGCAAGGCCGCCGCCGCCATGTTGATCGCTGTCGCCGCGTTCGGGCTCACCGCCTGCCAGGACAGCGGCACCGACGCCTCGTCCTCACCCTCCACTTCCGCGAGTGCCCCGAAGTCCCCCGCCCCCACAGCCAAGACCACCCAGGACCCCGCCACCAGCACGCCGTCGGGCACCCCCAAGAAGCCCGGGACGAAGTGCACGGACCAGATCAACTACGCGGGAGACCCCAGGCCCAACGCCGACATCAACACCATCGGCGAGGAAACCGGCTACTGCCCGCCGGTCCAGCATCAGTGACTCCTTCCAGGAGCGCTGGATCCTCCCAGGCCCTCAGCAGTCGCGCATCCGGCTCCGTCTGACGTGCGCCGCCTCATTCAGTCCGGTTATGTGATGGTTGGCAACTTTCCGTGACCGTCGTGAGGCCGCAGGACGGCCGCACGACGCCAAGGAGGTATGACCTGATGAGGCTTCGTTTCGCTCCGCGTCTCGCGGCGGTGGCCGTGACCGCGACAACAGCGATCATGACGGTGGGCCAGACGGCATCCGCCGTGCCGACGCATCGTGACGGAAGACCGTTCCTCGGTCCGCTGCACACCGTCTCAACCATCGCGTCGACGGTCCCGCCCAACGGCGACCTCAACCCGTACGGCACCGTCCTGGTCAAGAAGAGCGTCGGTGACCTGCGCCGCGGCAACGTACTGGTCAGCAACTTCAACAACGCCGCGAACCAGCAGGGCAGGGGGACCACGCTCGTACAGATCAGCCCCAAAGGCACGACCAGGCTGTTCGCCCAGATCAACCCGCGGAAGCTGCCAGGGCCGTGCCCCGGGGGCGTGGGGCTGACCACCGCACTGTCCATCCTGCCGGGCGGCTGGGTGGTGGTGGGCAGTCTGCCCACTGCCGACGGCACATCCGCCACGGCGAAGGCCGGGTGTCTGCTCGTGCTGGACAGTCACGGAAAGGTCCGGGAGACCTTCAGCGGCCACGGGATCAACGGCCCCTGGGACATGACCGCGAAGAGCCGCGGCAAGAAAACCGATCTGTTCGTCACCAACGTACTCAACGGCACGGTCGCCGCCGGCGGCGACATCGTGCGGCGGGGCACCGTACTGCGGATCACCCTGCGCACCCACGACAAGCGGCCGCCGACCCGCATCGCCACGACCAAGATCGGTTCGGGCTTCGCCGAGAAGACCGACCCGGAGGCCCTCGTGATCGGGCCGACGGGCGTCGGCCTGCGGGGCAGCACGCTCTATGTGGCGGACACCGTCGAGAACCGCATCACCGCGATCCCGGACGCACTGACCCGGCGCACCAGCGCCGGCACCGGCCGAGTGGTCACCACCGACCAGCACCTCAACGGCCCGCTCGGGATGGCGATCACCCCGAAGGGCCACATCCTCACCGTCAACGGCGGCGACGGCAACATCGTGGAGACCACCCCCCGCGGCGCCCAGGTGGCCGTACGCACACTCGACACCAGCGGCACCCCGCCCGGAGCGGGCGCACTGTTCGGGCTCGCGATCGCCACAAACCCCAACCGCGTCTACTTCGTCGACGACGCGACCAACACCCTGAACCTGCTCAGCCGACCCTGACCCACTCGCGCGGGAACTGACCCACCCCCCGCGCAAGCCCAGGCGCGCGGCCAACGCATACGCCAGAGGCCCCTTCCATCACTGGAAGGGGCCTCTGAGCTGGGGCGCGCTCGGCAGGATTCGAACCTGCAACCTCTTGATCCGTAGGTTCGGGCACGGGCATGGTGCGGGCCTCGACGGCGGTCCGGCCT
Organism: Streptomyces sp. NPDC007917; assembly: GCF_042959105.1. NCBI lineage: Bacteria > Bacillati > Actinomycetota > Actinomycetes > Kitasatosporales > Streptomycetaceae > Streptomyces > Streptomyces sp. NPDC007917. The sequence continues at coordinate 137,088 of NZ_JBIBKK010000021.1, forward strand.
GGGGATCGTGGTGGGCTACTGGTGGGTGCCATGCGTGGTCGTTGCCGTCAGCGTTGCCGTCAGAAGACTCCCATCCATAGGTTGCCCGACCTCCCTCCCCCGTGCCGACGCCCCCGACCCTGCCTGGCTGAGCTGGCTGGCTGGCTGCGCACCGACGTCGCATGGCCGCCTGTCAGCCCTGCGGCAACGAATACAAGGTGTTCGTGGCGTAAGCCCTGTTATTGGGGTCGGGGTCGTGATCCGCGACTCGCTTCAATGGTTCTCGAAACTCCCGCCATGACAGTTGCATTACCGCTGAAATCGCCGCAGTTCGAACAGACGCCGTGTCGCCGTCCAGCCCGCGTGATACGAACTCGTAGACCGCGTCGGTGTAGGTGCGCGGAGCAATGGCACCGATCATTTCAAGGGCGCGATCTTGATCCTCGTGTGGAACGTCGTTCGCAACGCGATCGAGAAATTCTTTGTAGGTAGCAGTGGGGAAGCTCTGGCGAAATCTCGTGATGGTGGAGGTTTTAACTTCTCCGCTGAAGACGAAGAACTTCACCTCGGTCACTTCGTCGTCAACGAATCGACCAGACCCCCCTTGGTCAAGTCGCCAGGAGAAAAAATACGCGCCGTCCTCGGCGGCCTCACCTGATGGGATTGGGGACTCGCCAGTCGTCTCCGCAGTCCACCCTTCGTTTCTGCCATGCTGGAGCAATAGTTCGAAATCAACGTCGCTAGTGAATGCCATTCTGATCTCAGTCATTGGATCGCCTTCTCCGCGACTCTGGAAGCCGGATCACTCGGTTAGGTTCAGTGGCAAGAGATCAAGGTTCGGTGTCACAGGACAGTCCACAAGCACTGTGACGTCAGACGGACTCCTCGGCAGGCGGTTCGCCATGCTCCAGATACACCGGACACCCCTGGGCCCTCGCGGTTAGGGCTCGCTTCACTCGGCGGGCGAGTCGTGGGATCAGAAGTTGATCTAGGTCTTCTGCCGTGTGGAACTCGGCGGCCAGCAACTCGTCAGACGCAAGCTTGATCGACGCTGCCGCACCCGGGCTCAGCTCTCCGCCGTCGAAGAGATACAGGACCTTGTCACCCTCGGCAGCGTTCGGCGCCCAGTCGACCACCAGCAGCGAGCCGATGGGCGGAGTGATGCCTAGCTCCTCCTCGACCTCGCGGCGGCATGCGCTCAAGGGCGACTCCCCCGTCTCGATGTACCCGCCTGGAACCTCCCACATGGGCTTGTACGAGGGGCGGACCAGCAAGACACGGTCTTGGGCATCACAGAACAGCGCACCTGCTGCCATGCGTGGCCGTGCCATCCGCTGGACCTGCTCGTTCTCGGGCATGTCATGACCCTACTGGCCGTGGTCCTGAGGGGCTGAACGTGGTCTCTGTGTCTACCGGGACGCGACTCAGCGTGTGACACTCGGCTGAGAAGAGTGAGGAGATACAACGGTGCGTGGCATGACCGACCGCCTCCCATTCGGCGAGCGCGTGAAGTTCTACCGAAAGCGTCGCGGCCTTCATCAGTGGCAACTGGGCGAACTGCTCAGCCGCTCCGAGGACTGGGTGTATCGGGTCGAGGCGGGCCGTATCCCGGTGAACAACGTCAAGATGCTGGCGGACCTGGCAGACGCCCTGCGGGTCCATGTGGAAGATTTGCAAGGGGCCCCGACGCTCCTGGACGATCAAAAAGATCATGCGGGCAGCGTGCCCGCTATTCGCGCCGCTCTGATGCGTTCCCGGCGGCTGGCTGGCTCCTTGTACGATGCCCGGGAGCCACTTCGCTTGGAACGCCTCACCGTGGAGGTGAGCGACGCCTGGGGCATGTACCAGGATTCCCAATACGCCCAGCTGGCCGGCCGCCTTCCGTCGCTTCTCGCTGACGCGCGCATGGCGACACATGAGTATTCCTCGGGAAAGGACAAAGCGCAGGCACTCCGGCTGTTCGCCCTGACGTGCCACGTCACGGCGGCATTCCTCCGCAAGCTGGGTGAGACGAATCTGGCTTGGACGGCTGCCGATCAGGGCGATGTAGCCGCGAATGCATCGGGAAACCTGGATGCCATAGTCGCGCTGCGTCGGTGCGTGGCACACGTCCAGCTCGGTGCCGGACTGGCGGCGGAGGCCGTAAGCGTCACCCAGGACGCTGACGTTGATCTGCCGAATGGCTGGTGGGAGACCTCACCCGTCTCGCTCTCCCTATACGGAACGCTTCATCTGAATGGAGCTGTCGCGGCTGCGCGGGTGCGTGACAGGTCTCTGGCCGACCACATGATCGGGAAGGCTCAGCGGGCGGCTGATCGGCTCGGGACAGACGCCAACGAGATGTGGACGGCGTTCGGTCCGACCAACGTTGAGATTCACCGGCTGGCGCTGGCGCTTGAGTTCGAGGATGTACAAGAGGCTGTCGACATAGCTCCGAGAGTGAAACCCCCTGCCGGGTTCCCCCCGGAGAGGCGCGCGAGAGCACGTCTGGATGTCGCTCGGGCGTACGGTGAGGCCGGTAGGACGGACGACGCCATCAATCATCTGAAGCGGGCCTACAGGGCCGCGCCAGAGCAGATGCGCGCACATGAGTTCGCCCGCGACTTGGCGCGTCGGCTGCACAAGCGGAGTGCCCGACGTGACGCTCGCGAGCTTGCCGTGGGCCTTGGTGCGCTTGATTAGCCGCTGACTTCGCGAAAAAGCAGGGTGGACCCGGAAAATTCTTCCGGGTCCACCCTGCTTTTTGCTTCTACGGTCTTCCCGTTCAAAGCCCGCCCGGCCTTGGGAGCTTGCCGTGAACGTTGACGAGGTGGACGTCTGCGCGATTGAGACGACGATCGCCAGTGCTGTGGTAAAGCGGACGGCGCTGCCTCCATACGAGAAACTCTGCGAACTGCATGAGTCCCTGGTGGAACACATTGAGGCGCTGATGCCGCTTGCCGACAAGCGGATCAATCGCCTGAACCGGGGAACCGTGGCCTGGTACCAGAAACGGAGCAGGCTGGACCTGATTCCTCATGAGCTCCGTCAAGGGCTCGGCTCTGGTTTGCAGTCGGCCGACTGGCACGTCCGGAGCCTCGGTTACACCTGTCAGTTCCTGCTCGACAACTCCGGGGTGACCTCGGAGGCACGGTCGATGACCTAGAGACGGGGCGGGGGATGCCGCGCCCCGGGAAGGACCTGGTAGCCCTCGCCCTCCAACTCCCCTTGGCTCAGTGTCTGTGAGGCAAGCCCACGCCTTGTGAGCTCCCCCGCCTCACCGACGTCACACACTGCGCCTCGGGAGTGGCGGCGGACCTGCACACTCCGCCGTCTGCGGTCCGGCTCTCTGCACTCGCCACACCCGAGGTGGGGAGCCGGACCGCGCACAACAACCGCACATACGAAACCGGACCACCCCTCTAACCCTGGCAGGCGTGGGGCGGTCCGGCGGAGAGTCCCTGTTCAGGACCCTGGTACCGATGGTACTGGGGTGCTTGTCGTGCTCGTGTTCGGCGCTGCCCACCAGTACCAACTTCAACTCGCAGCGAGGGGAACAGTCGTGGGGGATGTTCGGGGGGACGGCGGGCGGCGGGCTCGGCGCTTGCCCGGGGAGTGGCGCGCTGTGGGCACGCGGCCGGCGGGAGAGTGTTGGGGCGGTGTCCTGCCCGGTTTGGGGTCGGGCATGGTCAGGGGGCCGTACGCTCGTTGGCAACTCGGGCAGGCTTTGGACCTGCCCGCAATTAGCACGAGTGGCCCCCTGGCCTTGCCCGACGCGGGACCCGAACCGGGGAGGTGCCTCAAGACTCTCCTGCCGTCCGCCACCAGCCACCGGGCCTCGACCTCGCGGCGGGGTCACCGCGGATTCCGGCTGCGGGGGCCGGTCGGGCGCGTGGTCCTGGTCGTGCTGCTGCCTCGGCGTCTCCGCTGCGGTCGGCGGACACATCGCGGGCGGCTGTTCCAGGTGCTGACTGCCTCTGGTCGGTCGCTGGTGTGGGGTTGCGCGCTGAGTGGGCCGGGGGTGCCGCTGAGCGGGGCGGCAGACAGGAGCGGGCGGCAGCCACGGGCCGCCAGCGCGCGGCCCGCGCAAGCGGGCCGCCTTGATCCAGTAAAGAAACTTTGAACAGCTCGCGCTCTGGGCGCCATGTCAGTCTGCCCAGTGGAGCGGGGCCCGAAAGGAAGCAGAACGGAGCGTGATCGGCTCGTTGAGGCGTGCTGCCAGCAGGAGAACGGCGCGTGCTGCCGCGCAGACCATGAACGGGGGAACAGGATGCTGAACGACGAAGAACGCGAACTACTGGCAGAGATCGCATCGATGGCTGAACGCCTGCACGGCGAGGTAGAAGCCCTGCGCGCCGATATCGCGGAGATCAGGGAGCCGAGCGCTCCCGGCTCTGATGCGCCTTCAGATCGTCAACTTCCTGCCTGAGCGCCTTGACCTCGGCGTTCAAGGTGCGTAGCTGATCACGGAGCACACGGAGGGCTTCAGTCAGGAACCCGGCGGCCAGAGTGCTGTCCGGGCCAGGCTCCGCCTCGGTTGCCGCCCGGCCCCCGGCCTGGGTCTTGGCCTCGATCAGCTCGCCTCCGGGGCCGACGGCATCCGCGACGTAGCTGCCGCGTCCTTGGACGGTGTAGACCAGGCCCTCATCGCGTAGGACGCGCACGGCACTGCGGGCGGTCATGCTGGCGACGCCGAACCGCTCTTCCAGCTCTCGGTAGGAAGGAAGCTGTTCGCCCGGTTTGATCCTGCCCGCCTCGATGTCGCGCCGAACGGCGTCGGCGACTTGCCGATACGGCGGGCGCGGGTCGTTCGTTGGCGGCTTCATGGGCTCAGGGTAGCCCGAGTTAGCACATCTAACACAGCCCTCCTCGCAGGTCATCACTGATAGCCCAGGAATCACCGTTGACACTGCTAGCAGTGATGCGCTCTACTTGGAACCCGCCGCAGAGCGCGGTGGATACCGAAAGGGAGTTTGAAACATGGCGCGCATTCGCGTGGGACTGCTGCCCTCCACGATGTTCATGGTCGGCACGCTGCCGGTGCCGAAGATCGCGGACCAGGAGACGGGCAAGATCGCCCAGGACCGTGACACCGGTGAGGACCTGTTCACGCTGACGGTGTTCCTCATGGAGGACGGCCGGGCGGAGCAGATGAAGATCACCGTTCCGAAGTCCGGTCTGCCGGACGGGCTGAACCTGGGCCTCCCGGTCCGGCCGGTGGAGCTGTTCGCCACGCCGTGGGCGCGCATCTTCAACGGGCAGCTGTCCGACGGGATCGCCTACCGGGCGGCGGCGCTGGAGCTGGTCAAGTGACGATCGCCAAGCCTGAGCCGGTCTATCCGGTGGCGCCGGAGAGCGGGGATGACGACTCGCGGTTCACCAACGGCCTGCTCCTCGATGTGGTCGAGTCGCACGGCTACCCGAAGATCGCATCCGGTCGTGACCTGGTGGAACTGCGGATCTCCCTGTACCGATTCCTCTACGAGAACAAGGACTGACTGTGACTCTCGGCGAAATCGTTGGGTCTGCCCCGGCTCTGGCCGGGGCGGCCCTGGCCCTGAGCGCCATATGGGCCGTGTGGTGGGTGGTGCGCTATGTGCGTGCCGACAAGATGACGCGGGCCAGCATCCGGCAAGCCATCCGGGTGCGGCGGGGCTGGCGTCGGCTGGCTCCGATGGCCGGGTTGTCGGTGACCGACAAGACTCCTCCGGCTGCGGTGATCGTGGCGCCGGACGGGAAGGTGCCCAAGCCCCGGGTCCTCATCCCGAAGATCAAAGTCCACGCCGACCGGTACGGCGTGGTAGTGCGCGCGGTGTGTCTGCCGAAGGTCAGCCTGGCGGAGTTCCAGCGGGCGGCCCCCTACCTGGCTGATGCATGGCGGTGTACGCGGGTCTCGGTCCTCCCCGACAAGCCGGGGCAGCTGGTGATCCGTGGCGTACGGGTTGACCCGCTGATCGTCCCGACCGAGCACATACCCACCGGCGAGGTTCCTGAGGAACTGGCGGTGTGGGGCCTGGGGGTGGACGAGTACGCCCAGCCGGTCGACGTGAGCCTTTCGGACGTGCCCGGGGTCACGGTGGCCGGGCTGCCCGGGTTCGGCAAGACCTCGCTGGTCAACAAGTTCATCTGCGACACCGCCCCGTCGGATGCGATCCAGTACGCCGTAGCGGACGGCAAGGTGACCTCCTCCCATGAGGGCGACTACGCCGACCTGGCGCAACGCATGTTCGCGTTCGTCGGCGATGACCTCGAAGAAGCGAACGCGCTGTTCAAGCGGCTGGTGAAGCTGCGGCGGGACCGCTCGGCGTCCATCCGCGCCGTGCTGGGCGTCAAGAACATGTGGCACCTCGGCCCCTCCGCTGGCTGGCCACTCACCGTGTTGATCGTGGATGAAGCGCACACCTACTTCCGCGACTACAAGGGGTCCGACGCGCAGACGAAGAAGCTTGCCGCGCTGGCAGCTGACAACGCCCGGCTGGTCGAGGACCTGGTGAAGAAGGGCCGCAGCGTCGGCATCCTGGTGATCATCGCGACGCAAAAAGCGACCGGGGATGCCATCCCCACCTTCATCCGGGACGTGTGCCCGGTCGGCCTGTCCTTCGCGCAGAAGACGGCAGAGGCGGCCGTGGTCGCCCTCGGGGAGGACATCCGGAACTGGCCGGACGCCAACCCGACCGCGCTCCAGGACCCGGCCTATGTCGGCGTGGCCTCCATGGCCCACCAGGGCCGACCCGGCTTCACCCGCATCCGCACCCCCTACGTCGCCGACGACGACGCGGCCCGCATCGCCGCTGACACCGCCCACCTGACCCGGGACCCGGCCGAACTCCTCGACGAACAACTGACCGGCCCTGCCGAAGCGCCGGTCCTTCTCACCAAGTGACTGCCTCGACGAGCCGACACCCGAAAGGAGGTGAACACCCTGTGTCTGAGGATCGGATCACTCAGCGCACCGTGACCGTGGTCATGGCGATCATCGCGGCCCTCGCGTTCGTCTTCTCCTTCGGCAACGTCTGGGCCCTCGCGCTGCGCCTGGGCGTCCCCCGGCCGATCGCCCCGCTGATCGCCCCGATGGTTGACCTGTCCGTTGTCGGCCTCCTGGTAGCCCTGCGCTACCTGTCCCTGCGCGGCATTCCTGCCGACCAGATCAAGGGGGCCACGCGCCTGATGCACTTGTCCAGGCTGCTGACCCTGGCGCTCAACGTCGCCGAACCCCTCGTCGCCGAGCACTACGGCCGCGCCGCCGTGGACGCGGTTGCCCCGCTCCTCCTCCTGGGCTGGGGCGCGGTCGGCCCGCAACTCCTGCGCCACTTCCACGCTGTCGCCCACACCGCTCCCGCCTCGGCGGTCTCCCCGGACCCGGCTCCGGCCGAGACAGCTCCCGCGCCGGTCGCTGAGCCTGCCCCCGCCCCGGCCCCTGTCTCAGCCCCGACTCCGGAACCGGCGGCAGCCTCGGCCCAGCAAACGCCGGTCGCACCTCCGGCGGTCACCGTGCCCGTGCCGCTGCTGAACGCCGCCCGCACCATCGCCGACACCTACCAGGCCGACCACGGCGCGCCCATCACCCCGGCCCAGCTCCGGACCCGCCTCGGCGTCGCCCTCCCCCTGGCCACCGCCGCGCACGCCCAGCTCTGAACCCCGTGCCGGCCGTTCCGGCAATCCGAACTCGCCCCGCCCTACCGGGCCCGGTTCGCCATGCCCCGAGCAGCACCCGCACGCCTTGGCCTGCCGCTGCTCGGGGCCCTCCTCCCCTTCTCCAAGAAAGGACGGCACCCGTGAAACGCCCCCTGGACCTGCGCCACGTGGCGAGCCTGGCCCTGCGGGACCTCATCGAACTCGCCCACCTCCCCGACTTCGACCGCGTCCACGACCAGATCAACCGCGTCCGGGGCTGCACCCGACCGGTTCAGCTCGTCGGCACCACACAGACCCTCGACACCACGACCAACACCGTGCTGCGGTCGTACTCGACGGCCGAAGAGCCGACCGGACGCCTCCTGACCGCCTGCGGCAATCGCCGCGCCTCCCGCTGCCCGGCCTGCTCTCGCCTGTACGCGGCCGACACCTACCACCTGATCAAAGCCGGACTCTCCGGCGGCAAGACGGTGCCTGAGGCTGTCCGCACGCACCCCCGGGTGTTCGTCACGCTCACCGCCCCGTCGTTCGGGCCGGTCCATAACCGCCGCACCACCGACGCGGGCAAGAACCGGGCCTGCCGCTGTGGCACCCGCCACCCGACCGATGACCCCGCCCTCGGCACGCCGCTGTCCCCGGCCACCTACGACTACACCGGGGCCGTGCTGTGGAACGCGCACGCTGGAGCGCTCTGGGCCCGCTTCACCACCTACCTCCGCCGCGAACTGGCCGCGCACCTCGGCATGACACAGAAGGCGCTGAACGCGGCGCTGCGGGTCTCGTTCGCCAAGGTGGCCGAGTACCAGCGGCGCGGCCTGGTCCACTTCCACGCCGTCATCCGCCTCGACGGTCCGGAAGGCAGCAACGAGTCTCCGCCCGCCTGGGCGACCACCGACGCACTCACCCACGCGGTCAAAGAGGCGACCGGGCGTGCCGTGCTCACCGTTGTCTCCAAGGCGGTCGGGGAGCGCGAGCTGAGGTGGGGCGATCAGCTCGACATCCGGGAGATCGCCGCTCTCGGGGACGGTGAGCTGACCGATCAGAAGGTCGCGGCCTACGTCGCGAAGTACGCCACCAAGAGCGCCGAGGACTCCGGCACCGTGGACCGCTCCCTTCGTTGCCCGCACTGCGCCGGACGTGGCTACCAGCACGGCCCCGACGGCTTCCGGGACCTGTGCGGCCAGTGTGAGGGCACCGGTCAGTCCGAGCCCATCGCGGACCTGCCCGTGCACAGCCACGTCCGCCAGATGATCCGCACCGCGTGGGACCTCGGCCACCTGCCCGAATTCGCCGACCTCAAGCTCTGGAAGTGGGCTCACATGCTCGGCTTCCGGGGCCACTTCTCCAGCAAATCGCGCCGCTACTCCACCACCCTCGGCGCACTCCGCGACGTACGCCGCGCCTGGCGCGCCGAGCAAGCACGCCCCGCGGGAGCTCCCGAGACGAGCGAGGAAACCACCCTCGTCCTCTCCCACTGGCAATACCTCGCCTCCGGCTACAGCCCCGGCGAAGAACTCATCGCCGCCCAAATACGCCACGACCGCGCCCAAGCCCAACGCCTCAAGACGGAAGGAGCCCCCTGGCTGTGACGGCCTTGCTCAACGTGGACCAGGTCGCCGCTCGACTCCAGGTCAGCCGCTGGACGGTCTACAACCTCATCCGCTCGCGCGAGCTGGCCTCCATGACCATCGGCCGCTGTCGCCGCATCACCGAAACCGCCCTGCACGACTACATCACCCGACAGACCGAACGAGAGGCCGCCTGATGGGCAAGAAGAACGCGAACGGCGCCGGAAGCATCTACCAGCGTAGAGACGGGCGTTGGGAGGGGATCGCGTACGTTCTCACCGCAGACGGCACTCACAGGCGGCGCAGCGTCTACGGGAAGACGTGGGATGAGGCGCACGACAAGCTGACCAAGCTGAAGGCTGAATCCCAGAGTGGGCTTCCCATCTCCACAAGCAAGATGAGCCTGGGGGAGTTCCTGACGGACTGGTTGGCCAACGTCGCACGCATCAAGGTCCGTCCGGCCACATACGCCGCCTATGAATCCCTCGTGCGGAACTACCTCGCTCCGGGCCTGGGCAAGAAGAAGTTGGCACGGCTCACCGCCCGGGACATCCGGGCCTTCCTGACCGCCACCGCTCGCACCTGCCAGTGCTGCGCTCAGGACAAGGACAAGGCCCGTCCGGAGAAGAAACGCCGCTGCTGCGCGCTCGGCGAGTGCTGCGAGTCATACCCCTCCGATCGGACCGTGCGCTTCCTCCTGGTGCTGCTCCGGGCCGCGCTGGAACACGCGGTGCGTGAGGACGAGCTACCGCGCAACGTGGCCAAGAACGTCGAGCTGAGCATGGGCACCAAGCGCGAGATAGAGCCGCTGACGGTGAAGGAAGGTCGTCAGCTCCTCGCCGCCGCGCGTGGTGACCGGCTCTGGGCGGCATACGAGCTGGCCGTACGGATCGGCCTGCGGCGCGGTGAAGTCCTGGGCCTTCGGTGGAAGGACGTGGACCTTGCGGACGGCTCGGTCACCATCCGCCAGACGATCCAGCGCGTGGGCGGACAACTGCTGATCGCCGCCCCGAAAACCCAGCGCTCGGCCCGGCGGATAGCGCTGCCCGCTGAATGCGTGACGGCCCTCCGGGCTCGCCGGGCTCAGCAGCATGGAGACAGGCTGGCGGCTGGTGAGAGATGGAAGGGCAGCCGCAGCGATCTTGTGTTCACCACGAAGCGCGGGACTCCGATCGAGCCGCGCAATCTGAACCGCGCCTTCACTCTCCTGTGCGACGCGGCAGGGGTCCGGCGCGTCCGGTTCCACGACCTCCGGCACACCTGCGCGTCGCTGCTGCACGAGAAGGGGGCCGACGCCCGGATGATCATGGAAGTCCTCGGGCACAGCTCGATCCGCGTGACCATGGACATCTACACCTTCGTCCGCCTCGACTCGCAGCGCACCGCCTTCGACCGCGTCGCTGATGCCCTGCGTGACGGCAACGGCCCGGAGGACGACGACGGCCCGACCGGCCGCCTGGTCGTCGTCTGATTGAGGCGCACGGCGGTTGCCGTCAACGACCGCCGTCAACCGGTAACGCCAGAGGCCCCTTCCATTACTGGAAGGGGCCTCTGAGCTGGGGCGCGCTCGGCAGGATTCGAACCTGCAACCTCTTGATCCGTAGTCAAGTGCTCTATCCGTTAAGCTACGAGCGCTTGGCTTCCCGGCGGTTTTTCTTGCCGGTCGGCGTTGCGGGGACAACATTACATGACCTGCGGCGTCAGACGAAATCCGTTTCCCTCACCCCCTCTGAGCTGGGAAAACTCTCTTTTGGCGGGCAGTCGGAAGATCGGCGGGGAGTGTCTGCGCGCAGGGCAGGAGGAGCCGTGGCGGGCAGGGGTCGGGGCTGCCACCGGTGATCGCCATGGAGTGATCGCCCGGGTGGGCCATGAAGAGGGCAGGGGAGCGCGTGAGGGGTGACGCGAGGGTGGGGAAACGCGGCGGAGCCCCGGCCGTGGGGCCGGGGCTCCGGTGAGTGCGGAGGCTGAGGGATTTGAACCCTCGATGGGCTTTAAGGCCCAAACCGCATTAGCAGTGCGGCGCCATAGACCGGACTAGGCGAAGCCTCCTTGCACACCGAGCATATACGCGCGAGCGCGATGCGGTGTGTGCAGATGATGTCACAGCCCAGTGGGATGTCACCAATCGCGGCCTACGGTACTCGGCTGGCGGGGCGCATCGCAAAGCCCTTATGGCGGCGCAACGCGCGCGAGGGCGGCGCGTTAGAGGTGCAGGGGCAGTGTGCCCCGTCGTGATCACACCTGGAGTGCCCCAATGCCCCTGCTGCACCGTCTTGCCGTGGCCGTCGTCACGGCGGCCGCCTCTGCCACCGCGATGAGCGCCACCGCCTGGGCCGCGCCCGTGCCGCTGCCCCTGCCGCATGACGAGGGGAGCGCTGATCACCTGATCGTGACCGTGTCGCGGAGCGGCGGCGCCACGGACTCCGTCACGTACTCGCTGGAGTGCCATCCCGCGGGAGGGACGCACCCGACCGCACAGGAGGCGTGCGATCAGCTGGACTCGGCGACGGTGTGGGGGAGGAATCCGTTCGCACCCGTGCCGCCCGGGGCGATGTGCACGGGGCAGTACGGGGGGCCGGCCACCGCGCAGCTGCGCGGCCATTGGGCGGGGCGGCCGGTGGACGCGCGGTTCTCGCGGATCAATGGCTGCGAGATCGCCCGGTGGGACAGATTTTCCGCTGTTTTGCGCCTTCCTGGGAGCTGACCTGGGGATTGGCCGGGACTGGGACAGAACGGCCCAGAGAGCATGCCCAGGGGGTTTGTCCCGGCGTGCGCCGAGACGCGTACGTCGTGCTGCGACCTGCCTCTCATCTACCGCCGCGTCCGCCCCCGCTGCCCGTAGACTTCCCTGAGGACACTCCACGGACGCGGCGGCACAATGACCGCGAGTGTCGGGCAAGGTGCGGTACATCAGGGAGGAAGCGTCGTCGTGAGCAGCAGGCCATCCCGAGGCGCTGCTCGCCTCGCAGCCATACTCGACGCCCTTCCCGACGCCCTGCTGCTGGTCAACTGCAACGGCACGGTCGTCAACGCCAACCACATCGCGCTCGAGACCTTCGAGGTGCCGGGAACGGCGCTGGTCGGCCGTGGTCTGCTGGATCTTCTCCCCTCGTTCGACTCCAATCGCATTCCGGGCTCGATGCGCCGCCCCGCCGACCAGGACGAGGCCGGCCGCACCAAGCCGACGCGGATGATCGCGCGGCGCACCGACGGCATGCAGTTCCCCGTCGAGGTCACCAGCGCCAACCTGGAGGACGGCCGGACCCCTTACGCCGACCAGTACAGCTACACCGGCGACGAACTGCTGATGATCGTCGTGCGCGACCTGACCGGGACGCTCGACACGGAGGCCGAGCTCGCCCGCCAGCAGCGCCAGACCGAGATGATCCTGCGCGCCGCGGCGGAGGGCGTGGTCGGCGTGGACACCGAGGGCAAGGTGGTCCTCGTCAACCCGTCCGCGGCGCAGATCCTCGGCTACCGGGCCAGTGACCTGGGCGGTCAGGAGCTTCATCCTCTTGTACACCACTCGCGCCCGGATGGTTCCCCTCTGCCGTACGAGGAGTCCCCGCTCACCGAGACCCTGCGCTCCGGCCGTAAGTACCGGGTGCGCGGCCAGGTGCTGTGGGCGAAGGACGGCAGCCCGGTGCCGGTCGACCTGACGACCGCGCCCGTGCGGGACGGGGAGCAGCTCGTCGGCGCGGTGATGACCTTCACCGACCGGCGGCCCGAGGAAACCCTCGTGGCCAAGCACGCGGAGGAGCTCGAAAGCCTCACGGCCGAGCACGCGAAGGAGTTGGAAAAGCTCACCGCGCGCCATACGGAGGAGCGGGAGAAACTCACGGCGCAGCTCGCCAAGGAGCGGAAGGAGCTCACCGCGCAGCTCGCCCGGGAGCGGGAGGCGCACACCGAGCGGTACGACGCGCTGGCCGCTCGCAACGCCCAGCTGCTCGCCGTCCTCGACCAGTCGCTGCGCGGCCCGCTGCTGGAGCTGCGCGGCGAGCTCGGCGTGCTCGCCGACGACCCGGCCGGGCAGCTGTGGCCCGAGGCCAACCAGATCCTGCACCACCTCGCCGCCGGGTACACCCGGATGACCACGCTGGTGGACAACGTCCTGAGCTACCAGCAGCTCGACTCGGGCGGTGAGGAGTTCACCCGGCACGCGGTCTCGATGGACGAGGTCGTCGCGGCCGGCGTCGAGGGAGCGGTCGAGCTGATCGGCCCCGGGCGGGCGCAGTTCGCCGTGCACGCCCCGCCGATCGAGGCCGAGGTTGACGCGGAGCGGCTGGCGCAGGCGCTGGCGCACCTGATCGCGGACGTGGCGGGGGTCGACTCCACCGGCAAGGCGGCCGCGGGCCCGGGCGGCGCGACGGGCGACTCGACCATCGTGGTCGCGGCGGCGCAGCGCGGCGATGTCGTACGGATCGAGGTGCGCGGGCCGTACGCGGGTGGCGACCCCGTACACGAGCCGATCGTCCGCGGGATCGTACGGCGGCACGGGGGCGTGCTGCAGACGCATGAGATGCCGGGCATGGGCGGGCACGCCTACGTCCTCGAGGTGCCGATCTCCGCGGCCGCCGCCGCCCAGGCGGAGGAGGCCGAGGGCGCCGCCGCGGCGTCGGGGGGCACGTCCGGCCGGGGCACCGGCGCCGGGAACACCGGTGCGGGCCCCGCGGCCGGCCAGGGCGGGACGAACGGCTCCGGCACCGGCCAGACGCCGACGGGACCGATGGGCCGGCGCGCGCGGCGCGGCCCGGCCGACGCGGCCGCAGGCGGAACCAACGGCGCCGGGACGAACGGCGCCGGGACGAACAGCACCGCGACCAACGGCACCGCGACCAACGGCGCTGGAAACGGAACCAACGGGGCGGGCACGAACGGCGCCGGGACCGAGGGAAGCGGCGTCAACGGGGGCGCGGACGGCGGGATCCCCGCACGCGGCGCAGACCCGCGCACGCCCAGCACCCAGGGCGCCGGTCACCGCGGCGCGCACGCCGGTTCCGCGCCCGCGGGGCCCGCGACGCCCGCGCCCGACGGCGGCAACACCGCCGCGGGGCAGCCGGCCGCTGCCGAGGAGCAGCGGCCGACCGGGCGGCGGCGCGCCCGCCGCCACCCCGACGAGCAGCAGCAGCCGGCGGCCGCGAGGGCGAACGCCGATACCGACGGCCAGGGTTCGGGGGCACATCGCCATGCCCGCGGCGCCGGCCCACAAGCCGGCCCTCAAGCCGGCCCGCAGCCCGGCCCCCAGGCCGGTCGGCAAACCGACCCGCAACCCGGCCTCCAGCCCGCCGCGATGGGGCCGGTGCCGCCCCAGGGCGTGGCCGGCCAGCCGTCGCCCCCGGCCGGGCGGCGGGCCCGCCGCGGCGCCCCCGCCGATGCCGGACAAGGGCGGTCCGCCCTCGCGCTGCCGCCCGCGGCGGCCGACGCCGCCCCGCCGGCCGGCGGTCGGCCCGCCGCTCCTGGCCCCGGCGCGCCCCCGGCCGCCCAGGGCGGATCGGCCATGCCCGCCCTCCCCGCCGCACGCACCCCCGAACAACCGCAGACCAACTGGGACCAGCCCCCGAGCGGCTCGAACACGGGCCCCGGCCCGCTGCCCCCTGCCCAGCCGGCCGCCCAGCCCGCCGGACGGCGGCGGGCCCGGCGCGCGCTCGCCGAAGCGCCCGGGCGAGCCGAGGCCGACGAGGCGCAGCCGCAACCTCAGACTCAGGCGCAACCCCAGCCCCAGGCCCAGCAGCAAGGCGCGAGTGACCTGCTCGGCGGCCGGTCCCCGTTCGCGCTGCCGCCCGCGGCGGCCGACCGGACCCCGCAGTCCGCGCTTCCGCCGGAGCTCGGGCCCGTCGGCCTCGTCCCCGCGCAGCACGGAGCGCGGGACCCCCGCGGAGGCGCCCCCCAAGAAACTCAAGGAACCCAAGGGACCCAAGGGACCCAAGCGACCCAAGGTGGGCACGGCGGGCACGGCGGGCACAGTGCCCAGGGCGGGCACAGCGCCCAGGCCGCCCAAGGCGGCGCCCCCGTCCCGAACAGGGGCGGCGGCCTCGCCGTACGAGGCGGCCCCGTACCGCCCAACGCCGGTCCGCGGTCCGGCGGATGGCCGGCCGCCCCCGGTCCCGGCACGCCCCCGCCCGCCCAGGGCGGACCGGCCATGCCCGCCCTCCCCGCCGCACGCACCCCCGAACAACCGCAGAACAACTGGAACCAGCCCCCCACCGGCCAAGCCGCGGCTCCGGACGCCCCGTACGACACGGACGAGGACCCGTACGAGGCATACGACGCGAACGACACGAACGACACCCCGCAGCCCACCGGGCGGCGGCGGGCCCGGCGGCCGTTGGCCGACGAGCAGTCGGCGCCCGGCGGGATGCCCCCCATGGAAGAGGTCGCGCCGCAGCAAGGCGCCTGGCCGGGCGAGGCCGCGCAGCCCCAGGCCCAGCCCCGGCCCCTGCCTCAGCGCCGGCCGCAGCAGTTGCCCGCCGAGGCCGCGCCGGGCCCCGACGCCTCGCAGGGGCGCGCGATCAGCGTGCGGACCCTGGGCCAGGGCGTGCCGTTCGCTCAGCAGGTCTCGGAGCAGCACCCGCAGCACCCCCAGGGCCAGCCCCAGACGCCGTCCGGCGGCACGGCCACGGCCGGGGCCTCGGGCAGGCGGCGCAAGCTGGCGGCCCGGCCCGACCCGGCGGCCCAGGCCGCCTCGGCCGAACTGGAACCGGCCGGCCGCGCGCAGCCGCCCCACCCCGGAGCCCAGCCGCACCCCGGAGCCCCCGGCGGCCAGCCGCGCCCCCAGCCCGGCCCCGGCCAGGCGCCCGGCCCGGCGCATGGGGGGTCGCATCCGCACCGCCCCGGCTCACCCCAGACCGCGGGCCGCGCCTTCGCGATCGGCGCCCCCGACGAGGGCGCCGAGGGCCCGGAGCCGCTGGACGGACCGAACGGCGCTGTCGAGATCGTCGACGACCGCACCCCGCCGCCCGACGACGAGCTGCCGCCCGAGCCCTTGGACAACCCGCGCCGCCTGCTCGTATGGCCGGCGCCGGACATGTCCACGCAGCAGGCGCTCAGCGACCGCGGCTACCGCCCCGTGATCGTGCACTCGCGCGAGGAGGTGGACGCGCAGATCGCGGCGTACCCGGCCGCGCTGTTCGTCGACCCGCTGACCGGGCCGATCACCCGTACGGCGCTGCAGTCGCTGCGTACCGCGGCGGTCGCCGCCGAGGTGCCGGTGCTGGTGACGGCGGGGCTCGGCCAGGCGTCGCGCGAGGCGGCGTACGGCGCCGATCCGGCCGTCCTGTTCAAGGCGCTCGCCCCGCGCGACAGCGAGCAGCACCCGCCGCGGGTCCTGCTGATCGAGGAGCACCAGCCGATCTCCGAGGCGCTGACGGCGACGCTGGAGCGGCGGGGCATGCAGGTCGCGAGGGCGGCGACGGACGCGGACGCGGTGGCGCTCGCCGCGCAGATGCGGCCGAATCTGGTGGTGATGGACCTGATGCAGGTGCGCCGCCGCCGGGCCGGGATCGTGGACTGGCTGCGCGGGAACGGGCTGCTCAACCGCACCCCGCTGGTCGTCTACACCTCCGCCGACATCGATCCGGCCAACCTGTCGCGGCTGAGCTCGGGCGAGACCGTGCTGTTCCTCGCCGAGCGCTCGACGAGCGCGGAGGTGCAGGGGCGGATCGTGGATCTGCTGGCCAAGATCGGCAACAACTGAGTCCGGGCTCTGGCCTGGTTGGTGGGCGGCGCTATGCCCCGTCCCTACCGGATGCCCCGTCCGTACCGGTGAGGCGCCGCACGGCGGCACGGAGCGATTCGCGCAGCTGTGCGGCGTCCTCCTCCGTCTCGCCGACCAGCAGGTTTCGGAACTGCGACACGGCATAGGGCCAGCCCGCCAGCGCGCTGATGATGAACACCAGGTGCTGCGGTGGGAGGTACCTGTCGATCGCGCCCCTCTCCTGCGCGGCCGCGAAGGCGGCTGACTTCCCGGCGTAATACGCCCGGCGCTCCTCCTCGCGCTGGACCTCGAAGCCGCCGCTCCCGTACTCCAGACCCTCCCAGAGCATCAGCCGCAGCAGCTCGGGGTGCGCGGCGTGGTAGGCCATCAGCCGGTCCAGATAGCCGTCCGGGTCCTCGGGGTCGGGCGGGACCGCGGCCGCGAGGTTCAGCATGGTGTGTTGGACCACTTTCCTGAACAGCTCGGCCTTGTCGCCGAAGTAGGCGTAGATGAGCTGCTTGTTGGCCTTCGCCTCGCGGGCGATGCGGTCGATGCGGGCGCCCGCGATGCCGTGGGCTGCGAACTCCGCGGTGGCCGCCGCGAAGATCCGGGCCTTGGTCGCCTCCGCGTCCCTTGTCGGTGCCATGGAGCCAGGGTAACCAACTATCTGGTTGACAAGGCCTCCGCTGGGCCGCAGACTCACAACCAACCAGTTAGTTGCTACGCGCGGCGCCGGCGAGCGAGCCGGCGCGGAGGTATATCAACGATGACGGGCACGAATACGGCCACATCGACCACCACCAGTCGCCCCACCGACGCCGGGGCCCCCACCGACGCCGGGGCCCATACACAGACCGGGGTCCGCGCCCCCGCCCGGCGCGACGGCCCGCCCACCGGCGTGTTCCTCGCGATCGTCGCCCTGTGCACCGCGGTGACGGCCGCCAACATCTACCTCGCCGCCCCGCTTCTCGACCTGATCGCCCGCGACCTCGGCGTCACCCCGTCGGCCGCCGGGTGGATCGCCTCCGTCGCCCAGCTCGGCTACGCGGCCGGGCTGCTGCTCTTCGCGCCCCTCGGCGACACCGCCGACCGCCGCCGCCTGGTCGGCGCGCTGTCCGCCGCGGCGGGCGCGGCCCTGGTCGTCGCGGGGCTGGCGCCGGGGCTGCCCGCGCTCGGGGCCGCCGTGTTCGCGGCCAGCGCCGCCACCGTCGTACCGCAGCTGCTGGTGCCGCTCGTCGCCGAACGGGCCCCCGCCGCGCGGCGCGGCCGTCACCTCGGCGTCGTCGTCGCGGGGCTGTTCGCCGGAGTGGTCGCGGCCCGGGTGCTGGGCGGGCTCGCCGGACAGGCGTACGGCTGGCGCGCGGTCTTCCTCGGCGCGGCGGGCCTGACCGCGCTCATCGGTCTGGCGACCGCCGTACTGCTGCCCGCCGAGACCCGCCCGCGGACGAAGACCGACCCGCTGGCGGCCCTCAAGGGCATCGCCCGGGTGCCACGGGTGCTCGCCGCCTCCTCCGAGCTGCGGAGCGCATGCCTGCGCCAGGCCGGGATGTACGGGGCGTGGAGCGCCCTGTGGACGGCGCTGGCCCTGCTGCTCACCGGGCCCGGTTACGGGATGTCCACGGGCACGGCCGGGCTGTTCGGCCTCTTCGGGCTGACCGCGAGCGCCGTGGGGCCGCTGGCCGGCGGGCTGGTGGACCAGTTCGGGGTGGCCCGGGTGGTCGGCTTCGCCTACGTGCTCGCCGCCGTCTCCGTACCGCTGTTCTGGCTCGGCGGCTCGTGGATCTGGGCGCTGTGCGCGGCGGCGGTGCTGCTGCACGCGGGGCTGATGGCGGGGCAGGTGGCCAACCAGACCCGGGCCCTGACCGCGACCGCCTCACCGGCCACGGCCAACACCGCCTACATCGTCGCGGCGTTCATCGGCGGAGCAGCCGCCTCCGCGCTCGCCGCGCCGGCGTTCGGGCACTGGGGCTGGAGCGGGGTGTGCGCCGTCGCCGCCTGCTGGCTGGCCCTGGGCTGGCTGGGCGCCGCCGGGCGCCCCGGCCGTGCCGCCGCCCGTACGCACTGACCGCTTTCGGACGCATCGGGGCTTCCGAGGGGGCGCGGCTGACCGCACGCGCCCCCGGTCGGCCGTCCGACCGGTCCGCCTCACCTTCACAGGTCGGCGTGAGACGGATCGGCACAGGTCAGAGCAGCTGCGTCACTTCCAGCTCGCCGTCCGCGTACCGCCTGCGGATGACCTTCTTGTCGAACTTCCCGACGCTCGTCTTCGGCACCTCCTCGATCAGTGCCCAGCGCTCCGGCAGCTGCCAGTGCGCGACCCGCTCCGCGAGAAACGCCCGGAGCGCCTGGTAGTCGACGCCGGAGCCGTCCTTGAGCACCACCGTCGCCAGGGGGCGCTCCCCCCACTTCTCGTCCGGTACCGCCACCACCGCCGCCTCGGCGACGTCGGGATGGGCCATCAGGTGGTTCTCCAGCTCCACCGACGAAATCCACTCACCGCCCGACTTGATGACGTCCTTGGCCCGGTCCGTCAGTGTCAGGAAGCCGTCCGCCGTGACGGCGCCGACATCGCCCGTCTTCAGCCAGCCGTCCGGCGTGAACTTGTCCTCCGGGCGGAAGGGCTCGCCGTCGGCTCCGCCGAAGTACGCGCCCGCGATCCACGGGCCGCGCACCTCCAGCTCGCCCACCGACGTGCCGTCCCAGGGCACGAGCTCGCCGTCGGCCGAGGTCAGCCGGTACTCCACGGAGGCCGGGAACCGGCCCTGGGACTCCCGGTATTGCCACTCCTCCTCCGCCGTGAGACCGGCGGGCGGATGGGCCACGGACCCCAGCGGCGAGAGCTCCGTCATCCCCCACGCGTGGACGACCTGGATGCCGTGCCGCTCCTCGAACGCCCTCATCAAGGACGGCGGGCAGGCCGCCCCGCCGATGTAGACCTGGCGCAGACTGGACACGTCTCGCGGCCTGGCGTCGAGTTCGGCCAGCAGCCCCTGCCAGATGGTCGGGACGGCGGCGCTGACGGTGGGCCGGACCGCCTCGATCATGTCGGCGAGCGGCCCGGGCTGCAAAAAGCGGTCGGGCATCAGGATCGAGGCGCCCGTCATGAAGGCGGAGTGCGTGGTGCCCCACGCGTTCGCGTGGAACATCGGCACCACGGGCAACACCATCTCCTTCCCGGACATGCCGAAGCCCTCGACGCTGTTGATCTGCATCGAGTGCAGATAGATCGAACGGTGGCTGTAGGCCACGCCCTTGGGGTCACCGGTCGTGCCGGAGGTGTAGCACAGCGCCGCGGCCTGGCGCTCGTCAATGACGGGCCAGGGGTAGCGCACGGGACGGCCCTCGATCAGCTCCTCGTAGTCGTGGACGGTGGCTCGGCAGCCGTCCAGTACGGAGCGGTCTCCCGGCCCGGCGACGACCACATGCTCGACGGACTCGAGCCTCGGCAGAAGCGGGGCGAGCAGCGGCAGCAGCGAGCCATTGACGATGATCACGCGGTCGGCGGCGTGATTGACGACCCAGGCAAGCTGGGCGGCGGGCAGGCGCAGATTGAGGGTGTGCAGCACGGCGCCCATCGAGGGCACCGCCAGATACGCCTCCAGGTGCTCAGCGTTGTTCCACATGAGCGAGCCCACGACCCGGCCTTCTTCGACTCCGAGCTCGTCGTGCAGGGCGTTCGCGAGCTGGATGGACCGCAGGCCCACCTCGTGGAAGGTACGGCGCTGCGGCTCGCCGTCCCCGGTCCAGGTGATGACCTGAGCCTTGCCGTGCGCGAGCGCCCCATGGACGAGAATGCGGGTCACGGTCAGCGGTACGTCCTGCATCGTGCTGAGCACCGGGGCCTCCAGGGCGGTCACGCGCGGGTCAAGGTGTCCGCCGATTGTGCAGCCGACCGGGCGGTATGTCACTACTCGGTGGTCACCACACCGGACCCGCTCCCCTGGCTCAGGTGGCTCAGGCCGCCCGGGTGAGAGCGGGGTCCTCGCGCAGTTTGCCCAGGGCGCGCGAGACGGCGCTCTTGACCGTGCCCACGGACACGCCCAGTACCTCGGCCGTCTGAGCCTCGCTCAGGTCCTCGTAATACCTGAGGACGACCATGGCCCGCTGCCGGTCCGGCAGCCGCAGTACCGCGCGCCACATCGCGTCCCGCAACGCCTGCTGTTCGGCGGGGTCCGGAGCGGGGACCGGATCCGGCTCGGGCAGCTCCTCGCACACGAACTCGTCGACCTTGCGCTTGCGCCACTGCGAGGTCCGCGTGTTCACCAGCGCGCGGCGGACATAGCCGTCCAGCGCCTTGTGGTCCTCTATCCGCTCCCACGCCAGATACGTCTTGGCCAGCGCGGTCTGCAGCAGGTCCTCCGCGTCCCAGGCGTTCGCGCTCAGCGCGCGGGCGGTGCGCAGCAACACCGGCCCCCGCGCCCGCACATACGACGCGAAGCACGGGAACGCGGCGGTGGACGCGCCGTTGCACACACTCGTGGTCATACCTCCCACGCTAGGAGCGGGCCGCGGGCCGGGGATCGGCCGTAAGTGCCGAAGCCGCCTCAGCCTCAGGTTGTAGGGGTAGGGCCGGCACCACCTCCTGCGGGGGGAGGGGCGGTGGAGAGGACATCAGGGTTGTGCCCCAGGGGTGGTGCGGCAGGGGAGTCAGTCGATGATCGCCACGGGTGCGTCGACCTTGTTGCGGTCGATGTTCAGGGTCCGGCCGCCGTGCTTCTCGGTGACGTTGCCCACGTACTGGTGGATACGGCGGTGCGGATGCCAGGCGCTCTTGGGCAGGACCGGTTCACCGGAGAGCGACGCCTTCCCGCTCCACCGCGCGAACCACATCACGGAGGGGAGGTGGTGTTTGCCGGCCTCGCGGGCCTTCTCCAGATGCAGCACGCCCGACTCGGCGCTGCTGTAGAAGCCCGGGAAATAGCCGCGCGAACGCACTTCGCGGCACCAGCCCCGGATGAAGGAGAGAGTGGTCTTGGCACAGCTGGTGCGCGTCTGGTCGTACGCCTCCATGTCGAGGTAGAGCGCGCTGCGCTTCTTGATGGCCAGCGCCTTGGCGCGCTGGACCGCGTCCTTGCCTTCCTTGCGCCCCTGCGAGGTGGGACTGCCGCCGATGGTGACGTGCTTCTTGTTCGTGTTGCGGACACAGGGGGACTGGGAGCCGACGTAGATGGGCAGCACCCGCCAGCCGATGTCCCGGGTCCCCCGCATCCAGGAGACCGTGAGGTTCGGCTGGCTCGGGCAGGCCCGGCCACGGCCGCCGTAGTAGACGCCGACCGCCCGGTACTTGGAACCGCTCCAGGCGCGCAGGGTCGCGAGCGAGGGGGTGTGACAGGTGTCGAAGGCCCAGCCCTGGAAGACCTTGGCGCCCAGCGGCCGGGGGTCGGGGAGGGCGGCCGCCGGAGAGGCGGCGGGGGCAGCCGAGGAGGAGGAGGCGGAAGGGGCGCCGACGATCAGCGTGGCCAGCGTCGCGGACAGGCCGATCGAACATCCGACGATCTTCCATCTGATCTTCTTTCTTCGGTCCATATGAGGAGTGAAAGTGCCGGTGGGGGACCGGGCCCGCAGACACGCGCACGGTTCAGCCGTCTGCCCCGATGAGCAGCCCGGATGTCGGTACCCCGGTGCCCGCCGTGACCAGGACGCGGGCCGCGCCCGGGACCTGGTTCACGGAGGTGCCGCGTATCTGGCGGACCGCTTCGGCTATCCCGTTCATCCCGTGCAGATACGCCTCCCCGAGCTGGCCGCCATGGGTGTTGAGCGGCAGCGCGCCGTCGGCGACGAAGCCGGGGGCCTCACCTCGCCCGCAGAAGCCGAACTCCTCCAGCTGCATCAGCACGAACGAGGTGAAGTGGTCGTAGAGGATGCCCACGTCGATCTCGTCGGGGGTCAGCCCGCTGCCGCGCCACAACTGGCGCGCGACCACCCCCATCTCGGGCAGGCCGGTCAGATCGTCCCGGTAGAAACTCGTCATCTGCTCCTGCCCACGGCCCGCGCCCTGCGCCGCGGCGGTGATCACGGCGGGCGGACGCGGCAGATCGCGCGCCCGCTCGACGCTGGTGACCACGAGGGCCTGGCCGCCGTCGGTCTCCTGGCAGCAGTCCAGCAGCCGCAGCGGCTCGACGATCCAGCGGGAGGCGGCGTGGTCCGCGAGGGTGATCGGCTTGCCGTAGAAGTACGCGGCCGGGTTGGTGGCGGCGTGACGGCGGTCCATGACGGCCACATGGCCGAAGACCTCCGGGGCCAGGCCGAAGCTGTGCAGATAGCGCTGCGCCGCCATGGCGACCCAGGAAGCGGGGGTCAGCAGGCCGAAGGGCAGGGACCAGCCGAGCGCGGTGCCTTCGGCGGACGGCTCGCGGTGCTGCACCCCGGACCCGAAGCGGCGGCCGGAGCGCTCATTGAACGCGCGGTAGCAGACCACGACATCGGCGACGCCCGTGGCCACGGCGAGCGCGGCCTGCTGGACGGTGGCGCAGGCGGCTCCCCCGCCGTAATGGACGCGGGAGAAGAACGAGAGCTCGCCGATGCCGCAGGCCTGCGCCACGGTGATCTCGGGGCTGGTGTCCATGGTGAAGGTGACCAGCCCGTCGACGTCGGCGGGGGTGAGCCCGGCGTCGTCCAGAGCGGCCCGCACGGCCTCGACGGCCAGTTTCAGCTCGCTGCGGCCGGAGTCCTTGGAGAACTCGGTGGCCCCGATCCCCACGACGGCCGCCCGGCCGCCGAGCGTGTCGGCCCTGCGGACGCTCATCGGGCCTCCCCCCGCGCCCCCCGCGGGGAGTCCGTCTCGCTCTGCGGGGAGCCCGCCTCGCTCTGTGGAGAGTCCGCCTCGCTCTGTGGAGAGTTCGCCTCGCTCTGTCGGAAGCCCGTCTCCCCCTGTGGGAAATCCGGTGACAGCCGCACGGTGACCTTGCCCATCACATGGTTTCCGATGGCGTTGCGCCCGGTCACCGAGACCTCCGCGGTGCCGTCCGTGACCGCCGTGACCTGCCCGGTCAGCACCATTTCGTCGCCGGGGTAGTTGGGAGCGCCGAGCCGGATCGCGACCTTCTGGAGCCTGGCGCGCGGCCCGAAGTGGTCCGTGATGTACCGGCCGACCAGGCCATTGGTGGTCAGGATGTTCATGAAGATGTCCGGGGAGCCCTTCTCCTTGGCCGCCTCGGCGTCGTGGTGGACGTCCTGGTAATCGCGGGAGGCGATCGCGCCGGAGACGATGAGGGTCCGGGTGATCGGAACACGCAGCGGCGGCAGCTCGTCGCCGGCCCGGACCGTCATCCGGCCACCTCCGTCAGCTCATCGCCCAGCTCGGCCAGGAGCCCGGGCGCCGGTCCGAGATACGCGTCCAGCTGCCGGCCCCACAGAAAGTGCCGGTGGACCGGGTGCTCCACATCGGCGCCGATGCCTCCGTGCAGATGCTGGCCGGAGTGCACCACCCGCTTGCCCGCCTCACAGGCCCACCATGCCGTGGTGAGCGCATGGGTGGCGGCGGGCAGGGCCTGGTCGTAGCGCCACGCCGCCTCGTACGCGGTGACCCGGATGGCCTCGGTGTCCATATGCGCGTCCGCCGCGCGCATCAGCACGCCCTGATGGGTGGAGAGCGGGCGGCCGAACTGCTCGCGGACCGAGGTGTGGTGGACCACCCGGTCGAGCGAGCCCCGGCAGACCCCGGCCTGCAGCCCGGCGAACGCGGTGCGGGCCCGGCCGAGCACATCGGCATGGGTCCCCTCGCCGCCGAGCGGCTCGGCGGCCACGCCGTCCAGGGTCAGCCGACCCGCCGCCCACGGCGCGGTGGTCTCCACGGCATCGACGAGTGCGGCTTTGTCCCCGCCCGCAGCGGTCCCGAAGTCCTCGGTCCGGGCGGCCTCGGTCCGGGCGGCCTCGGTCCGACTGCCCTCGGTCCCAGTAGCTCGGGACACGTCTGTCCCAGTCGCAGCGGCTACCGTCCCGGCGGTGTGGACCTCGACCAGGAAGCAGCGCGGCTCCGCCCCTGAACCCTCGACGTGGGCCGGCACCAGGACATGGGTCGCCGCCCGGAGCCAGGGCACGACCGGGAAGGTGCCGCTCAGCCGCCATCCGTGCGCCGTCCGACCAGCGGTGGCCAGCCCCGAGCCGAAGGCGCCCGTCGCGACAGCGCTGCCCTCCCGCAGGGCGGGCAGCAGCCGGTCTCGCTGCTCCGCCGTGCCGTGGACGGCCACCGGCAGCACTCCGTACGCACAGGTCACCGCGAGCGGCACCTGGGCGGTGGTCCTGCCCTGCTCCTCCAGCAGCAGAACGAGCCCGACCAGACCGATCTCCTCCACAGCGGCCGGAAGCCCCGCGGCGCACAGCGCCTTCCACAGCTCGGCGTCCGTGCCGGTGCCGAGGGCGGACAGCCGCTCGTGGGTGGACAGATCGCCGAAGATCTCCGCCGCCAGCTCCCTCGCGGCTCGCTGCTCCGCGGTGGGCACGAAGTCCATCAGGCCACCGCCCCTCGGAAGACGGGAAGCTCCACGTCGCCGTCCACCCGGAGGAATTCCAGCTCCACGGGCATGCCGATGCGGACCTTGTCGTACGGCACCCCCGTGATGTTGCTGATCATCCGCACCCCTTCCGCGAGCTCGATCAGGCCTACGGCGTACGGAGGGTCGAAGGCCGGGAACGGCGGGTGGTGCATGACGACATAGCTGAACACCGTCCCGGCGCCCGATGCCTCGACCGTCTCCCACTCCTGGCAGCCGCACGCACCGCACCCGGGGAGCCAGGGGAAGCGGAGCGTCCCGCAGTCGGCGCAGCGCTGGATGAGCAGTCTGTGCTCGGCGACCCCCGCCCAGAAGCCCGCGTTGTCACGGTTGATCACGGGACGTGGCCGCCGCGCCTTCCCCTCCGCGGCCCGCTCGCTTCCCTCCGATGTCCGCCGCGCCGGGGCGTACTTGAGAATGCGGAAGCGATGTCTGCCGACCAGCTCGCCGCCCGCCCGGATGTCCATTCGCGTCGTGACGAAGTGGCCTGAGCCCAGTTTGGTGGTCTTGCGCGGCGAGACCGACTCGATCACCGCGTCGAAGGTGATTCGGTCGCCCGGCCGTAAAGGGCGCAGATACTCCTGCTCGCAGTCCGTGGCGACAACCGAGGTGCAGCCCGCCCCGTCGAGGAGGGCCAGCAGCTCGTCGTACGCCTCGGACCTGGCCGAGCCGCCCGCATGGCCGGACAGCCCTCCCATCGTCCACACCTGCAGCATCGTCGGCGGTGCGATGGCCGGATAGGCGGGATTGGTGTCGCCCATCGCCTCACACCAGTGCCTGATCATCGGCTCGTTGACCGGGTCCTTGCCCTCGCCCCCGGCCGCGGCCGCCCGGCCCTCGTACGCCCGCAGCCGCCCGTGGAAGTCATCGGTGACGGAGCCACCACCAGCCACCCGCTCGCCGGCCGTCCGCGCATCTGCCGTCCGCTCACCGGTCGTCCACTCACCGGTCATCGCTGCCCCCGCCGCATGCCGAGCCGCATCGTGGCCACGATTTCCCGCTGTACCTCACTCGCACCGCCCCCGAAGGTGTTGATCTGCGCGGCCCGGTTCATCCGCTCGAGCTCGCCGTCGCCGAACGCGCCCGGCGATCCCGCCCGGATCAGCCCCGCTTCCCCCACAATCTCCTGACACATCCTGTACACCTCGACGGCGCTTTCGGTTCCCGCGAACTTGACCCCGCTCGCATCGCCCGGGCTCAGCGTCCCCGCCCCCACGTCCCCCACCAGCCGCCAGTTGAGCAGCCGGGTGGCCGCCAGCCGGGCATGCGCCTCCGCGAGCCGGGACCGCACCCAGGGCCGGTCAGCGGGGCGCACACCGGTCTGCGGATCCGGCGTGCGGGCGTGGGCGAGCGCCGCCTCGTAGAAGTCCTCGGCCTGCATACCGATGGCGGCGAGCGCGACCCGCTCGTGGTTGAGCTGGTTGGTGATCAGCCCCCAGCCGCCGTTCTCCTCGCCGACGAGATGGTCCGCCGGGACGCGGACCGAGTCGTAGTACGTCGCCGTGGTGGTCAGCCCCGCCACCGTCTCGATCGGTGTCCAGGAGAAACCGGGGGTGTCAGTCGGCACCAGGATGATGGAGATGCCTTCGTGCTTGCGGGCCGCCGGGTCGGTGCGGCAGGCCAGCCAGATCCAGTCCGCGTTGTGCGCGTTGCTGGTGAAGGTCTTGGCGCCGTTGATCAGCCAGTCATCGCCGTCCCGCACGGCTCTGGTGCGCAGGGAGGCGAGGTCCGTGCCGGCCTCCGGCTCCGAGTAGCCGATGGCGAAGACGACTTCGCCGCTGAGGATGCGTGGCAGAAAGGCTTGCTTCTGCTCCTCCGTGCCGTACTTCATCAGGGTCGGACCGACGGTGTTGAGCGTGACCATGGAGACCGGCGCGCCCGCCCGGTACGCCTCGTCGAAGAAGACGAACTGCTCGTCGGGACCGCGCCCGCGGCCGCCGTACTCGACGGGCCAGCCGAGCCCCAGCAGACCGTCGGCGCCGATGCGCCGCAGCAGTTGCCGCTGCCGGGCCGGGTCATCCTGCAGCGCGGCACGCGTCTCGGGGCTGATCAGATCGCGGAAGTAGCCGCGGAGTTCCTCGCGCAGCCGCCGGTGGCGGGGGGTGGGGGCGAGGTGCATGGGCAGCGGTCTCCCCTTCGCTCGACGGCGTCGCACATCCGGGCCGAAAGCTTTCTGACTATCCGTCAGATAATTCGACGCTGTCAAGGTCGTGGGGTCGCGGACAGAGCCGTGGGGGGGGGGGGGGGGGGGGGCGCGCCCCCCCCCCCCCCCCCCCACCCCCCCCCCCCCACACACAAAAAAAAAACGAAAGCGCGGGGGGTGGGGCGCGAGCGGCCTCCCCGCCCCGC